>CANRWO010000001.1 GCA_947643615.1 uncultured Lachnospiraceae bacterium
AAAAGGAGCGGAAGACATTGATTCTTTCTTTGTCCCATGATATTAAAACGCCGCTTTCTTCCATTGAACTGTATTCCAAAGCGCTGTCGGAGAATTTATATGACACACAGGAGAAAAAGGACCAAGCTTTGCAGGGCATTGCAAGGAATGTGAAAGAAATAAAGGGATACGTGAATGAAATTGTAACGGCATCCAGAGAAGACTTTCTGAATTTGGATGTGCGTATGGGAGAGTATTACCTTACGGAGGTTGTGAAAGCCACAGAAAGTTATTATAAGGATAAGCTGTCTGTAATTCACACCGAATTTCATGTGGATGAAATCTCGGAATGCCTTGTCAAAGGGGATAAGGACCGTATGGCTGAGGTTCTGCAAAATGTTCTGGAAAATGCCATAAAATATGGTGATGGTAAGAGTATCCGTATTTCGTTTGGAGAGGAAGAGGACTGTAAATTAATACGGATCGAGAACTCGGGGTGTAATCTGAAAAAAGAGGAACTTCCGAATCTTTTCGATTCCTTTTACCGTGGAAGCAATAGTACCGGTATGAAGGGGAACGGTCTGGGGCTTTATATTTGCAAAACACTGATGCGCAAAATGGATGGTGAAATCTTTGCCGGAATGAAGGAAGATGTTTTTTGCGTGACAATAGTAGTTAGAAAAGCATAATGGATATGATGATTTCAGAGTTACATTTAGTGACTCTGAAGTTTTTTATGCACACTTCCGAGCATGCCTCCAATGGCGGCACAAACAATTTATGAATCGGTTCCTTGTTTGATTTAAGGATTATTTAATAATTTCTCTTGTAGAATCAATTTGCAGAAGCAAAACAAAAAATTGTTTGTGCCACCAATTGCAGCATGACGGGAAGTTTGAAAGAGGAGGTAAAAAATGTATCTGAACATACTAAAAAAGGATTTAAAAAGAAAAAGGGCAATGAATATTATTCTTCTATTGTTTATTATTCTTGCCACAATGTTTGTGTCGTCGAGTGTCAACAACATTATCAATGTGACCACGGCACTGGACAGTTATTTTGAAATGGCAGACATGCCTGATTATTTTGCGGCTGTCATGAATAAAAATTGTGCCGTTGGCATTGATGAAACGGTAAGGTCTGTAAGTGCAGTAGACCGCTATGCAACGGAAAACGTATTGTTTTTATCGCCCGAGAATTTTATCTATGAGGACGGGGATATCGTTGTCGAGGGTATGAATCTGATTCAAAGCGACATTTGTATGAATTATTTTCTTTCCGATGGCAGTACCCTTGAAACGGTCAGGCAAGGTGAGTTCTATATGCAGGAGGGTGAGGCGGACGCGCTCGGAGTTGATGTGGGCGACAAGCTTACCATAGAATTAAACGGTGTGCGCCGTGAATTTGTTCTTGCGGATAAAATAAAGGACGCGCTTTTGGGTTCACAGCAGGTAACGTTTTACCGCTATATCATAAGTAAAGAGGATTTTGAGCGTTTCCTTTCCGCAGAAAATACGGAAAGATATTACGGCGGTAAGTCTGTTTATATCTATTCTTCCGATATGGAAAAGGTTCTGCCACAGATCAAACCGATTGTAGAGAACAGCGTTCTTACAATGGACAGAGCTCTTATGAAATACTTATATGTTTTTGACATGATCGTGGTAGGGATTCTGCTTATCGTAAGCATGATTCTTATTATAACAGCATTTGCAGTTTTACGTTTTACTATTTCCTTTACACTTTCCGAGGAATTTCGTGAAATCGGAGTCATGAAGGCGATTGGCATCGGCAATTTCAAAATCCGGGGATTATACCTTGTGAAATATATAGGGCTTTCTGCAATCGGTGCGGCGATTGGCCTGACTTTAAGTTTCCCCTTCGGTAAAATGCTTATGAGCGTTTCTTCGCAGAACATGATTATCGGAAATCAAAGTCCGATTTTGGTAAACATTGTTTGTGCTGTTCTTGTCGTAGCGGTAATTTTATGGTTCTGCTATGGCTGTACAGGCAAGGTTAAGAAATTGACACCCATTGACGCGATCAGAAACGGCCAGACAGGGGAACGTTTCCGCAAAAAGAGCCTTATGAGTTTAGGGAAATCCAAGCTGTCGATGGCGCCTTTCCTTGCACTGAATGATATTGTAAGCAGTCCACGGCGTTACAGCATTATCACACTTACATTCTTTTTATGTCTGTCTCTTCTGCTGATACTTTCGGCAACGGTTTCTACCATAAACAGCGGCAGTCTTGCCGCATCACTTGGATGGGCGGACTGCGATGTCTATCTGGACAGTAAAATCATTGCGGAATGTATGATGGAAGACGGACACGAAAAGCTTGAAAAGCACCTTGACGAAATGGAACAGACGCTTGCAGAACATGGCATTCCCGCAAAATGCTATCAGGAAATCACATTTATGCTGCCCGTATCCTTCGGAGAAAACGAGAGCAATATTTGTATCTATCAAGGCACAGGCTCCACAATGGATATGTATGAATACACGGCAGGAACAGCGCCGCAGAATACAGATGAAATCGCGATAACACGGATTGCCGCGGATAAGCTGAACGCAACGATTGGTGATACCGTTACGATAAAAACCATTGACGGAGATAAGGAATATATCATTTCGGCGTTTTTCCAGTCTTTTAACATGGCGGGCAGCGATATCAGGCTTCACACCGATGCGTACATCAATTATGTTCAGGCAGTGAGCGGCGGCAATACACAGATCACCTTTACGGATCATCCTGACCGCAAGCTGTCAAGCTGGGATATTGAACGGAGAATAGAAGAAATTCAGAGGATTTTTCCCGATTATGGAAATATGAGAACCTGCGCCGAAGCAGTAGCGGATATGGTCGGTATCGCGGGAGCTCTTGAAGCGGTAAAATCCCTTGTGGCTGTTTTCACAATCGTATTAGCTGCACTCATAACCGTACTGATGGAGCGCTCTTTTATCGCAAAGGAGCAGGGCGAAATCGCGCTCATGAAAGCCATAGGCACACGAAACGGAAAGATTTATGCATACCACACATTGCGATTTACATTTGTGGGAATGACTGCGGTAATTATGGGGGAAATTTTTGCAATACCGCTTACGCACTTATGTTTTGACCCCATTTTTAAAATGGCGGGTATGGAGCTTGCACCCGCTTACGTTATCAATCCTGTTGAAATGTATCTGATTTTCCCTGTTGTCATTCTTGTCACAACAACTGTCAGTGCATTTTTGACCGCGCTTTACACAAGGAAAATCAAGGCTTCCGACACTGCGAACATTGAGTAACTTCAAATCAAATTTTAAGATTAAATATTAGAAATCAATAGATTAAGAAAGGAACCAATTATGAATATCTTAGAAGTAAAAGACCTCTGCAAAACATATATCGTAAACAAACGCCAGAACAACGTTTTGAAAAATGTAAACTTTACCGTTTCTGAAGGCGAAATGGTAGCCGTTATGGGGCCGTCTGGTTCGGGTAAATCAACTCTCCTGTATGCCGTTTCGAGCATGGATTCCATTAGCGCAGGCGAAGTAAAATTCTGTGGAAAGAACATTGCAGAAATGGGTGAAAAGAAGCTTGCAGACTTACGTCTTGATGAAATGGGCTTTATCTTTCAGCAGATGTATATGCTTAAAAATCTCACCGTTCTCGACAATATTATTCTTCCTGCGGTACAATCTGATAAGAATACCGAAACACGTAAGGAAACGGTCCGGCGTGGACAGGATTTAATGCGTAAGCTGGGTATTATTGATATTGTCGATAACGATATCAATGAAGTTTCAGGAGGGCAGCTTCAGAGGGCCTGCATCTGCAGGAGTATGATTAATATGCCCAAGGTCTTATTTGCGGACGAGCCTACGGGAGCTTTGAACAGAACTGCGTCAAATGAGGTAATGGAGGAGCTGGTAAAGTTAAACAAAGAAGGAACAACGATTATGATGGTAACCCATGACGCAAAGGTAGCAGCAAAGTGTTCCAGAGTGTTGTATATTGTAGATGGTAACATTAAGGGCGAGTATATAAGTCCTAAAGACTTAGGGATAAAGGAGAAGGATAGGGAGAGACTGTTAAATAACTGGCTATTGGAACTGGGATGGTAAGTATATTATTAATTGAAAAACCGAAATTTGAAATGGCTTCTGAGGATATTGCTGTTGGATGTTACGCTGTCGGATGGGACGACTTAGATATTTGCAAGGTAGTACGGAAGGTTCCTCCGTGCCGATTATATTCCTGACTGCTTTGGATGTAGAAGTCAGGAATATAAAGGGGCATGGAATATTATGCAAACTGGCTGTTATAAAGAGCGGCGTATCTTCCGTTTTTATGCATCAGCTCTTCATGGTTTCCAACTTCTTTGATATCTTCGTCCTCCATATATAAAATCATATCAGCATCGCGGATGGTAGAGAGACGGTGGGCAATCACAAAACTGGTACGGCCTTTCATAAGCCGTGCCATAGCCTGCTGGATCAAAACCTCCGTATGGGTATCTACGTTGCTTGTGGCCTCGTCCAGGATCATGATCTCAGGATCAGAAGCGATGGCACGGGCAATGGTGAGGAGCTGACGTTCGCCCTGAGAAATATTTTCTGCGCCCTTCGACAGCTCCATATCATAGCCGCCGGGAAGTGTTTTGATAAAATTATGGGCACAGGCGGACTTTGCCGAAGCAATGATTTTGTTTCGGTCCATATTTTCTTCCGCATATCCCAGGTTATCGGCAATGGTTCCCTCAAAAAGCCATGTGTCCTGTAAGACCATGCCGAAGCGATCCCGCAGCTCTTCTCTTGGCATATCGCATATATTCACGCCGTCTACTGTGATGGATCCGCTGTTTATTTCATAGAAGCGCATTAACAAGTTGATCAGGGTTGTTTTGCCGGCGCCGGTTGGGCCTACGATGGCAACCTTTTGGCCGGGTTTTACGGTCAAATCCACACGGTTCATCAGCATACGGTCAGGTGTATATCCAAACTGGACATTTTGGAAGGTTACACTGCCGGAACGATCTTCCGGAATGATTCCATGCTCTGTTTCCGGCAGCTCTTCCTCCGCGTCCAGCAAAGCAAATATCCGGTCTCCGGCGGCTTTTGCCGCACCAAAGCTTCCCGCCATACCTGCCAGTGAGGAAAAAGGTTCGGCAAAACGGCGGGTATATTCCAGCATGGCCTGCACATTTCCTACGGCAATAAAACCAGCGATGGCACGCAGGCAGCCAATTGCGGCACAGGCTACATACCCCATATCGTTTACGAAGGTAGTGATCGGACTGACCGCTCCTGCGGTGGTTTCCGCCTTATAGGAACTGTTCTTCAGCTCCTCGTTCAGCACAGAAAAATGCTGTTTCGCCTGCTCTTGATAATTGAAGGACTGAACGACCTGCTGGCCGTTATACATTTCCTCAATATATCCGTTGAGCTGTCCCAACAGCTTCTGCTGCTTCCCGTAATGCCTGCCGCCGGATTTCATAACGCCTGCCGCGCTGAGCAGGGACAGGGGCACCATGATGACCGGAATCAGCGTCAGCTTCGGACTGATCGCCAGCATCATACAAAGAATCCCGATGGCGGTAACTGCCTGTGTGACAATGGAAGTAAGGCTCTGGCTGACGGTATTGTTGATGGTATCCACATCATTTGTAATTACGCTGAGGATATCGCCGTGAGTATGGGTATCGTAGTAATTCAGTTTTAACCTGTGCATTTTTCCGTCAATATCACTCCGGATCTCACGCATGACATTTGCAGTGATCCCTGCCATGTGGAATCCCTGCAGGAAAGAAAAAAATTGGGATATCAAATACAGGCATACCAGTGCCGTAAGCAGCCGGAGAATGGTTTCCCAATAAAATACGCCGTCCCGGATGCAGTCAAACAGGGTTGTTGTGACCTGGCCGGTGACAAAGGGCGCCATGACTGTGAAAATCGTGCTGACGGAAGCAAACAGCAGGACAAAAAACAGCCGCAGCCGATGGGGTTTCAAATACTTGAGAAGTCGTTTGAATGTGTTTTCTTTCATGTCAGACAGCCTCCTTTCCCAACTGTATTTCTGCGATCTCGCGGTAGAGTGGACAGGTATCCAAAAGCTCTTTATGGGTTCCCTGTCCCACGATCATGCCGTCGTCAATCACCAGAATACGGTCTGCGTCCAAAATTGTGCTGACCCGCTGGGCCACCATAATGACAGTGGCATTGCCCATAGCGGCTTTCAGGTTTTTCCGGAGTGTCTGGTCGGTTTTCATATCCAGGGCGGAAAAACTGTCGTCAAAGACATAAATTTCAGGTTCTTTCATAACTGCCCTTGCAATGGCCATACGTTGGCGCTGCCCTCCGGAAAGATTCGTCCCGCCCTGTGCAACCGCGTCGTGATACCCGTTTTCCTTTTTCAAAATAAATTCCTCGGCACAGGCGATCCCGGCTGCCCTCTGCCAGTCCTGCTTGGTTCCATCGATTTTTCCAAGATTCAGGTTAGAAGAAATATCGCCGGAAAAGAGAATGTTTTTCTGCGGGACATAGCCGATCAGGGAGCGTAGTTCATCCAACGCGTAGTCCTTTGCGTTGATACCGTCTATCAGGATTTCCCCAAACAAGGGATCGTACAGCCGTGGGATCAGCTTCAGAATACTGGATTTGCCCCTTCCGGTGCCGCCGATGATTGCAGTAATCTCTCCCGGGTGGGTCTCAAAGCTGACATCTTTTAAAATAGGCTCCGGCGCTCCGGGATAGGCAAAGGTTACGTGACGGAACTCCACAGTAGAACGGAGAGGCCGGTCCTGCAAAGAGAAGGAACCGTCCCGGATGCTTGTCTCCGTTTCCAACACTTCCGCAATACGTTTGGAGCAGGCATACGCTGTCGGAAACATCATGATCACAAGGGCCAACATCATCACCGACATCAGTACCATACTGATATACTGGCTGTTGGCTACCAGGGAACCTACTTCCATGGCGCCTGTCTCTACATAATGTGCGCCAAGTCCCAAAACCGCCGCTGTGGTCACGCCAAAGATCACATTGATAACCGGCAGTAAAAGGCTGGTAACCCGGCCGGAGGCCATGGCAGTTGAAGCATAATCAATATTTGCATCGCCGAAACGGCGGCTTTCGGACTTTTGTTTATTGAAGGCACGGATGACCCGTACCCCTTCTAAAGATTCCAGAAACAGCCGGTTGATTTTGTCAAGCTTTTGTCTGAGCATCACCGAATAGCGGGAAGCAAGCAGAATGACAATGCCGCACCCAACCAATAATACCGGGATGGATATGGTGAGGACTGAGCTGACCTGTCCGCCGGTAGCGGAAGAGAAAACCAATCCGGCCATTGCCATCATAGGCGCAAGGATACCGATCCGCAAAAGCATGACCAGGAAATTCTGTACATTTGTAATATCGGAAGTGCTCCGTGCGACTAAGCTGGCAGTGCCAAACTTATCAAGCTCAACGGCAGAAAAGTCCTGCACCTTTTCAAAAACCTGTTCCCGCAGCCTGGCGGAGAAATCCGTGGAAATACGGGAAGCAATCCGCAGGGCCAGGAAATTGATGATACAGGCAAGTGCTGTAATGCCTGCCATCACGGCGGCAAGTATATAAATGGCGCTGCGTGAAGAAGCGGTTACGCCGCCGGTGATCATTTGGGACAGCAGCGAGGGCAGCATCATTTCTGCAACCGCTGCAAACAAGACCAGGACGGACAGCAGAACAACCTGTCGTCCTTTTAATTTAACCTTTGAAAAAATAGTTTTCATGAAATGCTCCTTTCTCATGCTGCCAGCCTGATCCCGGACAACCAAAACATAAGGTTCCCCAAGGCGTATCGCTGCAGATCCATATATTCCTGCGGGGAATCAGCGCTTACAAGTTTCATATGAACCTCCATTCCGCCGTGTTTATGCGCAGGCGTGCGGGCCGAATGCCGGATTCGGCTCACACAATTTGTGCCGCACATCTGGAAAAAAATTTTCAAACATGCTCCAGCGCATAATGCCGCTCCTGTCTTCTTGTAATTCCCTTTATCTTTTGGTATCATAAAGTGTACAGTAACTGTAAAGTCAAGAGGTTTTACAATGAAAAATAAAAATTTTTTATACACCACGGGACAGTTTGCAAAGCTCAATGGTATCAACAAACGCACGTTGCACTATTATGATGAGATTGGATTGTTTTCGCCTGAATTCAAAGAAGAGAACGGATATCGCTATTACACCTGTTTCCAGACAGTGCAGTTGGAAATGATTCTAATGCTGAGAAAAATCGGCTTATCTATTGAAGAGATCATCCGATACCAGCAGAGTCCTTCCGGTGCTTCCCTTGCGGAATTGATTACCGGAAAAAAGCGTTTGATTGATAAGTCCATTCAGGAACTGCTGAATACAAAAAATTTTTTGGAACAGAAATCAAACAAACTTGCTATGAGCCTGGCAGCAGAACATGGGAAAATAGAGATGGTCACGCTTCCCCAACAGCGCATTTTGTTAAGCGGACCGATTACAGGCGCATATGATGATGATGACTTTGCAGTCGCCGGAGATTTTTCCCTGCGGCTGAAGTCAGTATTCGGCCTTTATGATAATTTCGGAAGCCGGATTTTGGCGGAGCATATTTTAAATGGCAACTACCACAGCTACGACTGTTTCTTTGCCTACGGAAGAGAAGATATAGAAATTTTTGATGCAATAAGGCCTGCAGGCGTGTACCTGAGAACCTATTGCATCGGTGGCTGGGACAGGCTGGAGGAGGTGTACCGGAAGATTTGCGGGTATGCCAGGGAGCATTGCCTGGAATTGCCGGGGTATGCTTATGAGGAAGGCCTGAATGAAATGTCCCTGCAGAACCGGGAGGATTACATCACGATGGTTACGGTGGGCCTGCAGAAATGTAGACAGGGAGGGGGCCCATAGTCCTGTTACATGTGTCTGCAAGCTACTGGAATGTGGTGGGTGTCATTTTACTGTAACTTTTTTCTGATATAATAAGAAACAGGCTGTGAAAATCAGATTGGAAAAGCGGACAGTGAAAACCTGCTGATACGGATTTTGTACGAGACTAACTGTGAGAGATTAATATAGAAAGGGCGGAAACGGACGATGGTTGATTTATATTATATGGAAGACGATCCCAATATTGCAGGTGCCGTAAAGGAATATCTGGAACGGAAAAATTTCAGAGTGACCATATGTGCCACGCTTGCCACGGCAAGACAGGCCTTGGAGGCCCATGTCCCTACATTGGTCCTGCTGGACTGGAATATGCCGGACGGGCATGGGGACGGCCTGTGCCGGTGGATCCGCAGCCGCTGGAAGGACCTGCCTATTATTTTCCTTACCGTCCGGGGGGATTCTGCAGAAATCGTATCGGGCTTCCAAAACGGAGCGGACGACTATGTAGTTAAGCCCTTTGCGTTAGATGTATTGCATTCCCGGATATTGGCATTACTGCGCAGATCCGGCAATGCGGCGGAGCAATATCTCTCCTGTGACGGAATCCGGATGGACTTAAACCGGAGGATGGTTTTCCGTCATTCGGAGGAAATAGACTTAAGTGCGGCGGAATATGAACTTCTGCTGTATCTGATGCGGAACAAAGGAAAGACTGTAACCAGAGAAAAAATCTTAGCGCAGGTATGGGACGTAAACGGGAATTATGTAAACAACAACACCCTTACCGTCACCATAAAACGGCTCCGGGATAAGCTTTCCCAGCCCCCATGCCTGAAAACGGTCAGAAGTGTGGGATACCGTCTGGAGGATACGATATGAGCGGGTGGAAAAACAGTTTCGTCACTCTGGGATTTGTATTGTCCGTAAGCTTAATTGCCTCTGCGGTCTCCGTTCTGCTTGTCTCCCGTCATTACAGCCGGCTTTCGTTTGACCTGATAAACATTGTCTGCGGGGAAATAGCGGAACAGGATCCGGATGCAAAAAAAGTGATTTCTGCCGCATTAAAGGAATACACCGGCGGAAATGCCGACGGCACGGCAGAAGAGGATATCTTGTCAGCCTTGGGATATCGTATCTCTGATTTTTCGGGTTCCGCTTACGGACAGAATATTTTATATGTGCTATTAGGTTTTTTGGCGGGAATCCTTCTTTTTGTCTTAACTTTTATGTATCGAAATAAAGCGGAAGCCATGCGGATTCAGGCTTTAGCAGATTATTTGGAACAGGTCAACACCGGTCAGGCAGTCATTCTCTCCGCTTCCGGTGAGGATCATTTTTCCAAACTGGAAGATGAAATATACAAGACGGTGACATTTCTCTATCAGACAAAGGATACGGCCATGCAGGCCAGAAATCATTTTGCGGAAAATCTGTCCAATATTGCACATCAGGTAAAAACACCCATAACGGCCATTTCCCTATCCGTCCAAATGCTGAAGCAGGCCATTTCCGGCCAGTGTTCATCCTGTCCCTACCCGGATTTCAAGTCCGCCAACCGGATACCCCTCCACTACAGTCAGCTGGAACAGATAGAAAAACAGCTTTTGCGCCTGACTCATTTAGAAGAAGCTTTGCTGCTGTTATCCCGGATTGATGCCGGGACGCTGCTATTGAAAAAAGATGAGGTAGATGTCTTCACATTGCTTGTTCTGGCGGCAGACAACCTGCAGGAATTATTTGCAGGCTCCGGCGCTTCCGTTGACATACCGGAGCTGGGCGAGATGATGATCTCTGCCGATCTGGACTGGACAATGGAGGCGATTATGAACCTGTTGAAAAATTGTATGGAGCATAGCAAGGGGGGAACCATCCATTGTACCTATGCACAGAATCCTTTACACACGGAAATTATTATCCGGGATCATGGAGAAGGATTCCCGAAAGAAGATATCCCACACCTTTTCGAGCGGTTCTATCGGGGGCGTAACGCGAAGGACGGCGGCATAGGAATCGGCTTGGCTCTGTCCAAGGAGATAATTGAACGCCAAAACGGGACGATACGGGCAAAAAATATGCCGGAAGGGGGAGCTTGTTTTGAAATCCGTTTCTACAGTCACTGAGTTGTAATTTTCATTTGCTATCCTATTAATGAATGCTGAAAGAATTCTTAGGAATGGTGGAAAATACCACGAAAAACGCAAATGCAGATCCGGGAATTCCAGAGTATGTTTCAAAAAATCCTCTGACATGCAGCTGAAAGGAGACTACAAAATGGAAATTTTAAAATGTGAGGACGTCAGAAAGGTATATGGCGACCGCAGCAATCAAGCAGTGGCGCTGGACGGGATTAACCTGTCGGTAAGCAAGGGGGAATTTGTGGCCATTATCGGGGCATCCGGATCGGGCAAATCTACCTTGCTGCATATTCTCGGCAGCGTGGACAAGCCCACGGGCGGAAAAGTCACCATAGACGGAACCGACCTATCCAAATTAAACCAGACACAAGCCGCCATATTCCGCCGCAGAAAGGTAGGACTGGTATACCAGTTTTATAACCTGATTCCCACTCTCACGGTACGGAAAAATATACTCATGCCCCTTGCGCTTGACAAGAAAAAGCCGAATCAGGAATATTTTGACAAAGTGGTACGTTCCCTTGGCATTTCCGAGAAGCTTGACGCCTTGCCGAACCAGTTATCCGGCGGCCAGCAGCAGAGGGTTGCCATTGCCCGCTCATTGATTTACCGTCCGGCCCTGCTTTTGGCGGACGAGCCCACAGGGAATCTGGATCAGAAAAATTCCAAAGAAATTATAGATTTGCTAAAGCTGTCCAACCGCAATTTTGAGCAGACAATTATATTGATTACCCACGATGAAAAGGTTGCCTTGGAAGCGGAACGTATTATTACCGTTGAGGACGGGCGAATCATCAGTGATAAACGGAGGGAGGTGAGCCTGCTGCCGCAAAACCTGTGACAGCAGATTGCTATGTGGAAAGATTATTCAGCAGATTACATCAAAAACAACCGCTCCTCCGGTTTCTCCGTCAGGCTCTCCGCATTTGTTTCGGCCTTGCTCTTATCCTTATTGTGCGGATTATTTTATAATGCATGGAAATACGAGGTTGAGAGGATTGTATTGGAAGAAGGCGGCTGGCACAGCCGTATCATGGGAGAATTCTGTCAGGAAGACATAGAGAACATAACTTACTTTGCCAATGTAAAGGATGTGGTAACGGCAGATCCCTCCACCCTGCGTCAGACAGGCTCCTTCGAAAATAAGGAGGGCGAAATGGTAATAGATATCTATTTCGACGATCTGCGGGCCGTGCTCCCGGACACTCCCCGCATTGCAGAGTTGTTGGGGGTTCCTGCGGAACAGATTGTCTATAACTATCCCCTTTTGGCCATGTATTTGATCCGTGATTCCCGGGATACGGCGCCCAGACTTGTGTTTCCGCTGTTTATCATAATAACGGCAATGGCTTCCTTTTCGTTGATTGTGATCATTCATAATGCCTTTGCGGTGTCCATGAATGCAAGAATTCATCAATTCGGTATTTTTTCCAGTATCGGAGCCACGCCAAAGCAGATCCGGACATGCCTCCTGCAGGAGGCCGCCGCTCTTTGCGCCGTGCCCATACTGGCCGGGAACCTGCTTGGCATTGCAGGCAGTATGGGACTGATGCAGATGACAAATGTTTTGCTGGGAGACGATATTCCGGGACGGCACAAAGCAATTCCCGGTTATCATCCTCTGGTTTTGTTACTGACACTGTTGCTTACGGTGATAACCTTATGGATTTCCGCATGGCTTCCGGCGGTAAAATTAAGCAGACTGACGCCTCTTGAAGCCATTAAGAACACAGGGGAACTACAGTTAAAGCGCAAAAAAAGCTCTCCTTTACTCACGCTGCTGTTTGGCGTGGAAGGAGAGCTGGCAGGCAATGCATTAAAAGCACAGCGGAAAGCCTTGCGGACCACATCCTTGTCCCTTATTTTTTCATGCATGGCGTTTACCATTATGCAGTGCTTCTTCACCCTTTCGGGAATCAGCACAAAAGAAACCTATTTTGAAAGGTATCAAAATGTATGGGATATTATGATTACCGTTAAGGACACAGAAGTGGATGCTTTTGAAGAGGCAGAGGCCCTTCAGGGACTTGCCGCAGCGGAAAGCGCCATTGTTTACCAGAAAGGGACCGCAAAGAGAATCATCACGGAAGAAGAAATGAGCGAAAACATGAAGTCTTTCGGCGGTTTTTCCCTTGCGTCCGGCAATTATGTAACGCAAACCAACGACGGATGGCTGGTAAATGCTCCCTTGGTCATATTGGACGATAACAGCTTTTTCACTTATTGTGAGCAGCTCGGCATTCCGCCGCGGCTTGACGGGGCAGTGATCCTAAACCGGATCCGGGATGTGACCAACCCTGACTTCAGGCATCCTGTCTACATGCCCTATCTAAGAGTTTCGGATACTCCGGAAAACGCAGTCAGTGTATTGAGGCAGTCCGGCAGCGAAGACGGGACGGCAGTTCTTCCGGTTCTGTCTTATACCGAAAAGGAGCCTATGTTAAGAGAACAGTATGCATCACTTGATTATTATGAACTTGTGCATTTTATTCCGGCATCTTTGTGGAAACAAATAAAAGGACAAATCGGCGGTGCCGAAGAGGATGTCCGCATTTGTGTTCTCGGCGGAGAAAATGCTTCCTTGGAGGAATTGGACGTGTTACAAGGCCGGATCGAAGAGCTTCTGGGCCGAAAATATACCATCGAAAGTGAAAACCGTATTCGGGAATATGAAACCAATCACACTCAAATCGCGGGCATGAAAGCTGTCTTTGGAGGCTTCTGCGTCCTGCTTGCAGTGATCGGAATCGGAAATGTGTTTTCCAATACATTAGGATTTGTGCGGCAGAGAAAAAGAGAATTCGCCAGATATATGTCCGTGGGGCTGACACCCGGGAAAATCCGGAAAATGTTCTGCATTGAAGCGTTGGTTCTGGCTGGCAGGCCCATTGCGATTACCCTTCCGGCGGCAGTCATCGCAGTGGGGTATATGCTGAAGCTCAGTTATGTGGCAGCCGGGGAGTTTTTTGCGGAGGCGCCTTTACTTTCCGTCACTGCTTTTATGCTGGCCATTTTAGGTTCCGTGGCGCTGGCGTACTATTTTGCATGGCGAAATGTACGCAATATCAGCCTCGCTGAGGTACTAAGAGACGATACCATGATTTGATTTCAGAAAAAGTATTCTCCCGGTTTGCGCGCCCCACTTTGCGGTTTGCTGCGCTGTCATTTTGTAGGCGTAACTCCATTGCGACTTCTAAATTGAGGAAAGGTTGTTCTTGCAAGCCGGGAAGAATTGTGATAGTATTTACTTGTTAGCATAGAAAAGGTTTAGTGGAAGGAGGAGTTGCCATGCAGGGAAAAAGCGGAAATCAGAATGGAACAGGGAAACTTACAGTCAAAGGCACGGCGGCTCCGGTGAATCATAGATAGATTTTCAGCCGGCACCTTTGGGGTGCTTTTTTTGTGCCTGTTTTTAAGGAGAGAGGATTTGAAAATAATAAAAGGCATTTATGCCGAAGCGAAAATATTTACGGACGATGTGGGTGAATATGCAGAGGCACAGACCAAAATGATATGCGATAATGGAATGGCAAAGGGCAGCACAATCTGCATGATGCCCGATATCCATCCCGGAAAGGTTGCTCCCATTGGCCTGTCCATGACGATAACGGATAAGGTTGCCCCGCAGCTTTTGGGGGTGGATATCGGATGTGGGATGACCTGCGTAAAGCTGAATAAAAATAATGTGGAATTTCAGAAGCTGGATAGGGTCATCAGGGAAAACATACCTTCCGGGTTTGCCATACGGAGAGAACCGCACCATATGGCCGGAGAGTTTTCTTATGAAGGACTTCATTGCATCAGGCATATACGCAGGGATAAGGCAGAAAAAAGCCTGGGTACCCTTGGGGGCGGCAACCATTTTATAGAGCTTGACAAAGGAGCGGACGGCAGCATATACCTTGTGGTACACACAGGCAGCAGGCATTTGGGCGAGGAAGTGGCGGAGTATTACACAAAGCTGGCGAGCAGCAGCATGAAAGAGCAGGGCCTGGATGTACCTTATTATATGAGCTATCTGGAAGGGAACCATAAAGCCGCCTATTTGGAGGACGTGCAGATTATCCAGCGTTACGCCCAGTGGAACAGGCAGATTATTGTCAGAGAGATACTGAAGGGGATGAAGTGGAAAGCCGTGGAACAGTTCTCAGTGGCCCACAATTACCTGGATGCAGCGGGGATACTCCGCAAAGGCGCTATTTCGGCCCAAAGAGGGGAAAAAGTGGTCATTCCCGCCAACATGCGGGATGGGATTATTTTAGGCTTGGGAAAGGGCAATGCGGAATGGAACTATTCGGCGCCCCATGGCTCCGGCAGGAGGTTAAAACGCGAGGATGTGAAAACTTGTTACACGGTATCGGAATTCAAGAATGAGATGAAAGGAATCTACAGCAGCTGCGTAGGGGCGGACACATTGGATGAGGCGCCTTTCGCCTACCGGCCTATAACGGAAATCATGGAACAGATAGGAGACACTGTGGAGGTGACGGAACTGCTGAAACCTGTCTATAATTTCAAGGCAGGAAGCCGCGGAATGCGTTAAGGCAGCGCAGAGACGTTCCGGCATGGAGGGATTCATAATGATGATTCAAATCAGCGCGGGACAGGGGCCGGCGGAGTGCCAGCTGGCAGTAGCAAAACTGTTCCAGGCATTGAAAAAGGAATATGGGGATTTAGAAGTATTGTCGGAGACCAAAGGGACGGCAAAAGGGTGTTTTGAGTCCATTCGATTCAAAACAGAACATGACTTGAGCGGACTCCAGGGCACAGTATTGTGGATTTGCAAAAGTCCATACCGCCAAAACCATAAGAGAAAAAACTGGTATGTGGATGTGAGCGTCATCCCGGAGCAGGATGACATAGCCGCAGGGAAAGAGTATCGCATAGAAAAGTTCCACTGCGGGGGCAAAGGCGGCCAGAATGTAAACAAGGTGGAGACAGGGGTGCGGGTGATCCATACTCCCACAGGCCTTGTAACACAATCTACGGAGGAACGGAGCCAGTACCGGAATAAGCAAAGGGCATTGGAAAAGCTGCAGGAAAAGCTTGCCGGGTTACAAAGGGAACAGGAGGCGATACAGACCAATGCCGCCTGGAAGGAGCATAGCCGCATTGTCAGGGGGAACCCGGTGCGGGTCTATGAGGGAGAGAAATTTATACGGGGCAGGCTGCAGTGACTTGAGGTGGCATGATTTTGAGTGTTAAAGGAGTGCCTTTTGCAATGAAGTAATTTTGGTTATGTCGCATATAATCCCTGTGTCATTTACGGCATGGGGATTGTACCATAAAAAAGTATCTATGTAGAGTGTGTAAAGGAGTAAAGGAATGCAGTTACCATATTCAGAAAAATTAAAGATTGGTTACCTGAGTCATTTGTTTGACAACACATCCAATTGCTACAAGTTTTTCTGGTTCCAGGCGATTCTTCGCAAAGTACGGGAAGACAAGACGAGGTTTACGTTTGACGAACTGATCAATGAGATGATTGCCGATGCATGGTATATGGTTACGGAGTATCACTTGCGTTTGGGGCCGTTAGGAATTACGGATAATCTGGAAGAGGCAGTAAAATATATCGGACAAACCCAGCCTTTCAGATCATGCGAAAAGCGGGAAAGACTAATTGGATTTCTTGAGAATTGTGACGACAAGATTGTAATAAAATATAAGCAGACATTGACGCTGAATGTGCCATATAGATTGCAGGTTCCTTTTTATGATGAAATATTCATAGACAGTAAGCAGTGGACAGGATCAAAACTTGCATTGACAAACGAGATTAACAGACAGCGGAGACTGATATATTATTTTGTACTGATCAATGGACTGGGAACCGTGATAGAGGTTGATCCTGCATGGGCGGAGTACCTGATCTGTAACAGGGAGATTTTGCAGGGGTGGCTTCAACTCCATTTGATCCACTATCTGCAACATAAGAATCCCAGTGTTCCGGGAATTGCGGAAAAGGTTGCGCCGCCTGCTGTCAGAGATTTAGACAGGGTGCGCAAGTATTGGAAACTGATTATTAAGATGGATGCTTCAATTAAGGATATATATGGCAATGTACCTCTGGCAGATGAGCCAATTTCAGTAGATCATTTTATCCCGTGGCAATATGTTGCCCATGATGAATTGTGGAACCTTCATCCCACCACAAAAAGCATTAACAGCCGCAAGAATAATTTTTTGCCTGTGTGGAAGAAGTATTTTGAACCTCTGGGCGATCTGGAGTACAGGGCATATAGGATGAGGCAGCAAAGCACACAGGTGGCAAAAGAATTTGAGTCGTGTGCTTTATATCATTTAAATAATCAGGAAATCCGTAACCGGCTCTATCAGGAGGGGTTGGGACAGGTGGAATTTATGCAGAGGCTGGAAAAAGTGATAGAGCCGGTATATACTGCTGCAAAAAACTGTGGCTTCCGGGAGTGGAAGATGGAAAAATAAATACCGGAATTGTATGAATAGCAGCCGGATGATTGAGCATGATAATTATAAAGCGAAAATAAACAAATAAACAAACCATAAATTATTAGCACTCACTATTGACGAGTGCTAATAAAGGTGTTATAACAGAGTCAACAGGAGGGAAACCTCCCAGAACAATCAACCGACACGGCAGGAAGCCGCAGCTATGGAGGCAGTCGATTACGGATATGTCCGAAAGGGCGCTGAAGTAAGGAGGCAAACTGCAGTACATGGCAGCAGTATAGAAGGAGGAATAGCTTATGTTAATACCCAGCATTTTTGGAGAAAACTTACTCGATGACTTTTTTGGTGACCACAGCGGAACTGCAAGAAACAGTATGAGAGTTGCGGCACCCTCCAGCAGTATCATGAAGACCGACATCCGGGAATCGGAGAATGACTATGAGATCAACATTGATCTTCCCGGTTATAAAAAGGAGGATGTACAGGCAGAGCTCAAGGATGGTTATCTGATCATTACCGCAAAGAACGAGAGCAGCAAGGAAGACACAGACGGTAAAGAGTATATACGCAGGGAGAGGTTTTATGGTACCTGCAGCAGAAGCTTTTATGTGGGAAAGGATGTGCAGCAGCAGGATATATCGGCCAGGTTTGAGAATGGCGTGCTGGTCATGAATGTACCTAAGCACATCGAGAAGCCTGTGGAAGAGAAGAAGTATATTTCCATCACCGGCTAAGGACGGACACTTTTATCCCCCAAAAGTTGTTTAGAAAAAGTTCACTTGTATATAAAGGAGTTTTCAAGTATACTCATATGTGAATTGCAGAAAACATAATGAATTTTGAAAGACGGGGGACGATCATGTCGGATCACTATAATGAAAATGATGATATAAACTCTCAGGAGAAGAAGGTTATTACCGAAGAAGAAAATAAAAACAGCGATTATGAGGATGTGTGTTTTGTCTGCCGCAGGCCGGAGAGCAAGGCGGGAAAGATGTTTAAGCTGCCAAACAATATCTGTGTCTGCAATGACTGTATGCACAAGACCATGGAGACAGTCAGCCAGTTTGACTATCAGGGACTGCTCCACGATCCCCAGTTTCAAAATGAATTGGACCAGATCACCAGGCAGGGCGGCATCCCCAACATCAGCTTCGTGAACCTGGCAGATCTCCAGGGAGAGGGCGGCATTCCGAATAAGCAGAAGCTGAAAAAGAAGAAAAAGAAAGAAGGCAGCCAGCCGGTCCTTAATATCAAAGATATCCCTGCGCCTCATAAGATCAAGGCCAGCCTGGATGAATATGTGGTAGGCCAGGAGCAGGCAAAGAAGGTGATTTCCGTAGCCGTCTACAACCACTATAAGAGGGTTGCAACCAACACTATGGACGAGATTGAGATCGAGAAGTCCAATATGTTGATGATAGGGCCTACGGGAAGCGGAAAGACCTATTTAGTCAAAACCCTTGCAAGGCTTTTGGATGTGCCTCTGGCAATTGCAGATGCCACATCCCTGACGGAAGCAGGCTATATCGGCGACGATATCGAGAGCGTTGTGTCCAAGCTGTTGGCAGCGGCGGATAATGACGTGGAAAAGGCGGAACGCGGCATCATCTTCATAGATGAGATAGACAAGATCGCCAAAAAGAAGAATACCAACACCCGGGATGTCAGTGGCGAGAGCGTGCAGCAGGGAATGCTGAAGCTGCTGGAAGGTGCGGAGGTGGAGGTCCCTGTGGGCGCCAACAGCAAGAATGCCATGGTTCCCCTGGCTACGGTCAATACGCGTAATATATTGTTTATCTGCGGCGGCGCTTTTCCCGACCTGGAAGAAATCATTAAGGAACGGCTGACCAAGACGGCTTCTATCGGGTTTAATTCCGAGTTAAAGGATAAATATGACAAGGATAAGAACCTGCTGTCCAAGGTGACGGTGGAGGATATCAGAAAGTTCGGCATGATCCCTGAATTTATCGGCCGTCTGCCAATTATTTATACACTGAACGGCCTTACCAAGGAGATGATGGTGCAGATCCTTAAGGAGCCGAAGAACGCTATTTTAAAGCAGTACCAGAAGCTGCTGGAACTGGACGAGGTGAAACTGGAATTTTCGGATGGCGCATTGGATGCCATTGCCGAGAAGGCTATGAAGCGTGAGACCGGAGCAAGGGCGCTGCGCTCCATCATTGAGGAGTTTATGCTGGATATCATGTATGAAATCCCCAAGGATGATAATATCGGCCGTGTCACGATTACCAAAGAATATATTGAAGGCACTGGCGGGCCGATAATAGATATCCGCTGCAACCAGGCATTGGAGGATATGGATAAACTGAAGATTACTCCCATTGAGGAGGGATAACGTTGCCGACGGAGAACGTTTCATTTCCGGGGACAAGGGGCTGTTGTAAAATAGATGAGTGATCATCCATGGAGCAACGGCCCCAATTTTATGGCTCCAATTTTCCCGTGATGTTTCTTGCTTTTTGCACAAATTTGATGAGAGGGAGTGGGTTCCATGGAAATATTATATAAATTAAAAAAATGATTATACTCGAACAAATTTTCTGGTATAATATCTACAGGCAGTTTGGTCAGCTCTTGGAAGCTACAGATAACATCTGCCAATGGTATTATTGCTTGGAGGTATGTCCATATGTGCGGAAGATATTATATAGATAAAGAGATGGAAAAGGACATAGGGCGGATTGTCCGGGAGGTGGAAGCGGATCTTGCCCGGTGGCGGGAAAGGGATATCCGTCCCACGGATACAGCTCCGGTTATATACGGCAGGGGAGGTATCCTGTGCCCGGGGGAGATGAAATGGGGATTGTCCGGAAGGGATAAAAGGCCCCTGATCAATGCCAGGGCCGAAACTGCACGGGAACGCCCAACTTTTTCCGAGAGTGTGATGCACAGAAGGTGTATTGTACCGGCAAGGCGCTTTTATGAATGGGATAAGGAGAAGAGGAAGGTCACTTTTCGCTATGGGAAAAGTGCGTCTATCTATATGGCAGGATTCTACCGGATGCAGGAGGACGGTTTTCATTTTATTATAGTGACCACAGCTGCCAATGAATCCGTGCGCCCGGTGCATGACAGGATGCCTCTGATATTGGAGGAGAATGAAGTCCAGCCGTGGATATGTGAGGATGACAAAGTCGGTTTTTTCCTGGAAAAGCAGTCTCCTATGTTGGAGCCGTCAAGGGATTTTGAACAGATGAGCCTGTTTTAAGGGGGACAGGCCTGCAATCATGTTGGGGAGGATGCATATGGACCAGCAGCATACGTATGTAGCGATTGACTTAAAATCTTTCTATGCCTCCGTGGAGTGCGTGGAGCGGCATTTAGATCCGTTGGACACAAATCTTGTGGTGGCGGATGCGGCCAGGACGGAGAAGACCATCTGCCTTGCGGTGTCCCCGTCTTTAAAAGCTTACGGTATTTCCGGCAGGGCCAGGCTGTTCGAGGTGGTACAGCGGGTGAGGGAGGTCAATATGGAGCGCAGGGGCCGGGCGCCGGGTAGGCGGTTCAGCGGCTCTTCCTGTTATGCCCGGGAGCTGCTGGAGCACCCGGAGTTGGAAGTGTCTTATATTATCGCCCCGCCCCGGATGGCTTTCTACATGGAATACAGCACAGTTATCTACAATATATACTTAAAATACATTGCGCCGGAGGATATTCATGTCTACTCTATCGACGAGGTCTTTATGGATGTGACTCAATATCTGGGCACTTACCGGATGACTGCAGGGGAGCTGGCATCTAAGATCGTAAAAGATGTCCTTGATACCACGGGAATCACTGCCACCGCAGGAATCGGCACGAACCTGTATCTGTGTAAGGTTGCCATGGATATTGTGTCCAAACATGTGGCTCCGGACGAGAACGGTGTTCGCATTGCGCAGCTGGATGAAAAGAGTTATCGGCAGCAGCTTTGGAGCCACAGGCCTATTACCGATTTCTGGCGGGTGGGGCAGGGTTACCGGAGGCGGCTGGAAGAAGTGGGGCTGTTCACCATGGGGGATATTGCCCGGTGCTCCCTTGGGGGTGACGGGGATTATTATAATGAGGATCTTCTGTACAAGCTCTTTGGGGTCAACGCGGAGCTGCTCATAGACCATGCGTGGGGATGGGAGCCTGTCACCATGGATTTGGTGAAAGCCTATAAGCCGGAAACCAACTGCATCAGTTCAGGGCAGGTGCTGCACTGTCCCTATGATTATGACAGGGCAAAGCTGATCGTCAGGGAAATGACTGACATGCTGGCGCTGGATCTTGTGGAAAAAAAGCTGGTGACCGACCAGATAGTGCTTACCGTGGGTTATGATATTGAGAACCTTGCCGCCCACGGAGCCAGGAGCCGCTATCAGGGAGAGGTCACAATTGACCGTTATGGCAGGAGAATCCCCAAACATGCCCACGGGACAGTGAACCTGGAATGCCGGACTTCGTCCGCAAGGATCATTACGGATGCGGTTATGGAACTGTACGGCCGGATCGTCAATCCGAACTTGTTGGTGCGCAGGATTGCGGTGGTGGCAAACCGCTTGGTGGACGAGGCGGAAGCAGGGGCAGCGGAAAGTTTTGAGCAGTTGGAACTCTTTAAGGATTACGGGGCGCAGGCAGCGGAAAAGGAGGCCCGGGAGGCTAAGCTGGCAAAGGAAAGGAGGCTCCAGGAGGCCATGCTGTCCGTAAAGAAGAAATACGGCAAAAATGCCATGCTCAAAGGCATGGATCTGCAGGAGGGCGCCACCACGATGGAGCGCAACCGCCAGATTGGCGGGCATAAGGCCTGAGATTTTGCGGATATGAGCAGGGTCAGTCCCACGGCAGGGCACAGGCGCAAGCCACGGAAAAAGTGCGGTGCAGCAAGTCCGGGAACCATCAGGCAGGCAGCCGGGAAAACGCGGTGCAGCAAGCCAGGGAACCATCAGGCAGCCAGAAAAACGCAGGGCAACAAGCCCGGAAACCATCAGGCAGGAAGGAGAGGAAACGGCATATGGGCCTTGTAAATGAGCATAAATATGACGATATCATAGACCTGCCCCACCATGTGTCACCAAGGCATCCCCAGATGCCGCTTTCCGACCGGGCGGCGCAATTTTCGCCTTTTGCTGCGCTCACCGGGCACGAGGCTGCCATCAGGGAGACGGCAAGGCTGACGGATACATTTGTGGAATTGGGTGAGGAAAGGAAGCAGGAGCTGGATGGGCGGTTAAGGATGATCAAGGAAAACCAGGCACAGAAACCGGAGATAGAGGCCACCTATTTCCGGCCGGACCTCAAGAAAAGCGGGGGAGCTTACATCACAATCCGCGGCAGGGTGAAAAAGGTTGACGAGTATAACCACCAAATACTTTTTACGGACGGCACAGTCCTTCCCATGGAGCATCTGTATTCCGTGGAGGGCGATCTTTTCCGGGAGAGCTTGGACGACGGCTGATTTTGCACGGAAAACCTTATATTTCGGATAACAGCAAATAAAGTCGAGATTTTCTTTTATACAAGGTGTATCCTTTTTTTATCAGGTGATGGGAGATGAGGAAAGACATGGGAAACATGGGGGGACAAGAGGAGCATTTGAAAGCAGTTTGGAGAATGCAGGAGTATATAGAGAGGAACCTGTCGGAGGGCATTACCATGGCAGACCTGGCGAAGGTGTCCCTGTATTCGCCCTGGTACTCCTACCGATTGTTCGTCGGATTGCTGAAGATGACCCCTTCCGTGTATGTCCGAAAACTGAGGCTTTCCAGATCCGCGTTGAGGCTGCGGGATGAAAATGTCAGAATCATTGATGTTTCTGCGGATGCCGGATTTGAGAGCGTGGATGGGTATCAAAGGGCCTTTTACCGTGAATTCGGATGTAACCCCTATGAATATTCCGTGTGTCCCACGCCCATTTACCTTTTTAAGCCTTATAAGGTTACATATTCTGAGAAAAGAAAGGAAGAGAGTATGAAAGAGGTTAAAAACATATTTATTCAGTCAGTTGAAAAGCCTGCCCGGAAAGTGATCATCAAACGGGGCAAAAAGGCCAGGGGTTATTGGGAATATTGTGAAGAAGTAGGCTGTGACGTGTGGGGGTTGCTCACCAGTATCAAATCCGCAATCGGTGAACCTGTCTGTTTGTGGCTGCCGGGCAAATATATCCTGCCCGATACCTCAGAGTATGTGCAGGGTGTGGAGGTTCCCTTGGACTATGCGGGGGGTATCCCGTCGGGATTTGACGTGATTGAACTGCCGGAATGCCGGTATATGATGTTTCAGGGGGAACCCTTTAAAGAAGAGGACTTCAAGGAGGCCATAGATGAAGTCAGCCGGGCCATTGAAAAGTACGACCCCAAAACCATGGGATACCAGTGGGATGCGGAAAATCCCCGGATCCAATTGGAACCTGTGGGTGAGAGGGGGTATATAGAGCTCCACCCGGTGAAACGGTGGGAGGACTGACAAGATCCCCATATAACCGGGCAGCAAAGCCAAGCATAGAAATCAGGGAGTTTAGCCGTAACGGTGGCAGGACTTTTATCGTAAAAACTGCGCTGCGATCCTGGGGGACCGTGGCGCAGTTTTGTATGACGTGATTCTATTTGTTCTATTTTGCGTGAACAATGCTATTTGATCGGCTTTGCTCCGGCCTTCTCCTGGGCAGCCTCCAGAGCCTGGCGGAAACGGCTCTTTTTCTTGGGAGGCTGGACCTCCGGCCTTCCGTGCAGTCCCTTTACATCCAGGACATATATACCACTGACCACTGCCTTCACTTCCTTTTTGACAGGGACGGAATCAAAAATCTTGTCTTCGCAGATCAGGGACATGATCTGGGGGCCGACTTTAGCCTTAACGATGGGGAGCTTGGATCCCCTCATGGCTTTGGGCACCTGCTCCAGGACAACCTGGGGCAAACCTGCATCACGCAGCTTCATCCGCTTTTTGTCTATAATGAGCATGGAGACAGTCTGCTTGTTGGCATTTAATATTTCCTGTTGCTGCGCCTGCTTTTTCTGCGCCTTTTTGCCGAGGAAATAGAGAACGACAGCGGCGACGGTAAGTACTACTGCAATAACGATTAATGTAATGGCCCATGGTTGCATAGGGATAAACCTCCTGTAAAATTCTTTTTCAGATTTCTTATTGTACCAAATAACCCCCTGCGCTTTGGCGCATATGGAATCAGAACCAAATGGCGCAGAGCGCGGCAGACACGGAGAGTTTGGATTCTTGAGTGTATTGTACCATATGTGTGTGCAGGGAAGCAACAAAACATTTACCGCTCTGATGGTTTTTATAAAAACATGGCATAATAAATATGGAAAATACTTTTAAAAAGAGCCGTTCTATGGTATAAGTATAAAGGTAGCGTGAAGGGGAGGAAAAACATTGCATGATAGAGAGGATAAGGAAAAGTTTTAGATGAGAAAGAACAGGGCAGGTTTTCTGGCACTGCTGCTGGCAGCGGGAATGCTGACAGGCTGTGGCCAGAGCAAGGAAGAAAATGCATTGAGGGACTTGGAGACAGATGCATATGTAACATTGTGCGACTACCAGAATCTGAGCGTCAACGTGGAACCAATCACTGTTGCGGAAAAGGAACGTGATTTATATGTCATGGAGGCTTACAGCAAATTTGCCACACTGGAAAACTGTGGCATCACGGACCGCGCCGCTGTGGACGGGGACACTGTAAACATTGATTATGTGGGCAAGAAGGACGGTGTGGCGTTTGATGGGGGGACTGCTACGGGCGCTTTCCTGGTCCTTGGCTCAGGCAGTTATATCGACGGTTTTGAAGAGGGATTGATGGGCGTCCGGCCGGGAGAAACTGTGGAGTTGGATCTGGCTTTCCCGGAGGGGTATACGAATTCGGAGCTTGCCGGGCAGGCGGTGACATTTACCGTCACTGTCAATTATATCGTGGAGCTGCGCGATGCGGTAGTGGCGCAGATGGGATTGAAAGATATCGGCACGGTGGCGGAATTACAGCAATATGTCTATGACAAGCTTTATGCCAGCAAAGAGCTTGACTACAATGATAATCTGAAGAGCGCCATTATAAAGGAACTCTTTGCCCAGAGCACTTACGGGGAACTGCCGGAATCTATTTTGGAAAGCAATAAGGCGTATGTAAGCGGCATTGTCAATTCTGCGGCGGAATACGGACTTGATGCGGACTCGTACACCAATACATTCTTTGGGATGGATTCTGAGACTTATATCAACGAGTATGCCGTGGAGCTGACAAAACAGGATATTACGCTGCAGGCCATCGCGAATAAGGAAGACCTGAATGTCAGCGATAAGGAATTGAAATCAACCCTGGAGGAATACGCCAGGGAGGCGGGGGCGGATTCCGTGGAAAAGTATCTGGGAGGCAATTCTGCGGAGGAATACCGCAATGCGATTATGATGGAAAAGGTCATGGACTTTCTGATAGAACAGGTACAGGTTAACGGGACGAACCTTGGATCCTGAAGGCGGATTGTCATACGCACGAAAACGCAAGGAGCATAAAACTAGGAGGTATCATAATGGATTTGACAGACATTCGCGATCTTTATCGCAGCCGGGAGGAGTATTTCGGTAAGGAGGTCACAGTAGGAGGCTGGGTGAGGAATAACCGCGACTCTAAGAACTTCGGCTTTCTGGTGATCAACGACGGTACGTTTTTCGAGCCGTTACAGGTGGTATACGGGGACAAGCTGGCTAATTTTGATGAGCTTTGCAAGATGAATGTAGGGACGGCAGTGATTGTAAAAGGGACTGTGGTGGCTACCCCCCAGGCGAAGCAGCCTTTTGAGCTGCAGGCCGGTGAGGTTGTTGTGGAAGGTGCTTCCACAGCGGACTATCCGTTACAGAAAAAGCGCCATTCTTTCGAGTATCTGCGCACCATTTCCCATTTGCGCCCCAGGACCAACACTTTCCAGGCAGTATTCCGGGTGCGCTCCCTGATTGCATATGCCATCCATACTTTCTTTATGGAAAGGGGATTTGTCTATGTGCACACTCCTCTTATCACGGGAAGCGACTGTGAGGGAGCCGGCGAGATGTTTCAGGTGACTACCATGGACCTGGAGAACATTCCCCGCACGGAGGAGGGTAAGATCGACTTTTCCCAGGACTTTTTCGGAAAGGCTACAAACCTGACGGTCAGCGGCCAGCTCAACGTGGAAACTTATGCCTTTGCCTTTAAAAATGTGTATACCTTCGGACCTACCTTCCGGGCGGAAAATTCCAATACTACCAGACATGCGGCGGAATTCTGGATGATCGAGCCGGAGATGGCATTTGCGGATCTGAAGGACGATATGCTGCTGGCGGAAAGTATGCTGAAATTTATTATCCGCTATGTGCTGGAGCATGCGCCCGAAGAGATGGCTTTTTTCAACCAGTTTGTGGATAAGGGACTGATTGAGAGGCTGGAACATGTGGCAAACTCCGATTTCGGCCATGTGACCTACACGGAAGCCATCGAAATACTGGAGAAGCATAATGATGCGTTTGACTATAAGGTACATTGGGGTTGTGACCTCCAGACAGAGCATGAAAGATACCTGACGGAAGAGGTGTTTAAGCGCCCGGTTTTTGTAACGGACTATCCCAAGGAGATCAAGGCATTTTATATGAAGCTGAACGGGGACGGCAAAACGGTTGCGGCTATGGACTGCCTGGTGCCCGGCATCGGAGAGATCATCGGCGGCAGCCAGCGTGAGGATAAGCTGGAAGTGCTTGAGCAGAGGATGGAAGAAATGGGGTTGGACAAGGAAGACTATGACTTCTACCTGGATTTGAGAAGGTACGGTTCCGTGAGGCATGCAGGGTTCGGGCTTGGGTTTGAGAGATGCGTTATGTACCTTACGGGCATGAGTAATATCCGCGACGTGATCCCCTTCCCCAGGACAGTCCACACCTGTGACTTATAAGAGGGGCTGGATCGGGTTATTTAATAATTCCTTAAGGTTTTTAAGGATGTAAAACAAGGGAAAGTGTGGTATGCTTTTAGGTATGAAAAAGCAGAATAGAATGATAAAAAAATCCATATTGTTGTTTTTCGGCATAGCCGCCCTTTCCCTGTTTTCCCACCCCATGGCAGCGGAGGCTTCTACCGTCTCGGGGATCCAGAGCAATATTAACAGCATCAACCAGCAGCTCCAGGATATCAATGCGGAGATTGCCGCCATGGAGGACGAGCAGGATCTGATACAGGAGGCCATTGACGACCTTAATGCAGAGATTCTAAATACCATGACCAGTATCGGGATGCTGCAGGATGAGATTGCCCGGAAAGAAGCTGAGATTGCGGACAAGCAGGCACAGATCGAGCTGACCGAGGCGGAGTATGAGGCTGCTTTGCAGAAGGAGGAAGACCAGAAAGCCAGTATGGCCACCCAGACACGCCTGATTTATGAAAACGGCGACAGCTCTTATCTGAATGCGCTGTTGAGTGGGAATGGCATCGGGGATATCCTGAATAGCATGGACTATATCGAAAGGGTATACGAGTGCAACAAACGAATGTTGAATGAGTATATCGAGACGAAGGAGCTTGTGCTGGAACTGTGGAATCAGCTGGAAGCGGAGAAAGCCGCGCTGGAACAGGATATGCAGAACCTGGAGAACGACGAGAAAGCGTTGGAGGAGCAGAAGGCCAGTCTGGACGTACTGCTCGAACAGAAAAAGAGGGAGTCTGCCAATTACGCCGCGGAGATCAGCCGGCTCCAGCAGGAAGCGGCAGTATCGAAGACACAGCTGCAACAGGAGCAGAAGAGGCTGAAAGAATTGCAGGCGGCTTTGGCGGCGCAGAACAAGAAACCCTCAGGCACTGCCTCCAATCCCACGCCTTCTACAACAAATTACACGGGGGTGATCAATTCCGCTTCCGGGAGCGACCTGGGAAAACAGATTGCCAACTATGCCTGCCAGTATGTGGGAAATCCCTATGTGGCGGGGGGGACCAGCCTGACCAACGGTGCGGATTGCTCAGGGTTTACGTACAGGGTTTATGCAGATTACGGCTATTCGTTGCCCCGGACTTCCAGCCAGCAAAGGAGCGCGGGAACAGGAGTCTCCTATGACGAGGCACAGCCGGGTGACCTGATCTGCTATGAAGGCCATGTGGCTATCTATATCGGCAATAACCTGATCGTCCATGCCAGCAGCTCCAGGACGGGGATCAAGATCAGCAACGCCCAATATAAGACAATATTGTCGGTGAGACGTATTATATAGAGAATTCCGGTGTGGTTCCGTTTGGGATATTTTGATGCATCGGCCATGAGATGATTCACAATTTGGGTACGGATTTGTCACAGGGTGCCGGGTTGTGAATTATTTCAGTGATAGCCAAATCCTGACGGATACTGACATGGAAGGGTTGGATTTATGACATAGAATTGTTGGGTTTTGAGGCAGCAGCGGTAACAGAAAGGGAAACGGAAAGTTATGTTAAGGATCGGATGTCACTTATCTTCTTCAAAGGGTTTTCTGGATATGGCGAAGACGGCGCAGTCCATTGGCGCCACCACTTTCCAGTATTTTACCAGGAACCCCAGGGGCGGCGCCGCTAAAGAGTGGAAGGAAACGGATATAAAGGCAATGTTGGATCTGTTTGGGCAAACGGGGATTGGAATGCCCCTGGCACATGCGCCCTATACCATCAATGCCTGTGCAAAGGAAGAAAGGACAAGGCAGTTTGCGCTGGAAACCCTGGCCGACGACCTGCGCCGCCTGGAAATGCTTCCCGGCGCATTGTACAATTTCCATCCGGGAAGCCATGTGGGGCAGGGGGCGGATCGGGGGATCGAGCTGATTGCAGACGCCCTTAACCAGGTGCTGGAACCTCAGCAGCATACCACCGTCCTTCTGGAAACCATGGCCGGGAAAGGGACTGAAGTAGGCAGAAGCTTCGAAGAAATCCGCAGGATCATTGACAAGGTGGAGCTTTCCGGCAAAATGGGCGTCTGCCTGGATACCTGCCATGTCTGGGACGGCGGTTATGATATTGTGGGACATTTGGACGAAGTGCTTCAGGAGTTTGACAGTGTGATCGGCTTGGAACGCCTTAAGGCAATCCATGTGAATGATTCCATGAATCCCTGCGGCGCCCACAAGGACAGGCACCAGAAGATTGGACAGGGTTTCATCGGTGAAGAGGCTTTCGGCCGGATCGTGAACCATCCGGCGCTGAAGGGGTTGCCCTTTTATCTGGAAACTCCCAATGAGCTGGACGGTTATCAGGCAGAGATTGCCATGCTGCGGGCGGCATCTCCGGAAGCGTGAGAAAATGCCGGGACGGTATAGCAGAAAGACAGGGGTGTGGATATGGATAAGAAGAGTTTGGAGGAGTACTTAGAGGGGATTCCGGGAAAGCTTTCCGTTTATTATAAGAATCTTTCCACCGGGGAAGTACTGGATTACCATGGAGGCCTGCCCTTGATGGCGGCCAGCGTGATCAAAATTCCTGTTTTGGTTGAGACCTTCCGCCAAATTCAGGCAGGTTCGCTGAAGAGGGATCAGCTGTATGTGCTGAAAGAGGAGGATAAAATGCCTTCCTGCGGCTGCCTCAACAGAATGCACGCTGGGATGAACCTGACGGTACAGGATCTGTATAATCTGATGATTATTTTAAGTGACAATACGGCTACCAATATCCTGATCAGGCTGTTGGGAGGTACGGAAGAATTGAACGGTTCTCTGGCGGAAATGGGTTATAAGACCTGTCGTGTGAACCGTCTTTTATTTGACTCGGAAGCTTCCGACAAAGGGATTGAAAATTATGTGTCGGGCATTGAGATAGCGGATATGCTGGAGAAAATGTACCGTGGGGAGCTGATCGGCAGGCGGTATTCGCAGGAAATGCTGGATATTCTGAAAGCTCAGCGGCTGAAAAACAAGATTCCTTTCTACTTTCAGGGGTGTGTTCCCATTGCCCACAAGACCGGAGAGGATGACGGTATCACCCATGATGTGGGCATTGTTTTCGGCAGCCGGCCTTTTATCCTGTGCTGTATGGGGAATGAGACGGACTGTCCCAGGTTTAACCGGTTGATACAGAAGCTGGCGTGGTCCCTCTACCGGGAAAATTGTTGACTTCCGGGTGATATGCCAAAGCAAAGCTGCGACATGGAGGATAGAGATGAGAATAGCAAAAATAGAGCTTGGGGAGGTGCGGATCCCTCTTGTGACACCTTTTAAGACTGCGCTGCGGACGGTGGATTCCGTAAATGACATCGTTGTAAGGATTACGGCGGATGACGGCAGGGAAGGATTTGGGGAAGCGCCTGCCACTGCGGTGATTACAGGGGATACAAAGGGTTCCGTTGTGGCGGCGGTGAGGGATTTTATCGCGCCTGCCATTACCGGCATGGATATAGAGGATATAGACGGCATCATGGGAAGGATGCATAAATGTATTGTGAAAAATACATCCGCCAAAGCGGCCGTAGATATGGCGGTGTACGATCTCTATGCAAAGAACCTGGACAGGCCCTTGTATAAGGTGTTGGGTGGGAACCGGGATACCATTGAGACGGACATCACCATCAGCGTCAACGGCACAGAAGAGATGGTGCAGGACAGCTTAAGGGGTGTGGCGCAGGGGTTCCGTATCCTGAAGGTGAAAGTGGGTAAGGAAGGATGGAAAGACGTAGGGCGCATTGCGGCTATCCGCCAGGCAGTGGGAAAGGACATTGCAATCCGTGTGGATGCAAATCAGGGGTGGCAGCCGAAGGATGCGGTACGCATTATCCGGGCCATGGAGGACAAAGGACTGGACATCGACCTGGTGGAGCAGCCTGTGGATGCCCATAATTTTGAAGGTATGAAATATGTGACGTCCAATGTATTCACGCCAATCCTGGCGGATGAGAGCGTGTTTTCACCCCAGGATGCCATACGGCTGATCCAGGAGGGCGCGGCAGACCTGATCAACATCAAGCTGATGAAGACAGGCGGCATCTATGAAGCGCTGAAAATCTGTGGTATTGCGGAAAGTTTCGGAGTAGAATGTATGACAGGGTGCATGCTGGAGAGCAAGCTGGCCGTCAGCGCGGCAGCGCATCTGGCGGCGGCAAAGGGAATCATTACCAGGCATGATTTGGATGGCCCGGCACTCTGCCGGACCGATCCCTACGAGGGAGGGCCTTTGTTTGAAGGGGCGAAGATCACCATGACGGATGCGCCGGGTATCGGCATTATCGGCGTGCCCGCTGTTTTTACACAGGGATAAAAGCAGCGGGAAATACAGTGGGCAGGCCCGGAAAAGGGAGATAAAATAGGAGGCTGCCATATGTGCGGCAGAATGAGAGGGGAATATGAAAGCGATTGCGGCCAAAACGGTGGTATCATTGAGAGAAAAGCCTACGGAGCGGGTCTGCCTTGATGATGAGCTGTTATACGGGATGACGGCGGAAATCCTGGAGGAGGTTCCTGCCCTGGAGCCGGAAGAGAACGGGGATTCCCAAGGAGAGGTACCGGAGGGGGACGGGAGAGTCCCTGCAGGAAGTATGCCGGTATTGCAGCAGGCCCCCGTTACCGGCGGGGAACGGGAAAAGTGGGTGAAGATCCGCACGGAATACCGCTATGAAGCCTACTGTAAGAAAAGAGACCTGATCACAGAGGAAACCAGAGTGGAACGCTGGGGCCGGGGGCCTGTCTGTACGGTCATGCGCCCTTTAGTGGATGTGCTGTCGGAACCTAAGGTCCAGGGACTTTGCATGGAGTCCGTCCCCATGGGCGGAAGGCTGCTCAGGCTGGGGGAAGTGCCGGAGCATGAAGGTTGGACGCTGGTAGAGCTGGCGGACGGCCGCAGGGGATACACGAGGGAGTCTTTCTTAGGCCCTTTCCACAGGCAGCCATTTACAGATGACGAGAATCTGTTCCGCAGCCGGCTTGTGGAACTGGCGAAGAAATATATGGATACCCAGTACCGCTGGGGCGGGAAGAGCCCTCTTGGCATCGACTGCTCGGGACTGACCAGCATGTGTTACATGCTATGTGGCGTCAACATATACCGTAATGCACGAATCATGGAAGGGTTTCCCATAGCGGAAATTGAGGAAAAGGATATGAAACCCGGAGACCTGCTCTTTTTCCCGGGGCATGTGGCCATGTATATCGGAGAGGACAGATACATTCATTCCACGGGAAAGAGCGGCAGTGACGGGGTGGCTGTCAACAGCCTGAACCCGGCCCATGAAGATTTCAGGCAAGACCTGAAGGAGAAACTGGACTGCGTGGGAAGTATGTTTGGGCCGCGCAGCTGAGTGAATGGCAGCTGATGCCGGGTTCCGCTGCAGGCCGTATGGTTGTGCTGCAGCGGTTATTGTGGGAGGAAGAGGTATGACAACGGATTGCCGTACTTCGGGGACGGTTTGAGAAAGGTTTGAGAAAGGGTAGGGCCAATGGACGAAAGATTAAGCCTGGAAAACAGGATTGGTGTGGAAATAAAAAGTTATGACGGATTGATGGGCGTCTATATAGACGACTTGAAGGGAAATGTCATACGGATCAATGAGCGGGAGAGGTTTGAGACGGCAAGCACCATTAAGCTGTTTGTCCTTGCCGCTCTGTTTGAGCGGATAGACAGAGGGGAGATTTCTCTGTCGGACATGCTGGAATACCGGCAGGAGCATGTGATCGACGGCAGCGGTATTTTAAGTTCCATGGAGGTGGGCACAAGGCTTTCCGTAAAAAATATTGCAACCCTGATGATCATTGTCAGCGACAATATTGCCACCAACATGCTGATAGACCACCTGGGCGTAGGACAGATCAATGATTGCATACAGAGACTGGATTGCAGGGACACGATTCTCCACAACCGCATTGACTTTGAAAAGTACAGCAAACTGGGAACCTCAACTCCGGCCGATTACGGTTCCATGTGGGTGCGGATGGCACAGGGGAAGCTGGTTAGTCCGGAGGCTTCAAAACAGATGCTGGACATATGCAGGCAGCAGCATTATAATACCATGCTGACGAAAAGCCTTCCGCCCTATTATCTGGATGCGGACAATTACGAAGAGGAGATCATTTATGTGGCTTCCAAAAGCGGCAGCATGAATGCCTGCCGCAACGACGGCGGTATTGTATCCACGCCTTATGGGAAATATGTAATTGTATTGTTCCATAAGAATTTCAGCGATTCCCAGTATTATAACGACCATCCGGCCACCGTGTTCGGGTCCAAGGTGAGCCGGTTGATATTCGACCAGTATCTGGCCCTGGAGGGCCGGCTTAAGCTGTAGGAAAGAACCTTCATGGGAATCAGGAAACGGTATCTGCCGTGGGCATGGGCGGTCTCAGGGCAGATGGGAATTTGCCTGTGAGGCAATTGCACAGGGCAGTTACAGCAGTAATAGGAGGTAGACAGGTGAAGATAATCGTTGCAGGAGACGGCAAGCTGGGTTCCATGTTGACCAGGCAGCTGTCGGCCGAAGGGTATGACCTGACTTTGATAGATGCAAATCCCAAGCAGCTGGAATCCAGCGAAGAACGCTTTGACATCATGGTAGTACAGGGGAACTGTGCTTCCATGACGGTTTTGGAGCAGGCAGGCGTAGATGAGGCGGAGCTTCTGATCGCAGCTACGGGAGCGGACGAGATCAATCTGCTTTGTTGTATGACAGCCCATGGAATGAACCCCAGGCTGCATACCATCGCCAGGGTGAGGAACCCCGAATATACGGATCAAATCTACAGGATGCGGGACATGTTTGCCCTTTCCATGACGGTGAACCCGGAAAAACAGGCGGCAGTGGAGATCGAGAGGCTGTTGAAATATCCGGGATTCCTAAAAAGGGATACCTTTGCCAAAGGCCGGGTGGAAATAGTGGAACTGCGGATAGATGCCAAAAACAGGCTGTGCAATGTGGCGCTGAATGACATGAACAGTATCGTAAAGTGTAAGATCCTGATCTGTGCCGTTCTGCGGAACGGTACAGCCATAGCACCGGACGGTAACTTTGTGATTCAGGAAGGGGATCGTATCTTCGTCACAGCTGCTGCGAAGGAGCTGACCCTGCTTCTCAAGAACCTGGGAGTGATCACCCACAAGGTAAAGCGGGTGATCCTCTGCGGTGGCAGCCGTGTCAGCTTTTATTTGGCAAAGCTGTTGAATAGGAGCGGCATCGGTGTGCAGATCATTGAAAGAAATCCGGAGAAATGCGTACAGCTTGCGGCCATGCTGCCGGAAGCAGATATTATCCAGGGCGATGCCAGCAGCCAGTTTATTTTGGAGCGGGAGGGAATCTCAAACTGTGACGCGCTGGTCACACTCACCGGCCTGGATGAATTGAACATGATTATTTCCCTGTACGGGGCCGAATGCGGCGTCCCTCAGGTCATCACCAAGCTTGGCCGGTTTGACAACACCAACATACTGGGGAATTTGTCGCTGGGCAGTATCATCAGTCCCAAGGAGCTGTGCAGTAATATTATAGTGCGTTATGTGCGGGCCATGAAGAATCAGACGGGTGCGGCCCAGACGGTTTATAAGATAGCCGACGGTCAGGCAGAGGCGGCGGAATTCCTGGTAGACGAGGGAACGAGATACCTTGGTAAACCGCTGAAGGAGCTCCACTTGAAGAAAAATGTGCTGGTGGCATGTATTACCAGGGGAGCCACACAGGAAATTCCCAACGGAGATTCTTACTTTGAAAAGAACGACACGGTGATTATTGTCACTAACGGTAAGAAAGGGATCTACCAGCTGAACGATATCTTTGAATAAGCGGGCAAATGGGTATTAGTGTGAAATAGAAGTATGGCTTTGCGCAGTAAAACAGCGCAGAAATGGGGAATCGCATGAATTACAAAATGATGGGACGTTTTATCGGGAAAATGCTTGTGGTGGAGGCAATATTCATGCTGCCTGCCCTGCTGATCAGTCTGTTCGAAGGGGAGCGTTCCTCTGTTTTTGCTTTTTTAGCCAGTATAGCGGGGATTGTGTTGGTGGCGGCAGTCCTTCTGTTGCTTTGCAGAGGCTCCAAGAATAAATTTTATGCAAGGGAGGGCCTGGTGTGCGTGGGTTTGAGCTGGGGCATCCTGAGTCTGCTGGGGTGTCTCCCTTTCTATTTATCGGGGGCAATTCCCGCCTTTGTGGACGCTTTTTTTGAGATTGTTTCAGGTTTTACCACTACGGGGGCATCTATCCTGACGGAAATAGAGGGACTGCCCAAAGGGATTCTTTATTGGAGGAGTTTCAGCCATTGGCTGGGAGGGATGGGTGTCCTGGTGTTTTTGCTTGCCATCACTTCCGCGGGGGGCGGTGACAACGGTTTTACCATGCATTTGCTGCGGGCGGAAAGCCCGGGGCCGAACGTGGGAAAGCTGGTTCCTAAAATGCGTAAGACGGCAAGGATTCTTTATGAGCTGTATATCCTGCTGACGATAGTCAATGTGATCTTTCTGCTGGCGGGGGGAATGCCCCTTTTTGAGGCGGTGTGTACGGCGTTTGGAACGGCGGGTACGGGGGGATTCGGCATAAAGAATGACAGCATAGCAGGCTATAGTCCGTATATACAGAATGTCTGCACCGTGTTCATGATGCTTTTTGGGGTCAATTTTACCTGCTACTATTTATTGATGCTCAAACAGTTCAAAAATGTCTTTAAGGATGAGGAATTGCGGCTGTACCTGGGAGTGGCGGCAGGAAGCGTCCTGCTGATCACACTGAACCTGAGAGGCTTTTACTCTACGCTGGGGGAAACCTTGCGGCATGCGGCGTTCCAGGTGGCCAGCATTATGACGACCACAGGCTATGCCACTACGGACTTCGACCTGTGGCCAACCTTTTCCAAAGCCATCCTGCTTTCCCTTATGGTGGTAGGGGCCAGCGCAGGGAGCACTGGCGGCGGATTTAAGTGCAGCCGTGTGCTTTTGGTAATTAAGAGCCTGCGGCGAAGCGTGAGGAAGGTGATCCATCCGGAGAAGGTACAGGTGGTACGTTCTAACGGACATCCGGTGGATGAGAAGATACTCCAGAACACCAATGCGTATCTGGCTGCATATGCCATCATAACTTTGCTGAGTTTTATTTTGATCTCCGTGGACGGTTACTCCATGACTACAAATCTGTCGGCGGTGATGGCTTGCTTTAACAACATCGGGCCGGGATTTGAGGCGGTGGGGCCTACCTGTAATTTTTCCGGATTCAGCTCCTTTTCCAAAATTGTCTTGATCCTGGATATGTTGGCAGGGAGGCTGGAGATCTTTCCCATATTGATCCTGTTTTCCAGGTCTACCTGGAAGAGACGGTAATAAAAAAAGTAGTGCTTTTTTAATAGAACAACCCATAATAAAGGCGGTTCACCTGATAGAAAAAATCGGTGAACCGCCTTTATCCGTTACAGCAACCCTATCGCCCTCAGGAGGAAGACGGCCAGGAAGGTGGTGAAGATGGACATGATGGAAGTCCAGACTACCAGCTGCCCGGCAAGAACACCGTCGTTATCCATCTCCTGTGCCATGATGGCGCTGGAAACTGCCACGGGAGAGCCGAACAGAGCTACCAGGGCAGGGTAGACGGTGGCATCGAAGCTGATCAGATCCGTATATCTGGACAAAATCACGGCAAACCCGATGGCTGCCAGGGGAACTGCCACCACACGGGCGACGGTGCCCAGGATGATTTGATTCAGCATTCCTTTTACCGCGGCAAAATCAAACAGGCCGCCCAGAATCACCAGGGCCAGGGGAGAGCTGATCTTGGACAGGTTATTGACTGCGTCGTAAAAGAATTTCAGGCTGCCCGACAGGGAGAACACAAGGCTTCCGTCTGCATTTACAGGCATGATGGAGCGGATGGCCAGTACGATCAGGCCGCATGCCACACCGATGATCAAAGGATTCTTTACAATCTTTAGCAGCACATCCTTCAGGCTTTCCTTATGGCCGTCCTCGCTGTCCAGGAACATGGTCAATGCAATCACTGCCAGAATATTGAAGGTAGGGATAGAGAAAGCGCTCAATACGGCGGCGATTCCCCGTCCTTCCGGGCCGCCCAGGGATTCTGCCAGGGGAAGGCCGATGATGGCGAAGTTGGAGCGGAATACGCATTGCAGGATGACGCCCTTCTGCCGGTGGTCGGGTACGGTCAGCTTTACCACTGCAAGGCCGATGAAAAATGCCACGAAGATGGCAATTTCAGAATAGATCACCACGGACCAGTTGATGTCGGTGAAGGATTCAATGTTGTATACATTGATGAACAGCATACTGGGCAGACAGACACGGAAGATCAGCTTGTTGCCCTTTTTAAACCATCCTTCGTCCAGAAAGCCTTTCCGCTTCAGGAGATAGCCGAACAGGATCAGTAATATGATGGGCATTATGGCATTTAACGCAAAAAGAAATGTATCCATTTTTAACCTCATTTCCGCGCTGTTTTACTGCGCATTAAAATTTTTCTCTTTCCTGCCGTTTCTTTTCTTGCTTCTGCAGGCAGTGGTATTTTTATTCCCGCACTTCTTCCACATTGGACAAAATGTACTTTTGGCTGGGAGCATTTTGGAAATATACCCGGTCTAATTCCAGCAGTTTGACGTTTTCACAGACAAAGCCTGCATGCAAAAACTGCTCTTTCCAGGCGGTCATGGCCATTTCGCCGGGAGTGGCGTCCGGCTGATAGGACACGGTAATATTCTGCAGGGTCACTTTCTCCAGCATGGATTCCGGCAACCCCAGAAAGAACCCGACGCCATACCAAACGTTTTCGCAGACGATATCCCGGAAAGTAAATTCCTTAAAGACAGGGGTCAGGTCTGTGGCTTCCTGGTATTCCCGGTCAAAGCGGCTGTCATACGCATCATTGCCGGCTTTGTAGAAAGCGTTGATGACAAATGGCGCCCTTACCTCTTCCATTCGGATATTCCGGAAGCCGATATTCTGGATTACGGCCAGATTGCCCCTTCCCCGCTGGCTTTTGATCCGCAGCCCTCTGTCCGTCTGCCGGAAAATACAGTTGGTCACCAGCACATCCCGGATACCGCCGCTGTTCTCACTGCCCAGTGTGACGCCTCCGTGGCCGTATTCCATAAGGCAGTCCCGGATCATTATGTGGGAGGAGGGTGTGTGGTATTTGCGCGCGAAATCCAGCTTGCCGGATTTAATGGCGATACAGTCGTCGCCTACGCTGATCCGCAGTCCTATAATATCCACGTCATGGCAGGACTCCGGGTCGATCCCGTCTGTGGTGGGGGAGTCGGGGGGATTGGTCAGCTGCATATTGATATATTTCAAATGTCTGGAATAAAAGGGATGCTGGTTCCAGGACGGTGTGTTGCAGACAGTGATGCCTTCCAGGGATACAAATTCGCAGGTGTGCAGAAAGATTCCTTTGGGGCGTCTGGCAATCCGCTTTACCCTATGGTCAACCCACCAGTCCCCAGCCTGTGCGTTACAGTCAATGACACCTTCCCCATAGATACAGACATTTTTGACTCCGATGCCCGTCAGGATGCTGGCAAACGAATCATCGGCACAACCCTCCCAGGTTCCCAGAGGGATGCCGTTCACGGTTTCCTCCGCCTTTAGGATGGGAAACGCGGTGCGGTCCGTCTCACCTACCAGCCGGGATCCTTCGGGAAGATGGAGCGTCAGATGATCCCGTAAGAACAGGGAAGTCACTTTATAAGTACCGCGGATGGTCAGAAATTCGTCCCCCGCAAGGCTGTCAATGGCCTGCTGCAGGCCGGAAGTGTCATCTAACACGCCGCCCTCCCTGGAGGAATGATAAATCACCTCCCTGCGGTCCTCCGTGCGGAAGGAGAAAGAAAAAGCCAAGTCCTTTCCGGCAACCCGGAGCTCGTAGCTGTGGCCGGGTTCCAGCCCATGAAGGGAAAAGGACTTTTGCTCCCGCATTCCCAGGGAATTACCGTTTAGAAATACCTCAAAAGGATCCGTGGCATAACAATCATTGTTAAGCAGCTCCACAGATATAGAGGTGGGTGTGATCAAAGTGATACTCCAATTTGGGACATCCTGCATATTTGTCAGATCCTCCGGTAAGTTATTTCTCTCTATTATATTTCATTCTGCAGGCCGGCACAAGGACTTGTTAAAACAATTGCAATCTCATGGAATAACCGGCCGGTTTCTTTTCCCGTAAGAAACCGGCCGGTTGTAAGAACAATGCATATATGTTTAATAGATACAAGGCTAATCCCGGTTTACAGAAGGATGGATCCCTTTTTCAATGATCCCGAATCCCAGGGGGCAAGGACCGGTGTGCACGCCGATAGTGGCTCCGATCTGGAAAAGGGGCATGCTGTCAATGGCGTATCCTTTCTCCCGTAATGTGGCCAGCGCTTCGTCCCGGAAGGTGCGCCCTTCCTCCTGGTCGTACCCGTATCCCACGGCCAGGCTGTAGCATTCGATGCCAAGTCTGCTTTCCTGCAGATATTTCAGAAGAAGGTTCATGACTTTCCTGGTAGTGCGCTTCCGTCCCCTGTCGATGCCGGAGGGAAAGATCTCTCCCTGCTTCAGCGTAATCACAGGCCGGATATCCAGGGCGCCCCCGGCCAGGGCGGCAACCTTGCCGATCCGTCCGCCGTGGCGCAGATATTCCATATTTTCCACCGTAAAGAAAATCCTTCCGGTGCCCTTGATTTCCTCCAGCCGGGTTATGGTATCCTGGTAACTCATGCCCTGGTCCCGCAGGCAGGCCGCTTCCAGCACATACAACCCCTGCAGGACTGTGTTGATGGTAGCGTCTATGACAGTGATCTCCGCCTGGGGATGCTTTTCCAGAATCAGCTCCCGGGCATTCAGGGCGGACTGCATGGAACCGCTGAATTTTGTGGTGATGCAGATACAGATGACAGGAGTCCCCGCTTCCGCAAAGGGGCGGAAGGCTTCTTCGTAATCCTGTATGGAGGGCATGGAAGATTTGGGATATACGCCCTTTTTTTCCACCATCTGCTGATAGAAATCGCGGATACCAATCTCCGTTATTTCCCGGTAATAATGTTCGTCGTCGAAAGATACATAAAAGGGCACTACCGTGATGTCCTTTTCCCGGGTCAGTTCCGGCGGCAGGTCGCAGGAGCCGTCGCTGATAATGTGAAATGCTTCTTTCATTTTGAAAAACCTTTCTGGTACAACGAATATTAATGAAAGGGCGCCTTGGCTTGCCTGATTTTTCATCTGCATTGCATATGAAAGAATCCCTCTGTGCCAATGTATCAGAAATGAATGATTCGTTGCACTGGTATAATGATTGCTGTATGGACTGCCGGCAATTCACGATGGAAATATGCCCGCTGCTGAAATACTATTTTGCCTGACCATCAGACCTCTGAAAAGGCGAGATCTTTTGTTGATATATAGGATACTACGTTTACAGGGCAATTGCAATCATTTTGAATATAAATATTACTAAAAAGAGCATTTCCTACTGCATTTTGCGGTTATAGATACCATGTGGGAAGCGGCATCTGCCAAAAGGCTAATTTTCCTGCTTTGGTTCCCCTACGCCGTAGTTTTGTGCGGAAACGGGATTTTTCGGGTCATCATAGCATTTTTCAATATCCGCCGTCTGTACGGCAGTATCCTGTCTATCTGCCTGTACGGCTGACGTCTGTTCCGGCTGTATGGGGACTGCCTCGGGAATACCGGGAAACTCCTCTCCGGAGGCAGGCTTGTCAGAAATCCGGGTTATACCGTCAGAGTTTCTGTAGCAGAGCAGGCTGCCAATCTTTTCATTATAATAGGTATAAATATTCTGTACCCGTTCCCAGACCTGTTCGTCAAAGTAGACATCGCTTCTCTGGCTGACCATGCTCTCCACGTATTGGCGTAGATCGGAATAGAACAGATTGCTGGCATTGTAACAGACATACTGCTCATCCTCATATATTTTGTATGCTTCCATCTGTTCAAAGGTCATAAGCCTGCCGCGGATGAAAGCATAGTCCTGAAGGCTTTGGACAGCATCGGCTTCGTAAATGAAAACGTAGATCAGGGGGATGTCAACGCCCCCGTCAATATCCCCCTTTTTCTGGGGAATGTAAGCGCTTAATACCATCGCGCACTCCCCGTCGGAGGAACCGATTACCTTATCATAACCATCCAATGAGCGACGGTGCAATCCGGTAAGCTGCAACTGCATATCCACCGGCACGGAAGGGTCAAAAACGACCTGTTCGTGGGAATCGGCCAATGTCAGCTCCATGGGGGACACGGAAGTCACAAGCTTTCCCTCCAGCTTCGCAAGCAACTCCTGGCATAGAGCCAGGTATTCACCGGCTAACCGGTTTCTTTCGGCCGTATCCAGGGTATAGGTTTCAAAGTACGGCCTTAGTTCTTCTGTGATTTCCGACACAATATCAGGATCCGCTTCCTGGGGCGTGATGGGGGAGGGATCGGTCTTTGCCGTACTGACCGGTTCCGCAAATTCAACAGAGCACATCCAGTCCTGGCCGAAAGCAAAGTGATTGTTGGTCAGAACAAAATAATAGTGATCGTCGATTAGAGGCTGCTCCAGCACATCCATATCATAGGCCTTGGAGAGATCCAGCGTCATAGTGCCCTTGGTGTGAGCTTTAATTTCTGTGCCGCTGAAAACAATTTCATCGGAAACAGGCAGGACTTCTTCCCCGGTAGACCAGCGCATAAGTTTAAGCTGGGACTGAAAATTCAGCTCCCTGTCGGAACGGTTCTCAATCCGGATGGATACGATGCCGTTTCCTTCGTAATCTGCGGATAACCCAAGGTCGTCCCCGGACAGGGAAGAGAACAGGCCGAAAGAAAAAGCCGTTATACTCAGGGAGCATACCAGAAAAGCAGCCGCAGCCGCTATTCTGACAAAATAACGATGGCTTGTCCGGATTTCTGGCTTTACGCCGGTTTTTTGTTCAAATATATTTCGGATATTTTGTAGGCTTGTTTTATTAAAAGTATCCATATTCATCTCCATTTCTGCGCGGCTCTTTGTGGATAAGCAGCTTTGTGACCGGCAGCGCGCAGACACAAATCCTCGCTTCTACGCTGTTCTTCCCACATAAGTGACTTTGGGACAGGCAGTGGTTCTCAACAGGAAAGGGCATCCCGCAGCTTTTGTTTTGTCTGGTACAGGCGGTTGTCCACCTGCTTGACGTTCATTCGCATTGCTTTCGCGATTTCCTTTGGCTTCTGTCCATAGTAATAGCGGCGGACTAAAATTTCCCGTTCCGGTTCGCCAAGGGAATTGATGGCGGCAAGGAGCATTTTCTTTGTCTCTTCCTGCAGAATATGATCCACAATGCCAAGCTGGCTGATGAAATCCGTATCCTCCAGCGGTACGGTGTTTCTCCTGGCAATTTCACGGTATCTGTTCACCGCCTGTGTCCGGGCAACGATGGTCAGCCATGTTTTCAGCTTTCCGCGCCGGGGATCGTACGCGTCGGGGTGCTCCCACAGGTAAATAAATGTGTCGGCCACGCATTCTTCCACATCCTGTGCCGAGCCGGCTTTATCCAGGACGATGCCTGCAACCGACCAGAGAAGTCGGGAATATTTCGCGATCACCTCACTGATAACCGTTTCATCCCGCTCCTGGATCGCTGCTATTGTCTTTTCGTCATTCAATGAATTTGTCACCTCGCTTTGTAGAAATTGACCGGTCATATATAGTACGGAATTATATCAGAAAACACTGAAATATTTTCGGGAAATTTTTTGCAGGAGTACCGAAAAGGCTATACCGGTTCTCAACATGTAACCACTTTGGCCGGGAGGAAACGAATATGGCTTTGGCAACACCTGTGAACCGATCTTATTCTGGATAGCAAAAGAATGTTATGCATTCAGGGAAAGGGTGTTTGATTTTGGGTTCAAACTTGACTTTTGGCTTTTGGAGGGTATAATGTTTAAAAAAAGTTATTTCGGGGTGCTCATGGAAGTCTTACCGTTTTATGTATCGTGCACTGCCCGAAAAGAATGAGGGAGGTTAAGAGGATGCAGAAAGCGGAAAAGCTGCGCAGGGGTGACAGAGTAGCAATAGTCAGCCTTTCAAGCGGAATGCTGGGGGAGGAGTTTTGTAGCCACAATGTTGAAATCGGGACGGCAAGGTTAAGGGCCTTTGGACTGGAGCCTGTGTTTATGCCCAATTCCTTAAAAGGAATTGAGTACCTGAAGGAGCATCCGGAAGCCAGGGCGGAGGATTTGAAAAGGGCATTTCTGGATGATTCCATTGCCGGGGTCATCTGTGCCATTGGCGGCGACGATACCTACAGGCTGCTGCCGTATTTAATGGAAGATACGGAGTTCACGGATGGGGTAAGAAGCCACCCCAAATTATTTACGGGTTTTTCCGATACCACCATCAACCATCTGATGTTTTACCGGTTGGGCCTGTCTACTTATTACGGGCCGAATTTTATCTGCGACCTGGGAGAGATTGCGGATGAAATGTTGCCATACAGTAAAAAAGCGTTTGAGAGCTATCTGGAGGGAAACGATTGCAGGGAGATTGTTTCCAGCCAGATCTGGTATGAAGAACGGAAAGATTTCTCCAGAGCGGCCATGGGAACGGAAAGAGTGGCCCACAGGGAGGAGAGGGGTTATGAATTGCTCCAGGGAAGCGACGAGTTTCAGGGAGAGCTTTTGGGTGGTTGTCTGGACAGCCTTTACGACATACTTTCTGGGAACCGTTACGATGACGAGAAACGGATCTGTGAGAAGTATGGCATTTTTCCCTGTCAGGAGGAATGGGCGGGAAAGATATTGTTTATAGAGACCTGTGAGGAGAAGCCGAAGCCGGAGTTATTTGAGAAAGAGGTGGCGGCCCTGAAGGACCAGGGGGTATTTCAGGTTATTAACGGAATCCTGGTGGGAAAACCACAGGACGAATGTTACTATGAGGAATACAAGGCCATCCTGAAAAGAGTGGTAAACAATGAACGGCTGCCTATTGTATACAATGTGAATTTCGGGCATTCCATGCCCAGATGTGCCCTGCCTTATGGCGGGCACGTCCGGGTGGATATGAAGCAGAAGAAAATTTATGTAAACTGACCGAAAGGTCAATTTCTGTATTTCTTTGCTGTGATCAGTCCTGCTGCGAGAACGGCCGCCGAAACGGCGATCCGGATCCAGCCGGTAAGATCGGACGAAGGGGCCCCTGCCCCATTCATGCCAAAGGAGAACCCTTCCTCCGGTATCGGGATATCTCTGCCTGAGGATTGGCTGATACCGGAGCCTCCTGTTGTGACGGTATCCTCTGGCGGTGTGTTTCCCGGCTGGCCGCCGGGGGACTGCCCGGGGAAGCCGTTGGAAAAATGATCCGGAAGGGCAGAAGGTTCGAATCCCTCCGGCATATCCTGGGGCATATTGCCCCCGAAGCCGCCCCTGCCGCCTTCCATGGATCCCATATCGGAGAGGGTGATGGCAGAAGCATCCACATAGTCCGTAAGGTTGGAGGTTTCTCCGTTTTCCAGCTGCAGGGAAATACTCTCGCTGCGCAAGGTGCAGAACTGGCGGAGGGTTTCCACGCCTGATTCAAATTCTTCATAGCTGTAAAAGGCGGTAGGGTCCTTTTCCACATAAGGCTTGATCAGATGATATGCGTCCTCTATCATACCGGTAATGTCAACGGTTTCAATAAACGCAGAGAAATATTGGTGGTACAGTCCGGTGTATTCCTCATTTTCAAAGATCCAGTCCAGCATTGGCCTGTCAGAAGAACCGCCGGACACCGGGTTGTCGATTGGCGTGTTTACCGTGCTTGTTGCATCTCCGCTGCCAAATGTGCCAAAACCCAGGTTATAGTCCCACGGAATCATGGCAAGCTGCCCGTCTTTCTCATAAAGGTAGTAGTTGTGGACCATCATGCCGGTATAACTGTCATCATTGCAGACATAATTGTGAACCACAAAATAGCGGATTACCTGTTCCACGTCTACAACGGATTCTATGTCCCGGCCGTCGGAAAGCTTTTCCAGGGACTGGATCAGACGGCGTTGGTCGGCTTTGGTGATATCCGTCTTGGCATTGTTCCAGATGTTGGAGTAGCTGTCAAGGTCATCGTCAATGTATTGCAGCTTTACATCGGAAGCACCCATACCGCCGCCAAAGCCGAAACCGCCATGTTCGCCCTCTCTGCCGCCGAAGGAGGCAGGGGGGTTGAAATTCCCGGGCCCATTGGAGGGATTGGATCTGTCAGGAGTTTCTTTGTCCCCGTCAAAATGAAAATCAAAATCGTCCATGTCAAAATCCATGCCGTTGCCACGGCCGCCGCCGAAGCTTAGGCTGTCAGGCTTATAAAGTTCACCGTAGCCGGAACCGTAATTACGTTCCAGAAACGCTTCTTCCACGCCTTCCACAGCCAGATACAATCCCCAGTCCCGGCCGTTAACGGTAATATAGACATAGCTGCACAGGGAGGAATTTACGCCAAATTCTTTCATCATGGTATAAGTCAGGTAGTCCTTCATCATGGTAGAATCCTGAATCAAATTGTTCAGGCTCAGCTTATCCAATCCGTAATAGGACCCGGAACTGTCGTAGTGGTCAAACTCCACCTTAAAGCTGTAGCGTTCGCTGCCGAGAGAGGCTACCGTAGAAAGGGAAGTGTTTCCCTTTGCCCGGATGCCGACATTTCTGAAGGCTTCCCCGTCGATTACCACATTGGCAGCGTAATACTCCTCGCTGGTGGCGCCGGCAATGAATTCGTCCCAGTCATCCATGACAATATCGATGGTATGTACCTTTGTGCGGTCAAATAATCGGTTTTCGTACCCCATGGTATGTGCCATTGCTTCGATGCCCAAAGCAGCGCCATTCATAAAAAGAATGGTCAGGGCCAGCATCCATGCGGTGGCAATCCATGCAATTCGGTCAAAATATTTTTTCCCTGACATAACTTACCCCATATAATCGCCGTTGTAAGAGACGATCACCGCGCTGTTGACACCGGGCATTTCAGAGAGAATACTGATAAAATCGGTATTGTCCTCCTTCAGCCGGACTTCGATGTTCAGCTCTACGGCGCCCCTGACAGCGGATTTGCTTTTGATGGTTGACCGTGTAACATTTTGGGCAAGGAATTCCGTTGCCTTTACTTCCGCATCATGGTTTGTGCAGCTTAAAACCACCATATAGGGGTGGGTATTAGAAGATTTATTTACAAATACCAGCAGAATGATTCCGATACAGACGCTGCCGATGACGGCCAGGGGAATCATCCCGGCTGCCAGGATAATGCCTGCGCCGATGGCCCAGAACAGGAATGCAATATCCAGCGGGTCTTTGATGGCGGTGCGGAAGCGGACGATGGACAGGGCGCCCACCATTCCGAGGGACAGAACAACATTGGATGTGACAGCAAGGATAACGATTGCCGTAATCATGGTCAGGGCAATCAAGGTGGTGCCAAAACCCGCGGAATACATGATGCCGCGGTAGGTTTTCCTGTAAACAAGAAAAAGAAACAATCCAATGCCAAAGGACAGCACGATGGTGAGGAGCATGTCCAGGATGGTTATGGATGATATATTCTCCAAAAAGCCTGATTTGAAAATGTCGTTAAAAGTCATGGTTGTTTTTCTCCTTTTTTCCAATTTTAATCATACATTCGGCAGGCGGCATATTTTGAATATGCCGTGCTGTGCCTGTTCCCAAGCTGCACCATGTCACGGATTACATCGGGCAGGAAATGATCCCATTTCACTTCCAGAATACAGGGGGAAGCCGGAACGGGAACCGTGGTACAGTGGGGATTTAAGAAATTGGTACAGCCAAGTCCGGTGCGGATATCATAGTCCAGTGTTACCCGGACATTGCCGGGGCCGAATACAAAAGGGGTCCGGGTGTAGTCCACAATCACTTTTGCCGCCAATCCTTCATTGCGGATGCGGGAATAGAACCCCAAAATCACTTTGTCGGTGCTGGCTGCCATCCAGCGAATATTGCCATCGGCAATGGACTGTGCCTGCTTTGGCGTGAGGACAGTGGAATCCTTGCAGCCGAGTCCTCCATGCTTGAATTTCCGCTCTAAATGAATGAAAGACGGATCATTGTTATACAGGCGGATACGGTATTTTTCGCGGATGCTCACACCTTCCAGCTTTTCCCGCAGCGCCTTATCATCCGGATTGTCAAAATACAGGCTGCGAACCTGATATTCTCCTTTTTGGGAGTGGCTGTCCGGTATCATAACCGCATTCAGCCTTTGCCGCAGGATCAGCATATCCAAATGGCTGATCTCATGCTTTACTTCATGTCTGAATTGCAAATAGCATTCCTCCTTTCCAGGAACACATTATAAAAATCAAACCTTTGACCAACATTAGAAAAACCTTTCCGTCTGTGAAAACTTTCGGAAAGGTCTGTGAACATTTTGTGAAACGTATTAAAATTGTGCGGTAAAGCAGATTTTTCCGTCCTCCGGATATACTGCATGCAGTTTTCCGCCGAAGGTTTCCGCAATGGCACGGGCGGCAGACAGGCCAATCCCGTACCCGGAGGCTGCACTGCTTTGGGTCCTGGCGCTGTCGCCCCGGTAAAAACGGTCAAAGAGCCGTTCGGGATCGCTGTCTTGGGGGATTTCGCAGTCGTTCTCTTCCCGGATCCAAATGTGGCCGGCTTCGCTCTTTACGGAAAACAGGATCGTTCCGCCCCGGGGGGTGTACTTGACCGCATTGTCCAGCAGAATGGAGATCATCTGTGAAAAGGTATCCCTGTGTACCTGCATCAGAACGCCGGGCTGAATAGCGGCGGACAGCGTGATTTGCCTGTCCAGTGCGGTGACTTCGCAGGCGGGAAGCATCTCGCGCACCAGCTCGCTGATGTCCACTGTTTTCGTAGGCAGCCTCGTTTCCTCATCCAGCCTGGCAAGGGTCAGGAGATTGGTCATCAGGACATTCAGCCTCTGGGTCTGGATCCGGATATTTCTGCTGTATTTCGTTTCCCCGTGGATCAGGGTAGATGCGTCATTATTGGACTGAATGATGGCAAGCGGCGTTTTCAGTTCATGGCCGGCGTTTGTAATAAATTGTTTTTGCTTTTCCATGGCTGCCAGGATGGGATTCACCGCCCGTCCGGAAAGCAGGACCACAAACAGCAGCACCGTAAGCCAGCAAATCAGGGCTATGGCGGAAGAAGTGCTGAATACCATTGCAACGGTTCCCAACTGGCGGGATGTGTCCATAAAGAAGATCAGGCGGTCTGCTCCAAGCTGTTTTACTTCATATTTGTAGCTGCCGACTTTTCCGGCAGTATCAGTAATCTGCCCGGCGTATTGTGCTGCCTGTTCCGGGCTGACTGTGGAGATCTGGTCAATGTTGACATCCAGGACGTTTCCGTCCTGGTCGGTATGGACGGTAAAAAAGCGGGCGGATTTAAGCGTGTCCATGTCCATGGGCGGCGCGAATGGTTTCGGATCAGGAAATTTCGCCTGGAAAAACAGGCCGTTTCCGCTGGCAATGGTATGTAGGACGGAATCGGACTGGCCGTCCAGGATGATCCAGCTGAACCCGGTGATGGCGCCGATCAGTACCACCAGCAGGATGGTAACTGCGGACATGGCAAAGAGAATGAATTTTTTTCGCAATGTTTTCTTCATAGGGGCATCTCCAGGCGGTAGCCGATATTACGCTTCGTTACAATCTCCACATGGGAACCCATAGCGGCAAGCCTCTTCCGGAGATAGGAAATATAGAGCCAGACACTGTTGATATCGGTTTCTGCATCATACCCCCATGCTTTCACCAGCAGATCCTCCGAGGAAAGGAAGATATTGTGGTTTGCCATCAGCTGTTCCATCAGGCGGTATTCCTGCCTGGGCAGTACAAAATCTGCCTCCCCGCAGGACAGGGTACAAGACTGGACATTCAGTGTCAGGTCCCCAAAGGAAAGGAGATCAGGATGGAATTCTTCGCGCCGCCGCAGCATGGCACGGACACGGGCCAGCAGCTCGCCCATGTCGAAGGGTTTAGGCAGATAGTCGTCCGCACCGGCATCCAATCCCCGGATGCGGTCATCAATCTGGGCCTTTGCCGTGAGAAGCAAAACCGGCGTTTTGCATCCGTTTGTCCGCAGGGCGGCAAGAACATCGATTCCGTCCCGCCCGGGCATCATGATATCGAGAATAATCCCGTCATAATCACCGGACACAGCATAATCATAGGCATCTCCGCCGTTGTACACAGCATCCACAATATATTTGTGATAGGTCAATATGTCCACCACTGCTTCAGAAAGCAGCGGTTCATCTTCGGCATAAAGCAGCTTCATGGAACCCTCCCCCGGAATGTGCAGTCTTATTTTTACCATCATACCACACAAATGTGAAAAATTTCATACAATAAGCAAAAGAAAGAGGAAAAATTCTGAGGCGCTGATTCCTTTCTTGACATATATATCGAGGTACGATATAATATATAGCAGTTCGATATATCGAAGTAAATATAAGGAAGGAGGATATCTTGAATCAACATATAAAGAAAGTCTACGTTCCCATGACGGAAACCGCCTTTTATATTTTGCTGTGTTTAAAACAGCCTAATCACGGCTATGGAATTGTTCAGGCCGTTGAGAGGATGACAGGCGGGGAGATACGTCTTGCTCCCGGCACCATGTACGGCAGCCTGGCGAAAATGGAAAAGGATGATTTGATCCGTTTTATCAGGGAAGAGGATAAGCGGAAAATCTATCAGATCACCGACTTGGGAACGGAGGTGCTGCAAATGGAATTGAAGCGCATTGAGCGTCTGTACCGGAATGCGCAGGAAGGACTTTAAATGGAGACAAAGAGGACATTCAGAATTTTTACCATTTTTCAATACAAGGAGGAACAGGATTATCTCCGGGAAATGCACCTGTCCGGCTGGAAATTTGTGAAAGTGTCCGGCCCCTGCATCTATTATTTTGAAAAATGCGTTCCGGAAGATGTGATCTATCAGCTGGATTATAACAAGGACGGTATTGCGCACAAGGAAGAGTATGTGAAGGTGTTCAGCGATTGCGGCTGGGAATATCTGCAGGACTATGCAGGGTACAGTTATTTTCGGAAATCTGCGTCGGAAACAGAAGGGGCCGAAGAAATATTCTGCGATGACGATTCCAGGCAGCAGATGATGATGCGCGTATGTAAAGGCAGGTTGGTTCCAGTGGTGTTGACGCTGCCAATTATGTGGATTCCTTATTTTATACTTTTTATTTACTGTTTGAGAACCGGTGCGGAATGGGCGCGCTGTTTCCTTATTCTGTCTACAGGCCTGATCTGCCTGTATGCCTTGTTACTGATTATGCTGGCATGTCAGTACCGGAAATTAAAGAAAAGGGAGCTCTAGCGCAATAGCTGCGCCGCCCCGTGGCGAAAACGTCCTGGAAAGGAGATTAATATGAATAATCGTTTTATAAAAATATTCAGTCAGGGTACAATCGAAGTGATGGAGATCTGGGTTGATACGGAAACAGGTGTAAATTATGTGTTTCGCAAAAGCGGATATGCAGGAGGGTTCACGCCGCTGCTTGACAAAGACGGAAAGCCGGTAGTAAGTAATTATCGGGGATGATTTGCCCAAAGGCCGTCAAAATGCGGTGGATGTGTACCCGGATCAATGCAAATGGGATCTTCATTTGCATTCAACTGTCAGGTGAATTGCCGTGCCGGGTTCTCTTAATATGTGATTGAAATGCTTATTGCGCAAAATATCACAGCGGAAGGTACAGAAACAGCTTAAAAGTATCATCCTGGGTATTCAGCTCCATACCGCCGTGATATCTGGATACGATTTCTTCCATTCCCTTCAGGCCCAGGCCGTGATTTGCCTTATCTTTCTTTGTGGTAGTGGGGAGCTGGCTATGGGGCAGCCTGGTGTCATTGGGAACGGGATTTGTGACCTCCAGGCAGAACAGTCCTTTTTTCGCTTTGCTTTTTACCACGATTACGCGCTTTGGCTGTTCCAGCTTCAGGCAGGCCTCCATGGCATTGTCCAGAGCATTGGCATAGAGCGCACAGACATCGATCCGGTCAAAGGGCAGTTCGTTTGGAATATCGGCGGATATTTCCCCACGGATGCCGCACCGGTCCATTGCGGCCTTTTTCACGGACAATACGGCATTGACAGTGGTATCGCCGCAGTAGGAGAGGGACTCCGCGGCGGCAGGCAGGCTGGACAGGTTACGGATATAGGAATCCCGCCGGTCCTCCGGCAGGGCGGCCAGGATCTGCAGATGGTTGGCCAGGTCGTGCTTCAGTCTTCTTACTTCAAAGTGCTGCTGTTCCATGGCCTCATAATACTTTCGGTTTGTTTCCGAAAGCATACTCAGCCGCTCCAGCTTTTGCTGCCTGGCCAGCACACAGATGCACCACAGAAGGCTGACGAAAGACAGCAGTGTGAAGATCAGCAGGATGGCATATTTGAAGGAACCCTTCAGGGAGAACAGGGCATCGGCATCCTTATTGTCAAAGAGAAGAACCGTATTGAGAACAACGCCAAAGGGAGTTGCCGTGAGCAGGAGCAGCAGCCTCCACAGGCGGTCAGGAAGGGTGTAATCCTTATCCGGCGCAAATTTACGGATAAATAAGTGCAATAAAACGGCGAATAGAAAACTGGATACCGTAATAAAAATCTGCAGATACTGCGTATGCAATTCCGTCATATGGATTACGGACGCAGAGGAATAAATTCCGGAATACGTGTACAGATCACTGTGGGCCATAAACCTGGGAGGAGGAAATATCTCAAGGACGTAAGCCACCAGGACGTGCAGGAAATTGTCCCGGATGGCATTGTAAGAAAAAAAGGTGCAGGAATACATCAGTCCCACTGTGCCCCTTTTCCACAGGCTGCCTCTGCAGCACAGAAAAACCGCGGACAGGAAGCAGGGCAGCACAGCCAGAATATTAAAGGGATCCCCCACATAAATAATGGCAGAGTCAAGGAGCCAGCAGCTGAAAAACAGCACACACTGTTTCCACCATCTGGAGTCCGTTTCAATCAGATATTTTAAAGCGCCCATGATCAGCCAGCCGCTGACCAGAGATATCACGAGCCAAAAAAGGCCGGTAAAATGGATAATCACTGAAAATCCTCTCCCATCATGTATTTGGCGATCCGGCCCATGGCACTGTCCCGGTACTTTCTGCTGCAGGGCAGCCGGACAGCACCGATGGCAACGGTTTCGCTGCCGATATGGTCCACTCTGCCCGGATTGACAAGGTATCGCTGGTGGATCCGGACAAACCGGGAGTCCAGTCTGGTTTCCACGTCATCCAGCTTTGCATAAAAGGGATATTCCCCCTGCTTTGAGACCAGGAAACAGCGGCGCCTGTCAGAGTAGAAGTAGAGAATGTCGCGGAGCCGGAACCGCCAGGCGCCGTCTGTGTTTTTCAGGAGAAAGGCCTGTGTCTTTTCCGAATCCAGTTTCCGGCGCACCCGGGCCAGCAGTTCTCTCAGCTTTTGTGCAGCGGCGGGTTTCACGATATAATCCATGGCCCCCGTGCGGTAGCCGTCGAAAACGTAGTCCGTGTACCCGGTGACAAATACAAGAATAATATTCTCATCAAACTGTCGGATACGTTCCGCCGTTTCCACGCCGTTTAAACCGTTCATTTCCACATCCAGGAAAAGAAGGTCGATTTCCCCTGGATGCTTTTCCAGCCAGGAGGCAGCATTGGTCCCGGAGGAGAACTCATATACGATGTCTTCTGTCTCCTCCACAAGTATTTTTTCCAATTGAATGCGGAGGGCATCCCGGGCCTCCGCCTCGTCATCACACAATGCAATACGAAGCAAAACTGTCACTCCTTTCCGGACAGCCGGTGAAACGGTTTTTCAATCCCTTTCAGAAAATCTGACTGCCCCAGGCATTTCTGCCGTGCATACCACAAAGCCATGGAACCTGAAAATGAAAAATTTTCCGGAATGGTTTCGGCGTACATGGATTCTCATACGGGCCAAATAGTTTTCCGTGTCATTATTTTACCATAATTTCTTTTTCCGCTCTCTCTTTTTTTCTCCGGATTTTACATCAAACATACCCAAACTTTACAGATTTTGCATCCCCGCTGCAAACTTTACCTCCAGGGTGCGTGATATGACATCCTGCCCAATGTCATTATGGATATGTGCTATGCTTTATATACACCAGTACAATGAATGCGCAGGCCGGAAAATCCCTGTGGGGGAGGCCCGGAAAACTTCCGGCGGCAGGGTGAAAAGCAGTATGTGAAAGCAGGGTGAAAAGCGGAGGAAGGGTGAAAAGCAGCATGTGAAAGCAGGGTGAAAAGCAGCGGGAGGGTGAAAGCGCCGTGTGAAGGCAGCGGCTGGAATACCCGGCGGACTGTAACGGAAAACACTCAAAGAAAGGCGGAAAAAAATGTTATATGTAAAAGATTTGCACAAATCCTATGAAGTGGGAAAAGTCAGATATGAGGTGCTCAAAGGGGTTGACTTCCATGTGGCCCAGGGGGAGTTTGTGGCGGTGATGGGGCCTTCCGGTTCCGGCAAGACCACACTTTTAAACTGTATTTCCTGTTACATCCCCTTTGACAGCGGGAGTATCACGGTGGGCGGAAGTAAGCTTGCGGGACAGAGCGAAGATAACCTGGCCAGGATCCGAAACACAAAGCTGGGATTTGTCTTTCAGGATTTCATGCTGCTGGACGGACTTACCATACGGGAAAATATACTGATCCCGCGGATTATCCAGGGGGAAGTTAAACCGGACGGGGAGGAGCTTGCGGATAAGCTTACTGACCTTTTTGGTATCGGGCACATCCTGAATAAATATCCGGCGGAAATCTCCGGCGGAGAGAAGCAGAGAGCGGCAGTGGCGCGCAGCCTGATCAACAACCCCATGATCCTTCTGGCGGACGAACCTACCGGCAACCTGGATTCCAAGTCCAGCCGCGCCGTTATAGAGACCTTTATCGAAGCAAGGAACAAAATGAGCGCCACCGTATTCATGGTGACCCATGACAGCTTCGCCGCGTCCTTCTGTGACAGAGTGATCCTCTTAAAGGATGGAATGATATACAGGCAGCTGGAAAAAACCGGAAACCAGGGCGAGTTCCAGGATCAATTGCTGGAGGTGATCCGGGAGATGAGTGAACTGGAGGTATCTTTATGACACTGACAATGAAAACAATGGAACAGAAACTGCAGAAAGCCGGCCGGAAGCATTCCCGCCTCTATCTGTTCTGCAATTTTACCGCGCTGATGATCATTTCGGCTTACTCTGCGCTTATGTGCTCTGAAACCGTACAGACCGTATTCCCTTCAGGCGGTGACAGCCGTAAACAGATGTATTTCATATTTGCAATGACACTGGCAGGCTGCATCGTATTCACCATTTATGCGGTGGGACTTTTCTTCCGGCACAAGTCGGCACAGCTGGGAATCCTGATGGCCCTGGGCGCTTCCCGGAAACGGCTGCTTCCAGGCTTATTCCGGGAGGTGCTTTTCTTAAGCGGAACCTCCGCGGCGGCGGGGATCCTTGCAGGTTTTCCTTTTGTATGGCTTATATGGAGCCTTTTCCGGCTGGTTCTTGTGGACAGCTCGGAGATGGAGCTGGTTCTGGATTACCGGTGTCTGTTTCTTTCTCTGGCCTTTTTCCTGCTGGTGGTAGGCCTTGCCTGCCTCACCGCATGGAGGTATCTGAAAAAGACCAATATCATGGAGGTGATCCGGGAGGAGCACATCAATGAACCGGTAAAAGAGCTGGGGCGCTGGTGCGGACCCCTGGGCCTGCTGCTGATCTTTGCCGGGGGCGTAATGGGTTACTGCGCCCCCTTTATATGGGAAAAGCTGTTTAGCGCATACGCCCCCTCCTGGGCATCCCTCCTGTATGCGCCCATGTTCGTGGGATTATACATGATGATGCTTTATACGGTGGTGTATGGCTGGGGAAAACATAAGAAAAACCCCTATAAGAAAATCATTTCCAGAGGTATGATGAAGTTTCAGGCCAGGCAGACGGTAAACAATCTGCTGGTGGTTACTCTTCTGATGGCAGGAGGCTGCTTTGCCATGTTCTATCTGCCTGCCTCCGGCACATCGGCGGTGCTTGGTTACGTGAATTATTCCCATGACTACTTCTATCAGTACCCTGTGGACCAGGCGGTGCCCGGCGAGGACGCCGTAAAGGAGCTTGCGGGGGAATACGGCCTGTCCACAAAGGATTGGGGAGGCTGTGACTATATCATGCTGGGAATCGGAGGAACTGCCGAGATGGCAGATGAGGGCGGCCGTTACCATGTGGAATATCTTCCTGTCCTTGGGGAAGCCAGATTTCTCTCGGAGGATGGCTTCCATGCCCTCACCGGGGAATATGTGGATGTGGCGCCGGGAACCTATTTCGGTATAAACAACAGGGAGGAGTCAAACATTTACCTTAACGAAGGGGCACAGGATCTCACCAATATGGTCACGGGAAAGCAAATACCCACCCAATTTGCCGGCTGCCTGCACTATGACCTGATGTCCGATTCGTCAGGCTATTATGTCCTTGACCGGGGAGACTATGAGCTTCTGGAGGAGGGCTTGACCGATTCCTGGAGGGGAAGGATCCTGCAGTTTAACGTGGAGGGAAAGGATTCCTATCCCTTTGCCAGGGAATTTTACCTCCGGTTCCTGCATTCCTTTGATGAAAGCTGCGAATATCACAGAGAGTACGACCGGGTGGCGAAGATGAGGGCGGAGGAAGCGGGGGAAACTTATTGGATGGATACGGAGAGCGGGGACGGATTCCGGGTCAGCTATGAGGAATGGGAGTCCATGATTTTTCAGTCCGGGTGGAAGTACCAGCCTAAATTCCGGATTATGCTGCTCAATGATTACCTCTGCATGATGGGAGTCCTGTACATGATGTTCCTTTTTATTTTCATCGTGTGTCTTACCACATCCCTGGTGGTCTGCTACACCCGTTGTCAGACCATTGCCATGAATAACCGTTATATCTTTGATGACTTAAAAAAGCTGGGGGCGTCGCCGGCGTTTTTGGCGGGGGAGGTGAAAAGCCAGTGCGGCAGTGTGTTCGGGGTTCCCGGGGTTGTGGGGATGAGCGTTATGTATGTCCTGTTCGCCATGATCCTCTATGCAAATGACGGAAGAATAACCGATTATGAGGCTGCCGCCCTCCTCATCTGTCTCGCACTGGTGCTGTTGATCGGCCTGGGAATCGGTGCAGTGTACCGCCGGACGGCGGTGGGGATCATGAGGCAGCTGGGAATCGGATTGGCTGAAGGAATTCGGTAAGCGCTTTGGCTCAATCCATGTTAACCGGTACTTTCTTCGGCATATGCAGAAAAGCTGCTTCTTAATCAGGAAGCAGCCGGTTTGAAAATCGGCAGAGGGGCAGGCAGCAATTTTATAGTAGTAAACTCAGAATGGAAGTAGTATAATAAAATTGCCGGGCGGCAGACACTTGATTATCACGGTAAACAAAGCATGGAGGCAGACCCAATGAATTACTATTCTATCACACAATATCCTATTAAAATATACGGCCTTTCCGTTGCGGAGGGGCAGAAATTCTGGAGGCTTCCCTCCCATATGCAGGGTAAGATACCTAAGTATGACTTCCTGGGGAAGCGCGCCGCGGGAGGCAGGGTACGTTTTTGCACCGATTCAAAAACGATATCGGTCCGTATGACGCTTGCACAGGCCAATGAGGATATCAATATCCCTTTGTCAGGTTCCGCAGGGGCAGATATCTATCTTGGGAAAGGGAAAGCCTGCAGCTTTCTCGGCTATATTGCGCCGGACAGGCATACGACGGAGGAAATTTCAGTCGAAAAAAGTTTTAGCTTGGGTGGGAAGATGGAGACCGTCACCGTCAATCTGCCCAGGAACGACCATCTTATAGCTATGGAGATCGGGATTGAGGAAAACGCCCGGTTAGCAGAGGCGCCGGAGTATTCGGTTTCTGCGCCCATTGTATTTTACGGCTCATCCATCACGGAAGGAGGCTGTGCCTCCAGGGCAGGAAATGCTTACACGAGCATTGTGTGCAGGTGGCTGGATGCAGATTACTATAATTATGGCTTTTCTGGTTCTGCCAGGGGAGAGGCCGTTTTTGCGGAATACATTGCATCCATACCTGAAATGAGTGCTTTTGTATATGATTATGACCATAATGCCCAGACAGCGGAAGAGCTGGAAAAGACCCACGGCGGATTTTTCAGGACGATCCGGGAAGCGCATCCGGGACTTCCCATATTGATCATGACCAGGCCTGATGTGGACAAAAACCCGGAAGATTCGGAAGCAAGGAAACAGATTGCATACCGGACTTATATCCAGGCCAGGGAAGCAGGGGATCAAAAGGTATGGTTCCTGGATGGAGGGGATTTCTTTGGACAGTCAGGCAGAGCGGAGTGTACCGTTGACGGCACACATCCGAATGCCCTTGGGTTTATGAGGATGGCAGAAAAGATATATCCGGTTCTGGAAGAAATGTTATCGCCCTGAAATGGATTCCAGGATGGGTTCAATATATTTTCTGTCTGAAATATCATAGGAGTGGGAAATCATGTTGATCATTTCCTGCTCCGTTTCTGTTTTGTCCTTTTTTGCTTTCAGTGCCTTGATAAACATTTTCATCATGAGCTTGGAAGGGGCGGACATTTTTTCATAATTGAATCCTCCGGGACAGTAAAATACATTGACTTTTTCCCATTCGGATTCCGTAAAATTCTGTCTCAGTGCAGTGCCGATTTCCGGATTTTCTATGGGACTTGCGCCAACACAGAATGCAATCAGCTTTTTACCTGCCCATCTATCTATATTGCTTTTAAACCAGCTAAGCTTGCTGATGCCGCCCGCACATGCCCAGCCGCCATAAACGATGGTGTCATATGCATCCAGATCTTTTTTCCTGGCAGCCGATAATTCAAAGCAGTCAGCGCCGGACGCTTCCGCAATCCATTGTGCATACCGCTTTGTGAAACCTGTCTGTGAATGATAGATGATGATTGTTTTCATATCAGTTGATCTCCTTTTCAGACGAGATATCTTTTTCCTGTTTATTATTTCTTCCAGTCTCATTTCCGCTGTTGTGCCAGAAAAAGCGCGGGAAATTATAACCCTTCTCAGGGGACGTCCCCGGCAGTTTTCCGTTCCAGATTTTCTATCCCTGCGTATAACCTTGATAAGAGAAGGAAGAGGGTTTCTATTTCCTGATCTGTATAAACTTCGAAAAGGTATTTCAATTCATCCCGATATTGCGAAAAATCCTTCTGAAAGTAGTCATTTCCTTTTACAGTGGGACATACGCACATGGCTCTCTTGTCAAGAGCGCTTTGACGGATTGTGACAAATCCTTTTTTCATCAGGATTTCTGCAAGCTTTTTCACATTTTGCCTTGAACAACCCAACAAATCCCCCAATTGGGTGAACGTCAGTGGCTCTTCAGATTGCCTGGCAAGCGACAGAAGCATAAATTGTTTCAGGGATATCTCCGGTATGCGGCTGTCAAAAAGTGTCTGCAGCTTATTACCGGCGATAAACAGAGTGCTGAAGATGGCTTTTTCCTGATTTTCTGTAGTGCCGGAAAATTTTGATTTTAAAGTATCATAATTCATGTGTACTCCTCATATAGGTAACTTGTTACTTTCTTGATTATAGCAATATGTCAATCCTGTGTCAAGAAAAATCGATTCTTTATAACAATTGCTTAGTTATTAATAGAAGAAGTATTTACAGCCAAATAAAAGAATTGTAAAATGAAAATGTTGGGGAAATTGTGCTATTAGAAGCTGAGTGCCTTGTCAGCCATACCCTTTCAGGAGTCCGCATATACTGTTAAAGTATTAAGGGTTTGGAGAAAGCGTTGAAAAGCCCAAGGAAAGGAGAGGAAAAGCAATGGAGAAGAGATTAAAAGTAATCGTGGAAAAATGCCCGCAAAACCATCCGTGCCCGTCGGTTAAAATCTGCCCGGTGGGGGCATTGTCGCAGGAGGGTTTCCAAGCTCCTGTGGTTGACCATGACAAATGCATCAGATGCGGGAAATGTGCGGCTTTTTGCCCTAAGATGGCATTGGTCTTGGAGAGTGTTTGAAAAATGTACATAGGTAATAACAAATCAGATCGGTTCGTGTGGACGGTCAGTTGAGGGAAATCAAAAGGGATAGGAAACATCTTCGGAACGAAAGGCTCGTACCGAAGGTGTTTTTTCATGAAGAAATGATTGTGAAATAATATGGGAAAGGGTATAATTTATTTAAAAAGTACTTATTTAAAGCGAAAAAGGGGGAGGTGTGACGGTGAAGAAGCCATTGCCCATAGGAGTCGAAAATTTTGAGGATATCGTATGTAATGGATATTACTATGTGGATAAAACAATGTTTATCAAGGAATTGTTGGATTTAAAGGGCAAGGTGAATCTTTTCACCCGTCCCCGGCGCTTTGGCAAGACGCTGAATCTCAGCATGCTTCGGTATTTTTTTGAGGATACCGGGGATGCAGAAAAGAATCTCCGGAACCGTGAGCTGTTTCGGGGAATGAAAATCATGGGAGCAGGGGAAGAATATGAGCGGCAGATGGGGATGTATGTGGTGCTCAACCTGACCTTGAAATCGGCGAAGCAGGAAAGCTTTGAAAATGCGTATTACTCCATACAGACTGAAATCACTGCCGAATTTGACCGGCATAGAGAGGCTATTGAACGTGGAAAAGAGCAGCTGGCGGTAAATGAGTACGAGCAATTCCAAAACATTGCGGATGGAAAAGCGGATGAAAAGCAGTTTCGAGGCTCATTGAAGTTGTTTTGCCGTTGTATGTTTAAAGTCACAGGGAAGAAAACGGTTCTTTTGATCGACGAGTATGATGTGCCGCTGGAGAATGCATATTTCCGGGGATTTTACAGTGAGATGGCGGATTTCATCCGCTCGCTGCTTGAGGCGGGGTTAAAGACCAACGATTATCTGCAGTTTGCAGTGATCACAGGCTGTCTCAGAATTTCCAAGGAAAGTATTTTCACCGGATTAAACCATTTAAATATTATTTCCGTTTTAGATAAGAGATACAGCGAGCACTTTGGATTTACAGAGGCGGAAGTAATACAGAGTATGAATTACTATGGCGTGGAAAATCGTTTTTCAACCATGAAGGAATGGTATGACGGATATAAGTTTGGAAATACAGAGGTCTACAATCCCTGGAGCGTCATAAAATTTTTATATGATCTGTATTCCGACAGGAATGCTTTTCCGCATCCATACTGGGTCAATACCAGCTCCAATGACATTATTAAGGATATGATCGCCGATGCGGACATGGAGACGAAAGGGCAGATCGAGGCGCTTCTGCGTGGCGAGTCCCTTGACATACAGGTGCATGAGGAGATTACGTATGAGGATATGCACAGCAGGGGAGAAAACCTGTGGAATTTCTTATACTTTACCGGTTATCTGACAAAGGAGGATGAGTATTTTAATGAGTCTTCTGTTTTCCTGCAGGTTCGGATCCCCAATACAGAGGTGAAGACGATCTATCAGAATACGATTCTGGGATGGTTCCGTAAGCGGATAGAAAAGCAGGATTTCCGGGATTTATACTGTGCAATGGAAGAGGGAGATGCGGATAAGATCAGTGAAATCCTGAATAAGCAGCTATTTGCCACCATCAGCTTCTACGACAGTGCGGAGAATTTCTACCATGGATTTCTTGCGGGAATTTTAAGCCAGAGTGAGAACTATCTGGTGAAATCCAACCGGGAGTCCGGCAACGGAAGGTCTGACCTTATGGTGAAAAGTCCGTCTCTGCGGGGAAGATCCTTTGTCCTGGAGATAAAGGTTTCTGAAGGGATCGATGATTTGGGAGCGGATGCGGATAAGGCGCTGCAGCAGATTTATGACAAAAGGTATATGGAGGAGCTGCGCGCAGAAGGGTATCGGAAGATTGGCTGCTTTGGAATTTCCTTTTACAGGAAAGACTGCGAAGTCCGGTCCGGAACAGGATATGCGGGAGGGTAAAGTACGGCCCTGGACAGAGTGTCAGAAGGCAAACGTAATCGAAAAGGATTGATAAATCAATAAAAATAGTTTAAAACACAAGTCATACCCCTTGGGAATCTCTCATACACTGTAAAAAAGATTCTTAAGGGGTTTTCTTTTGAAGGATTATATTGAAGAGCGTGCCATGAACATCGCCAGCTATATTATTGACAACAATGCCACAGTGCGCCAGACGGCAAAGGCTTTCGGAGTTAGCAAGTCTACTGTACATAAAGACGTAACCGACAGGCTCATGCAGATCAATCCTGCTCTGGCGAAGCAGGCAAGGCAGGTGCTGGATGTCAATAAATCCGAACGCCATATCAGAGGTGGCATGGCTACGAAAGAAAAATATCTGCACATACATAATTATTAAAGGAGTCATCTGGCATATGGTAAGTATATGGCATAAATATACTTGTCACATGCCAGGTATTCCGGATTACCATTTCTGTTTTTCTATTTCGCTCAGCCGGGTGTTGCTTTCCGGAGCAGGTTTCCTAAGCCGGTATTTGGGGTTATGCCGGAATCTCTCCGAGTCTCTTCCATCTTTCGGTTTACTTTTTCCCTCACAGGAGCTAAAATGTAATATGGTATGAGAGCCGAAAGAAGGGCAAGCATGTTATACACAAACAAGGATTTAAAGAAACTGATCATCCCTTTGGTTTTCGAACAGTTGCTGGCGCTGCTGGTAGGCCTGGCGGATACACTGATGATCGCAAGCGTGAGTGAGGCGGCGGTTTCAGGGGTATCCCTGGTAGATACCATTAATGTATTGATCATTAATGTGTTTACCGCATTTGGGACAGGCGGTGCGGTGGTTGCAGGGCATTTCCTGGGAAAAGGCGATAAGGAGGATGCCTGCAGGGCATCCTGGCAGGTTTTGCTGTTCGCACTGGTCAGCTCTGTTACAGTCACTTCTGTCTTTTTGGTTTTCCACAACGGGATCCTGCAGCTGATCATCGGCAGCGTGGAAGCGGATGTTATGGAAAATGCGCGTAACTACCTTGTGGTGACGGCGCTTTCTTTTGTGCCGCTGGCAGTTTACAATGCCTGTGCCGGCTTGTTCCGCACCATGCGGGACTCTAAGACGACATTGAAGATATCTATCTTAATGAATATATTGAATGTAGCCGGAAATGCTATTTTTATTTATGGTTTCAGGATCGGCACTTTTGGCGCGGCGGTATCAACAACCATATCCCGGACGGTAGCGGCGGTATTGATATTCTGCCTGATGTTCAACGGACAGCGCCAGCTGAACTTTAAAGGGCAGTTTACCCTACGGTTCCGGCCTGACCTGATTAAGAGGATCTGTTATATCGGGTTGCCTAACAGCATGGAAAACAGTCTGTTCCAGTTGGGGAAAATTCTGACGGTCAGCATGATTTCCACAATGGGGACATACGCCATAGCGGCGAATGCTGTCTGCAATACCATCGCCTCCTTTAATATCCTGCCGGGAGCGGCTATCAACAGCGGCATTGTAGCCATTGTCTCAGTTTGTACAGGGGCCGGAAAGCCGGACCAGGCAAGATATTATTCCAAAAAGCTGATGAAGGTGGCATGGATCAGTTTAAGCATTATGTCAGTGCTGATCATTGCAGGGGCGGGTACTATGGCCTCGTTGTATCATCTCAGTCCGGAAGCTACAGATTTGGCCAGGCAGGCATTGTGGCTGAATGCGGGGATGGTGGTTGTGGCTTGGATTCCCTCTTTTACGCTTCCCAACGTGTTTCGGGCATCAGGGGATGTCATTCTGCCTATGGCAGTCTCCATCGGCTCCATGTGGGCCTGCCGCCTGGGGTGCGCTTATTTGCTGGGGATTGTTTTGGAGATGGGACTGTTGGGTGTCTGGACGGCGATGGTCATCGACTGGGTTTTCCGGGGAGTGATTTTCACGATCCGTTTCCGCAGCGGAAAATGGGAAAAGACCATTTAAGGCGGCAATTTTGCAGGAGCATATGGGAGAGAGGATATGGCGGCGGAGAAAAGTAAAATTTCGTCCTTGGCGAATCAAATACTGGACCTTGCGCATGATGACCTGTTGATGCATCTGCGCTTTTTTGACACGGCGCTGGCTCAGCTGAAACGGAAGGAACAGGCAGGGACAGGCTGTTTTGCCACGGACGGGAGGACTTTCTATTACGACCCTGTGTATGTTCTGAAGGCCTACCAGGAGGATCCCAGGTATGTTGCCAGAAGCTATCTCCATGTGTTGCTGCACTGCATTTTTTCCCACGGTTTTCAGTATGATAAATTGGACACGGATCACTGGGATCTGGCGGCGGACATTGCGGTGGAGAACGTGATCCTGGACATGAAGCTGGAAAGCGTATCATTGGAGCAGGATGGGGATGCTGCCAGGAAGCTGAAAATATTAGGGGAAGATGTGGGGGCCCTGACAGCGGAGCGGATCTACAGGTATTTCCGCCATAACCCTGTTACCCGGGAGGAAAGGCAGGATCTGGTGAAACTGTTTGCAAAGGATGTGCACAGCCTCTGGAAACAGGCGGAGGCTGAGGCACGGGAAGAGCTGGAGATTACGGAGGAGCAATGGAAGAAGATCAGCGAACGTGTGAAGGCTGACCTGAAATCTTTCACCAGGAATAAAAGCGGCGCGGAGAGCCTGGAAAAGAACCTTGAGGAAACTACAAGGGAACGTTATGATTACAGTGATATCCTGCGCCGGTTTACGGTGATGGGGGAGGATATCACTGTAAACGACGATGAGTTTGATTACATTTATTATACTTACGGATTGGAGCAATACGGGAACCTGCCGTTGATTGAGCCTTTGGAGTACAAGGAGGCTAATAAGGTAAGGGAATTTGTGATTGCAATAGATACCTCTGCGTCTTGCCGGGGCGCTATTGTAAAAGCCTTTCTGCGGAAGACTTATTCCATCCTGAAGGGCAGCGAGAATTTTTTCCACCGTATCAATGTGCACATTATTCAGTGTGACAATCAGGTGCAGAGTGATACCAGGATCACAAATGACGAAGATTTTGAAGCCTTTATGCGGTATGGGAAGCTGACAGGTTTTGGGGCCACGGATTTCCGCCCGGTGTTCGATTATATTGACAAGCTGCAGCGGCAGGGGGAGTTTGAAAACCTGAAGGGACTGATCTATTTTACCGATGGCTACGGCGTGTATCCCCGGAAAATGCCCAAGTACGACGTGATCTTTGCTTTCCTGGACGAGGATGAAAACCGTGCGCCGGTGCCTCCCTGGAGTATGAAGGTGGTGCTGGAGGAGGACTCTCTGGAAGAAGGCGGCCAGGAAATATGAATAGATTCGGACAGGAAAGGCGGTTAGAAAGATATGAACATTAAGCAGGCCAAGGAGTACATTAAGAATTCCGTGAACTTATACCTGAAGAAGGACGAGTTTGGCGAGTACCGTGTCTCGGTGGTGCGCCAGCGCCCCATCTTCCTGCTGGGTGCGCCGGGCATCGGTAAGACGGCAATCATGGAGCAGATCGCCCAGGAGATGGGTATCGCACTGGTATCTTATTCCATGACTCACCATACCAGGCAGTCCGCTTTGGGATTGCCCTTTATCACTCAAAAGACGTATGGCGGGCAAAGCATGAGCGTGTCGGAGTACACTATGAGCGAGATCATTGCTTCCGTTTATGATACCATGGAAGCCAGCGGCATCCGGGAGGGGATACTGTTCCTGGATGAGATCAACTGTGTGTCGGAGACATTGGCGCCTTCCATGCTGCAGTTTTTACAGTATAAGGTATTTGGCCGCCACAGGGTTCCCGAAGGATGGGTCATTGTTACCGCCGGGAATCCGCCGGAGTACAATAAGTCGGTGAGGGAATTTGACGTGGTGACGCTGGACCGCCTTAAGGTCATGGAAGTGGAACCGGATTACCGTATCTGGAAGGAGTATGCGGCAGAGAAGAGGATCCATAATGCGGTGGTGAATTACCTGGATTTGAAAAAGGATCATTTCTATTGTATGGAAATGACTACGAAAGGGCGCAGCTATGTGACTGCCAGGGGATGGGAAGACCTGTCGGAGATCCTGGCCCTGTATGAGGAGGAAATGCTGCCGGTAGACGAGACATTGGTTGGGCAGTATTTGAGAAACGAGAAGGTGGTTAAAGAGTTTACCGCATATTACGATTTGTATAATAAATATAAAAAAGACTATCAAATAGAAGAAATCCTGGACGGAAAACCTTCCGTGCAGGCCATTGCCCGTGCCAAGGAGGCGCCCTTTGACGAAAGGCTGTCTCTCTTGGGGATGCTGCTTGACAAAGTGCAGGCGGATATGAAGGAGATTATGGAACAGGCGGCGTTCCTCTCAGACCTGAAAATTCCTTTGAAGAGCATCGGCAGCGGGGTGGATGGGATGCAGCTGGGGCAGGTGCTTGCCTTGCTGGAGAAGCAGACGGAGGGGCGCAGGAAGCTTCTGGAGAACCTGCAGACCGCCAATACCCTGTCCGACAGCGATAAAAAGAAGCACTACAGCGTGATCCGTTTTCTGGAAGAGTGCAGGAAGGAATTGTACACCGGGGATGCCCGGACGGGTGCAGCTGCCTATGAGTTTATAAAAAAACGGTACAGCGCAAAGGTAGAGAAAATGAAGCTGAAAACCACAGGGGTGCAGCAGGAGCTCCACGCCATGTTTGCTTTTGCGGAGGAGGCCTTCGGGGCACAGGACGGCGCATCAGGCAATGAGATGCTGATCCTGGTGACGGAGCTTACCGTAAACAGTTACAGCGCACGGTTCATTGCTACTTTCGGCAGTCCGGATTACAGGCGGCACAATGAAGAGCTGATGCTCACGGAGCGCAGCGACGATATCAAGGCCCAGATCGCAGAACTGGAACTGGCATGACACGCTTTGAAACTGGACTGCAGGGAAGCCGCCGCACAGGAGTATGCGTAAGAAAGATCCCCGAGGTGGCCCGCAGTGCAGGACGAAGCGCTGAGAGAACTGCCAAAGAGGCTTTCGGACTGGGGTTGGGGCATTGCGAAGAAAAAGGAAAGATTGGGCCGGTGCATGCAGGAAAAAGAATGGATAATCGAGAACGGAAGTATACATTATGAAATAGATTCCAAATCCCAGGAGGGTTCTGCCAGGGTCACAGGGTTTCAGGGAATGGCTTCCCAGGTAGGGATCCCGGGGCAGATCGAAGGCCTGCCGGTGACGGCTGTGGCGAAAAAGGCTTTCCTGAGCAGGAAGAATCTTCGGCGGGTTCTTTTGCCGGATACTGTGGAAGAGATCGGAGATTGGGCGTTTGCCTACTGTGACTGTCTGGAAGAGGTTGTGCTGCCGCGCCGGGGGATCCGGTTTGGCAAAGCCGTTTTTATGGAGTGTAAAAATCTGAGGCGCATTTCTGCCGTGGAAGAATGCCGAAAGCTGCCTGTCCCGGCTTTTCCCGCAGAGCTTTTGGCGGCGGCAGTGTCTTCCATGGATGCCGCTTATCTCCTGGACTTGGAGACGGCGGGCACAGAAGAGTGGCTGGGGAAGTGGGACGCCAGGTTAAAAAGCGTGCTTCGTGTCCCGGACCAGGAGGGGTTTTCCAGGCAGATCCTGTGCGGTGAAGAAGACTATGGAAGTACGGACCTGGCGGCCTATATGAGCGGCAGGAGGAAAGAAAAGATCCGCCTGAGTCTTCTGCGGCTATTATTTGACCAGGGATTAGATTCCCAGATGAGGGAGGAACTGGAAGCCTACCTTTTGGATCACACAAAAGGGGAAAAAAGTGAGGAGACCTGGCAGGTCATTTTGCAGGAGCATGGCGGCCATCGGGATTATTATCGGCTCTTTGCGGAGATTGGCTGTGTGACGGAGAGGAACCTGGACCATATTCTGGCTGACATCGGTGAGGAATACCCGGAAATGAAAGCGTATTTTCTCCGTTACCGGGAGGAGTTTCTGGATGCGGGGGACTTTTTTGCAGGCTTGGAACTGTAGGGGGCATACACTGAGGCTGCAGCAGTTTCGAGGGAGGTTAGTTTTTTCTTAAGAAAAGCATATTACATTGAATTGGCAGGAAAATTTTGCTATACTGGCATAGAACAAAACGAAAGGGTATAGGGCAAGCTATGGCAATGACATTGGGACAGGCGAAGGAAAAGCTGGCAAAATACGGTCAGGAACATGTACTGAAATATTATGGCGAGCTTTCCAGTGAGGAGCAGCAGGCGCTGCTGGATCAGGTTGAAGCAACGGATATGAGCATATTGGCCGCGTGCAGGCATAAGGAGGACTTGGCCCGGAAGGGTGTTATCACACCCCTGGCGGCAATGCAGCTGGAAGAGATCGAGGCAGGCAGGGCATCCTTTGAAGCAACCGGCATCAGGGCCATCAAAGAAGGGGAGATAGGAGCCGTCCTGCTGGCCGGGGGAATGGGGACACGGCTTGGTTCTGAGGATCCCAAGGGGATGTATAATATCGGGTTGACCAGAGAACTCTATATATTCCAATGTATTATAAATAACCTGACGGATGCGGTGCGCCGGGCGGACACGTGGATCCATCTGTTTATTATGACAAGCGACAAGAACCACCAGGTTACCACGGAATTCCTGAAAGAGCACAAATATTTCGGGTACAGGGAAGAATATATCCATTTCTTTCAACAGGAGATGTCGGCGGCAACGGATTATGAGGGGAAAATCTATCTGGAGGGGAAGGGAAGGCTGTCTACATCACCCAACGGCAACGGCGGATGGTTTGTTTCCCTGCGGAACGCGGGCCTCCTGGACATGATCCGTGAAAAAGGCATCCAATGGCTGAACATATTTGCAGTGGACAATGTGCTCCAACGCATTGCCGACCCCTGCTTTATCGGAGCCACCATCGAGAAAAACTGCGCAGTGGGAGCGAAGGTGGTACGCAAGAACGCACCGGATGAGAAGGTGGGCGTTATGTGCCTGGAGGACGGACGGCCCTCCATAGTGGAGTATTACGAGCTGACGGAGGAGATGATGAATGCCAGGGACGCCAAGGGTGATCCGGCATATTATTTCGGCGTGATCTTGAATTACCTGTTCCGGGTGGCGGACCTGGAAAGGATGGCAGTAGGGAATCTGCCCCTCCATATTGTGGAGAGAAAGATCCCCTGCCTGGACCAGCAGGGCAACCCGGTAAAGCCGGAGGAGCCTAACGGTTATAAGTATGAAAACCTGGTGTTGGATATGATACACCAGTTGGACAGCTGCCTTCCCTTTGAGGTGGTCAGGGAGAAAGAATTTGCCCCCATCAAAAATAAGACGGGTGTGGATTCCGTGGAGAGCGCCAGGGAGCTGCTCCAAAAGAACGGAGTGGTGTTGTAGTTAACATTTCGACAGGTTTATGTAACAAATATGTATTGAGATGCCTGCATGTTTCCGATATGCTGAAGGTAACAGAAAACATAGTGTGGCATGGGCAGGGGCCCTGTCCGGCCACACGGGATTTATGGGCACATGGGGTGCAGAAAAGAGGGAGCTATGAAGATTTTAGTGACAGGCGGCGCCGGGTTTATCGGCAGCCATACGGTGGTAGAGCTTCAGCAGGCAGGTTATGATGTTGTAGTGCTTGATAATTTGTCTAATTCCAGCGAAAAGTCCTTACAGCGTGTAGAGGCGATCACTGGTATGCCGGTTCCTTTTTATCAGACCGACATATTGGATAGAGAAGGGTTGGAAGCCATATTTTCCAAGGAGAATATTGACGCCGTTATTCATTTCGCAGGACTGAAGGCGGTGGGGGAATCCGTACAGAAGCCATGGGAATACTATGAGAACAATATAGCAGGTACGCTGACGCTGGTAGATGTGATGAGAAAACATAATGTAAAGAATATCATTTTCTCCTCCAGTGCAACCGTGTACGGCAATCCGGCATTTATTCCGATCACCGAGGACTGTCCCAAAGGGCAATGCACCAACCCTTACGGGTGGACGAAATCCATGCTGGAGCAGATTTTGTCTGACATTCAGAAGGCTGACCCTGAATGGAACGTGATCCTGCTCCGCTACTTTAACCCTATCGGTGCACATAAGAGCGGGACTATGGGAGAGAACCCCAACGGTATCCCCAATAATCTCATGCCTTATATCACCCAGGTGGCCGTGGGGAAATTGAAGGAACTGGGTGTGTTCGGGAATGACTATGATACCCATGACGGAACAGGGGTCAGAGACTACATCCATGTGGTGGATCTTGCGATGGGACATGTGAAGGCTTTGAAGAAAATCGAGGAGAAGGCAGGCCTGAAGATTTACAACCTGGGCACAGGGGTAGGTTACAGCGTTCTGGATATCGTGAAGAATTTCCAGGAGGCCACAGGTGTACAGATCCCCTATGTGATCAAGGAACGCCGCCCGGGGGATATCGCTTCCTGCTATGCGGATGCGAGCCTGGCGAAGGAAGAGCTTGGCTGGACAGCACAGAACGGGATCCGGGAGATGTGCGAGGATTCCTGGAGATGGCAGAAGAATAATCCCGACGGATATGGGGAATAAAGCAGTAACATAAAAGCGGCCGGCTATGTGGCCGTTTGGGTTGAATAGATCTGCAAAAAAGTAGAATAGGTGTCAGCCGTCACAAGCGATAGTATTGTGGCGGCTGTGTCTTTTTATACCGGAGTGCGTGTTTGAAAATGCATTCACGAAACCGGCGAAGATGGAAATTCAGGCAAGTGAGACATACGGCTGATCAGTGCAGGTTATATTGGGGTGAAGGAATCGGGAACCGTTATTAACAGAAAAAGGAGAGAGACAATGTTTACATGGAAAGAAGCAAGGCCGGAAGACTTTGGCATACCGGCGGAAGCAGTAGGGCAACTGGAAGGCCAGCTAAAGGAAATGCGTTTGCGGATCCACGGCTTTATGCTGATAAAGGGGGAAAACATCCTGGCGGAGAGATACTATGAACCCTTTGGAAGGGATAAGCTCCACCGCATGTATTCCATCACGAAGAGCTTTACGGCGTTAGCGGTAGGGTTACTGGTGAAAAACGGCCTGGTCAAGCCGGAGGACAGAATATGTGATTATTTCCCGGAAAAGCTGCCGGAGGGCGGGGCCCATCCATGGTGCCGGGAGATGACCATACGGGATATGCTGACCATGCGCACCTGCCATTCTTCCACTACATACAAGAGGCATGGTGGGAAGGACTGGACGGAGTCTTTTTTCCATGTGGCGCCGGATCATGTGCCGGGAACCGTTTTTTCTTATGATACCTCTTCCTCGCAGGTGCTTGCGGCATTGGTGGAAAAGCTGACAGGGAAAAAGATGCTGGATTATATGCGCAGCCAGATATTGGATCAGCTGGGTTTTTCCAAAGAGGCCTATATTTTGCCGGATCCCGTAGGCGTTTCTCAGGGAGGGAGCGGCCTGGTGTGCACTTTGAGGGATGTGGCGGCAGTGGCCCATCTTTGCTGTAGAATGGGTTCTATACAGGGAAGGGAATATCTTCCCGCGGATTATATGCAGGAAGCGACAGGGGGGCAGGTTCCCACAGACCTGCAGCCGGTGCTGGATGAACAGTGCGGATACGGTTATTTTATCTGGAAACCAAGGGAGGAAGGGTTTACCTTTTTCGGCATGGGCGGGCAGCTGGCAGTATGCTTCCCGCAGTATGATTTCTGTTATATCACCATGGCGGACACAATCGGCAATCCGGCAGGGGTCCAGGCTTTGCACAATTGTTTTTACCGGACGGTTTTCCCCTGCCTGAAAGCTTCCTCGCCTTCCGGAACGCATGGGGCCAAGGCTTATGGCAGCACGTGCGAAGGTATCTGTGAAGAAAAGCGGGAGCAGGGGTTCCTTTCTATGGAAAAGGGATTGCGGGAGAGCACCCAGGCCGTGCCCTATGCTTTTTATCCCAATGCATTAGAGTGGGAAGAGGTGTGTTTTGACTGGGAGCAGAAGGAGATGTCACTGGCCCTCTCAGGGAACAGGTATACCATTGCTTTTGGGACGGAGGAATGGGTGCGGCAGCCTTTGCTTGATACAGAATATTTCTGCGAGTGCCGGGGGCAGTGGAAAATGGGGCATTTTATTTTGGAATGTTATGTGCTCTACGAGGATATGGGAAATATCCGTATGGATTTTGCGTGGAAGGATCATCGCATGAGTGTCCGTTCGGTCTGCGCAGGGGAAGTGTTCCCTCCGGAAATGAAAAGCCATTACCAGGGGTTTGCTTCCGCAGAGAGGAACGGAGGGCAGTCCGCCAACCAGGCAGGATAAAGGGAAAGGGTCTGTCGGCGTGGCCTTACGGAAATGTAAGGTTAGGCGGGAAAATGTAAGGTACTTCTATGGCAGCGCTATTTTCCCTGGTGTATGATTGTGTTAACGTAGCAATACAGATTTCGCAGCAGTACATTTTATAATGGGTCGGGACAATTTCCGGTTCTCCATTTGGGGCAGGGATGGTTCAGCCCGGACTTGGTACTGGGCGGGCGATGGGAAACAAATTGCCCCGGGCGGCAATTGGACAGGAGGAAGAAAATGGCGCTGTTGGAAGTGAAAAATTTGGGAAAAGTTTATACTACCCGTTTGGGGGGGAGCAAAGTACAGGCTCTGGATAATGTAAATTTCTCTGTGGAACAGGGGGAATATGTGGCTATTATGGGTGAATCCGGCTCCGGCAAGACCACATTGCTCAATATTATGGCTTCGCTGGATAAGCCTGCCAAGGGAGCGGTCATTCTGGCAGGGAAAAACATGTCGGACATTAAGCAAAAAGAACTGTGCGCTTTTCGCAGGGATAACCTGGGGTTTGTGTTTCAGGACTTTAATCTGCTGGACTCGCTGTCTCTTAAGGACAATATATTTCTGCCGTTGGTGCTGGCGGGTTGTGAGTACGGGAAGATGGAGGAGCGCCTTAGGCCTCTGGCGAAGAAGCTGGGCATTTCGGATTTGCTGGAAAAGTACCCTTATGAGGTTTCTGGTGGGCAGAAACAGAGGACGGCGGTAGCAAGGGCGTTGATCACACAACCCCAGATGGTGCTGGCGGATGAACCTACGGGGGCGCTGGATTCCAAGGCATCCGACAGGCTGCTGCGGATTTTTGCGGAAGTAAACGAGGACGGACAGACCATTGTCATGGTGACACATAGTCTCCAGGCTGCCAGCAAGGCGGGAAGAGTGCTGTTTATCAAAGACGGCAGCGTGTTTAACCAGATTTACCGGGGGAAGCTTACGGATGACGAGATGTATCGTAAGATCTCCGATACCCTGACGGTGCTTCAGGCAGAGAAGGCCGGCTGGCATACGGATTATGATGAAGACGCAGGAAAGGGGGAGGCGTAAGATGAAGCAAAAGAGAACTCTGCTCCCCAGGATGGCTGCCACTAACATCCGTAAGAACGGCTCCACATATCTGCCTTTTATCGGTATAAGCATCTTTGCCATGTTCACTTATTTTGTCTTTGACCTGATTTTAAAAAATGACATTATGTATACTCTGCCCAAGGGTGTCTATGCGCTTGTATTGGTACAGATCGGGTTCGGGCTTTTGAGCGTTATTATGGTTCCCTTTTTGTACTATACAAACAGCTTTCTCATTAAGCGGAGGAAGCGGGAGCTGGGATTGTACAGTATACTTGGGTTGGAGAAAAAGCATATCGGCATCATGATGTTTTGGGAAAGCCTGATTATTTACGGGATTGTCATAGGAGGGGCGATTGGCTTGGGACTGCTGTTTTCCCGCCTGATCTTCCTGATTCTTTTAAATCTTGCAAAAATGCCTGTGAATGTGGAATTTGCAATCAGTCCCAGGGCGGTGACGGACGTCATGGCATTCTATGCATTTATTACCGGACTGAACCTTTTTGTCAATCTGGTCCAGGTAGGGAGGACCAATCCGGTGGAGCTTATGGGGGATTCCAGGAGAGGGGAGAAAACGCCGCGGTTTACCTGGCTATGGAGCATTCTGGGACTTCTTACCCTGGGGGAGGGATATTACAGGGCCATAACGGCGAAGCTGGATTCCATGATATTTATTGATTTCTTCCTGGCAGTGTTTTTGGTGGTCGTGGGTACTTATTTCCTGTTTACTTCCGGAAGTGTGGCTATTTTGAAAATGATGAAAAAGAGTAAAAAACTGTTTTACAGGCCGGATAATTTTATCACCGTATCGGGCATGCTCTACCGCATGAAGAAAAACGCAGCCAGCCTCTCCAATATCTGTGTTTTCTCCACTATGGTGATCATCACGGTGGTGTGCTCTTTCTCCGTGTACCTGGGAATGGACTCCATTGTCGGCTCCCGGTTCAACCGCAATGTGCAGATTAGCTTTATAGGCCAAAATCCTGTGGACAGGGAGGCCTTGAGGGCACAGGCGGAAAGCCTGGCGGGGCAGTACGGCGTAGAGCCGGAGAACTGGCTGGATTATGCCAGGGTGAAGCTTTCCGCCCATCTGGAGGACGGTCAGTTCGCTGTGAGCCAGGAATTCGCCACGGACTATGAAAATACGTTTTCAGTAAAGCTTATCACCCTGGAGGAATATAACCGTTCGGAAGGAACTTCGGAGAGCCTGGAACCGGGGGAGGTGCTGCTTTTTTCCACCGGATTTGATTTCGGGAGGGATACGGTTCTGTTTGGGGAAAAGGAGTTTACCGTGAAAAAGGAGCTGGACAGCTCCTGCTTCGGACTTAAGGTGGAGAGCGATACCTTTGACCGCAATTATCTGGTGGTCTGTGCGGATGAAAAGGAGTTGGCTGAAATCGCAGGGTTACTGAACACGGATGCGGCGGATAATTGGACTTATCTGTGCTGCTTTGACCTTCCCAGGGAGGGGGAGGAGGCGGACGGTTTCTCGGCCGCAATGGGACAGTATGTATCCGGATTAGACGGGTATGCGGGTTTCACAGATTACCGGCAGAATTTACGGGATACGGAGAGTATGTACGGCAGCCTTTTGTTTATCGGCATCTTCTTCGGGTTGATCTTCCTGATCTGCCTGCTGATCATTATGTATTATAAACAGATTACGGAAGGCTTTGAGGACCAGAAAAACTTTGAGATCATGCAGAAGGTGGGGTTAAGTGACCAGGAGATCCGCCGGACCATCAAAAAGCAGGTTAAAATGGTATTTCTGCTTCCACTTGGGGGGGCGCTGCTCCACACAGCCATGGCTTTTAAAATGATTTTTCTGCTTCTGGGAGGCATCAATTTTTATGAGAAGAACCTGTTGCTTGGGTGCGCCCTTGTAACTGCATTTGCCTTCGCCATATTTTACACCCTGTTCTACCGGAAGACATCGGGAACTTACTACAGGATCGTAAAGCGCTTGGAGTGAATCCTCCGTTGACCGGGCACAAAGACCTTATGTGCACAGGATGGGGATCAGAATTGGAAAGGGCGGATAGAACCAAACCCCTTCTTTCGGCATATGGTAGAGTATATGCCGGAGGGAGGGGTTTTTTATGCCTATTGACTGCAGGGGAAGAATACTTTCTGATGATTATTATGATGCCATTACGGATTTTCCGGTTGAGCTGTTGGAGGACTATACAGACGAACAATGCTATGCGGATGTGGACGGATTGTACAATGTGATCTATTTCGGAAGAGAGGAATTGAGGAACCCACAGGCCTACTTTATTTCCTACAGAAGTGTGCCCAAGCTGTACGGACTGATGCAGGAGGGCGGCGGAACCGGTGGTTTCGATCCAAACAGCCTGATAGCAAGCGGCATCACACAGGTCCAGAGGGAGCCTTTGGCCCTTACCGGAAGAGGGGTGATCATTTGTATTGTGGATACAGGGGAGCGTGTTATTCTATTGTCAGGTTAGCAAAACCTCAGTAAAATCAGGAGGTTCCGCTGATTTAGTCCTACGAAAAAGTGCCGGATAGGTGGTCATTTTTGAGTGAGGACGGGCCCGCTCCAGCAATCAAAAAGAATATTTGCAGTTATTTAACACAAGGCAGATTGACTATCGGCATCTGGCAGGGTACTTATGTGCCCATTACAACTGAATAATGATTTAGGTGGGACTAAATTAGCTTTCTTTCGTGCAGGCTCCTTTAGTCCCGCTTTTTTTCGCCCGGAAAAAGGCCGGAAAAGGATAATGCTGGTAAGAGGCTGATTTAGCCACCACACAGGAGCAAAGGAGGTAGATGTAAGGTTCTGTTTTTATCCAGATTCAATGTAACCAGATAACAGATTTAACAACAGAGAGGAAACAGGCATATGGGCAAGGTTTTAGGAATTGTAAACAGAAAGGGCGGCGTGGGTAAGACCACGACCGCCACGACCCTGTCATATCTGCTGTCTAAGGAAGGGTGCAGGGTGGCATTGATTGACTTTGACGGGCAGAGGCACACGACCAAGTTATGCGGGGTGGCGGCGCCGGAGCAGTTGACCGTGACGATCTATGACATTCTGAAATGTATCGTGATGAACGAAAAACTGCCGGACAGTGAGGATTACATGATAAGGACGGAGACCGGGGTAGACCTGATCCCGGCGAACAATAAGCTGGACAACTTTGACAAGCTGATGTGCGATACCGATTTTGCGGAGTACAAGCTGAAGGAATTCGTAGATACCATTAAAGAGCAGTACGATTACATCCTTATCGACGGGATGCCGAAGATGGGGACGGCCATGATAAATGTGATGATATGCTGTGACAGCCTGCTCATTCCGGTGCAGTCGGAGACGCTGGCGGTGGAGGGAATGGCGGAGTTCCTGCGGGCATTCCACAGGATCAAGAGCCACGCCAACGCAGGATTGGAGATCGAGGGCATCCTGATCACCATGGATAACGAGCGGACAAGGGTATCTAAGCGGGTGAAGGCGCAGTTACAGCAGGCGCTGGGGGAGAGGGTGCGCATCTTCACCAACAGCATTCCCCGCTCGATCAAGGTGCCGGAGGCCGTGGAATACGGCATGACGATCTGCGAGTATGAGCCGGACAACCCGGCGGCGAAAGCCTATGAAAAATTTGTAAAGGAGTTGATGGGAAATGGCGACAAAGACACCAAAAATACCGGCAAGGGCATCGAAAGCACCAGTGAACACATTGCTTAATTCCAGTCTGGACGGAATGGACGATTTGTTTGACTTTCAGACCAAGGAGCAGGCATCACAGCCGGGGCAGGGAGGGACCGGGGCGGGACTGGCGGAAATGGAATTTGACCGTATGGAGCCGTTCCCTGACCATAAGTTTAAGCTGTATACCGGCCAGAGGCTGAATGACATGGTGGAGAGCATCCGGGAGCTTGGAATTCTGGAGCCCATCATCCTCTGGAGACAGGAGGACAGGTATACCATACTGAGCGGGCACAACCGTGTCAATGCGGCAAAGCTGGCAGGGCTTACCAAGGGTCCCGTTGTGATCCGGGAGGATCTGACCTATGAGGACGCCGTTCTGATCGTGACGGAGACGAACCTGCGTCAGCGTTCTTTTGACGATTTAAGTCCCTCTGAAAAGGCGTACTGCCTGAAACAGCACTATGACGCCATCAAGAGCCAGGGCAGGAGAAATGACCTTTTAAAGGAGCTTGAAGAGCTCTTAAACCCGCATGAAAACGGGGAAAACGAGACTTCATTGGGAAACCCAAAGAAGTTGGATGCAGGAGCGGAAGTCAGCGGGGAATACGGGCTGAGCAGGGACCGTATCGCCCGGTATCTTAAGATAGCGACGCTTATCCCGCCGCTGCTGGACTGTCTGGACGCAAAGGCACTGGGATTTGAGGCGGCTTATGATATTTCTTTTGTGAAAGCGGAGCAGCAGCCATTGATCGCAGAACTGATCGTCAGGGACAATTACCGCATAGATACCAAAAAATCCGCCCTTCTGCATGATTATGCCAGAAAAGGAAAGCTGACCGAGGAACGGATCCGGCAGATCATTACGGAGGAAAAGTCCAGGAAACCGAAGAGCAGTTTACAGCCCATCAGGATAAAAGAGACTGTTATCAACAGGTTTTTTGACAATCAGCAGAGCAGGAAGGAAATCGAGGAAACGATCATAAAGGCGCTGGAGTTCTATTTCGCCCAGAGTGGCGAAAATACAGGGCGGCAGATTGGGTAGGGAGACTTATCTGGCAGACCTGTACCGTCAATCGGTGCAGGCATTGACACGGAACAGGACAGAGTGGATGGGGCTTTTGTCCAGCGTGTCAAAGTATTATAAAATGTCCTTTGACAAGAACGTGTTGATCTATGTGCAGAGGCCGGACGCAGGACTTCTTGCCACAAAAGCGGGCTGGGAGAGGCAGACGGGGCGGTATTTGAAAGCAGGTTCCAAGGGGATCGGCGTTGTGGACATGAATGCCCCGAAAGCCACGCTTACCTATTATTTTGACCTTGCAGATACCCGTGGCAGCTATGAGGGATTCCGCAAAGCCATGAGCGCTGTGTGGTCGTTGGAGCGGCAGTATCAGCCGGAAGTCCTGCGCAGGTTTCATGACAGGTTTGGGACGGACAGCGATAACATAGAAAATTGTCTGTGCCAGCTTGCCAGTATGCAGGCAGACTTATTTTTGGAAAAGTATCTTTCCCGTGTGGAGGTCAGGGATGAGGATAGTGTGCTGTACGGGCTGCCCACGGAGGCAGTGCAGGAAGAGTTCGCAAAACTGGTATCGGACAGCGCCGCCTATATCATATTTAAAAAGTGCGGAATCGGGACGGAAATTTTTGAGGAAACGGGAGCTTTTGAGAATATCAGCCATTTCGGGAGTCTGGAGCTGTTTATGGGGCTTGGATATTATGCCTGCGCCATAGCGAGGCCGGTGCTCTCAGAGATACACAGGCAGATTGAGGAAATCAAGGAAGAAAGGAGCCGGAGATATGAGCAGAGAGCCGTTAGCAAAACTGGAATACAGGAAAGGGGAGGACGGGATGCTGTACCCGAATCTCCGAATATCAGAGAACGGGGAACACGACCGGAGGCCGGCAGGGATGTTCGGCACAAGGTGGAAGGACTACATGCAGTCGAAACACCCTCAGAGGCTGTCGGAACTGATCGCCCTGGGGCAGATCAACGAGATGATGGACAAGGTGGACGCAGAGGCGGAGGAAAAGAAGGAGGCGCTGATACAGCAGCTTTTGAAGGTACAGCCCATGCCGGAGACCGAGGACACGCTGGAGAGGGCCGGCCACATGGAGATGATAACCAGGCAGGCGGAAGAAATCGTACTGCAGGAAGTGGCTTACCGGTTCCGATAGAAACGGAAAGGAATACAAAAGGCAGGGAAGAGGAAACGGCAGGGCCGGATCCTGAGAAAAGGAATGTTGGGGAACCCAAGGTGGAGAATACCGCCCAGGGTTCCTTTTTCCGTCTGGAGGAATCCGCAACAAAGGAGAATGTCAGGGAACTTGAGGATTGGGATGAGATACAGAGGCTTTTGACGGATACCGATGTATATCCCCAGGATTTGTATGACCGGATCAACCAGGTGTTCCGGCAGACGGATGCCGTGTCGGTAAAGCGGGATGCGGTCAGGGATATTTATGGGGATTACGGTTTTCGGAAGAGCGGGGACGGGACGAGGGGAATTGTGCCGGGAAGGGATGCAGCGGATTTCTTTTTCGGAAAGGACGGTTTCGTGCGCCTGTCATGGGATGTGATCGCTCATGTAATAGGCGGCCTTGTGCGGGATGGCGAATATCTTCCATACCGGGAGGAAGAGGATGCCATAGGTGATTTTGACATTCCGGATGAAAGGGATTCAGATGAGCCGATACCGGAAGAGCCTGTTTCGGGTGGGGCGGAAGATGCGCCGGCAGATACAGGCAGAAGAGACAGCGGAGGGCAGCTCAGCCTGTTTGAACTATATCTTAATTCTGATCAGGAGAGAGTAGAGGACGGCGACCAGATTCTTTCGGATGTAACGGAAGGAGAAGAAATGCCGGGATATATGCCGTTCCTGGTGGGGAGCCGGATTGCTTATGACAGCCGAATCTTTGAGGTGCTGGGTTATCTGGATGGCAACCATACGGCGGAGCTGGGGGACATTGAACAGATGCAGGGACCTGACCGCTATAAGATCCGGGAAAGACTGCCGGTGGCTCTGATCGAAAAGGCAGAATTGCTGAAATCTTTTTATACAGAGGCGGAATTGTCTCAGGCGGTTATTCAGGCGGTAGAGAGCGGGGATCCTGCGGAAGAGGCAAAACAGCAGGTAGCTGACATGGCCCGTATCGGGCAGGCAAATGAGAAATATGCCCTGGAACTGGCAAAGGAGGCAGAACAGCGTTTTCAGGACGGAACACTGAATTATCACTATCGGCCGGAGCACCGTCTGTATGAGGGCGGCCCCAAGGCAAAATTTCGGAACAATGTGGAGGCGATCCGGCTGCTTAAGCTTTTGCAGCGGGAGAACAGGATTGCAACCATGGAGGAACAGGTCATTCTGGCTCGCTTTGTGGGCTGGGGCGGGCTGGCAAATGCTTTGACACCCGGAAAGGAAGGCTGGGAAAAGGAATATGACGAGATAACGGAGCTGCTGACGGAGGAAGAAATGCAGTCGGCGGAGGCATCCACCCTGACTTCCTATTATACGGATCAGAAGGTGATCGGGCATATTTATCAGGCTCTGCACAACTTTGGTTTCCGCACAGGGAACATTCTGGATCCGGCGCTGGGGACGGGCAATTTTTTCTCGATGCTGCCGGAGAGCATGGGGGGATCAAAGCTATATGGGGTGGAGCTGGAGCCTATTGCGGGAGGTATTGCCAGAAAGCTGTACCCCCAGGCCGACATTTTGGTCAAAGGATTTGAGGACACAGAATTTTCGGACAGCTTTTTCGATGTGGTGGTGGGAAATGTGCCGTTTCATAACATCAAAGTCAGTGACAGGAGATATGACCGCCATAACTTTAAGATACACGATTATTTTCTGGCAAAAAGTCTGGATAAACTGCGGGCAGGGGGTATCATGGCCGTCATCACCACGAAGTTCACCATGGATAAGGAGAATCCGACTGTGCGGAAGTATATTGCTCAGCGGGCAGAACTGATCGGCGCTATACGGCTCCCGGAGAATACCTTTAAGCAGGTGGCGGGAACGGAGGTCACTACGGATATTCTCTTTCTGAAAAAGCGGGAGCAGGAGATCCTGCCGGATGAAAGGAATACGCCCTGGCTTTCTGTGGAGAAGGATGAAAATGGGATTCCTTATAACAGTTATTTTATCGACCACCCGGAGATGGTGCTGGGGACAATGGTGCAGAAAACCGGTATGTATGGGAGCCATGATTTTGTGACTTGTGAGCCATACCCTGATCAGGAGCTGGAAGATTTGCTGGAGCAGGCAGTGGGCAGACTCCACGGGCAGTATGAAGAGCCGGCCAGCGAACTTGCGGAGGATAAGGACACGGTTGTGAAGGAGTGGCTGCCTGCAGCGTCGGATGTGAAGAATTACAGTTATAGCAAAGTGGGCGACAACTTTTATTACCGGGAAAATTCCCGGATGTACCGGCAGGAGCTGACCGGCAAAAAAGCGGAGAGGCTGGATGGAATGCTGCGTATTCGTAGCGCTCTGCGGGAGCTGATGGACTTCCAGCTTTACGGGGATCCTGAACAGGGATGGGAACTGCCAACCGTGGAATATGAAGAAAAGCTGGCCGGCCTGCTGGGAGATTTAAACCGGGAGTATGACGGATACATAAAAAAGTACGGCTATCTGAATGCGCAGGGAAATGTCACGGCGTTCTCCAGGGATGCGGATGCGCCCCTTCTGCGGTCTATTGAGGCGGAAGTGGAGGATGAGCATGGGAAGAAGATAAAGGGTCAATATAAAAAGACGGCGGTATTCTTTAAGGCCACCATCCGGCCCAAGAGTATGCCCAAAACGGCGGACAGTGTGGAAGAGGCTCTGCGGATCACCCTGAACACCAGAGGAAAGTTTGATCTGGACTATATGCAGTACCTTTATCGGCGGGACGGCGCTATGTGCAGCAAGGAGGCCATACTGGAGGAACTGGGGGAGCGGGTCTATCAGGATCCCGCCAGATGCCTGGACGGTGACGCTGCATCCGGCTGGGTACTGGCGGAAGAATATTTAAGCGGACATGTCAGGGATAAGCTGGCGCAGGCCATACTTGCAGCGGAAGAGTTCCCGGAGCGGTTTGGCAGGAATGTGGATGCCTTAAAACAGGTGCAGCCGGAGCCCTTAAAGCCGGAGGACATCAGTTTTGTGCTTGGCTCCACATGGATACCGGTGGAGTATTACCAGAATTTCATGTATGAGAAGTTTGGAACCAGTGAATATAACCGGGAGAATTTTATTCAGATAGAATTTGCCGAATGTACGGGAGCCTATTTCATTACCCATAAGAATGCAGAGAAATATTCCGTTGCCGTGAACAGCACTTATGGGACAGAGCGAATGAACGCCTATGAGATTATGGAGAACACCCTGAACCTGAAGACAGTGGAGGTTAGTGACCGGCAGGAATATGAAGATCCCCAGACCGGTGAGGAAAAGGTGCGGTATGTGCTGAACAGAAAGGAAACTCTGCTCGCCAGGGAGAAACAGGCGCAGATCAAGATGGAATTTGAATCCTGGCTGTTTGCGGAACCGGAGAGAGGGGCGGCGCTGACTTCCCTATATAATGACCGTTTTAACAATCTCCGCCCCAGAACCTACAACGGAGACGATCTGATGCTGCCGGATATGAACGAGGCCATCACTCTGCGCAAGCACCAGCGGGATACGGTGGCTATGGGAATCTACGGCGACGGCAATCTGCTGGTGGCCCATGAGGTAGGGGCGGGAAAGACCATGACGGCCTGCGCCATTGCCTATGAGAGAAAGCGGCTGGGGGTGTGCAACAAGCCTCTGATCGCCGTGCCGAACCACACGCTGGAGCAGTGGGCCACAGAGTTCATGCGGCTTTATCCCAATGCCAACATTCTGGTGGCCACAAACAAGGATTTTGAGAAGGCGCGCCGCAGGAGATTTGTGAGCCGTATCGCTACCGGGGATTATGACTGTATTATTATGGGGCACAGCTCCTTTGAACTGATTGCCCTGTCAAGAGAGCGGCAGTTATCCGCCATAAGAGATGAGCTGGACCAGATCACGGAAGAAATAAACGAGATGAAGGCTCTCTCCGGGAAAAGCTGGACGCTGAAACAGATGAAGATTTTCCAGCATAATCTGCAGGAGCGTTTTGACCGGCTCTATAATGCGGAAAAAAAGGACAACATCATTTCCTTTGAGGAATTGGGAGTGGATAACCTGTTTGTGGACGAGGCCCATGCCTATAAAAATAATTACAGCTACACTAAGATGCAGAGAGTGGCGGGAGTGGGAGGGCAGAGCAGCCAGCGGGCCATGGATATGCACATGAAATGCCAGTATATCAACGAGATTACGAACGAACATGGTGTAGTGTACCTGACCGGCACTCCGGTTTCCAATTCCATGTCGGAGCTGTATGTCATGCAAAAGACGCTGCAGCCATCGGAACTGAAAAGCCGTGGACTGCTCATGTTTGACGCCTGGGCAAGTACTTTTGGCAGGGTGGAATCCTCGCTGGAGATTAAGCCCGAAGGATCCGGCTATCAGATGAAAAACAGGTTTGCCCGGTTTCATAATCTGCCGGAGCTGATGTCCATGCTGTCCCTGACGGCGGACATCAAGACATCGGATATGCTGGATCTTCCGGTGCCGAAATTAAAGACGGGAAAGATGCAGGTGGTGAAAACCTCCATCACGCCGGATCAGAAAGCCATTATGGAGGAACTGGTGGCAAGGGCGGAGGCAATCCGCAACAAGGAAGTGGACAGCAGCGAGGACAATTTCCTCAAACTGACAAACGAGGCGCGGCTGCTCTCCGTGGATCCCCGTATTCTGGATGAAACGCTGGAGAATGACCCGGATACCAAGCTCAATGCCTGCGCCGGAAACGTGGCGGAGATTTACCATGCCACGGCACAGAACCGTTCCACGCAGCTTATTTTCTGTGACAAAGGGACACCCAAGGCGGACGGCAGGTTCAATTTCTATCAGGCCATGAAAGCGGCTCTATTGGATCTGGGTGTGGAGGAAAAGGACATTGTCTTTATCCATGACGCCAACACGGACGCAAAAAGGGCGGAACTACTGGAGAAGGTGCGAAATGGGGAGGTGCGGATCCTGATGGGGAGCACCGAGAAGATGGGAACGGGACTGAATGTGCAGGATAAGATGATCGCTCTTCACAATCTGGACGCCCCGTGGCGGCCGGCTGACCTGACCCAGCGCAATGGGCGGATTTTAAGGCAGGGGAATGAGAACGATGAGGTTTCCATTTTCAACTATATCACGGAACAGACCTTTGACGCCTATCTCTGGCAGATTTTGGAGCAGAAACAAAAGTATATCAGCCAGATCATGACCGGGCGGAGCGCCCTTCGGAGCTGTGAGGACATGGACGAGGTGGTGCTGCAGTATGCGGAGTTCAAGGCGCTTGCGGTTTCCGATCCCAAGATCAAGCGGAAAATGGAAGTGGATAATGAGGTTTACCGCCTGCAGACACTGAAATCCGCCTGGAAAAACGAGCATTCGGACTTGCAGTTTAAGCTCACCCACTATTACCCCCAGGAGATCAAGCGGTGTACGGAAACAATCAGCCAGCGGGGAGCGGATGCGGCACTGTATGGAAAAGAGAAACCGCAGGACTTTGCCATTACCTTAAACCACAGGCTGTTTGACGAACGCACAAAGGCGGGAGAATACCTGAAAATGCAGATGGCATCACTGGGGCATGAGGCGGGAGAGGTTTTATCCGTCGGGATTTATGCCGGTTTTCAGGTGCTGTTAAAAAGGGGAGCGCTTTTAAATGTGATGCTCTGTCTGAAAGGGGAGGGCAGTTATCAGGTGGAGGCCGGCGATTCTGCACTGGGAAATATCACCAGGCTGGAGAATCTGGCGGATAAAATACCGCAATATTGGAAGGAGGAAGAGAAAAAGCTGGAAAGCCTGCAAAAGCAGTGTGAGGCGGCGAAGATACAGGCGGAAAGGCCCTTTGCGGAGGAAGAGAAACTGTCGGCGCTTTTAAAGGAGCAGGTGTCCCTCAATCTGGCGCTGGAGTTTGCGGAGGGAGAGGACGGGGAAACGCCCGGAAACCAAAAGACGGTCAGAGATTGTAATTACCGTATTTACCGTAAACTGCATAAACTGGCACAGGAATTGTTTGATGGCGCCTATACTTATATGAAGTTTAAACAGGATGGCTATGATGACCTTGTGCTGGAGAAGATCGGGGAAGATGAATACAGCATCGCCCATTATTATGTCCAGGAAGGGGATCTGATGCGGGATCCGGAGATTACATTCGTGCTGGAGGATGCAGATCGCTCCGTTTATCTTCTGTCCTTTAGGCAGGATAACATGGGTATCTATTATACGACAGACGAGCGGACGGAGGAACAGATCGAGGATCTGCGGCAGTTCTTTGATCAGTGGCTGACAAACATTAAAAACCAGGGCTTTACCTTATATCAGGCCCATGGGGAAAATGGGGAGTATACCAGGGAGGAAGAGGCGGGAGAACAAGCAGGAGAGCCGGCAGAGGAACAGGAGGATGAGGAATTTTTTGGCTGAAAGGGCGGCGCCAGACAGTAAGTGTGCGGATGCTTTATGAATGTCTGGAAAGCGCAGAAAGGAGAAATGATGGCAGTACAGCAGCGGGGCAGGCCGATGCCCTTTACGGAAGAGCAGATGCGGCAGATTTATGGTACAAATATCATTGATTTTGCGGTCAGCAACGGTTTTGAGATTGAAAAAAGCGACAAGGCCACGGTCCATGTGAAGAACAGCGGGGGACTATATCTGTTCAAGCATGGCCGTGGCTATTATTCTTTTACGGAGGAAAAGGGCGGCAATATCGTGGAGTTTGCCATGCACTATCTGGGATTGGAAAAACGGGACGCCATGGAACGGATCCTGGGATGCAGGGCTTATGAGCAAACCGTACACATCGTGACACCACGGGAAAAGGCGGAAAGGGGAAAAATGCGGCTCCCGCCCAGAGATACGGATGACAGGCGGGTGTTTGCCTATCTGACAAAGACCAGGAGGATCGACCCGGAGATTGTGCAGGCCATGATGAAACAGGGCAGAGTGTATCAGGCCAGACAGGAGGTAAACGGCAGGGTACGCAGGAACTGTGCGTTTGTGGGCTATGACAGCAGGGGGATGCCTCGGTACTGCGCCTTGCGCAGCCCCAGTGCGGACAGCAGTTTCCGTCAGGATGTGGAAAATTCAGACAAGACCTATGGTTTTCTCATGGAGGGACGGAGCAGACGGGTTTATGAATTTGAAGCGCCCATTGACGCTATGAGCCATGCCACGCTCTGTAAGCTGCAGGGGATCGACTGGAGAAAGGACTACCGGATTTCGGAAGGCTGTCTCTCCGACAAGGCGTTGAAACAGTTCTTAAAGGATCATCCGCAGGTCAGGGAGATTGTTTTCTGCTATGACAATGATGCGGACGGGAAACTGGCGGACGGCACCCCTCATAACCATGGGCAGGTAAGAGCGGCGCAGGCAAAGGAATATTTTGCCTCCCTTGGGTATGTTACATACATACAGACTCCGTCACAGAAAGATTTCAACAAGATGCTGACATCCCTCTATGAGCGGCCTGCTCAGGGAGAGCAGGAGGCGGAAGAAGATGGATTGGAACCGTGAGGATGCGGGCAGGTTTTGGAAAAGGACAAGGAGGTGACAAATGAGACCGGTGTATGTATGTCAGCTGCCGGAGGATTTACAGGGGGAGATCAGGGATATTTTCACCCGGCTGCTTTTGTATCAATGCGGCGGAGAGGATAAGGCAGAGGAATATTTTGGCATGAGCCTTGCGGATGCAGTACAGCAAGGCATGGATTTAAAAATAGCAGATATGGATTGTGCGGCGGAACCTTTAAAAAGCGGCGGGGATATGGCGGACATGCCGGAGAGCATCAGAGAGGATATGGAGCGGCTGGCTCAAATCATGGCACAGAGGCGGGAAATGGAGACGGACAGTCCGTTTCTGTATCTTGCAGGTGAGCAGGTCGGTGAGAGGGATCAATATGAGATGGTGAATGCCATATGGCATCACGGTGAGGATGATTACGGCTTATGGCAGGTGGAGATTCCGATCTATCTGGTCCGCAACATCCTGAACAGCCCGCAGAATTTTGTGGGTGATTTGGATGAAGTTTTGGATGGTGTGCCGCTGGAACCATGGCCTCCCAATCATACGATGCACTTCCTGTTCCCCAGGGGCGGCCGGATTGCCTGCTGCAGTATGGAAATGGGAAATGAGTTTTTTGCGGAATATGGCATCCAGGGCTCATCTGTGAGGGGGAGCAGGGAGGACATCAGGGAAGAACTGACTGTTTTGCTTAGTGTGGAACGGGCGGAGGAAAGCGGAGAGGCGGAGCGATAGCACAGGCAGGACGCTTTGTGAGGATAAGAGTGTTTGATAAAAGGGATTACATCATCAAAGAAAGGACAATCCTATGGAAAAAATAAAGTCATTTGACCTGGATCGGTGGAGCGAGCCGGACGAACGTCACTGTGTCAGACATATCGGAATGGCGGATGCAAAGGAGACTTTTGAAAAGCTGGAGGTGTATCTGAGAGATAAGGGGATGCTGCCGGATGAGTATTTTGAGTATAGTATGGATCTGCGGACAAGGCAGAAGGAGCTGCCTGATTTTGACTTTGCTCTGTGCGTTGCGAATTTCGGGGCCAGCGAGGGTATTTATCTGGATATTGATCTGATCTACAGCGTTGAGGGTGGAGGGCAGAAGAGCATGCGTTTTGCGACGGGAAAGACTTTGCAGGAGGGCGCTGACGCTTTCTTTCAGATGGCTCGGATCGCCGCCGAATGTTCCCTGATGCTGAACGGCCGGGGACGTGTTTATGAGAGGCACAATGTGGAGCTGGTGCTGACGGAGGAAGAGGCGGAGACGCTGGCATCCTTAACGAAGGCGCTGCAGGAGCAGTCAGCGGATATGGCGCAGGGGGAGGAGATGGAGCATTGACAGGTTGTTTCCCGCTATTAGGGGAGAGGCCGCCCTGCGGACGGGTGGGCCGCAGGCACACCAGAACTTGGTGCAAGGCAGGAATAGGCGGGTTACACACCGCCGTGAAACAGCTTGCAGGCAAAGCCTGCAACGGGGTTATCGCTAAAGATAAGGTGTTCCGTCTGGAACCCCTGCCGATGACGGGCAACGGGTATTCCGGACAGAAACCGCACAGGGGAGGTGACAGCATCAAAAAACCGACACAGAAGCGCTCCATTAACTTCACGTCTGAGACTCTGGAGGCCCTGGATAAGCTGGCGGCCAGAAACCATACTACCACATCGGAGCTGGTACGGGGCTATGTGGAGAAGGGGCTTTCCATAGAGGGCAGCCGGGAGGATATAGACTTTATTGCCCGTATCATACGCCAGGAACTGACAGCGGTTTATCATGTGGACGAGCTTAAGGCCATCGCAGATCATGACACAGACCGGATCGCCAAAATGCTCATGAAAATAGGTAAGATCAACGGCGCAATGTTTTTCCTTCTCATCAAAATCTTTATGAACCTTGCCAATGAGGGGAGCGAGGATGATTTCGACCGGATGATCTCCGGAGCGGTCAGGCTGGGCATAGATTATATGCAGAAAAAGGATTTCCAGATCAACAGCTTTCTACAGGACACGGAGAATCTGCGGAGGCTGGCAGACAGGATTTAGCACAGTAAAAGGAGAGTCAGTATGCTTTCATATGAAGAATTTAAAGAAAAACTAATAAAGCAGACCAAAGAAAACATGCCGCAGAGATACCGTGATGCGGAAGTAGAGATTATCAGGGTGCCTAAAAATAATGACAGAATGTTTGAGGGAATTTCTGTCAGACCGCAGGACAAAGGCAGTGGTGCTGTGTTTTATTGTGTGGATGCCTATTTGGATTATCTGCATAATGAATCGTTGGAAAAGACAATTTCACTTTATTTGATGAGGCTTGTTCATTATCTGGATCATATGCCGGAGATTGATGCGGAGGATTACCAGGACTGGGAGAATGTCAAAGGCAGGATTGTGCCGCAACTGGCAAGCATGAGAAAAAATCGTGAAAGCATACAACATTTTGTACACAGACCGGTGGAGGGTACGGATCTGGCTGTCATTTACCGCATTATGCAGGATATGGGACAGTTAAGAGGAAGTATAAAGATACCCAACGAATTGATGGAGAAATGGGGAGTAGACTTAAACCGTATCCACGTAAGAGCCTTCTATAATATGAATACCATACTGACGCCGCAGATTGTGGAGCTTGGCCCGGAGACGGAAGAGGGTGGCAAGCCGGAAGTGTACAAAAAACTACCGGAACATATGGACAGGGACTGTATGTATGTCTTTACAAATCAGGAAAGGTTTTATGGTGCGTCAACTATTATGGCATCCGGCATATTGTCCGGAATTGCGGAGCGGCTGCAATGCAGCTTTTACCTGCTCCCCCTGACGGTGGATGATATGATGATAATCCCCCAGATAGAAGATGAGGATGTGGAAGAGCTGCATAAACTCGTCCTGAAATGTAACATTTGTGCAGAAACAGAGGAATCCATGCTTTCGGATCAGGTTTATTTTTATGACAGCACAAAGAGGGAGTTATCTATGGCAACGGATCCCGCATATACACAGGAAGTTGTTTTAAAGATGCTGGAGCAGTCCGTTTCCCCGACAGGGCAGACGGATGAATCTGATGTCAGGGAAATGGAGAGATAGGCATGACAGACGAATTAGTAGAGAGCCGGGAACTGCTATGTCGATCTTAGTATATAAGCAGCGCCAACGTCACCCAAACAAAAAAGACACGCCGGGAGCCAACTACGCCCACGTTCGGTATATAGCCACCAGACCGAGAGTAATGAAGAATGAAAACGGGGATCATGGGCTGTTTGGCAAAATGGAGCCGGGGCCGGTCACGGAATTTGAGGACTGGAGGGATGTGGCGAAGTCTGTGTATGCCAATTCCAAAAGGGGAATCGTCATGTACCGCAGTGTTGTGTCCTTTGCGGAAGACACCGCAAGAGAGCTTTTGCTGAAGGATCAGAAAAGCTGGCAGAGATACATTGAGAATCATATGATGACGATTGCGGAGAAGAACGGCATCAGGCGGGAGAATCTGCAATGGGCGGCTGCGGTGCATGGGGAAAAGGGGCATCCACACATCCATGTGGTATTCTGGGATAAATCAGTGCGGGCAAAGAATCCCTTTACGCCGCCCCAGATACCGGACGCCATCAGGAGACAGATGATAAAGGACACGTTTGCGGAAAAGATACTTGCCTTTGCGAAGGAGAAGGATCTGGCAGTAACGGAAATGCGCCGGGTATCGGATGCACTGCTGGCGCAGTTTGAGGAAGAAATGCGGTGTAAAAGTCCCGGCAGATTCAAGGCGGCGGCCAGGCTGTTGGAGGAAGAGCTGGAGCAGGGGATTGGTTTTGAGAGGGAAGTTTTGGCAAAGCTGGCAGAACGGCTTTTTGCAATTCGGGCAGTCATTCCGGCGCAGGGGCGGATCGCTTATCAATTTCTGCCCCAGGAGGCAAGGGACAAGACGGATGAGACAGTGCATTTTCTGCTTGAAAATGTCCCGGAGGTCAGGCGGTGTTTTGACAAGTATGTGGATGCTAAATACCGTATGGCAGAGATGTATTCTTCCGATGGCGGATGGCTCTCGAAGCAGAAAGAGAAGTTTGAGAAGGAGGCCGGGAAAATCCTGGCGAACCGGGTACTGTCCGGCGTTAAGGCCATATGCAGGCTGGAAAACGAGAATTGCGGAGCGGCATATCTGAAAAGCCACAGGGAATATCTGGCATCCAGAATCATCATGGAGGCCCTTGACATGCTGTCCCGCCTGACATGGAAACAGGAGGAAGATTTGTCTGGCGGGCAGATGTTTCAGGGAGATTTGTCAAAGGAGGCGAGGAAGGAGTTGTTCTTAAAAAATCAGGATAAAGGATATGAACATTAGATTGAAAAATAAGACTTAGGAGCCTAAAAAAGGGCGCACTAATACAAGGAAACTTATACAACGTGGTAGATGACGCACACCATTTTTTCATCACTATTTGTGCCGTCAGCGTCAGCGGCGGAATGGAGATTAATATGAAAAATGAGAGCGAAGAACGGGGACATCCATGCAGGGGGTGTCCCTATGTTTTTACCAGCGGCGGCACGGATTGTATTATGGCTGCCGTTCCGGGGGATTGTTTCTGGTACTTCTATATGCGGCTGATGGGGCGTACAGATGCCCGTATATCTTCGCAGGAAGTGAAAAGACAGTACGGGGAGCATATGGGGGGACACCTCCGTGCCGGGGAAAAGCTGAATGGTGCGGTTGGGATGCTCCTTAAGGTGGCGGAGCTGAAATATGGGAAACGGTATGCAGAGCGCCTGAGAGAAAGGGTGGTTTTGGAAGGAGGAAAAACTTGAAATTAAGAGATATGCTGCTTGTCGCAGATAACAATAAGGGTACGGAACATAAATATCTGTCAGGCGTGGAGGACTACATGTCGGCCTTGTTCGAGGTGTTTAAGGATTCGGAGACGGAGACAGAGGTTTCCCATGTGTTGAAAGAATTGTGCCAGACGAAAGATAACAGTCGCTGGGTGAAAGTATATCCGACGGCGGACAGGACTTTCAGCGCCAGATTCTGCGGAAGTGCGCGGGAATTGAGGGACTTTCTGCTGGGAATTCATGGAATGACGGACAGAGAGACTGTTTTTGACAAAGACCGCTGTACAAAAGAATGCCTGGAGGTGCTGACTGCTTACGATATGGACTGTGGAGGGCATCCGCTGATCGGGAAACTGCACTATGAGAAACAGGAGTACGTTTTCCGGCAGGGAGAGACGCTGCATAACCTGAACGGATGCGATTACTGTGTTCTCATGGTACTGAATGAAAGAGACCTGTTTTTGATGGCGTTAAACAGCGGCCAGTTTTTGATTGCGCAGGATACCAGGGCATACGCAAGGTATCCGAGAGAGGGGAGGTATTCACCGGACAGTATCATCAGGGGGATAGAGTGGGAGCATGGGGTTTATCTGGGAAATGACCTGTCGGTGATTGATCTTGACAGCATTCAGAAAGAGTATGCCCCTGACCAAGACGCAGGGCAGGATGAAAGTGGTGAGGATGAGGAACCGGAGCGCTGAACACGCTCCGGGAAAGGGAGATTTATGAAATCAAAGGTTGAGTTTTACAAGGCATTTTTTGAGGAATTGGAGAAAAAAGGTTTTGGTGTGGCGCAGCCCTCATCCCCGGATTATGTGGTGGATATTCAGTTTAAGGGTAAGACCATCGCTTTCTATACCAAGGGGGATTTGATCGAAAAGAATCCGTTTGCAGAGGTGTCGGAAAAGCAGATGGAGCGGCTCTGGAGCATGGCAAAGGCAACGGCCAGTCTGTGCGGCATCTGCTCGGATCAGCCCTATGAGGAACAGAAGGCAGAGGCAATGAAAAATGGCGTAATGAAACTGAATGAGCACAACGGCGTTATATTGGCCTGCAAAAAGCATCCCCTGTTCGACTATGTGCTTTCCACCTATCGGCAGGACGTGCAGAACGACAACAGGCCCATTCAGAGACAGTATTTTTACAACCGGGAAGAGGCGTTTGAGAGCTTTGCCATGCGCAGCGGGCTGGTGGATGAAAGGAAACTGTTCACGGAAACGCAGTTACAGCTCATTCATGCCGGGCTTGTAAAACTGCGCACCATGGATGATGAACTTTCCGGTGAGGATATGAAAGCGGTTGGGGAGCTGGTGAACCGGGTGGAGGAATTGGTGCCAGAGCTGCATCGGGAGGAACGGCGGTTTGATGTTACAAGACTGCTGGACGCCCTTTTACTGGAGCGGGGATGAAAATCTTTTGCCTCGAATAATTGCCATACGGCGCTAAAACATTGAGGAAATCAGGGAGGGAGCAGATGCAGCCACAGAACGGGAGCATATGGGGCAATATCAACCTCTGTATTGAGATTGCCCTGAACATTTATTACATAGTCGGGGAGCATGGGGAGGGAATCATGATTCCTAAGGAACACGTAGCGGCAAATTTTTCTGAAAAGACAGTGTCGGCCGGAAAAGAATCGGAGGGCTGTCTTTATTATCCCAAGGGGGAGACCATGGATATGCCGCTGTATGAGATGCTGCAGAAACGGGCGGCCATGGCAAGGAAAGTGGAGCTTGCGGCGACCGCACAGATGGCGGACATCCGGGGAAAAGAACAGGGTGCGTTTTCGGCGCTTTTTGAGGGTATAGGGCCGCCGACATGTTCGGAGCCGGAACGGAAATGTATTCGGGAGGGAATCTATATGACGGGCGGGCGGGACCCAATGCTTGCCATTCACGAAAAGATTGCGCATTTTATGTCCCCCTATGCCTGTGAGTTTGGCAGGAATGAGGATGGGTATCTTTACTATACCCTGCAAAGTGCGGCAATCCCTCTGTATGACTTAAAGGAAGTATTCCCTGAGTGCAGAGAAATGGTTCTCTCCGAGGAAAGTCTGTGCGCCACTATTTGTACGCATTATCCTGCATACAGGGAGGAATATAACGCCGTGGTGCCGGAGGAAGAGCAGATTCCGCAGATCAGCGCCCCGGCAAATCTGTTTTTGCAGGAACAGCTTGACCGGGCACAGGCGGCGGGAGAAGGGATGCAGGAGGAAATACAGGAAGATATGCAGATAAAAATGCAGGGAGAGGAAAGGGATGAGGAAGATTATGGAGAACAGGTGGATTGGTATGAGCATTGAGGCATACAGGGGGGTATACGGATGAAGCTTGTCTATATTGCAAGCCCTCTCCGAGGACAGCATCCTTCGGGAAAGGATTATGAAACAAACATCAGACTGGCGGAGGAATACTGTGAGAAAGCCTGCTCTCTGGGTGTGCTGGCATTTGCGCCCCATCTGTATTTTACCCAGTTTTATAATGACGCAATACCGGAGGAACGGGAGAAAGGGCTGGAAATGGGGCTTGCCATGCTGGAAAAGTGTGAGGAACTGTGGGTGATGGGAAACTGTATCAGCCAGGGGATGCGGGGCGAGATTGCCCGCGCAAAAGAACTTGGTCTGCCCATTTACCATGTGGAGGCGCCCCACGACATCGAGTATTATCCTGTCAGTGTGGACAACAATTCACTGCTGGGGAGGCATTCCTGTGTAACAGACAGCCGGGGTCAGGACTATACGGGAAAGATTCTGGTGATGAACTTTGACGCACTCAAGCCGGAATACCGGAGCAGGCCCTATCAGTTGTGGCTTGCCACCGGTGGGTTTGGGTGCAGCCCCACAGCCAGAGGCCGGAGAGTTTACGCAACCAGCCTTTACGATGGAGAACAGTGCAGCTTTTACCGGCAGGACTTTGCAGGCATTCTGAAAGGGGATGTCTGGGAGGAAGTGCAGAGACAGTATGATTTTGTGATACCCGTGCAGGAGCAGGCAGACGGCTGCAATATGCCCCAGAAGGGAATGGAGCCATGAAAAAAAGGGAAAAAATCGTCTTGGGTGGCATTATGGCGGGAATGGGGACGCTGCTGAATCTGTTTTTCACCGCCGCACTGCATGGGATGCTGTCGGGGCGGATGAAGTCACTTGCCCTGGTGCCCATAGGGGAATGTATCTCAGGGCTTTTTACAGAGCAGAGGCAGGGGATGCTGTTTTTGGTCTTTGAGGGTTTTATGGCGCTGTGCTGTATCCTGTTCTTTGTGCAGAACAGCAGGGCCTATCAGTCCGATCTCATGAAAGTGACGGATGAGATTCAGATTCCGGTGCCGATGGGACAGTATCAGCATGGTTCCTCCAGGTGGATGAGGGAAGAAGAAAAAGATAAGGTGTTTCAGGTCTGTATGATAAATCCCACGGATCCGATAATCCGGCAGCTGATAGATACCGGGTATGAGGGGCTTGACTTTATGCGGGACACCGCAAAGGCGGATGCCGGCGCCGCAGGAGGACAGGGGGACAGAGAATCCTCTGACGGTGCCGTTTCCATAGATCAGGATGCAGGACAGGAGACGGGAGAGGGAAAGGAGGAACGGACAAAGGAAGAACGAAGAGGGGAAGAACGAAGAGAGGAAGAGCGAAGAGAGGAAGAGCGGGGAAAGGAGGAACAGGAAAAAGAGGAACAGGAAAAAGAGGATAAAAAGGCGGAGGAAGGTTATGAGACGGTGGCGTATGTCTGGCAGAAACAGGAATCGGAGCCGGAGCAGGGTGCATCCGCCGGAACAGAAAGACAGGCAGGAAACGGTCAGGATCCCTATCGGATTCTGAAGGAGGGCGGCGTTGTGATCGGGATGAGCAGACACGGAAAAAGGGAGAAGATACATTACATTGGGGACGATACCCATACCCTCACCATAGGTGCGACCCGTTCCGGCAAGACGAGGACGCTGGTGCTGCAGTCTGTCTGTCTCATGGCACTGGCTGGCGAGAGCCTTGTCATCAGCGATCCCAAGGCGGAGCTGTATCAGTATACCGCCCCCTTTCTGAAGAAACTGGGGTATGATGTGATCTGTATTGATTTCAAGAATCCGGAAAAGAGCAGCCGCTACAACCTGCTCCAGCCTATCATTGATGCAGTGAACAGAGGGGAGACGGATAAGGCGGAGATGTACGCATGGGACATTACCAACATCCTTGTGGGAGACAACACCAGCAATGAGAAGATTTGGGAGAATGGGGAAAAGTCCACCATTGCGGCGGCAATCCTCTGCGTAGTGGTGGATAACGCCAAACGGCCGGAATATCAGAACCTCACCAATGTTTACTGGTTTGTGGCGGAGATGTGCAAGGCAGTGGGAAACAAAACGCCCATGCAGGAGTATGTCAAGAAACTGAAACCGGGGCATCCGGCCAGGGCGCTTTTGTCAATTTCCGATGTGGCACCCAGCAGAACCAAGGGGAGTTTTTATACCTCGGCGCTGACTACGTTGCGGCTGTTTACCTCAAGGGCCGTCTATTCCATTACTCACAAGAGTGATTATAACATAGCGGACATCGGAAGAAGAAAGCAGGTGCTGTTCTTTATCCTGCCGGATGAAAAGACCACCTATTATCCCATTGCGAGCCTTATGGTGTCCCAGCTTTATGAGCTGTTGGTGCATCAGTCGGATGAAAGGGGCGGGAGGCTGATTAACCGGGTGAACTTTGTTCTGGAGGAATTTGGCAACTTTACCAAGATAAACGACCTGACAAACAAACTGACCGTGGCAGGAGGCCGGGGCATGAGGTTCCATTTCTTTTTGCAGAGCTTTGAGCAGCTTACCGAGAAGTACAACCGGGAGACGGCGGCCATTGTAAAGTCCAACTGCCAGAGCTGGATTTATTTGCAGGCGGACGACAAGGAAACCCTGTCTGAGATCTGCGACAAGCTGGGAAAATATACCTGCTCTGGCTATCAGCTGTCAAGCCAGCATGGGCGGTATGTCAACCCGTCCTCCAGCAGCACCGTCAGTCTGGTTGGCAGGGAACTTTTGACAACGGATGAAATACGAAGGGTGTCAAGGCCCTATCAGATTGTGGTGTCCCGCTCTCACCCGGCAATGATGGTGTCACCGGATCTGTCGCAGTGGTATTTTAACCGGATGTGCGGGCTGGGGGACAAGGAGCATAACCGCAGGGTCAGGGAGGAAAGGGAGCGCAAACGCCCGGTACTTACCGGCGTAAAGGAGGATATCCCGTTGTGGAACATTTGGGTCTACTATACAAAGGATCTTCAGATGAAAGAGGAAAAGCAGAGACAACAGGGAATCCCTGTGCAGGCAGGTTCTCTGTTCTCGGAAAAATTTATGCGGAGGGGAGGAAAAGCACCGGACAATGAAGAAGATGAATAAATGGTTACAGAGATGCAGGGCGGCGGGAAGAACATTTTCTGCCGCCCTTGCCATGTTCCTGCTGAATGGCAGGATCGCATATGCCAGCAGTAGTATCAATCAGAGCAGGCTTGCTCTGGGAACGGAGAGGCTGATCAAGGATGCCACGTCCTGGCTTATGGTACTGGCGCCGATTGTGGCAGGGCTTTTGATTATTTATTTCTGCATCAGGCGCAGTGCGGCGGATGAGATGGATCAGAAGAAATGGAACAACCGTATTGTGGTCGCCATTGTGTCCTGCATCGGGGCGGTGATCGGGAGCGCAACCTTAAACATTATTATCGGTTATTACCGGTAAAACACTCATTAAAATAAAAAACGGAGGAATGAACACTATGAAAAAAATCAATGATACCATGAACAGACTGGCCGTAGCTGTGTATGTAAAGGGCGGACGCATGAAACAGAGGATCACCGGCATCCTTGCCAGAAAAGAGGGGGAGGGTTTTGTTGATACGGCCCTTAAGATCCTGATCTCTGTGGTGGTAGGTGCCTTGCTGCTGGCGGGACTTTATGCACTGTTCAAGAATACCATCCTGCCCACGCTGACGCAGAAGATCACAAATCTGTTTAATTATCAGGGGTAAAGCAGATACTATCAGAAAATAGAAGGTTGTGTTTGAGACGGAGAGCTGCCTGCCGGGAAACCGGCAGGCGGATTTTAGCAAAGTGAAAACGAAATGCCAAGAAGAAGTGTATTTCAAAACTGTTGACTAATATGCGCATTAAGGTGCATAGGGAGGTGTGAGATTGAAAGTAACAGCAAAAATTACAAAGAACTTTACGGATGCAGGAAAACTGAAAGCGTTCGCCACGGTATGTCTGGCGGACGCTTTTTTAGTGACCGGCATCAGGGTTGTGGAGTGCGAAAAAGGGATCACTGTGTTCATGCCCAGCATGAAGGACAAGGAGGACGAGTACCGGGATGTATGTTTCCCGATCAAGCCGGAGCTGCGCAGCCAGATCAATACGGCTGTATTGAATGCCTACGATGCAAGCCAGAAGGAAAACGAAACAGATGAGGAATAGCAGAACAGAGATTATGCAAAAGGGAGGTGGCCTGGAGTGGAGGTTATATTGGTACTCCTTATCGTGGCGATTTTAAACGGGGCAATAGTCTACATTGACTCAATGCTGCAGGACCTGGTGCCCATGACGCTATATGCCGACCGGTATATGCTGACGGCAAACGGCGGGAGTATGATTGATACGCTTTTTGATATTCTGCTGGGATTTGGAGTATCTCTGATTATTCTGAAATTCCTGAAAAAAGGTTTTGAGTGCTATGTTATGTGGACGGACGGGGATCCTGACACGGAACCCATCAGTATTGTCATCCGCTTTATGCAGGCGGTGGTGGTAGCCGTTTGTTTCCCGATTCTGTACGGCTGGATGGCGAAGGCCGCAGAGGGCCTGATTGATGACCTGCTGGTAGCGATAGGAGCCTCCACGGATTATGACTGGCAGACATGGGTAAACGGTATTTCATCGTTGGGGCTGGTGACGGCCATCTTTGGACTGATCTTTGTCATTTGCTATTTTATTCTGTATTTCCAGTTCCTGATGAGAGGGCTGGAAATCATGATTCTGCGGATCGGTATGCCCATGGCCTGCGTGGGGCTTTTGGATAACGATAAAGGGATATTTAAAACCTATATCAACAAGTTTTTCCAAAGCACCCTTGCGGTGGTAATCCAGATCTGTCTCTGTAAGCTGGGGGTAGGAATGATGCTGAATGTGGGCATCAACATGAATGTGTTCTGGGGGCTGGCCTGTCTGGTGCTTGCCATCAAGACGCCCGCATTCCTGCGTGACTTCCTTGTGCCCACAGGCGGAGGGGCAGGCGGTGTAATCAACAATGTATACCACTCCGTGCGGCTGGTGGGAATGGTAAAAGGCATGGCAAAGTAAGTGGCGCAAATATGCAGGACAAAAACTCACGGGAACAGAAAGGATGGAATATTTGAATGTAGATGATATTTCCAAAGCTATAATCGGCCTGATCCGGGCGGGTGCGGTATTTCGGTTTGTATACTGCATGGTACGTCTGCAGGGGGCGGAAGAGGAACAGGCGCAATATCGGAAGAGGGCAAAAAATACGGTATTGTTCTATGTCATAGCCGAAAGCATCTGGCAGATCAGGGATATTGTGATGTATTACTATAAGTGATGCGCCCACGGGGTGGGCCGGAAAGGAGGAAGTACGGAAGAACAGAAATGGGAGCTGTATATCCCCAGCGGGGTAAAGGCGGAAAATGAATTGTTCAACGGTTTTGGACGGAGGGAGCTTTTGCAGAGTGCTGCAGGCTCCCTTTTTGGCGGCGCCGTTGCCGCCGTGATCTGGCTGTGTACAGGAAACGTGGCGTTTACGGTGGTTGCGGTCCTGACAGGAATCTTTGGGAGTGTGATGATGTGTACCAGGGACCAGAACAATCAGAGTGTGGTCGATCAGATTGGGAACATTGTGCGTTTTGCAAGAAACCAGCAGATTTACCCTTACCGGGCTTTAATCGAATGGGGTATATGGTGAGACGGAAACAAAATTACCAATTCAATATGGATGCTATTCTGCCGGAAGAGAGAAAAGGAGATGTGAATACCTCTCAAACCAAAACAGGAGGTCTGTTTGGAATTTTTGGATTTATTCAGTGGAATAGGCGGCTTTAGAAGAGGATTGGAACGGAGCGGACACAAATGTGCCGGTCATGTGGAAATCGACAGGTATGCGAACATCAGTTACATGGCAATGTACGGCCTTGCTCCCTGTAAGTACGGAAAATGCGGAGAAGGAAACTGTTGCCGGATATGCAGTAAGGAGGTAAGTGAACACTGTGACGGAAATCATTGCAAAGGCGAATGGTTCGCCAAAGACATTAAGCAGCTCTCAGCAGGAGAGATTCCAAGAGCTGAAATCTGGACTTTCGGCTTTCCTTGCACAGACATTTCCCTGTCAGGAAAGCGGGCAGGTCTTGCCGGAGAGCGAAGTGGATTATTTTTTACGGTTGCTGGTCTGCTCAAAAGCACGTCGGCCCAAGATAGACCCCGCATCCTTATCGTTGAGAATGTTAAGCATCTTCTGTCAAGCAAGGGAGGCGGGGATTTTACCGCCGTTCTGCTTAACTTATGGCAAGCAGGGTATGACCTTGAATGGCAGTGTGTCAACAGTAAGGACTTCGGTGTCCCCCAGCACAGGGAGCGGGTGTACCTTGTTGGACATCTTGGAGGAATCCGTGGACGAAAAATATTTCCTATCAGCGGAACAAACACAGCGTCTGTTAAAGAAATTATAGGGGGACACCAGGGGAGCCGGGTTTATGATTCAGGCGGGCTCTCTGTTACCTTGACGGCTCAGGGGGGCGGAGCGGGAGGAAAGACGGGTCTGTACCTCTGTGAGACAAAGAAACCGGAGGAATGGATGGAATGCCTGCAGGAGAACGGCAGGGAGGTATGCGGTGCGCTTAATTATGCCGGGTTTCTGACGCAGAAGAAGGAGCCGGATATGACAGGAATATCTCGGTGTCTGGTGTCCCACTACAATGCGGGGATCACAAGGTTTGGGGAAAGTTCCGGTGTGCTGCACTGTAAAGCATGTGACGAAAAGTGCGTACAGGCAAGGGCAGCCCTGCTGGAGAGTGAGAATGAGAAACAGAACGGCAGGGGGGGTCAGAAAGAGGGGGAACCGGGATTTACCCTGACCGCTGTTGACCGCCAAGGTGTGATGCTGCTGGAATGCCCGTACCAGAACGGTATGCCTGTCAGGGCGGCGACCAGACAGGGCTATGTGCTGGCAAGGCATGGGGACGGGATCAGTCTGACTTATCCTAACAGCAAATTCAGAAGAGGGCGGGTAGGGAAACAGTGTTCTCAGACGCTTTTGACAGAGGGCGGCATGGGGGTGGTGGTCTACTGCCGTATCCGCAGGCTTACTCCCAGAGAGTGTTTCAGGCTGCAGGCATTCGAGGATTTTCTGTTCGACCGGGCCAGAGCCGCAGGGATCAGCGACGCACAGCTCTACAAGCAGGCAGGCAATTCCGTGACGGTCAATATTGTCTATGAGATTGGAAAGCGGCTTGCGGAAATGGAGGATAATATCCTTGAAATTTAACATTCTTTATGTGGATCCCCCATGGGAATATAAGGCATTCAGAAAAAAGGGACCGTGGGGCTGTGTTATCGGTCATTACCATACTATGAACAAGGAGGACATTTACGGGCTGGATATACAGTCCATAGCGGCGCCGGACTGCATTCTGTTTTTGTGGGTGACATTCCCCTGTCTGGAGCAGGGGCTGGAAACAATCAGGAGGTGGGGCTTTCATTATAAGACAGTTGGTTTCTGCTGGGTGAAGAGGTGCAGAAAACAGCAGAACAAATGGTACTGCGGGCTTGGTTTCTGGACCAGAGCTAACCCGGAATTGTGTCTGATTGCCACAAGAGGGAGACCAAAACGTGTGTCAAAGACGGTTCGTTGTATTGTAGATACACCAATGGAGGCGCACAGCAAGAAACCGGATATTGTCAGGGAAAGAATTGTGGAGTTGATGGGAGACCTGCCCAGAGCGGAACTGTTTGCAAGACAGGAATATCCGGGGTGGATATGCGTGGGTGATGAGATCGACGGCATGGACATCAGAGACAGCCTGCAGAGGTTAAAAGAAATGTGAGGAAGGAGAAGGGTTTGATATGGACTATGGAATTACATAGCTTTTGCGCAGCGGTCTCCGCCAGTTTCCTGTGGGGGATGCTGATGGATATGCTGCTTAAGAGACTGACCGGTTCCGATAAGGTCAGGTATGTGGCGGTGCTGGCTGGGGCCGTCACCGCCGTATTTGTGGGAGTATACGGAATGGGACCGCATACCCTTGCCTGTATCTTGTTTGGGCAGGTGCTCTTGTATGCGGCAGCGTATGATTTTGCAACCCATACGGTGCCGGATTATGTGCCGGTGCTGATATTGCTGATTGGTCTGATGGAAGTGGAGTTTGTCCCGGCATTCCTGGGACTTGTCTTGGTGCCGTTGCCTTTTCTGGCGGCAGCGCTGATCAGGGAAGGCAGCATCGGAGGCGGGGACATCAAGCTGATGGGCGCCTGCGGCTTTGTACTGGGGGTAAGGCGGGGGTATGCTGCATTGATGCTGGGATTGTTTCTGGCCGTAGTGTTCCAGACGGCATTTGTAAAGAAACGGGACAAGGGCTTTGCGCTGGCGCCATATCTGGCGGCAGGGTGCCTGCTTGCTCAGTTGCTATAAAAAAGAAATTGGAAATCGGAGGAAAAAGAAGTGAAAAATTTAATGAAGAATCGTATTGTGATTGGCCTGATCTGCATCATTCTTTCGCTGGTGATCTGTTTTGGCCTGACGCCTATGTTCAACAATGCTTTGAAATCAAAGGTGTCTCTGGTTCGGGTGAATGCGGAGATCCGCAAGGGCGATCAAATCACGGAGAAGATGCTGACAACCGTGGAGGTGGGAGGGTATAACCTGCCCGGAAATGTGGTTTACAGGATGGAGGATGTGGTCGGGCGGTATGCCAACACGGACCTTTACAGAGGGGATTATATTTTAGAGAGCAAACTGTCGGACACTCCCATGCTTAAGAATGCCTATCTGAGCGGGCTAAACGGGGAGAACCTTGCTATTTCCGTCAGTATCAAATCCTTTGCCGCCGGATTGTCTGGAAAGCTGGAGGCAGGGGATATTGTGACGCTCTTTGCCTCGGATGTAGGCGATATGAGGGAGACGCTCATGCTGCCTGAGCTTAAATATGTGGAGATCATTGCGGCTACGGCAAGCAGCGGGGCGGACAGTGATGTGCAGGCAGATGCGGAAAATGGGGAAGAGCAGGAACTGGCATCCACTCTCACAGTGCTGGTTGCGCCGGAGCAGGCAAGGCTCCTTGCGGAGCTGGAACAGAAGGGGAAGATCCATGCAGCCCTGGTTTTCCGTGGAGACAGTACGCAGGCCCGGAAGTTTTTGGAGGAACAGCGGAAGGTCCTGGAAGAACTGTATGTAGAGGAAGAAACGGAAACCGGGGAGACGGGGACGGCGGAGGAAACGGAAGAGCCCATTGTGGACGGAGCGGAAGTAAACGCAGGAGGACAGTAGGATGGAGCAACACGGAAATATGCTTGCCATTGCAGGGAGCCCCGGCAGCGGCAAGACCACGCTTGCGGTAAAGCTGGCGGCGGAAATTGCGGGGAAAAGAAAGAATGTGATCCTGGTGTGCGGCGATCCCTTTGTGCCGTCCATCCCGTTTCTGCTCCCCATGGAGGGGGAACAGGAGGTGTCTCTGGGAGCGCTCCTTACGGCTCCGGCGCTGACCCAGGATCAAATACTGAGAGCCTGTGTGCCGGTTCCGGGCTGTGAATATGCCAGCCTGCTGGGGTATAAGCTGGGGGAAAACCTGATGTCCTACCCTAAAGTCACAAGGGAGCGGGCAGTGGAATTTCTGGTATGCTTAAGGCATCTGGCGGATTATGTGATCCTGGACTTAACCTCCGTTTTCGAGGCGGATGTCTTTTCCATTCTTGCCATGGAGATGGCGGATCGGGTGCTGAGGGTGGGAACTTCCAATCTGCGGGGCATATCCTATTACCGCTCTCATGCGGGTATGCTGGAGGGGCGGGCGGACAGGGGAAAATACCTGAATGCTATCGGAAATTATAAGGCGGGGCAGGAATGGGAGAGCGTCGCAGGGCAGTATGGCGGGGCAGCCTTTCTCTTTCCCTATGTGGCGGAACTGGAAAAGCAGTATGACGAGGGGCGTCTGTGGGAGGCCATGATTTCCAGGGAGGCCCCTCAGTTTGAAAAAGAGGTGAAAAAACTTCTGGCGGAGGCTTTTGGACTGCGGGAGGCAAGGCAAAGCGCCGGAAACCCGGAAAAAAAGAAATTGGTGGTGCGCAGTCCTTTTGTCTGGAAGAATAAGGGCGAGTTTTAAGGAGGGGTGGAGAGATGCAGGAAATATTGAATATACATGAGACTGCCGGGCTGCTGAATAAGAACGTGGTATACCGCACGTTTCCGGAAGTGTTAAAGGATGTGCAGGAATACATATCCAGACATTTTGCGTCGGTACTCCGTGACAACCCGGATGAGAACAGGGAGCTGATACAGTCCTATATCGGGAAGTATCTGGAGCAGAGCGGCGCAGGCGTGGAGGGAATGGAGCAGGGGGAACTCTGTGAACTCCTTTACGGGGAAATGACGGGCTTTTCTTTCCTGACGCGCTACCTGTACCGGGAGGATGTGGAAGAAATCAATATCAATCAGTGGCGGGATGTGAAGATTACTTATTCCAGCGGGGAGATCATTCCGGCAAAGGAGCGTTTTAACAGCGCCGGTCATGCGGTGGATGTCATCAGAAGGCTTTTGCATAAGTCAGGCATGATCTTTGACAATGCCCAGACCATTGTGGTGGGACATCTGAACAACAAGATCCGTATCACGGTCATGGGAGACGGTGTCATTGACAGAGAGAAAGGACTGGCGGTATCCATCCGCATCGTCAATCCGAAGAAACTGACAAAAGAGCAGTTTGTCAGTTTCGGGACAGCCACAGAGGAAATGCTGGACCTGCTTGCCATGTGTTTTACCCATGGCGTTTCCATGTGCATCACCGGGGCGACTTCTTCGGGAAAGACCACGCTGATGAGCTGGATTTTGGGAGAAGTGCCCTATAACAAGCGTATTGTCACCATAGAGCAGGGCTGCCGGGAGTTTGACCTGACGGCAGAGGATGGAAACGGGAATGTGCTCAACAATGTGGTTCATCTGGTGACCAGGTTTTCCGATGATCCCAGACAGAATATAGATATGGTAAAACTGTTGGAGACCACTCTCACCATTAACCCGGACTGCATTGCGGTGGCGGAGATGAAGGGCGGGGAGAGTATGCAGGCCATCAACGCCGCCAACACCGGGCATTCCGTGATTACCACCATCCATGCCAATTCCTGTGAAGATACTTATTACCGCATGGTGACGCTGTGCAAGCAGGAACAGCCCGGCATGGACGATGCCACGCTGCAGAGCCTTGCCACCAAAGCGTTTCCCATCGTGGCCTTTGCCAAGAGGCTGGAGGACAATTCCAGGAGAATCATGGAGATCACGGAGTGCGAGACCCTGCCAGACGGCGGGAAGAAGATGCGTACCCTGTACCGGTTCCGTATCACGGACAATATCACAGCGGAGGGGAAAACAAAGATTATAGGGCATTATGAAAAGGTGGAAAATCTTTCGGAAAGCCTGCAAAAGCGGCTCCGGGAGAACGGACTGCCGCTCAGGATGCAGGAGCAGTTTACAGCAGAGCGGTAAAGGAGGTGCAGATGAGTCTTGTGGCGGTAAAAAAGCCGTATTTATTAAAAATATCGCTGGATGAGGACGCTCCCAATCCACGGGAAACAGACGATAACCTGGGGAACATGGTGTGCTGGCACCGGCATTACAGGCTGGGGGATGCGCACTCTTATGAGGATCCCGGCGATTTCCTGCAGGAGCTTGTGGAGAAAAATGTAAGCGATGCGGAGCTGATCAGGAAGGCAAGGGCAGGCGAGATACAGGGCGTAAAACTGGAGTATGTCCGTGCGGAAAAGATATGGTCAGTGGAAAGCTATGATGCCGTGTCCCGCAAATGGGTCCGCTGGTATGAATTTGACAGGCCGTTTTCCAGATGCGAGTCACAGATTGCCGAGGCCATCCGCTCTGAAATGAGTAATCAGGCCCTGCTAAAGCTGGCAGGACAGAAGTGCTGCATTCTGCCGGTCTACCTGTTCGATCATTCCGGTCTGCACATATCCACTCAGGATCTGACGAAGGGGCCGGATGGCCGCTGGGACGCCGGACAGGTGGGCTGGGTATATGCCGATAGGAAAGCTATCCTTGCCGGGTATGGAAAGTGCGGCCCGGAGGAAATGAAACGGGCTGAAAAAGCTCTGGCATCAGAGGTGGAGTTGTATGATAAGTATCTGTCAGGGGAGTGTTACGGATTCCAGCTTTACAAGGACGGCGAGGAAATGGACAGTTGCTGGGGCTTTTTGGGAGATTTTGAGGAAGTCAGAAAGGACATTTCGGAGTATCTGCCGGAAGAGTGCTGGAGTCTTATGGATCATCTGACGGAGGCGCCGGATATGCGGCGAATGGAGTTGGAAGATTATGAGGAATTACTGGAAGAAATGGAGGTGTGATGTATGACGGTGCTTGTAACCATTGCATTTTTTATGGCGGTGACAGGATGCTTTATCATGCTGGGGCTGTCACCGTTTACGTTTTTAAGCGGTCTTGCGGGGTATCTGAAACCTGAGAGCAACAGCATGAAGAGGCGCATCAGGGAGAGCAGGAAGAAAAAGGAACCGAAAGGGCTGAAACTGCTGTTTGCAGAGGTAAAGGAAATTTTGCGGCTTACCGGGAAAAGCGGGCAGTTTGCCATGCTGTGTGTGCTTGCTATGATCCTATTTGTGGTGGGTGTGCTTGTGGCCCTTACCATGAACAACGTGCTGATGGTGCCGGTACTGGCGGCGGGCTTTGCGCTCCTGCCGTTTTACTATGTGAAATTTACGGCATCCAGACATAAAAAGCAGATTAACACGGAACTGGAAACGGCCTTATCCATGATCACTACCAGCTACCTGCGGAACAAGAATACCATTATCAGGGCAATCGAGGAAAATCTGCCCTACTTAAATCCGCCAATATCAGAGGTATTCCGTAGCTTTCTTATGGAGACAAAGCTGATCAACTCCAACACGGCGGAGGCGCTGGCGGGGCTGAAAAAAGGGATGGATCATGCGGTATTCCACGAATGGGTGGATGCCGTCATCGCCTGTCAGGATGACTACAACCTGAAAAACACTCTGCCGCCTATTGTCTCCAAGCTGTCGGATATGCGGGTGGTGTCGGCGGAGCTGGATCTGTTGATCTATGAGCCGGTCAAGGAATACATCACCATGGCGGTCCTGCTTTTGGGCAGTATACCGCTGCTGTATTTTCTGAATAAGGAGTGGTATGAAACATTGATGTTTACCGGCTTTGGAAAGGCGTTGCTTGCCATCTGCGGGACGGTGCTGTTTGTGTCCGTGGCGGCAGTGTCGAAACATACCAGGCCTATTGAATACAGGAAATGAAGTTGCTCTAAGGCATCAAAATACGCTGCCTGAGGGTAACTACGTCATTTCCGAAATGAAGAAAGATTGCGAGGTGAAAATAGATTGCAGAACCTGATTTTACTGCTCTTTGCCGTGTTCTTTTCGGCAGGGAGCTATTTTATTCTGGCGGAAGTCTTTCAGGTGCCGACCTACCGTGCCAGCCGGGCGATTCTGGCGGTGGGAAAGAGGCGAAAAAAACAGGCGGGAGCCGCAGACGCCTTTATCATGGAACTGTCTGGCAGAATCGCCCGTTTCCTGCCCATGGACGAATTTAAAAAGCGGAAACTGGCGGCCACGCTCCGTTCTGCGGAGATCCCGCTGACGCCGGAGCATTATATGGCGCAGGCATATGTGAAGGCCGGGCTTGCATTTTTGTGTATTATCCCCTGCCTTCTGATTGCGCCGGTATTCTTTCCCGTATTTCTGGTGCTGGGGATAGGGATATTTTTCTCCGAGAGCGGAAAAGCGGAAAAGCTGGTGAAAAAGCGGAGGGAGGAAATTGAGTTTGAACTGCCCAGATTTGTGGCGACCATCACTCAGGAACTGATGGCAAGCAGGGATATTCTTTCCATGCTGGAGACATATCAGAAAAATGCGGGAAAGGCGCTTAAGAATGAGCTTGCTATTACCACGGCGGACATGAGGACGGGAAATTATGAGGCGGCGCTGACCAGGCTGGAGGCCAGGATTTCCAGCGCCATGCTGTCCGATGTTGTACGGGGGCTGATCGGGTGCATCCGTGGGGATGACGGTGTGGCCTTTTTCCGTATGCTGTCCCATGATATGAAACAGATCGAGGTGCAGCGGCTGAAAAAGCTGGCCATGGAAAGGCCGCCGAAGATCAGGCGCTACTCTTTCCTGCTGCTTGCCTGTATGCTGTTAGTATATATGGGAGTCATGGGGTATCAGATACTGGGAACCATGTCAGGGATGTTTTAATTATGCCCGCTAAATCGGGCAGGGAGGTGTAAGGCTATGAAAAACAGAATACGGGATGTGTGCGCAAGCCGCAGGGGAGAGGGCTATATTGACACCGCTGTGGGCGTTTTCTGCCTGATGCTTGTGGTGGCGCTGGCTATGGTGCTGTTTCCGGTATTTATGAAGAAACAACAGCTTGATTCCTTTGCGGACGAGATTGTCAGGCAGGCGGAGATTGTGGGGAGTACAGACGTATCCGGCAGGATTGCCCAGATGAAACAGAAAACAGGGCTTGACCCGCAGATACAGTGGGAATGCGATTATTACAGCGGGAACAGGGTGCAGCTAAACGGGGACATCCAGGTGACGCTGACCCAGAGGGTGGATATTCGTTTTTTCACATTTGGTTCTTTTCCCATAGAGCTGAAGGCGAGGGCAAGCGGCAAGAGCGAGGTTTATTATAAGTGAGGGGGCAGGCATGAAAAAACTGAAAAAAACAGTTGCGGATAGAAAAGGCATGTCCTATCCGCTTACGGTGGCGCTGGTGCTGGCTCTGCTGATCGTGCTGTGTGTGCTGGCAGAATTTTTCCGGCTTTCCGTCATTGCATACGGAGTGAGAAATTCTCTTCAGGAATCTGTCATATCCGTGGCGGTCACGAATTATGATGAGGTCTATGACGGGCTGCGGGAGGGGTACAGCGGCGGTTATTTTATGACGGGGGACTGCTGGGAGGAAACCATTGATTACGGGGATGTATATACCCAGCTTGACAGGCTGCTGGGAACAAACCCGGACGGCAGTTATCATGTGAAATGGCAGGGAAACGGATATGAGTATCGGATAACGGGCTTAAATGTATCAATCCGCAATGCGCCTTTTGCGCCGGGGAATGCCGGACAGAATTTTGAGGCGGATGTTTCGGTACAGCTGGAGATACCGTTATCCTTTGGATGGGAGGTCCTGCCGCCTGTCCGTATGTCGATCAGGACAAAAGCTGTCTATATGCCCAAGTTCTAAAAGCAATGGATGAAAGTGCGGACAATATGGCGGAGCAGGAAAAAGATCAGGTTTTGATTGAGTATCAGCGTCCCATATGCTATACTGGATTTGTATCATTGAAAAGAAGGTTGGATGCGATTTTCCGAGAACGGAAGTTCTTTCAGATGCCCTCTAGTCTGACGAAAGAGGGTGATGCCCTATGAGTATAATGGAAGTTCTTACATTATTACTTGTGTTGTTTGCGGCTCTGTCTTACATAGACAATCATAAAAAGAAATAGCATCCCGCCCTGACAAGTTGGATGCTATTCTTTATTAGTTTTCCTACTGAGGGCATATCGGAACTCGTGTCCGATTACCTTTCTGAGTAAATTATACACTAGAGCTGCTTGAATTTCAAGTAGCTCTTTTCAAAAAGAATACTGATCTGAGGGAACGCCGTCTCATGAACAAAGGGAGTTGCGAAGCAGCGGAAAGCGCGTAAGCGCGACTTTGTGAATGGCGTGGGCTGAACTGTAACGAAAATGTCTGGACGCACGGAAAGGTTTGTTGTATGATGAAGTTGGATAAAAGCAGGACAGCATTTGCCGTAAAAGTGATTTTTATGGAAAGTGAGGTCATGATATGAAAAAAGAACATGAAAGTAAAAAGAGGCTGGTAGTTTTTTCCCTTGCAGTGGCAGTCCTGTGCCTTGCGGGAGGGTTGTGCCTGTATCTGGCTAAGATCGGGAAGGCGGCGGAGCCTGACAGGGAAAACATGCAGGAGGCTATAGGGCAGACAGAAATAACCGTTCCTGAAATCCAGATTCCGGAGACAAAGGAGTCTCCTGAAGAAACAGAAAAACCGGAAGAGACGGAAGAGCCTCAAGAGACGGAGACCGGGGAAAACGGGGCTGGAGGGGAAGAAGCGGAAAGCAAAGAACCGGAAACAGCCGAGAGCCAGCTGGACGATAATCAGGGGAGCGGGAACAGTGAATCTCCTAAGACCAGAGAAGATGCAAAGGCACCGACAGAAACGCCGGAACCCGTAGACGAAAGTGCAGTGGAGAACCCGGAGCAGCCGCCCCAGTATGAGCCGGAGGTTACAGAGCCCGAAAAGAAACCGGAAGAACCGGCAGGCGGGAGTACTAACGAGAGCGGAAAAGTGTATGTGCCGGGATTTGGATATGTAGATCCGCCGGGTGCCCCACAGGGAGAGTCCGCAGGCTCTACCGGGGACTGGGATAAACAGATCGGTGATATGAACTAGGTACAATAGAACAGGAATCATGTTTGGGAGCATGGCGCAGGCTATGCTCCTTTTTGGGCGAATTCATTTTGAGGCAGGAGGAAATGTGAAAAGATCATGTATAACAATAGTTTTGATATTTATTATGTTGTTCTCCGGCACACTGACCGCTTATGCGGAGGGGAGCGGAAATGTGGACGGCGGCGGTGGCAGTCTGAACCATGGGACAAAGTCCTATAACTGGCCGGGCAATACCTATCAGGGAGTGCGCGTGACGGTGGTGGACGCCCAGACTGGGGGAATTGTGGCAGAACCGGTGGACTTTACGAATAAAAATCTGTCAACTGTGGCGGGCAATATGTTCCACTTTGGAAAAGTCAGCAAGCTGCAGTATCGGGATGGGGCGGCGCTGACATTACAGCTGTCAGACTATACCTATTATGTGCCGGACAACCCCATGCCCAAGGTCATATCCAGCAACAGCAGCAAGGCAAGTATAGCGCAGATCAAGCGGTATTTCTGTTCGGAAGGGGCGGCATCCATGGTGGCGGCAAAGACTGGGATGGATATGGAAAGGCTCACGGATGGCTCCTGTAAGCTGGTGATTGAGCCGATCATCTATCTGATCTACAATAATCTGTACTTTGCCATGACAGTTACGGAGGCAGGACTTTACAACAGGATGACAGGGGGAGATCTGGGGGCTCATTTTCCCACGGTAGTCATGAAGAATCTTGCCCTTGCCCTGTTTCTTGAGAAGGCAGATCTTGGCTTTTCCGCCTACACCGGTTCCAGGACCACGGCAAGAACTACGGACGAAATGGTGCAGACGCTGGGCATCGGCATCATTAGCTATAAAGGGGCGCCGCCCACGGAGGCGGTGTATGATGCCATATACCGGATTGATACGGATGTGATTACTTCCACCACTTTATCCACTACGGATGAGATTAACAATGATGCCAGAGCCACAGTAACCTTTTCCATGGGCGGCAAGAACTATCAGATGACGGGGGTGGTGCTCCCGAAGAACGGGAGCCAGCTTGTGTGGGTAAAGTGGCATACGCCGTCCGAGCCGGGCGAGATCACCATAAGCATATCAACGAATAAGGGGAGGCTTGCTACCACCATCGTCAGGGCAAATGTGGTAGATCTGAATGAGAATCCGCCGCCGGATCCCATGGCGGACGACCGCTATGACGGCTATATCAGGCCCTCCCTGCCATCGGGACAGAATGTGACCGGCTTAAGCTGGGGTGTCTGGCGGTGCTGGTGGCACGCAAGCTGGGTATGGGTGCCTGACTGGAAATGGGAGCGGGGAAATCATGGCGCAAGCTGTCCGGATGACTGCACATCCAGTCACGGACGCTGGGTAGACAAGGGGGAATGGAAGGATAAGGGCTGGTATGACTATGCCTGGGACAGCTATTCCGCAGCTCTGTCCGCAACCATGCGGATTATACCGGATGAAAAGAACCCTACCGCCGCAGGCACCGTCCTGAAATCGGGATATGGCATCAACATGACGGCATCGGCGCAAGTGGTCTCCGGTGCGCCCTCAGGCCATATCACAGAGCCCCAGACAGCGGTAGCCTATTTTCCGGAATTTCAATACACTGACTACTGGAGGCTGTTAGAGAGGACAAGTCCGGGATATTCGGCAGCATTTCAGTTCCGGGTGAATGAATACAGCACTTATGGCAGAAGAACGCATTTTACGCCGGTCTGGTTCCCGGACGGAAACTATACCGTGTATGCGCAGGTCATGGATGCGTGGACGCCGGCGGGGATGCTCCAGATACATTTAAGTGACACCCTCACGGTTCATGGTAATCTGTTTTCAGACTGGCATGTTCGCCCAATCAATTAAGAATCGGAGGAAAAAATGGAAAGTTTATTGTTTCCCATAATTATGCTTGCCGTCACCCTGGCCGGTGGCGGCATTTTGCTTTTGTTGTTAAAAACAGCCCGAAAATGCCCGCAGACAGACCCGGGCAGTGCGGCCATGCAGACTGCGCAGCAGTTTATTAATGTGAAGGACATCCGGGATAAGTACCTGTATACCCGTGACGGGATGGCCTTCGTCTATCTCAGGATTCATGCCGTCAGCATTGACCTTTACAGCAGGGCGGAGAAGAGTGCGCTGATCAAGACGCTGACGGCAGAGCTTTCCGACATCCAGTATCCGTTTAAATTCATGGCCCTATCCCGGCCTGTGGATATATCCCCGTTGATTGCGGAGATGGGGGAGATGTTAAAAGAGGCGGAGGACAAGCGGAAAGAGCTGTTACGGCAGGAGATTTTGCAGATGGGCGGTTTTGCACTGTCCGGGGAAATTGTGGAGCGGCAGTTCTATATTGCGCTCTGGGAGAAACAGGAAGAGGGAACAGAGCGGGAACTCTCCAAAAGGGCATCCCTGCTCTGTGAAAAATTTGCCGCCGGAGGCGTGGCCTGCGACATTCTTGTGGAAAAGGAGATCGTCAGGCTGCTCAACCTTGTAAACAACCCGTCCTATACTCATCTGGAAGATATGGAGACAGCGGCGAGCATACCCATGCTGAAGGGAGTGATAGAATGAAACGTACAGCGCAGACGGTGGAACAGGCGCCGGTGAACAATGCCCTGTTGAACGTAGTGACGCCTCTGGGATTGTCTTTTGAAAAGAACCGGCTTTCCATCGGGGAGAATATGGGAAAGATTTACGGCATAATACGCTATCCGCAGAAGGTGGAGGTGGAATGGCTCTCCAGGCTGACGAACATCCCCGATACATATGTTTCTATCGGTTTTAAACCGGTGGATAACGGAACCCTCATCAATGCCATCTCCAGAAGTGTGGTGCAGCAGAGAGGGCTGGCGGAGAGCGCAAAGGATCCTCTGTCAAGGCAGCGGGCGGAAAAGGCCGCCGAGGACGGGGAGAAAGTTATCATGCAGATTGACAGGGAGGGCGAGACGGTAGGATTGATGAGTGTGGAGGTTATGCCGGTGGCAGGTGAGGAAAAGGAGTTTAAAAAAGCCTGCCGCCGGGCGGAAAGTATCGCAAGCGTCATCAAATGCAGGATGCGGGCAATTCCCAATCTCCAGAAAGAGGCGTTCATGCACCTGTCCCCCAGCTTTTCCAACCATGGGAAGATAGAGAGCATCCTGCAGAAGGTAGTTCCCATTTCCACTTTTGTGGGAGGTTTCCCCTTTGCCAGCAGCGGTTTTAATGACGGGGAAGGATATTATCTTGCCAAGGACAGAAACGGCGGGCTGGTGATCGTGGATGTGTGGAGGCGCGGCGAGGACAGAACTAACAGCAATTTCTGTGTCATGGGTAATTCCGGCGTGGGAAAATCCACGGCTATCAAGCATATCATGCTGTCGGAATACATGAGAGGCACACGCATCATTGTCATCGATCCTGAATCCGAGTATAAAGATCTGTGTCAAAATTTAGGCGGCGATTGGATCAATGCGGCGGGCGGTTCCAGGGGCATGATAAACCCTCTTCAGGTCAGGCCGTCCCCCAGGGATGACGAGGACGAGAAAGAGGAACTGCGGCTGTATCGGGATGAGGGCTATGGCATGAACGATCTGGCATTGCATATGAAGAACCTGGAGATTTTCTTCAGCCTGTATATTCCCTCGCTGACGGATATGCAGAAAGCTGTCCTGAAAAAGTGTCTGGTGGAGCTGTACCAGAAGTTTGACATCACATGGGACACGGATGTGACCGGGCTAAGGCCGCAGGATTTTCCTATTTTTTCAGACCTCTATGCCTTGGTGCAGGAAAAGGCAGGGGTGGAGAAAGGAGCCGGTGTCTATACCGACCTTGCGATGCTTTTATACGATATAGCAAAGGGAGCGGACAGCTTTATATGGAACGGCCATACCACCGTGTCCGGCGGCTCCTGTTTCACAGTTATGGATACCCATGCCTTGCAGGAAACCAGCGACAATGTGAAGAGAACCCAGTATTTTAATATTCTTACCTATGACTGGGAACAGATGAGCCGGAACCGGGAGGAACGGGTGCTGCTTGTCTGTGATGAGGCATACTTAATGATCGATCAGAAAGTGCCGCAGTCCCTTGTCTATCTCAGGAATGTGATGAAACGTGCCAGAAAATATGAGGCGGCGTTAGGCATCATTTCCCACAGCCTTGTGGACTTCCTGCATGAGAGTGTCAAGCAGTACGGACAGGCCCTGCTTGACATCCCCTGCTATAAGATTCTGATGGGGACGGACGGAAAGAACTTGAAAGAAACGGCAGACCTGTATGATCTGACGGAGGCGGAGCAGGAGCTGCTCCTGGCCAGAAAGAGGGGACATGCCCTGTTTATGGCGGGGGCGAAACGGCTCCATATCCAGTTCGACATACCGGAGTACAAATTTAACTATATGGGCAAGGCAGGCGGGCGTTAAGCGCCTGCCTCTTTTTCGGAGGTGATAAATTGGCAGATCCAATCATAGCAAAACTGCTGGCAGAGGCAGCTTTACAGGCGGCAAAAGACAAGGAGGGCAGGAAAAGGCTGCTTGCGGTCATTTTAGGCCCGGTGATTTTTCTGCTGCTCCTGATCGCTCTGGTGCTGTATCTCGTTACAAGCCCTTTTTCGGCCTTGGCCGCCTGGCTTACAGGGGGAGAAACCGCTGCTGTGGATGCTTTCCAGAAAGATTACGGTTACAGTAATGATTCCGGTATCTTTGACAGGGATTTCCGGGAGGCGGACGGGCAGGAGTATGACGAGGACATTCTGCTCGGCAGGGACGGAGAAATCCAGGTGGTTTATTATAATCAACTGGATGAGCGGTGGAAGGAGGAACCATATGGGGAGGATAAGATCGGCACCCATGGGTGCGGCCCCACAAGCATGAGCATTGTAGTATCTACCTTTACGGATAGAAATGTGGATCCGATAGAAATGGCAGCGTGGTCTTATGAGAACGGCTATTACTGTCCGGGAGGCGGCTCCTACCACAGCCTGATACCAAAGGCAGCGGAACACTGGGGGCTTTCGGTGGATAGGAACCTTGCGCCGGAGAATGTGGCGGATGCCCTTGGGGAAGGAAAGCTGGTGGTTGCCATTATGTCAAAGGGGCATTTTACAAAGAGCGGGCATTTCATTGTATTGCGGGGAATTACGCCGGAAGGGAAGGTACTTGTGGCGGATCCCGCCAGTTTAAAGCGGAGTAATCAGGAATGGGACTTGTCGTTCATTTTAAAGGAGGCGAAAAGGAGGGTGGGGGCAGGCGGCCCGTTCTGGGCTATATCCAGATGAATGATGCAGACGAATGCCGTTTCGCTTTGCAGAAAAGTGTAAGGTATCGGAATTTTATGGTTGACAGGGAGAGAATGTCCGCTCAGGGCATTCTCCCGGAAAGGAGACAGTGAGATTATGATTTTATACTTGTCCTCCCAGCAGCACACCAATCTGCTGGATTTTCTGGCGGAGCATGAGGACGCCCTGCCGGTTAAGAAGATGACGGGGAATTTCATGTTAAAGCAGTTTGTGGTCTATGATATGCGTAATTTCTCCCATTGTACGGAACTTGTGCTGGACCGTATCGCTTTTGGGGATGAGGATGAAGATTTTGCTCATGCCATTGAGGAATTTCTGACAATGTATAACGCCAGAGTCACGGTAATCTGCGAGGGGTTGAAAGAAAGTGATCCGCTTTGCCGGGCATTGCTGGCTGCCGGGGTAGGCAATATCGTTGCCAGCGTGGAGATAAGGGAGATGCAGGATGAGATCAGGCAGTCTCTGAGCAGCCGGGGCATGACAAAGTTTTCCCCCAGAGAAAGGGAAAAGGGTAAAATGCAGGAGGAACAGTATCGGTTTACGGCGGACAGGGTCAGGATCGCCATGGTAAGTTCCCAGAGCCGTATCGGGACAACGACCACGGCTCTAGGGTTTGCCGCATGGCTGGGCAGCGTGGGGGCAAGCGTGGCTTATGTGGAGAAAAATGGCAGCGGCATTATTCCCTATCTGAAGGATGCCTATGAGATGGAGGATGAGGCGGGGGGCTTTCGGCTGGAGAAGATGTGGTATGGCACACAGGCACCGGAGGCGGGATTTCACTTTTTGATTGAGGATTACGGGACAGGCAGACCGGAAGTGGATGCAGATATTTTGCTGCTAGTCTGTGGGATGAAACCGTATGAGATGGAGCATACCATGAGGCTGCTGGGGCAGTATGAAACCAGGGCTGCTATCATACTGTGCCCCTTTGTGGAAAGGTCATTACGGGGAACCTATGCGGAGGCTTTTCAGACAGAATATCACAAGGTGCTTTTTCTGGAATACCAGCCGGACTGCATGGATGGTAGCCCAAACGCAAAGATTTATAAAAACATCATAGAGAGATATATCGCCGGGGAATGATTCTCCGGCGCTGCTGGGAAATGAAAACACAAGTAATGATTAAAATAGGAGATTGCGAGGTAACGAATATGAATCAGTTTGAAATGAAGAAGTTGGCATATCAGTCACAGTTAAGGAACAGGGCGCTGCAGGTGCTTTTATACCTGATCGACCGGTCCAATACGGAACAGACCTGTTTTCCGGCTGTACCGACTATCAGCAGGGAACTGCATATCAGCATATCCACAGTAAAGCGAGCTATGCGCGAGTTGGTAGAGGCGGGATATGTGGCAAAGGAAAGCCGGTTTCGTGAGGGGAACAGAGGGCAGACTTCAAATCTCTATATTTTACATTTTCCAGTGGCGGAAGAGGTATCGGAAGAAACAGCGGTATCAGATAAAATTGTACAAACAGAGCAGGCGGAGCAGACGGATTAGGCGGGCATGGAAACAGAGCCCGCCCTTAAAATGGCGGGAGAAATTAAAGCGGCGGAAGAATATAAGGAATCTCTGTCCGAAGAAAAAGATATAGATAAAGCGAAAAGCGTAAGCGTAGCAGAAAATAATGACGGCATAGATGCACTGGATGCTGTCCTGAATAGATATGGGATGGTGGAACAGCCGGATTGTCGTATAAATCAAGGGAACGGTGTGAATACAGATAATTTTGCCATCGCAGGACGGAACGGAATGCGGGGTTATAGGAAAATAGCAGAAATAGCCGAAATTTTGCTGCGGAAAAGCAACATGATTGTCTGCGGCTTTCAGTGGCCGGGGGCGGGGGTCAATCTGATACCGCCTTGAGCTTTCAATTTAACAAAATGCTAAAGAGCGGAAAAGAAGTATTTATTTAGGTGAACACCTGAGCATATCATGATACGGCCTGAATGCTGAGCCTATGATTTTGGGTGCGGATCCAGAATGCGCTTAAGTACTGTGGAAAGCAGCAGGAGGTCGCTCTCCGGCAGTTTTTCAATATCGTTCATTATGCTCCTTACAAGGCTCGGATTGTTGATCGTGGGGTTAAAAAATTCAGCGGGCGTAATATCAAAATAGGCGCAGATGTCGAGAAATGCGCCCATGGAAGGCAAATTGCGGCCGGATGTAATTGACTGGATATAGCCCTGGCTATGTCCAAGATCCAGGCTGAGTTGATATTCGGAAATATTCTTTTTCATGCGTAATTCATTGATACGCTCCTGAATAAATTTTTCGTACATATCCCACCTCCATAAAATTAGTTTATACTATTTCAAATATCTGTAATATATTTGAAATATTTGTATTTACAAAAAAATGAAAAAAGAGCATACTTAAAATATCTAAATGCTAATTATAGAAGGATTGGAATAAAATATGATGCAAAGCGGAGGGTTGAATTATAAACATGAAGGATGTATTATTTTGCAAAACTAATATTGCGGGAGGCAGTATGTATAATATAGGGATATGTGATGACGGCAAAAATATTTGCGCATTACTTGAGGAAATGGTGATACAGTATGCGGATAAGAACAAACTGAAAATAGACACTCAGGTATGGTATACCGGCGAGGATTTGTGTAAGTATCTTGAACAGGGCGGTCATCTGGATATATTGTTTCTTGATATTGAGCTGATAAAACTGACAGGAATTGAGGTGGGCGATTTTATCAGAAACAAGCTGGAGGACAGAGGGATGCAGATTGTTTATATATCCGGAGAATCCTCCTATGCGCAGAAATTGTTCAAGACCCAGCCCATGGATTTTCTGGTAAAGCCAATAACCATGCAGCAGATAGAGGATGCGCTTAAACTGGCCATCAAGCTGCTTGAGAAAAATGCAGAACGGTTTGAATTTCAGAATGGCAGGGATTATTACTATATCTCATACCATGAAATCATATACTTCGAGAGTGAAGGGCGGAAGATAAAGATAGTGGCAATGGATGAGGAAAGAGAGTTTTACGGGGCGATAAGGGAATTGGAGAAAAAGCTGCCCAAGGAGTTTTTTACGATTCATCAGTCCTATGTGATAAACAAGATACATGTAGTGCGGTATACTTATGAAACGGTGGAGATGGATAATAACACGATACTGTCGATCAGCAAAGCATATCGGAAACAAGTTAGGGAAAGGCTGCTAAGGGGATAATATGACGGATTTTATTATTTGTGTTACAACAAACTTGTTTAGGATTTATCTAATCAGCAGATTTATCCATATATTTTTAGAGGATGAGGAAAAGGAAACTTGTGGTAGCCGGATGAGGCATATGCTGGTATATGGGGGATTTTTTATAATCAATACGGCTGCTTATCTGATTTTTCATACAGTATGGGTTAATATTGCCTGTAATCTGGTGGGGATTGGACTTATTGTTCTGACATACACAAGATCAATAAAGATGATTTTGTTTGTGACCTGTTCTGTTTATATGATTAACATGGGCTGTAATACGATTGCTGTTCTGCCTTTTGTAAATTATAAGGATGGTGTGGGGTTCAATCAGATTTATGAGGTTGTTACTGTATTTCTGGTATTGGTCTGTGAGTTGCTTACGGAAAAAATCGTAGATGCCCGGCGGAAAATGAGGGGTGTTGGAAATATATCCTTAGGTTTGGTGCCATTATGTAGTATTGGAATGCTTTGTATGATGATATACACGAAGAGCAGCACCGAAACGGGGCTTGTTATCACCAGTGTAGGGCTTATAATTGTTAATTTTTTTACCTTTTATCTGTACAATATACTTTCCGATGCCCTTTTTCATCAATATGAGAATGAGGTGCTGCGGAAAGAGATACAGGGTTATGCAAACCAGTTGGATGTAATGCTGCAGGGAGAAGAAAAAGTAAAGGCGTTGCGGCATGATATGAAACATCATATGAATGAGTTGAAGATATTGGCGGCAAAAGGAGAGGATAGGGCGATTGAAGAATATATAGGCGATATGGAGGAATTTATAACAAATCCCAACGAGATTGTGTCCTCTGGCAACCTTGAAATAGACAGTGTGATGAACTATTTGATCCGCAGGGCAAAGGAAGAGCTACGCACCGTCAATGTCAATGTACGACTTCCGAAACAGGTAAGCCATTCCTTTGACATCAACGTAATCTTGGGGAATCTGCTGGAGAACGGCATTGAGGCGGCTAGGCAGACAGAAAGTAAGAGGATGGATATAAACATTGAATTGCAACAGGGATTTCTTAGAATTCAAGTTGAAAACAGCTACAATGGGAAACTGGAAAAAAGACATCAGCGGTTGTTTACAACGAAAAAGACAAGTGGACTCCATGGCATTGGTCTGGAGAATGTAAGGAAAATGGTAGAGAAATATGATGGGATTATGGAAGTATGTCCTGAAGGAGACATGTTTCGTGTCATATTAATTTTATATATGTCAGAAGTAAAAAAATAAGATTGCACTACTATTAGGGCATGACTGATAACAGATTTAGTCATGCTTTTTTATTGCCTATTTGGAGCTTTTTAATGCCGCATTTTGATGAAAATTCCAATTATTACATAAATATAGCCCAATTAATACAAGAAACGGCACAGTAAGTTTTTTTGTGCTAATATCATCTGCGAAGGAGGTGAAAGCAATGAAAATGAAGGAACGTGCCAAAAAGGGAGTTGAACAGGCTATTGCGAGAATTGCAAAGAAGTCTGCAAGCGTGGAGGCCAACACCACATGTCCGTGCTGGGGTTATCAGCCCCAAGAGCCCAAGCAAGTCAAGGCATTGCGGAAGTTTTGAAGACTGAAAAAGCCTTAGCAGGAGTGCTCCTGAGGGATGGGATTATCTCACCAGACGAAGTAGGGATTGTAGAATATGGTTTGGAAAACATCGGGAGCAGTATGCTTGGGATGCTGATTACTTTGGTGATTGGATTTTGCTTTGATTACCTCTTTGAGAGTTTTCTGTTATGGTTGTTGATTTTTCCGTTAAGGAAGAACGCAGGAGGATTCCACGCAAGGACCAAGGGGAGATGCCTGCTGTTTTCAACGGCCATGCTGCTGGTATCTATTATTTGTTTTGTGCAGATAGAGTGGCCAGTTACGGGGCATATATTGATTGTGGCAATCTCCACTGTAGTTATTTTTACAACGGCGCCAGTTGAGAACAATAATAAGCATCTGGATCAAGCAGAACAAAAAGTGTACCGGAAAAGAACTAGAATGATTTTGACGTTGGAATGTATGCTGTTTATATTCGCATTGGCACTGGACTTGAAAGGGCTGGTTGTTGTAATAACAATAGATTTTTTTATTGTCAGCATATCTCTGTTGGCAGGAAAAATAAAATTACAAATGCATATAAAATAGTTGGTTGTGTAAGTATTATCAGCTTTCAAGCAGGAAATGAAGAACAGCATTCATTACAAAGATAAGTTTCATATTTAAATACACAGGAGGAATACAAAATGGGATATTACACAATTACTTCACATTCGGGAAATGGTCTTCGTTTAAATGTTGCGGCATCAGCAGCGCTTAACGCTCGCACTAATGTTAACATCTCAAGTGCTGCCAAAAATAATAATCAGATATGGGTTATTAGTTCATTGGGGAGCAATGTGGAGGTTAAAAGTGCCAGCAATATCAGGTATATGTTAAATGCGGCGACCGCATCTAACTGTGATGTCTATACGTCAAATGCTGACACATATATCAACTTTGTAAAAGTAAGTACCGGTATATATCGGTTACAATTACAATCCAACACCAAAAAGTATTTAACGGTCGATGCACAGACCAACGGTACTACGGCAAAATGGGCCGAACTGGACACAAATAATGCCGGCCAGAAGTGGAAGGTGGCTACTACTACCTGTGAATATATTATGGGAACTTCATGGCTTAAAATGTATACAAGCCCGACAGGAACCGATGGCCGCACTGTCAGTATGCCGACAGTTGATTCTTTTAAGGGCACAGATGGATACACTTATAAGTTTACTGATAAGAATTATTGGTATTCTTATGAGAATCCATATGGTACAAAAAGGATTAACCCTTATGCAATTACACAGATTAAAGCTGTAACAGGTAGCGATCCGGTAATTAATGTAGGTGACGAAGGTGATTACACGGATCCTAATGGAAATTACTGGATGGCTGTCGGCCCCAATGTTGTGAATCCTGATCATAAATCAAATGCGTCAATTACTCCGAGTGAGATGTATGCAAAGGGCAAACTTGATGTTGTTGTAAAGGACAGCGCCGGTACCCTGTTTTACATTCCTGGTGTAGTTGGGGATGCAAAAGCACATACCTGGAGTAATGGAATCATACAGACATTCAGGAGTTATCCCAATGGAGTTTTAGAATCAGCTAAAGGAAATTTTAATGGCCTTGTCTGTGCAGAGTTTATTGGCTCGTTGTCCGGCAAGCTCAAAGGATTGGGTGACTTTTCTATAGAAGAGATTATTTTTTATGAGACTTAATGGCATTGAGATTTTTTCCTGCCTTTTGTGATGTATGGATAAGGCCAGTATAGTGTGTTTCCGTTACTCAATAGAGAAACGGGAACACACTGAGAGTGAAACTACTTGTATCTGCACATGATAAAGAGAGATGCAAACACCATATCATCTTTACTTCAAATCATATAAGGAATAAATGAATAATAAAATTGATATAATCAACTAAAAGTTTCCCAATTTTCAGGACTATAGATTTTTACAAGAAAATGCCCATTTTAAGCCATTTGCAGATTCCTACATATATATTGATGGGGCTTTCGGGACAAAAACATTCCTCTTTACAAATAAAATCAGCTATTAAACCAGATATTGGTTGCAAAATTGCATCAAAATTCGCATAATATATAGTCCTATTTTAATATAAATGAACTATATATTTTACGCGCTTTTCATAAAAACGGAGTCTAAAACTGCCAATTTATCAAAGTTATTTGTACATCTGGCAAGATATAGTCCGACAGATTGGGAAACTTTTAATCAACAAAAGGAATTTTTATAACAAAGGTGCATAGCAGATTTTCTATGATAAAATGAGGTCGGCTTTGTGCTCCGAAAATTTTTATTTATGGAGGAAGATGGATATGAGAGAAAAGATGTCAATAGAAAAGATGGCAAGAGTTATCTTTATATTGATTATGATTGTTTTAGTTATTTTTATTTGTGCGAAAATGAAAGAAAGGTACTCTATTGAAGATAAAGGTGCGTCAGATTCTGAGCAAACGGTATTAGGTAGCTCTGTTCAAGATAAGGTTGATGTGGAACCTTCTGCTTCTGGCAAGCCAAATACAGATACGAATATGAGTGCTGATGAGATATATAAGGCGGTTCTTTTGGGGGAGACCTCATTTCGCTATCCAACCGATGGGAAAATGGAGACTATCACTATAACAGATGTACCCGCTCTCTTTGATCCAGATGATTCTTTCATGAAAATATGGGAGTTTGCGGTAGCGGATCTAAATGGAGACGGGGAAGATGAAGTCATTCTTTTTGTAGTTGGTGCGGCGGGTGACGCAGGTGGAAAGGTAATTCTTCATCAATCAGATGATAAGGTTTATGGTTATTTAACTGATAACAGAACTTTAGTGGATTTGAAGATCGACGGAACTTTTAATTTTTCGGATCCTACAGGAGTTACGGAGTCAGGTATTGCGGCTATTACCAACTTTACAAAAGAGGGCTATACAGTAGATAAAATATCCTATGAAACCGGAACATATAAAGGCTGGGATTCTTTTGTAGTAGACCATCATTCTGCCACAGAGGAAGAATATTTGGATGTGGTATCTAAGCAGGAAAAAAAGCAAAATGCAGAATGGTATGATTTTAACAATGAAAACATTAATACCATGTTTTGAATCATGATCAATATGTTGGTAATAGATGATTCGCAGGGCAAAGGAAGAACTACGCACCGTCAATGTCAATGTACGACTTTCGAAACAGGTAAGCCATTCCTTTGGCATCAACGTAATCTTGGGGAATCTGCTGGAGAACAGCATTGAGGCGGCAAGGCAGACAGAAAGTAAGAGGATGGAGATAAACATTGAATTGCAGCAGGGATTTCTTAGAATTCAAGTTGAAAACAGCTACAATGGGAAACTGGAAAAAAGACATCAGCGGTTGTTTACAACGAAAAAGACAAGTGGACTCCATGGCATTGGTCTGGAGAATGTAAGGAAAATGGTAGAGAAATATGATGGGATTATGGAGATATGTCCTGAGGGAGACAAAAAAATAAGATTGCATTACTATTAGGGCATGACTGATAACAGATTTAGTCATGCTTTTTTATTGCCCATTTGGAGCTTTTTGACGTCGTATTTTGATGAAGGTTCCAATTATTACATAAATATAGCCCAATTAATACAAGAAACGGCACAGTAAGTTTTTTTGTGCTAATATCATCTGCAAAGTCTGCAAATAAAAAGTCAAGCAGAAATTTGTGAACTTTGAAAATTTTATA
>CANRWO010000002.1 GCA_947643615.1 uncultured Lachnospiraceae bacterium
CTGTCATTCACCTTCGGACCCCTCCTGATAGCTTTTGCATCTAAACTATCTTATGAAGGGTGACCTCAAAGTATGTTTACGGTTTTTTCTTATATTTTTCCGCCTCTTCCAACAGTATCTTTTTTGTGTTGCACTGGGGTTGTTCCAAAACTAAACCCAACAGTTTCTGCAGAACTTCTCCCAGTTCCTTTCCCGGCTCCCAGCCTGCTTTGATAAGGTCCGAGCCGTTGACTGCAAGGCTTTTCAGTGAAACACATTGTTTCTGTTCCCGTATTTCCTCGTACAGCTCCCTCCAACGGTCAATCAGCTCCAGTTTCTCCTGCCGCATATGGCTGCTCTGGGCCAAAACATCAGCACGCTTTATCTCAAATATCGCCGGAAACGCGTCCTCGCCAATCTGGTTCAGCGCCCTGCGGACAATCCGCATATTGGGTTCCACACCGTTCTTGTAATCGTGGTACAGGACAAGCTTGCAGACGCCATGTATTGTATCATTGTCAAATTTCAGCCGCCGCAAAAAGTCCCTTGCCATACTCTCGCTGACAGAAGGATGCTCATAAAAATGAGTCACCCCCGCTTCGTCCGTTGACCGGGTGGCTGGCTTTCCGATATCATGGAGCAGCATTGCCAGACGCAGCTTCTTATCCGGTTCCACATGACACAATGCATGCAGTGTATGCTCGCCTACGTTATACATGTGATGGGGATGTCTCTGGTCCGTGGCCATGGCCTCATCAAATTCCGGAAAAAACACTTTTGTCACTCCCAGTTCATATGCCGTCCTGAGATAATCGGGATGGGGGGAGAGGAGCAATTTTACCAGCTCTGCCTGGATACGTTCCGCACTGATATTCTGAAGGGAAGGGGCCAACGCCTGTACGCCTTCTTTCGTATCGCTGTGGATCTCATACCCCAGCTGGGCAGAAAAACGGATGGCCCTGAGGATCCTCAGCGCATCCTCGCCGAAACGCTCCAGGGGATCCCCAACGCAGCGTATGACCCCTGTCCGGATATCCTCCAACCCGCCAAAAATATCCACCAGTCCCACTTTCTCATTGTAAGCCATTGCATTTATGGTAAAATCCCGGCGTTTAAGGTCTTCTTCCAGGTCCGGCGTGAAAACAACTTCCATGGGATGCCTGCCGTCCTCATATTTTCCGTCTATACGGTAAGTGGTGACTTCAAACCCCTCTTTGTCCTGCATGACGGTAACCGTTCCGTGCTGCAGGCCCGTATCTATGGTCCGAGGGAACAATGCCTTTATCTGCTCCGGTTTTGCCGAAGTAGTGATATCCCAGTCCTGAGGGAGTCTGCCCAGGACAGAATCCCTGACGCATCCTCCCACCGCAAAGGCTTCATACCCTGCCGCCTCAATGGTATCTATAATATACTTTGCCTTTTCCGGTATCGTTATTCTCATTTTCTTTTCAAAATTCCGTTCTCTGTCAGCCATCTGTCCCTGCTTCCCTTAATACCCCTCTGAATGATATCACTTCTGTCTTGCATCTCTTCTTCCATACGTTTTCAACGGAGCATATGCTCATTCCTTCCGTATGAATTCGTCAATAGCCTGCACCAGGCCGTCTTCATCATTGGTTGCAGTAATATAGTCTGCCGCCGCCTTCACCTCCGGCTGGGCATTGCCCATGGCCACTCCCACCCTCCCGTATTTTATCATACAAATGTCGTTAAATCCGTCTCCACAGCAAACCGTGTTTTCCTGGCGCTGTCCGATGGCCTCCAAAAGCCTTTCCAAGGAAGTTGCCTTGTTGACATTGGGGGGCATAATTTCAATAAAAAAGGGTTCCGACCGGTAAACGCCCACCCACTGGCCGTATTTCTCCTGTAATTCCTTCTCAAATACCGCCGCCCTGCCGGCATCCGCCGTCATAAGACATTTATGGATCTCAAAATCTACAAAATCCACAAAATGTTCTACAGGCTTTATGGGCAGTCCGTTGATCCGCGCTTCCAGCTTAATATACTCGTCCGGCTCAAATGCGGAGATCACCGTGCTTCCCAGGTAAGTGACCAGGCCACAGCCATTTCTGTTGGCAAAGCTGTATAAATCCGGGAGCACCGTAAGGGGCAATGTCCTCTGGTACAGGATCTCCCCGCTGCGGCAGTCCACGATACGCCCTCCGTTATAGGAAATGAGATATCCCCCGTACTTCTCCAACTCCAGTTCCTGTTCATAACGGCGCATTCCCGGCGTAGGGCGGCCGGACGCCAGGATTACCTTATGCCCCTCCCTCATAATATCCAGGATCGCTTCCTTGGTGGAGAGTGTGATCTCTTTATTGGAATCTGTCAATGTGCCGTCGATATCCAGCACCAATACTTTTTCTTTCCGTTCCATCCTACTTCGCTCTTAGGAAAGAGCGGTGAGGAATCCCCACCGCCCTATTTGTCTCTGTGCCTATTACTGTGCCGCGGAACTTTCTGCGGCATCGGAGCTTCCCGCTTCAGGACTTTCCGGCGCTACGGAACCATCCTCCGCACCTGTGCCATCATCTGCCGCACTGTCATCGGTTACCTGCAGATACTTCAGGTTTCCTTTGGGATCCTCTACAGGAACAGCCGCCGTGATCTCTTCCATATATGCTTCCATAGCCGTGCCAAGCAGCATATCCTTAGCGCTTACCAGCCACCAGGGATCGCTCTGCCCCATATAGTACAGGACATAAGTATATCCCTCGTCCTGGGGAGAAATGACAGCGGTATCCCCTGCCTTGCGGGCGCTGTCCGATAGCCAGGCTTCCATGTCCGCAGACATCATTGCAGGCTGCACATTCTCCATAAATCCACCTGTGACAGAAATCAGCGCAGGGTCATTGTATTTATCACAAAGAGCCGCAAAGCTTTCTTCCGTGGCTTCCCCGCTGCTCCACTCGTCCAGGATCGCCTGCCCGTTTCCATCCGCCGTGATAACGGCACGCATATTTACGGTGGGCGTATTATCCAGATAACGGTTCTCAAAGGCAACTACATAATAGGAATTGCCTGTAGTGTTTTCTACAACCGTAGTGTCCCCGGCCTTGCGGGCGCTGTCAAAGAGCCATTCCTCCAACAGATATGGTACGTCCGCGCTTGTCATATTCTCCTTCAGATCGCCTTCCGAAGCCACCGTTTTAACCGCAGCGTCCGCTTCCTTTTTCGCTTCTGCCATGGCTGCGGCGGTCTCCTCCTCCGTAGGCGCCTCGGAAAGGGTTGCCTCCACAGTCAGAAGCCTGTAATCTACGGAATCAAAATCGCTGCTGTTCTCGTTGTAATAACTTTCTGCTTCCTCATTGGACGGCATCTTGGAATCCACAACACTGTCATAAAATTCGCTGAGGTACATGGATTCTTTCACAAATCCGGAAATGCGCGGCAAAGTGGCATAAACCCCATAATTCTGGCGGATAAATTCTTTTACCGTCACTCCCGCCTCCGACGCCGCATCCTTCAGCCTCTCCTGGAAGTCTGCATAGTCCACGGCCGTATCATAAGTAAAGCCTGCTGCCTGCGCCTGCGCCAGAAGCGCCTTGTTATTCCTGATATTCTCTATCGCCATCTGCGTAAAGAGATCATGGAAAGTCAGCTCGTCCGAGTACATCTGTGTCGAGAGATCCCCGCTCAGGTCCATACCCAGCATGGACATAAAGCTGCCGTATTGGGCCAGGTAGTTGTTCAGCGAAACGTTATAATTATAATCAAACTCTACTCTGGATATGTTCTCGCCGTTTACTTTGGCATAGGTCTCGTTTACCGCCAGATAACTGCGGATAGGAAAGGAAATTACCAGGCAGAATAACGCCGCCACAACAACCACTCCTACGATATTGCTTATCAGCTTGTCCTTCTTTGCCTTAGCCTTTTCCGCTTCCCTGCGCTGTACCTTCAAATCATACTTTGTAACTACTTTTTCACCGGCGTCCGGTTTCTTTTGGGCCGATCCTTTTTGGGACCCTTTTTTTATTTCTTTCTCTTTTATCTCTTTTTCTGATCTGGTTTCTTTTTCAGACATAACGGAATGTCTCCTCCCTGCGCATTTGTGCGCAAAGCTTATTTTATCTTATTTTAAGGCAAATGTGAAGCTATTTCACATATTTTTCAAGTTTTTCCACAATATTTTTAATGCACCCGGGTTCAAAAGGACTGTCAAGTCCCACCTCTTTTATCATGGCAGTATAGAAATCGCTTGCGGATAATTTGCACAGCTTCAGGTAACTCTGCCATGCCCCGTCAAAATCGGCATCCATCTTCACTTTGTACTGTAGTGCACAGGTCTGTGCCAGGCAGTAGTCAATATAGTATAAGGGGCAATCATATATGTGAAGCTGCTTCTGCCAGAAGCCTCCCTCTCCGAAAAAGCTGTCGTCGCCATAATCCAGGTGAGGTTTATATTCCTTCTCCAGCTTCTTCCATGCCGCCTTTCTCTCTGCCGGCGTCATCTCCGGGTTCTCATATACAATATGCTGGAACTCGTCTACCATACAGCCGTAAGGGATAAACGCGGCCGCGTCCTCTAAATGCATTTCCCTGTATTCCTGCGCCCGCTCCCCGAAAAACAGGGGCATCCACTTTTCTGCGAAAAACTCCATGGACATGGAGTGTATCTCCGCCGTCTCCATACCGATATCCGCATGCTCTTTGATAGGGTCCTTGCCCGAAAGATAACCCTGGAATGCGTGGCCGCACTCATGGGTGATCACGTCCACATCTCCGCTTGTACCGTTAAAATTGGCAAAAATGAAGGGCGACCGGTACAGAGGAAGATACGTCATATATCCCCCTGCCCTTTTGGTTTTCCTGCCAAGCACGTCAAACAGCTCGTTCTCCCGCATAAAGTCAAAAAACTCTTTTGTCTCGGGGGAAAGTTCGCCGTACATTTTCTGCCCTGCTGCCAGAATTTCTTCGGGATTCCCCACAGGTGCGGGATTTCCTTCCTCAAAGTAGACCTGCTCATCTATATACATAAGCTTATCCAACCCAAGGCGCTTCCTTCTCCGGTCATGCAGCTTCTCCGCAAAGGGCACAAAATATTCCTTGATCTGGTTCCGGAAAGCCTCTACCTCTTCCTTTCCGTAACAATTCCGGCTCATTCGGTAATATCCCAGCTCCAGATAGTTTTCATACCCCATCTCCTTGGCCTGGGCAGTGCGGTTCTTCACCAGTTTGTCATATATCTCATCCAGCCTGTCGGCGTTTGCGGAAAAGAATGCGCTCATTTCCTTCCAGGCCGCCGCCCTCACGTTCCTGTCCTTGTGGATCAGGTAAGGGCGCAGCAGCGACAGGTTTAATTCCTTTCCGTCAAAGTTCAGCTTTGCGCCGGCAATCAGCTTGTCGTACGCCATGGTCAGATTATTTTCTTCCTGCATCAGGGGGATCAGCTTTTCATCCATCGCCTTCTGTGCAAGCTCCATGTTTTTAAATGCCACTGGGCCTATTTTCTTCTCCAGGTAATCCCTGTAGGGGGAACGGAACAGCTTTTTCTGATACTCCAGCACCAAATTGCTGTATATCGGGCCCTGGTTATCATAAAATTCATGTTCCTTACTGTAAAATTCATCCGTGGTGTCCACATCAAAGCGGATGTTTGCAATGGTCATCAAAGTAGAGACCCTGTCTGTCAATGCATAATATTTCTTATGCACTTCAAATTGCTCTTCCCCGCTCTCCGCCCGGTCAAAATCCTCCATCAATCCCTTCATTTCCTTCTCTACCCGGGTAAAGTCCACACGTTCATAGGGCATATCCTGAAATTTCATCCTGTACCTCCTGTTTGGTTCCGAAACTGTTTATTGATCCCATTGCCGCCTACGGCAATTTACATATAGTTTACATTATTTTATTTATTTTTTCCACAGAATCAACACTTTTTCTTGAAATCATCAAAAAACAAGGCTAAAATGATTATAATATATTTTTTATTTTCTGACGACTTTTTCACAAAAAGATTTGTGTCTGTGCGCTGCGAAACCATAAATGGCTTGACACAAAATCGTAGGCCGTGTATGGCTTTACGCAACAAAGCAGCGCAGAAACGGGGGATAAAGATGTATAATGCACTTAAAAAAAGGAGTATACAGAAATCGCTCTTATTAACTGTTATATTCGGATTGGCCGGTATAGCGCTGACTGGTATTTTTGCCTTGGGCGCCTGGTACGTCATTGCCGGCTATGCCTCTTTTGTTGATCTGAAACCGGATCAAATTTCCAATCAGTGGGTGGCATTGAATCTAAAGGATAACTGGGGATCATTTGCAGAGGTGGTGGAGACCGACAGCGAAACCCAAGAATCCAAAACCGTCAGTCTCTACTATGCGATCCTCACAGGAAATGACTACTCCTTGGATTTCCGTTATATGGCAGTGTGCGTTCCCGTGGAGTACCGGGAGAGGATGGATCAGATGATGAACAACGGGGATTCCATCTTTCTCTCAGGCAGAATCCTGAAAATGGATGAGGATACCTACGGTTATTTTAAGGATTATTTATTATATGGGGGCCTCACGGAAGATCAGCTTGAACAGAGTGTGCTTCCTTATTATATCATGGTATTTTCCAATGAGGACATGGTAAATGCATTTATTGTCACCGGATTCCTGATTGGCATATTCTTTATTTTAGCGGCGGCCTTCCGGCTGGTAAAAGCTCTTTGCGGCGGTTATACGCTAAAATTGAAAGGGGATATCGACACCATCGGCGTCAGAGTGCCTGTGGCGGATTCCGATTGGCATTCCGCTATGGAAGTCTGCAAGGATGTGAAGGTAGGGCGGCTCTTTACCTTTTATATGGACGGATGCAGGCCCAGGGCAGTTCCCCACAGTAAAGCCCTGTGGGTTTATCAGAATACCGCCGCCCACCGCAGATCTGGAACCTCCTACAGCGTCACAGCCTGGATAGACGGCCGGAATGACGCTGCCAAATTGAGATTTCCCAATGAAGCCACCGCCCAGGCTCTGCTGAAACGTTATGACTCACAGTTCCCATGGATAGTAGTCGGATATTCCGCAGAGCTGCGTAACACGTTCCAAAATGACCGGGCAAAGTTTAAGCAGCTGCGCTATAATAATGCAAACCGTACTTATTACGGAAACATTTAAGCTAAATACCTTTATTCCTTTATATCACAGAGCAGTTCATCGGAAATAACGAATTCCGGCATGCCCATACTTCCCGGCGCCACCTCGTATTCGTCAAATACGATTACTAACTGTCCGTCGGAATCGATATAAAAATTCTGGTCAGGATCAATTTCCTTAAAACATTCACTGGGTTTCCATATACCGCCCGGTATATAGTAATCCTGGCCTTTATTTTCCACACGGTATTCCATCTGACGCAGGATTTCCTGGCTGATCACCCCGATATAATCACTGCCCTCCCGAAACAGGCGGCCCAGGGATATCACTTCCCCGGCCTCCTTATCAAAGGTGATACATCGGCTAAACTGCACTGAGCCGCCTGCGTTTATCGTGGTGTCAAAGCGCAAAATAAAATACCTGTCATCGTCCAGAAGGGTTGTATGGCATGTATCTTCCGCCGTATAACCCTTATACTGCCGCGCGGCATACCACAAAAATTCTTCCCTTGCCATTTGGATGTATTTTTCAACGGCCTCGTTTAATTCGTCGGCCCCTTCCCCTGTAAAATCCGGGAGTTCTTCGTTTATGTACGTGTCCCCCCATCCGATTTTCGTCTGTCGCGCCTCCCCTGAAGACTTTCCGGAAGGTATCCCGGAAGCCGCCGGCAGGGCATCCGGAATCAGGCTTACCGAAACGGCGCACAGCAGACAGAAACAAAATAAGGCGGGAAACAGTTTTATGCGTTTTCCGGCTGCTGTCTCTTCTACAGGCTCTTCCGTCCCGGTTTTCTGCCCGTTAAAAAGCACCGCGTCAAACGCAAATTGCCCGTCAGCACATTTGCAACGCATTAACCCGTTATACTTTTCCGTTATGGCCCTGACCGACCGAAGTCCGATCCCGTGCTCCCCCGGCTCCCGATTTTCCCTTTCGCCTGTATTGGAAGCCACAGGAAATCCGTCCCCGTCAAATTCCAGGGATTCCATGCAGGGGTTTTTCACAGCCAGAATCAATTTCTTTTTATCCGAATAATCGGCATATATCTTAATCAGACGCTCTTTCTCCGGCAAATTCCGGCATGCGCATACCGCATTCTCAAGAGCATTGGCCAAAACAATACATACATCCATTTCTTCAAAAGGAATCTCCTCCGGGATCAGAGCCTTATGCTTAATGACGCATCCTTCCCTTTGGGCCTGGCTTATATAAGTGGACAATACCGCATTTACCGTAGGGTTCTTACAGAAAATTTCCTGTCCAGTCTCTGTAAGGCCTCCCTTTAATTTGCCCACATAGTCAAGGATCTTGGGCGCATTGTCCCTCCTTGCCAGCTCTTCCAGTATCAGAAAATGATGCCGCATATCATGCCGGTAGATCCGCCCCTGTTCAACTTTATTCAGGATGTTTTGGTAATCACGCCTCTGGATCTCCATATGGTTCCACATCAGTTTTTCCGTTTGCTGCATCCTTGCCAGCTCCGCAGTTGACAAAAGCAGCCTGGCAACCGCCACATAGACCAAAATTGCAATGAATAGCGATATGATCATTACCGGCACATTTGTAACGCTTTTAAGAAAATAGGACATTAAGAGAAAGACCAGCAGCGGCAAAACCGTCGTCAGCAGACGGTTTCTCTGCCCATTGGCGGCACAGGCCTTAAACCCTTTTCCAATCAACCGAAATGCGGAAAATACAAGCAGCGCTGCCGTTATAAAAAATAGAATCAGGGTGATCCCGTACCATGGGGAACCGGAAAATGTATTGACCCTTATCTTGTCCAGGGTTTTCAAAATGAATACCCCTAAAAGTCCTACTGCACAGGCCTCCCCAGCCACAAACAACTCCTGCTTTGACAAAACGCAAATCACCGCCGTGGCAGGTAAATAAACGGTCAAAGGCAAAAGCGAAAGCGCCAGCATGAACTGACCCGACAAAATCACGGCCGCCTGGGCCGCAAAGATAAGAATCAGGGATCCACAGGAGACAAGCACGGTTGTTTTACGAGAAAACCGGCGTTCCAATAATGCAGCGCATATCAACACATATGTTCCAAATATGATCACTTCCGAAATTATTTTTATAAAATCAATTATCATGTTTTATTGGCCTTTCCAAATCATATCCGCTTCCTGTAAGGGCAGACTATGCTACACAAGTAAGAACGCCCCACGTATTGCCCGCGAGGCGTCCTAATATTTCTACGCAAAATCACAGTTCCATAAAGGTAGTGTCATAAGCCGCGATAGTGACTGTCTTTTCACCCCTGTCAGTAGGGATTGTGGTAGTCTGTTCCGCGTCACTGTTATTAATAACTACCAATTTCCCGCTCTCGGGATAATACGCACACTCTGTATAGAGATTATCGGTCATATAGGGACCGCTCATTCCCTCGCCCCCTGCATAACGGATCAGCTGGTATAGCATACGTGTATTTTCCAGATCCTGCCGGAAAGAAGCAAGGTAGATTCCCTTTCCTTTTCCAAAAGCGTTAACCGTCACAAGGGGACGGTCTTCATCAGCCAGCAGTACCTTTGCCTTTCCATCCGTAAGATATAAATGATCCTTCGGCTCCACAGTAGCTCCTTCCGGCAGAATCTCCTCCGCATCATCCGCCTCAAAGCTCCACTTGCCATGGCAGACCCTGGAGCCGGTATCCTTGTCTATCCCCAACACATGGGCCATGCGGAAAGCGTAATCATACCCCTCCACTGCGGAAGGTTCGTTGACACCGATGAACGCCCCGCCCTGGTGAACCCACTTTGTAAGGGTCGTAACTACCTCATCGTCCTTCCAATGCTCGCCTCCGCTCCATGCGCTTCCTGCATATCCGGCATTGATCACCACATCCACGTCTTCCAGTGCGCCTTTCTTCACATCCTCAAAAGAAATATATCTCACGTCCACCGGCAGGCCGGAAAGAGCCTCATTGATATGGATAAGGTCGTGCATATAAGTCTCATGGAAATGCCCCGACAAAGTCCAGGAACGGAGTGCGCCCCAACTGTGGAGCACAGCAACCTTTGTCCTGATCGTATACGGTTTCCCTGCATCATGGAAGCTGCGGATCAGCCGGAACTCATCGGATACCTTCTCTATATAGTCACAGAAATCAGGGAAACTTTCTACCAGATGCAGGTACCCGCCCAAGCCGATCCTGTCAATCTTGGCCCGAAGCAATGCCCGCCTTACGCTGTTCCAGTACTTCTTGGCATCCAATGTAGGATCCCCGCCCTCCGCAAAAGTAGGCGCGCCGCCCAATCCCACAGGGAAGAGATAAGGGTGAAGGCGAAGCTCATGGGTAGGCACATCCACACCGGCGCAAAGCCTTGCCTCATAACCGGAAAATACGCATTTGATCAGGCCGTCAAAACCGAATTCCTGAAACCTGCCGTTGTAAGGTTCTACCCCTACCCAGCTGTCATCATAGAACACATAGGCCTTCTTGCCGTATTCGTGCACCATATCGATCAGCTTCCTGCCGAAGGAAATAACAAAGTCATTGATAAAAGCCATCCAGTCAGACTTTTTCTGATTCCCGGGCATATGTGTCACATGGAGCTGCCCCTTGTTGATAAAGTCCTCTGCAGTCATGGAATAACCGTATTTCTGTTCAAACTCATCCAACGCGATATCACTGACAGTATAATCGTAGGAACCCCAGTCGGAGAAAAGCTGGCGGTTTCTCTCATCGCTGCCCCAGATCCACACAAAATTATAGAACATGGAAGTAAAACGCACCACTGTGGTGTCAGGATGGGTCTCGCACCAATTCTTCATCCAACCCAGCATATACTCCTGCGTCTCGGGATATCTGGGGTCAATCTGCATCAGATGCTCTTTATCCCAATTATTCGTGGTATGGTTGTACATGGAAATCTCTTCCCAGATGCGGTAAGCCAAAAAGCTCACCGTATATTTATGGAAAGGGGTGATCCCGCTTATGGTAACGCTGCCGGATTCCTTCCCGTAACTCCACTTGGAAGCATCTATTTTTGTATTGGAAGTACGGTCATATACTTCCCAGTACTTCATCGCCCTCTCGCTGTCATTGATTGTGAACTGTTCCTCAAAAAAGCTGTCCATCAATCCAATTGTGACACTCTCATCTTCGGCCACCTGGGCAGGCGTACAGAGAAAAGTCTGCTGCAGCTTATCCCTGTTTTCCTTCGCCCACTTATTATGGTCACGGATAATGCATATGGTAGAATAGATGCCGTAACCTGCATGTACAATCTCGTCGGAGAGCACCGTGCCGTCACTGTCTCTGATCACATCCGCCCCCCATTTTTCCGCCATTTTTAATGTGAGAGCCTCGTATCCTGACTCCCCGGGCAGCGTAAATCCTCCTTTTGTCTGGGACATTTCCTCATTCCTCATTTCTGCGCCGCTTTTACTTGTTCAAGTATGCGGATGCAGCGCAGACACATACCCGTGAATAAAAAATTTCTCTCATTCCCTGATTATATATTCATTTTTCGGCAGAGTTCAACCGCCTGGCCGCGGGTGATTACCTTCTTCAGGTCGGCGCTTCCGTCTGCTGGCAGAAGCCCTATGGCGCATGCCGCCCTGACATAGGATTTGGCATACTCCCTGCAAACGCCGTCATAAACACATTCTTGCTCTTCCGGCAGCGCTTTTCGGCTCTTATACCCGTTCATTGCAAACACCAGAAATTCCTCCAGCGTCACTTCTTTCTGCGGATAAAAGTGCTGCCCCTCCACCAGATTACCGTCTATCATGCCGTTCTGGTACGCGCATTCCACGGTTCCCGCGTACCACTCATGCCCTACTACGTCCGTAAACATATCATTGTATACATTGGTGGGGAAAAATCTCGCTGTCTTTATAAGCATATCCAGCACGGATACCCTGTCCGCGTTTTCCCCAAGGTTATCTACTTCGGAAAGCAGTTTGTCACCTTCCATGGGGTTTGTCACATTCCCGTAAATTGCAGGTTTGACGGGAAGTACGATTTCTTCCGCCGGTTTCCAGGGGCCGAAACCCGGAGTAACACATCCCGCAAGGAACCGATAACCCTGCTCCGTATGCCCGGAACAGACACGGGTAATCTCCCGGGCCACCAATCCTGCCATATAATACGCCCCGTAATCATTGCTGTGAGTGTAATCATTGGGGAAATAATAGGGTTTGGAACCTTCCAGTCCATGTTCCATGACAAAATCCATGCTTAGCTTATGCAGGTCCAATACCGGCACGTTCTCCGCCTGGCCGATTTCCATGCACACTTCCGCATATTCTGCCAGTAGATCATTGTAGCTGCCATCATTCCCTTTCCAGGTATTCCTGGCAATGGGGGTCACAAGTACAGGATAAACCCCTATTTCCCTACACTCCGCAATATACCTGATTAAATTAGCACGATAACCGCCCTGGGCTTTCAGGTTCTCCAGCTTCTGGTCATTGTGGGCAAACTGAAAGAAACAGAAGTCCCCCTGCCTCCAGTACTGCTCCACAATAGCATGATGGCCCTCTTTGCGGAAGCTTTCCGTAGTCAGACCGGAATGGGCATGGTTGGAAACTGCAATTTGCTGATTGAGATACCCGGAAATCATCTGCCCCCAGCCGGAGTAGCTGGTTCCCGGGGCATAGGGATAATCCGCGCTCTGATCCGTCACAGTAGAATCCCCTGCTATGTACGCCACAGGACATACCGTCTCTTCCACACATAAACCGCTGATCCGCGGCCTGTCAGCAATCACGGTAATGTCCAGCGTCCTGTCAGCAAACGTCTGTGTTTCCCCTCTGGGCACAATATCACACACATTTACCGCCATAGTATGGAGGAAGGTTCCCGGAGGAATGTCTCCGCGATAACCCAGCCTTCTGCGGCCGGTGTAAATCAGCACATCTTTTAAGGGATCCTTGCTGGAAATGGTGATTGTTACTTTATAATTTCCCTGGCAGGGCACATCTATTTTAAAGGAAAGAGGGATCCGCCTGTGCTCTCCCCTCTCCGGTTCCCCTGCCTTGTCTGACAGCAGGGCAACAGCGCCGTCGGAATCCAGGAAAACACCCTCCTCGTCCTCACGGAGTTCCGATATATTCTCATCCTGATACCAATATACCGTATCAAATGCCGCATTCAGCTCCGGGATCCGCAGCTGCTCCTGTTCCCTTCTGTTCTGCTCCGTTACAAATCCATAACCCTTGCCCGGCAGGTAGAGGTCGCCGGCAGACACACATACACTATCTGAAGACCCCACCTCTGTACCAAACAGGAAATCTCTACGAAACATGATTAAAGCGCACCGTCCTTTTCAATCGTATCAGATACCAGAAGCGTTGCAAAGAAAGCCAGTGCAAGTCCCTGGCCCCAACCCTGGATATATGCCTTGGGTATCCCTCTGTAACCTTCCTTATCTCTCATAACGGCTGTGCCCCCGGATACATTCATCACCTTGCCGTCTTCGCTTACATTTGCCAGCAGTCCTTTAATAGATTTATTAAGGTATTTGGAGTGGAGAGGGTTGCCCCTGGTCAGCATGGCTGCCGCAATCCCTGCGGAAGCGGAAATTTCCTCATAGGATTCGGGATCGTCCAGGACGGTCCTCCACAAGCCGTTCTCCGTCTGCACTGTCTTCAGCGCCGCCAATTGCTCATTCAGTGAACCGGCAACATCTATGTACTTGGGATACAAATAACATTCGGGAAGGATACCGCTCACCTGTGCCATGGTGAAAGCTGCCCATGCGTTGGCCCTGCCCCAGTAAATGCCGGACATATGGTCACCTGCAATATTGTCATAGCCATGGTAATAATAACCGCTGCTGGGATTCTGCAAATACTTAATATGCCAGTAATACTGGTTCAGCGCGTCATCGATCATGGCCTCATCCTTATTCATAACGCCTACTCTCAGCAGCAGGAACGCCGCCATGAACAACGTGTCACACCATGCCTGCTCCGGGAAATCATTATTGGCGGATACGGTGTGCTGCAGCACATTGTCTGCAAAGCGCAGGGCATCTTTAGTTATGTACTCAACCTTGCTCATCAGGATATCATAATATTTCTGATCCTTTGTAGCGTTATACAGGGAAACCAGGCAATGCCCCATTGCACAGGCATTCACTGTCCACACCTTGGGAAGTCCCAGATCAATGAGTTCGTCCACCCTGTCTTTTAAAAGCTTCAGGTACTCTTCCTTGCCGGTCTTCTCATAAGCTTCGCTGATCCCATAATAAGCCACGCCACAGGGCCAGTCCCATGTCAGATCCATATTCATGGTCTTCTTCACAATCTTGTCGATTACCTCTTCTATTTGTTTTTTGTCATACTCCAGTTTCAGCATACCTTATCCTCCTTCTTTTCCCCGCCACCTTGCATTTGCAGACCTCCTCGAAAGTTACGGAACCCTGCATGAATGCCGTTTATTTTATGATACCCCAGTTATTTCCTCATTGCAAGAAATTTTAAAAATACAGCCCTCCAGCCTAAGCCGGAGGGCTGATATAAAACATATTGCTTAATTCGTCTTACTTGAAGAACTGCGCTGCCTGCTCAACATAGTTGCCGGCTTCATAAGCAGCCTTTCTCTCATCGATAATTGCCTGATAACCGGACTCAAGGTATTCCTTGCTGGCCTTCTCATAGTTTGCCTCGAAGTCCTCCACGGAACCCATAACGATCTGGTCACGCAGGGTTGCATACTTGGTAAACAGGGTATCCTTGTACTCATCCTGTGCTGCGATGGATACGGTGAACGCACAGTCAGGAGATGCCATACCTGCCTCATAACAAGCCAGCTGTCCTTCGTAGTTCGCCTTGATATCCTTAAAGAACTGATCGGAATCAGGATAACCCAGAGGAGAAATCGCCTGGATGTCCTTGTCCACATCATTGAAGGATGCAGTTGCTGCTACCAGACACCACATATCTACGTTATTATTGTGGGACATCACCTTGTCAGCAGGCTGCTCTGCAACAGGGATAGCCTTAGGTGTGCCGTTCTCATCATAGTTGAAGTTCACGCCTTCTTCACCCCACTGCAGTGTGAAGAGAACATCCGGCTGGCTCATCCACTCAAGGTACATAGCAAATGCCTTCATCTCATCTTCTGTAGCGGTAGCGGAGAATCCGATATACTGGCCGAAGATACCGTTGGGACGGAAACCTACGGTAGTACCGTCAGCATAGGTAACAGGGCCGGGATTTACAACGATACCCAGCTTGCCGTCAGGATTTGCCTCATAGAACTGATCCAGCGCCTGAACGGTATTAGTACTATAGGTAGCATAAGTGAAGCACTGTCCGCTTACAAAATCACTGATCTGGTAATCAATGGTCTTTGTATTGTACTCTTTGTCACGGTAACCCAGGTTGTACAGCTGGTTCTCCCACTTTAAGAATGCCTTCTGAGCTTCGGTGGAAAGAGCGGGAACAACATAGTCACCGGTGGTTGCCCAAAGTTCCTTGTCCTGAGGGTAAACTCTGTATGCATAGTTCTGGTCTGCGCCGTTACCTTCCACTCTGGTACCGCCAAGGAGGTAATCACCCTTGCACAATCCCAGCTCATCAATCTTTGCATACAGCTTCAGCAACTCTGCGGGATCTGTAGGATAGGTATCATAGCCTGCAGCCTCCACCCAGTCCTTACGATAGAAAGTTACAAACTGATAATTGGTCTGGCCATAAGGTCTGGTACCAATCAGCAGAACATTCTCGCCATTGATCTGGGTAAACTCATCCAGGCCGTTTGCCTCCATTGCCGCCCAGTAGGTAGGGGCAATCTGCTTAAACCATTCAACATCATACTCCTGCAGATAACCTTCACTCTGATACAGGGTCAGGTCGGGATAGTCATATTCAAAGCAAACGGTAGGAAGCTTCTGAATTGCTGCCCACTGTGCATACTTTGTATTCTCTTCTCCACGGGGAATTACCCAGTCTGCAAAGTTTACGTCAATGTTATACTTCTCACCAAATTCCTTCCGGATCCACTCGGTCCAGTAGTTGTTTCCGGCATCGGCAGCACCGTTGGGTGTTGCACGCTGGTAAACAGGAATATTCAAGGTTACGGTGTTCTCAAAGGGAACAAAGCCGTCAATTCCTGCAACGGTAGCAGCGTCTCCGCCGGTGCTCTCAGATGAAGCTGCTGCACTGGAGCTTGCTGCTGCGCTGGAGCTTGCTGCAGGCGCGCTGCTGCTGGCAGATGCGCTTGCGCCGGTGTCATCGCCACCACAGGCAGTCAAAGCACCCATTACCATACCACTTGCAAGCGCTACGGCAAGTACTTTCTGAAGATTGTTTTTCTTCATAATAAAATCCTCCTTATAAAATAAGAATATGTGTATAGTTTATAGAAACCCGGACATCCGGGAAAACTATCATCCTTTTACGGCCCCTACCATGGCTCCCTTTACGAAATATTTCTGCAGGAAGGGATAAATAATGATTATGGGAACCGATACAAACATAATGCAGGCAGCCTGCAGAACTTCCGGCGTGGTAATATTAGTGGCGCCACCTACGTCTCCCAGGGATGTCTGGATGGATGCCTCCGCACCCTGGACCAGCAGATACAGCTTGTACTGAATCATTCTCTTGGTGTCAGAGTTTATGTAGTACATATGGTCGGCATATGCATTCCAGCGACCTACCGCATAGAACAGGGACAGTGTCGCGATAATCGGCTTACTTAAAGGAAGCACGATTTTCCGTAGTACCTGGAAATTTGTCGCTCCGTCCAGGAACGCCGATTCCTCCAGGGATTCCGGAATGGTACTCTGAAAATAGGTCTTCATTACCAACATGTTATAGGGCGAATAGATCAAAGGAAGGATCAGCACCCACATGGAGTCAATCAGGTTCAACTTGAACATCAGGATAAAGGAAGGGATCATCCCTGCCGTAAAGTACATGGGAACCATGAGCAAAAAGGTGAAAAATCCTTTTCCCTTCAATCTTTTCTTAGACAGGGGATATGCCGCACAGGTACATGTAATCATACCAAGCACCGTAAAGATCACCGTCACCACCACACTGTAAATCATGGAACGAACCATTGCCCGATCCGCAAAAACCTTACTATATGCACCAAAGGTAATTTCCTTCGGCCAGAAGAACACTGTCTTCATCATTACTGCCATATCGCTGGAGATGGATTTCACCAGCAGATGCCAGAAGGGGATGACACAGGTAGAACACAGGATGACCAACACCAGGATAATGATCACATCACTGATATGAAATTTACTGATCGCACGGCTCCCGTCAGAGGCAGTCGCTTCCATATTTTTCTTTGCCATATCTCTCACCCCCTATAACAAGCCTTCTTCGCCAAGCGCCTTGGCAATCTTATCGGACAACAGAACCAGAATTACCCCTACCAACGACTGGAACAGGCCCACCGCGGTACCTTCGGAATATTTCCCGGCGCCCATACCTTTTTGGTAGATATAGATTGCCAGCTGATACTGGAAGTCACGGACCTGCGTATTGTCAAAGGCCGTCAGACGCTCCAGGTTACTGCCCATTACACGGCCCAGGTTCATGATCAGCAGAGTTACGATGGTACCCCGGATACCCGGCAGAGTAACATGCCACATTTTCTGCCACTTATTGGCGCCGTCAATAATACATGCCTCATACAGCTCACCGTTGATACTTGTGATTGCGGCAAGATAAAGGATGGTACCCCAACCCATGCCCTGCCATACGCCTACCAGCAGGTAAGTAACCGCCCAATGCCATTTCTCGTTCATAAACGGTATGCCTTCCGCGATAACGCCTGCATTCACTAACAGATTGTTCACAAGACCCGTAGCAGGGCGGAACATGGTATATGCAACGGATCCGATGATCGCCCAGGAAAGGAAGTGGGGCAGGTAAAGGATCGTCTGGGTCACTTTCTTAAACCTCATAAACCGCAGCTCGTTCAGCATTAACGCCAGAATGATCGGCATCGGGAAACCCACCATCAAATCCAGCAGATTGAAAACAATGGAATTCCGCAGGGCCCTGAGGAAATCAGGATCCTTGAAAATCTTCTGGAATACCTCCATGCCCACCCATTCGCTGCCTGCAATTCCTTTAATAGGTTTGTAATCCATAAACGCTATACACAAACCCGGATATGCTGCATAATTGAAAACCAATACCAAAGCAACAGGAAGCAGCAACAGCAGATATAGCTGCCAGTCTCTCTTAATAGCATTTTTCCAAGTGGTCTTAGTCCTTACCTCCGCCTTGGCTCCAGTACTCTTTGCCATATGTAACCTCCTTTAACATTCTGTACAAATTTCCCATGGCGCTTCCCGTCAATTTGCACACATTCTAAATCCACGTAAGTTTATTATCATACATTATGCCGACTATTTCTAAGCAATAAGAGGTCAAAACTGTGCAAAAACGACCATTTATATTGGTGTTCGTTTTTAGGAGATTTGAAAATGTGCACTATTTTTCCATAAAATGGGGGTTTTTTGTGAGCACTTTAACATCATTTCCTGCATCAGATGTGAACATTTTGAAAAATTATGAATAGATTATGAACAAAGTTGTAAGTACTTACATTATGTTATGGTTGATTTTATTCGATTTCATTGTTATATATAGTATAAAGGCTAACTTAAACAGACGGAAATCACCCATTCACCCGAGACCGTTCCCGCACCTGCGGTGTCCCTTAAGAATCCGGCGGGAATCCTGAAATACATGGGTTCAGAATCCGGGCAAAGCATATAAGGTGAAAAACATATGGAGAAGAGAATGAAGTGATTAAGTAATTAAGAAAAAATAAGATGCAAATATAAACCATATTATCAAGTGTAAGAGGAAACAAAAAGCTTATGGCAAAACCAAAGAGTACCGTAACAGAATACAGGAGCTATTACCTGCCCATACATTTTCCGGTGCTGCTGTTATCCGGCGATTACTGGAAAATATCCGATATTCCCAGCGGCAGGCTCCATTTCCATAACTGCCTGGAAATAGGCATTTGCCATTCCCACAGCGGATACATTGAGATCTTCGGCGAGCAGATCCTTTTTCAGGCAGGGGATGTGACCGTGATCCCTAAGAATGTCCCCCACACCACCTATAGCATGCCGGGGACAGAGAGCCACTGGTCCTATATCTATCTGGATCCCAAAGAGCTTTTCCGGAATATGCTGCCTGCCACATGGAAAAACTATGACCTGACAGGATATTCGCCCAACAACTTTTCTCCCATTCTGCACCGGGAAGAATTCCCCCAGGTGCATTACCTGGCGGAATCCGTCATCCGGGAACTGGAAGGCCAGAAACCCAGCTTCCACATCAGCGCAAAGGGACTCCTATTGTCTTTGTACATAGAGTTTTACCGTATACTGAATCTGGAGAAAAATGGGGGGGGCGCTGCTGAACAGGAAAAAGAGATTCCGCCAAAGGCGGAAAATGATACGGAAAATTTTCTGGTCATTGCCCCTGCCCTGAATTATATCGAAGAAAACTACATGCAGCAGTTTACTATAGAATATCTTGCAGACCTGTGCCATTGGAGCCCTACCCACTTCCGCAGGGTCTTCCATGATATTATGGGAACTTCCCCCCTGGACTTTGTAAACAGCACCCGTATTTCCAAGGCCTGCGACCTACTGCGCAGCACCGAAGAATCGGTGCTGGACATTTCGGAGACAGTGGGTTTCCACTCTGTTTCCAGCTTCAACCGTTATTTCCTTAAAATTATGCAGATATCGCCCAGGGAGTACCGGAAACAGATCCTGAAATCCGACAAACGGTCGGAAAACCAATCTATCCTGGAATACGCGGGATGGCTTTACCCGGAAAAGTAGGTTTTATCCCTACTGTCCCTTTCTGTATTGCACGGGGGTCATCCCATAACCCTTTTTGAAAAGCCGGTTAAAATGCTCCACATTTTCATACCCTACCTCCGCGGCAATTGCCTCCACCGTCTGGTTTGTCTCCTTCAGCATGGCCCGCGCCCTTTTCATGCGCTCATTCTTCACCACTTCCTGGAAGGTCATTCCTGCCTTTTCTTTGATGTATTTGGACAGGTAGGGTTTGGAAAGATGGAAAGCCTCGGAAAGAGATTCCAGGGTCACTTCCCGGTAATTTTTCTGGATATGGCTGATGATCTCTACGATCCTTTCCTCCCTGCCTTCTGTGATGTGCTGTTCTGCCGCAAGCCTGTTGACAGCGGAAGCCAGCGCCGCCACGGATGCCTTTATAATATCCTCATCCACACCTACCCCCCAGTAGAAATGCCCGTCCTGGAACAATCCCACATAAGCGGCTGCTTTGGAGCTGGAACCCTTGGAAACGGCATGTTCCTCGTAAACGGAAAGCTGATAGCGGATGCCGAAAAAGGTCTTCAGGCAATTACTGACCGCATCCAGGCGCCCGTTGCCCTGTCCGCGGATCACCCTGCGCTCTCTGCCCTGTTCCACCGTGACTTCCGCCTGGATCCCCTTTTCCTGCTTGAAATGGCACTCGGATATGCCGAAAATACTCCGGGGGTTTATATAAGTTTCCCGGAAAATCGAAAAAATCTCCCCGGGAAGCAGTTCCTGGTGGCGCTTGTCGGAGACCCCTTTGATGAGATACCCTACTTCTTCTTTCATGGCCTCAGGCAAAGCAAAGCCAAACTGCTGTTTTAATACAAATGCCACACCGCCCTTTCCGGAGACGCTGTTGATCCGGATCACATCGGATTCGTATTCCCTGCCCACGTCCGCAGGATCTATGGGAAGATAAGGCACATCCCAACGGCTGCCGCTTTTCCCCTCCTTCAGCCATGTCATGCCCTTGCTGATGGCATCCTGATGGGAACCGGAAAATGCCGTGAATACCAGATCCCCCGCATAAGGAGTCCTCTCATGGACCTTCATGCCCGTAAAACGCTCATAGGCCTCCCTGACCTTCATAATATGGGAGAAGTCAAGTCCGCTGTCCACACCGTGGCACACCATGTTCATGGCCACCGTAACAATATCCACATTGCCGGTGCGCTCACCGTTTCCGAAAAGCGTCCCTTCCACCCTGTCCGCTCCCGCCAGGATACCGAACTCCGCATCACTGACACCGCAGCCTCTGTCATTGTGGGGATGGACGCTTAAGACCACATTCTCCCTGTAGTTCAAATGCTTGTGCATGTACTCCACCTGACAGGCAAACACATGGGGCATCGCTACCTGGACTGTGGTGGGCAGATTGATAATAACTTTCCTTCCGGCATCAGGCCTCCATACATCCAATACCGCATTACAGACTTCCAGGGCGTAATCCACCTCTGTCTGGGAAAAGCTTTCGGGACTGTATTCAAAAATAAAATTTCCCTCTGTCTCCTCGGCCATTGCCTTCAGCATCTTTGCACCGTCAACGGCAAGCCGGCGGACCGCATCCTTATCCTTTTTAAACACCTGCTCCCTCTGCTCCACAGAGGTGGAATTATAGAGATGTACCACGGCACGGGGCGCTCCTTTGACCGCCTCAAAAGTCTTCTTGATAATATGTTCCCTGGCCTGGGTCAACACCTGGATGGTCACATCCTCGGGAATCATTTTCCTTTCGATCAGCGCTCTGATAAAATTGTACTCCGTGTCGGAGGAAGCAGGAAACCCCACCTCGATCTCCTTAAATCCGATTTCTACCAAAAGCCGAAAGAATTCCAGCTTTTCGTCCAGGCTCATGGGATCGACCAGCGCCTGATTTCCATCCCGCAGATCCACACTGCACCATACAGGGGGCCTTTCTATCGTGTCCTTTTGCACCCAGTCATAGGTTACCTGGGGAGGCATATGATAAGTTTTTCCGTATTTTTCTCTGATTGCTGCCATAAACAAACCCCTTTCCGTTATGATTGAATCATCTTATCACGAGGAAAGGGGTTTCACAATGACTTATATTAATTACTTAATTGATGCATTTTAATTAAACATAAATGTTGATACATCTTATTTTTGTAATTTTTCATAATTTATTTATTAAATATATTGATTTATTGTATTATATTTTTTGATCTGTTTTATCTGCATCTATCTTGAAAAAATCAAACCGGCCCGCAGGTGATCCCTGCTTATTTCTGCAGCAATTTCCGCAGTTTTATTTTGACCCTGTCGTTTTCGATTTTGATATCGGCGTTATCTATCATCATGCCCACCAGAAGCAGCTGGCTGCTCTCCCCCGGGTCGCCGGAACCGGCAAGCTCCCAGTAAAAGTCTTCCAATCCTTCATTTTTAGGTTCGTTAAAATATTTTAACAGGGCGTCTACCCTCTCCCGGTACTCTTCCCGGTAATCCGCCTCCATCTCAATATCCGCTCTTTCATGTTCCACATGGATGGATGACCGTACATCCTTTGCCCCGATGGCAAAGAAAAACATGGTCAGCTCCTCCACTATATTGGCCAGCTTTTTCTCATTATGTGTCATTTCATCCTCCAAAAATGTAAAATATTTCTATAAACAGACAAGTTTATCCGTAAAACCCCAATCTTCAGCGTGAACGCTTCCTGCTCTGATAACGCTTGATAAAGCTCTCCAACGCAGGGATCAGCACCACCGCCACCCAGCCTGCGCTGAAACCATTGTTATACAGGTTTAACCCACCGTATATCTGGGCGGTACACATGGCAACGGCAGAGTGCAGTATGCCGGCCAAAATACCCGCCGGTATGCCGAACTGCCCGGCTATGGGGGACAGGCCTATTCCGAAGATGGCTGCCAGCTGGATTCCCGGCGTGGTGGGTTCATAACGGCTCACAAAGGTAAACAGCCAGACACCCGCCAGCACCGGAAGATAATTCTTCACATGGGCGCCAAAAGCCGAAAAACCAAATACCATCATAATGGCCCCCACTACCGGCCCCGAAAAGTCTCCGCCGATCAACAGGATATAGGTGGTACAAAGGCTTCCCATCAATCCCATGTTCATCATGGCAGGCCCTGCGCCGTCCATCAGGATAAAGTCCGATACGGCACGGCCCGGGCGGCTGAAAATCTTCTTTAATCCGTCCAGTTTACGGTCACTGTACAGAAATCCGGTTATAAACACTGCCAGGAAAAAGAGGTATAACCCCACAATCACTCCCACCGGCCTTCCCGTCTCCCACAACAGCACGGTCTCCGTCTGCAGCTCCAGGGATTTCATTACGCACACAATGACAAATGCAAGGATTCCTGCGGAAAACCCCACATTAAACAGATTATAACCCATGTGCATGGACGTGGTATGGGCGGAAAGCGGCGGCAGGAAAAAACCCACCACAATGCCCAGGGCCACCGCCATGGCTGCCCGCACAACCAGGGGATAGGGCAGCAGGAAATACAATTCCGTCACAAAAGGAGCCAGGCATGTACCGAAAAGAGCCGTATATATGTGCCTGCCCAGCCTCACTCCGTGAGTTCGGGAATAAAGCCAGATACCAAATAATATGGGCAGGATATTAAGGGGTGTCTTCCCCCACAATCCGTATCCGGCATTGATAAACAGCGCCGCCATGGTAGGCCCCGTAAAAGGTATTTTCTCCACCATTACCAAAATTACACCTGTCAGCAGAATAATAGCGGCATTAAAAAATGCTGCCCCCATGCCCCCCACCGAAAAGAAATCCGTAATGAGAAGGCTGTGGGACGTCATGATCCTCCACATCCCTTCCGCAATGCCCCCGGGACTGTCGCACAGGAAAGCCGCCGCCACAAGCACCGCCGCGGCAAAAAAAGTAAGGTTTCTGGTCAGATTTTCTTTTTTCATTATCCTCCCTTCGAAAAACAGTTTGCTGAACACGGCCCGGCAGCCGAACCGAAATTTTATCTGTTACAGTTCACACGTCAGTCGTGCCCAGATAAATTTATGCTTGCATAAGCAGTTATCCGGGTACGAACGGACGTGTGAACTGTAACTTTTATTTTACCATGAAGCGTCCAAACTGAAAAGGAAATCTTGCATTTTACAGCAAAAAAGCGTATTATGTTTTTGATAATGTTACCCTTCAGCCGCCTCTTATAAATTGCCGGAATATACAGGCCATTGGGCAGCCATACATATGGCCGGCAGTTTGTTTTTGCGCAACTGGCCGGTAACAGCCAAATACATCAGAAATGAGGGAATATGTTATGAAAGTACAAAACAAATGGATCCGTGCGGCCATCCCCGCACTGCTCCTGCACTGCAGTATCGGTACGGTTTACTGCTGGTCAATTTTCAGCCAGGAGATTGCCGAATACATCGGTTTCTCCAAGAGCGCCACGGAGTGGGCATTCAGCTTTGCCATCTTCTTCCTTGGCATGTCCGCCGCTTTTCTGGGAAACGTGGTGGAAAAGGACATCCACCGTTCTTCCCTGATCGCGTCCATCTGCTTTGCCGCAGGCATGGCAGGCTCCGGATTCTTTATCTGGTACGGCGGCACCCATAAAGGCAATATCCTGTCGCTGATCGGAATTTATGTCTGCTATGGTTTTATCATGGGCATCGGCCTGGGAACCGGCTATCTCTCCCCTGTGAAGACCCTGATGCTCTGGTTCCAGGACCGCAAAGGCCTGGCCACGGGTCTTGCGGTTGCAGGTTTCGGCGCAGCTAAAGCCATTGCAAGCCCTATCATGCAGGCTTTGCTGGATTCCCTGGGAGATGACGGCATCTACAAGATGTTCCTGATCCTGGCCTGCGTATACTTTGTGATGATGTTCGTAGGCCATCTGCTTCTGGCCAAGCCGGAGGGATGGCATGAGCCTGCTTCCCAGGAAAAGGGTGCAAGGCCCATAGATGTCATCAAGACCAAACCCGTTGTTTTCATCGGTATCTGGCTGATGTTCTATATCAATATTACCTGTGGCCTGGCCCTGATCTCCCAGGAAAAAATGATCATCAAGTGTATCGGCCTGGCAGGCATGGCAGGTGTCCTGGCTTCCGTCACCGCTGTCTTTAACGCAGGCGGGCGTCTCGGTTTCTCCGCATGGGCAGATACCATGAAGGATAGAAACACGGTTTATAAGATCATGATCATTCTTTCCATTGTAGCTACGGGATTGGTCATTGCAACACAGGGCATTACAAAAATGGGACAGCCTACCCTGCTGATGGTTCTGGTATTGATCCTGCTGTTTGTGGTAAATGCAGGATACGGCGGCGGCTTCAGTAATGTACCTACGCTGCTGTCCGACCATTACGGCATGCAAAATATCAGCGCCATTCACGGCATCACCCTTTCCGCATGGGCTTTCGCAGGCCTTACCGGCAACCAGCTGGCTACCTTTATCGTAAACCATGTGGGTTCACCCATCGATATCAGCGACGGCCATGGCGGAACGATCTCCGTAAATCCTACCGGCTATCAGGCCGTATTGTACCTTACCATCTGTCTGTACGCCATAGCGCTTGCCTGCAGCTTCTTCCTGGTAGGGAGCGGTAAGAAGAAAGCGAAGGGTTAAATAGGGGTTGTAGTTTTATAAAGCATTCATAAGCGCCTGTACACGAAGCAATTTGTGTACAGGCGCTATCCATTTAAATAACCTTTCCTTTCTGTGAATGATCAGCCTTCCGGAGCAAATCCCAGACCCATCACAATCCCCTTCCGGCTAAAACCAGATAATATAAACCAGCGTCAGCGCCAGGCCCACACAGAACATCAGCAGCCCAAAAGACAGGCTTCGCTGGATAATGCGGTTATTTTCCTGAAGCTCCGCATTCCATGCGGCAACGATATGGATATAATCTTTCTTCGCCGGATCCTTTCTCCGCCAGGTATGGTTGCCCAAACACTGAAAACCGTTCATTACCCTGCCCAGGGCCAGGGTCAATCCGTTCCCCTCCGGCAGTTCATGGGGCAGGGGACTGTCCCTGTAAAGAGTCTTGCGCAAGATTACCACCATCGTGTCCGTAAAACTGTCCAATCCTCTGCAGAGCACCCCAAAGGCCACAGGCAGAATATTTAATAGCAGCGGCCTGTACAACAGCTCTTCCAGATCCAGCCATTTGGGCCACAGATTGACATACTCTGACACACCTTCCCCGCTTTTCCGGATCAATACCTTTCTGACAAAGAACGCATAAACCGCCCCGCCTATGGCAATGGATATCAGCGCCCCGCCTAAATTGCCAAGGCTGAAATACCGGACAGCATGCCCGGAACCTCCCAACACCGCTGCACCATGGGCCAGGCTTTCTCTGTCCGGAAAGAGGTTCATAAAACCTTCCGCCAAACCCGCCGCCCTGTCCATGGTCACATGAGGGGCCGCTCCCCAGAGAAAGAGCAGGAGGGCGCTCCCTCCCAGGGCAAAAACGGAACCCCCGCCCATATATTTCTTTCTCCTATCGTATTCTTCCTGCAGTCCCGCATCCTCATTTTTTTCCATGAATATGGCTACATACAGCTTTAGCATATATGCCACGGTAATTCCGCCGGAAATCAGGAACAGCCATTCCACGGTCTTCATGGCGGTCCCTCCGCCGTATTCCACAATGGCCTCATGCAGCAATGTCTTGCTGACGTATCCCCCAAACAATGGAATGCCCCCAATGGCCAACGCCCCGGTCAGGAACATCAGCTTCATAAATGGTTTCTTTCTGCCAAACCCCCGGATCCTGTTTAGGTCCAGATTATGGGTATTTATATAAATTGCGCCTGCAGCCAGGAACAGTACAAGCTTTATCAGAGAATGGTTCACCATATGAAGGACGGTACCGTGCACAGCCAACCCGTTCTCCTCCCCCAGCATGCCCTGCATACCGATGCCCACTAATATGAAACCCACCTGAGACATGGAAGAACAGGCCAGGGTTCTTTTCAGATCTATGGAAAATACTGCCAGCAGGGCACCCCCCAGCATTGTCACTACACCTATGGCCAGGATCAGCCTTCCCCAGGTTCCGTCCTGCAGGAACAGGTCACAGCTTAAGACCAGGATGCCGTAAATACCTGTTTTCGTCAAAATGCCCGACAACAGCGCGGAAGCCGGCGCCGGCGCCACAGGATGGGCCTTGGGCAGCCAGATATGCAAAGGGAATGCCCCTGCTTTAGCGCCAAAGCCAAACAGCATACAACCACCCGCCGCATATAAGACCCCACGGTTTCCAACGCCTGCTGCCGCAGCGTGCAGTTCGCCAATAACCAACGTCCCCAGATGGTGATACAGCAGGAAAATTCCCATAAGCATTACCAGTCCCCCCGTTACCGCCACCGCCAGATAAGTGGCCGCCGCTCTCAGAGAAGGCCTGTTTTCCTCCTGTGCCACCCAGACATAGGAGGTAAAAGACATCAGTTCAAAAAACAGAAAGGTGGTATACAGATCTGCGGACAGGAATACCCCCATAGTCGCACCCAGGGTCCACAGCAAAAACAGATAAAACCTGTTGACATGATCATGGCGCTTAAAATATTCCCCCGAAAAAACGGCAGCCATCAGCCACATAAACGCCGCCACACAGCCGTAAACCAACCGGAAGCCATCCATACAGAAATGCAATCCAAATCCGCAGATTTCGGGAAGCACACAGGAAAACAACGGTTCCCGGAAAGCCAATGGCACACCGGGCTCCAAACACATCATCTCCCATTGCCTGCCAAACGCCCAGGCCAAATACAGGACTCCCGCAAATTCTACCCCAACGGCCCCCACAGCCGCCACATGACATTTCTTTCCGCAAAAATATGCCCCAAGGCCCGTTGCAAAAGGAAAAAATACCAGAAAAGCCAACATTCCTTCAACTATCATATGAATCCCCCATGCCGCCCCTGCGGCTCAAATAAAATCAAAAACGCACCACACCTGTAATCTCCTGCAGAAAACGGATCACCGGCCCGGAGCGCAACCCGAAGCAAAACATTACCGCCACGAAAACCGCCAGGGGCAGGAGCATCAGCCAGTTGGGATCCTTCGCCTCCGACAGCTTTCCGTAATCGAAGTCACGGCCCGGGAAAAAGGCACGTATCATCATTGTGAGCATATAAATTGCCGTCAGCAGTGCGGAAACCATCAGGGCGGCCACACCCGCATAAGCAAGAGGATTCTCGCTGTCCACCGCCGCCCTGCACAGATTCCATTTGCTCACGAAACCGCATAACCCCGGCACACCCATCAATGCCAGGGAAGAAACGGTAAAGGTCACGAACACCTTGGGCATTTTCCGCCCCAACCCGTCCAACTCATAGACATAATTCCTGCCCGTCTTATATATCACCGCCCCTGCACAAAAGAAGGAACATATTTTCATAAAGGAATGAAACAACATATGGCTCATCCCTCCCACCAGTCCCAGAGGCGTCATGATCACCACCCCAAACAAAATATAAGACAGATTGCTGACCGTGGACCAGGCAAGCCTCCGTTTTAGATGTGTCTCCTTCAGGGCCCGGCTGCAGCCGTAAACAATCGTAATCACCACCAGGGCCATCACCACATTCTGGGCCCAGGTTCCCCTCAGCAGATCTGTGCCGAAGCTGTAATACGTCACACGCATTGCGGCAAAGGCCCCTGTGTTTACCACTGCCACCGCATGGAGCAGCGCCGTCACCGGGGTAGGCGCCACACCGGCCTTTGGCAGCCAGGAGCTGAAAGGAAAGACCGCCGTTTTCACACTGAATCCGCAGAAGCACAGCACGTAAACCAGCAGCAGCAAATTCCCCTTGTCCCCGATTTTCACCGTATCAAGAACCCCTCCCGGGACGAAGGAAGAGGTGGTCCCATATGTCAAAATAAAGATCATGCCTATGAATGCAAAGGCAGCGCCCCCAAGCATATAGTAGAGATAGCTTCTGCTGGCCAGGAAAGCTTCCCTGGTCCTGGTATGCATGATCAGGGGCAGCGTGGCCATACTCAGCATTTCAAAAAAGAAATACATGGTAAGGATGTTCTCCGCCAGTGCGATTCCCAGGGTAATGCCATAAGTGATTAAATAAAACAGGAAAAAGGATTTCTCGCTGTGCTCATGTTTCATATACTCGAAAGAATACAGCAATGCCAAAGGCCAGAGAAAGGATGCCATTCCCGCAAATAATGCACCCATGCCGTCCACCCGGAAAGTAATGCTCAAATTTCCCGTAAAACGGAACACGGTGAGCGTTTCGGCAGGAGGGTTCTGCAGCAGGAAAAACACCAAAGCCGATTCTGCCAGGGCGCAGCCTTCTATGAAAATGCACATGGCCCTTCTTCCCCGAAAGGGCAGCATGGGGATCAAGACCCCCGAAAATATGGGAAACAACACCACTATCAACATTAAAATCTTATTCAAAACCGCTCCTCCTTCTTGCGGGATCAGGTTTCCGGAAGCCTTTCCACCCGGCTCTGTATCATAAAACGGCAGCGCAGATACGGAAAAGCTTCCCTCCGGTTAGGAAAATACCTCCAACGTTATCTGGCTGATGTATCGGATCAACGGGTTCGGCATAATTCCCAGGAGCAGCGCCAGCGCCGCCAGCACCATAAGCGGTATCAGCATAAGGGGGGAAGGCTCTTCTTTCGCCCCATTGCCGGGATCCTTTTCTTCCCCTGGGAAAAAGCCTTTTATCGTCACAGGGAACAAATAGCCTGCGGTGAGCAGGGCGCTGACCAGAAGCACCACAGGGCCCAGCCAGGAAAAGACGGGGATGCCGGACTGCAACGCGCCCTCCGCAAGATACCATTTGCTGACAAAGCCTCCTGTAGGCGGAATCCCCGTCAATGCCAGTGCAAAGACGGTATAGCACCATAAAGTCACAGGCATTTTCCTGCCCAATCCTCCAAGCCGGTCTACCCTGGTGTAGCCGAACCGGTATATAAACACACCGGCTGTCAGGAAAAGTCCGCATTTGACAAAAGCATGCACCACCATGTGCAGCAGCGCGCCTTCCACAGCATCAGGAACCAGCAGGGAAATGCCGAACAAAATATAGGAAACCTGGCTTACCGTGGAATAAGCCAGCCTCTTCTTCAGCACCGGTTCACGGTATGCCAGCAGGGAACCCATAAATACGGTAAGCAGCGCCAGAACCATCCACACATACTGCACCCAGGTCCCTCTCAGGAATCCGGGGCCTACAACATAATAGACCGTGCGGATTACCGCCAACGCGCCAAACTTCACAATCGTGCCTGATAACAACGCCGATGCCGGGGAGGGCGCTACCGGATGCGCCGCCGGCAGCCAGGAATGCAGGGGAAGCATGCCGGCCTTTGCGCCAAAGCCTAAGATCATAACAAACACCGCCGTTAACAGAATCCCTTCGTGGCCCTGTACCGCGGCCAGGTTTAAAGCACCCCCTGCCGTAAAGTCCAGGGTATGGCAGTAGCGATACAGGAACACCATTCCAAACAACCCGCAATAAGCCCCGCACATAGAATAAAACAAATACTTTAGGGCAGCCATCACCGCTTCCCTGGAACCGCTATGCAGTACCAGAGGCATGGATACCAGCGTCATCAGCTCGTAAAAGAAATACATTGTGACCAGATTCCCCGAAAAACTCAATCCCGTCAATATACCATACAGTAATAGGTAAAAGCCGAAATACCTGGTTTCCTTCCCCTCATGCCCCATATATGCCAGGGAATAAAAGCCTATGAGAAGCCATGCTATGCTCACTGCCGTTACCATCAGCCGGCCCAGGGCATCTATCCGGAAATACACCAAAATACCATCCAACCATTCAAAAAGGCTACATTCCTTCTCCCCCTGCCATGCTGTGTAGAGCGACACAGATGCCGATAAGGCCAAAGCGGCTGCGGTATATACCTGCACCCCCCTTGTAAAAGCCTTCTCACTGCCCCGTATATATTCCCCAAAGGAAACGGCCAGCAATAAGATCCCTGCCACAGATGGCAGCGCCACAGACAACAAAATCCATGGGTTCATTTTCCGCCCAACCTCCATATCTATTCATTCGCGCAACATTGTGTTACTCCCGGAGCCATACGATTCCTGTACCCGCCGGATACGGTATGGCCGGTACGGGACACCAGGCTACCTGAACATCCCCAACCCGGTTTCAATCAGGTGAATAATGGGTTCCGAATTCAGTCCCATTATCAGGTTTAAAATAATAAAACATACCAGGGCAACGGATTTACCGGGTTGTTCCCTCATAGCGATATTTCTGCTTTCCGCCAACTCCACTTCCTCCCCGGGGGGCATGTATATGGAGATTACCGTTTTCATAAAATAAACGGCGTTCAAAACCGTGCTGACAGCAAGGGCGATCAGGGTGGGCAGCATTTTATGGGTATGCCCCACCGCCTCCTGGGAAAAAAGCAGCTTGGAAATAAAGCCGGAGAACATAGGCAGGCCCACCATGGACAGGGATCCTACCATAAAAGCAATACCGGCCAGCTTATGCCGGTAACCGGCACCCCTCAGGTCTTTAAACCGGACGCTCCCTCCGGATGCATCGGTCAGTCCGGAAGCCGCCACAAAAAGCAGTGACTTAGTGGCTGCATGGGAGAGCACATGGTAAATGCTGGCCACAACGCCAGCCTCAGTACCCAGTCCCAGGCCCATATAAATATAACCCACCTGTGCCACAGAGGAATACGCAATCATCCTGCGGATATTGTCCTCTCTGATAGCGCTGACAGAACCCATGATCATTCCCATGATGCCGAACACATACAGCACATGGATCACCTTGCTTTCACAGATGATGTCAAAACCGATTACCCGGTAAAAGATCTTGATCAGCAAAAAAATATACCCCTTGGAAACCAGGGAGGACAGAATTGCCGCCGAGGACACGGTGGAATACCCGTAGGCGTCCGGCAGCCAGGAGTGGAAAGGGTATAACGCGCTCTTAATGGCAAGTCCCACAGACATCAAACACAAGGCTACCATCAAAGGGATGTGGTATTCCCCCATAGCCGTCAACAACCGTACCTGCTGCTGAATGTTGCTCATCAGCAAATGCCCGGTGACACTGTAGAGGAAGCAAAGTCCAAGGAGCAGCAGGCCGGAGCCTAACAGGCTCATAATCATATACCGGATGGCGGCCTCAAATGTCCGGCCGTTCTGCCGGATCATTATAAGGCCGCAGGCGGAAATAGTATTGATCTCCACAAACACGTAGGCCGTAAACAGATCGTTGGTGTAGATCAGGGCCAGCAGCGAACAAAGCAGCAGATTCACCATAATATAATACAGGTTCTGCTTGGATTCCTCGATCTGTGTAAGCCTTTCTTTCATGCCCCCTAACATGCACAGAAGCATGATGATACAGAAGAACACCGCCATAAAAGCTTCCAGCTCCCCCACCCGGATCTCGTTTCCCCAGGGGGCGGGGAAATGCCCCATATAATAAATGAATTCTTCCCCGGTCCCTGCCACATATGCCAGCACACAGGCAGACATAACCCCGATCACGGCGATCACCGCAGTGTTTATCCTCTTTGCCCACTTCCCGCTGAGTATGGAACTGAGGGGCCCTGAAAACAATGACAATATAATAGATATAAAGGGAAAATTACGTACAAAATCCATTATTTCTTTTCCCTCCTCAGCAGGGTAGATATTTCATCCAGATCCAGGGTATGATACCGGCGGTATAACCGTATCGTCAGTGACAGCATCAGCGCCGTGACGGAGACGGAGACCACAATGCCTGTCAGCACAAGTCCGCTGGGAATGGGATTGATATAAGTCTCCACACTCTGGACCCCGTCCACTACCACCGGAGCTTTTCTGCCGTCAATGTACCCTTTCAGCGCCAGGAAGAGGTAAGTCGCCGTATCCATAATATTCAAACCCACTATTTTTTTAATCAGGTTCTTCTGCAGGAGCAGATTGGTAAAGCCGATCCCAAACAGGATCATTGCCACTGCCTCCACGTAATTTTTCATTAAATTCGTAACGTCCATTTCACAACCATGCCTTTCTGTATAAACACGCCCCATTTGTACTGCCGTTCAAACACGCTTCAGTACCCGCCCTTGCGGAACATCACATAAAAGGTATACATGGTCCCCGCCACTACGATTCCTACGCAGATATTGAGGAGCAGGATCAGGCCGCTGCTTAAAATGGCTCCCGGCTCTCCCAGGGGAATAACGCTCTCGATATGGTTGGCGCCGGTGTAAAAGGAATAACTCTTTGCAATACTGTAGCAGGCAAGGGCTCCGAAGCTCATGATCCGGTATGTCTTTGCGGTAAAGAATCTTTCCGTCATTGCAAACCCGAAGGCATTCAGGTACAGGATCAGACCCGCACCTATCACCGCACCGCCGGAAAAACCGCCGCCGGGCCCTAAATGCCCTGCCAGAATGATATAGATCCCAAAGAGAAAAATCGGAGGGACTAACAGCCTTGCCACCGTCTGCAGGATCACGTCATTTTTCGGTTCATGGCTTCTGTCATCGGTTTCGCTGAGATCCCTGCTGCCTTTCTTATCGACACGCAGCAGGATCAGTACGGTACATGTGGCAATAAAAAGCACATGGGACTCTCCCAATGTGTCAAAGGCCCTATAATCCAGGATCATACCCGTGACGATATTTACCGCCCCTGTCTCCTGGAGCCCTTTCTCAATGTAGCGTTCCGATACCTCATTGTTCACCGGATTATCAGGTTCCCCGAACGTAGGCAGCTCCGACACTGCCTCCAGAAGCATGGCCACCAGGAAGACGCAGAACAGGACGCAGAACACCTTGTATATTTTACGGAATATTTTTACTTCGGCATTGTGTTCCAGGTCATAGGCATGTTGGACATGCTGCCTGATATCCTCGTCATGCTGCCTGGACACCTCTTCATCCTCATGGAACTCTTCCTGGCGCTTCATTTCCAATGTATCCAAAAACGGATCCTTTGTACCGTCCAGCCATTGCCGGAATTTATAGGAGAAAGTTTTTTCGTATTGTTCCTGAGAAACCTTTTTACTCATTTTCTCCCTTCCTTTCTTCCGTTTTCATGCCATCATCCGATTTGATCACCGCATGGATCTTCTTCAGCGTAACCACAAAGAGCACTGTCGTCACCCCTGCGCCTACCGCCGCCTCCGTGATTGCCAGATCCGGCGATTCCAGAAGGATCCATATGATGGACATGACCAGGCTGTAAGACATAAAGATCAGTATGGTATTTAACAGGTTTTTGGACAGGCTTGCCGCAACGGCGCACACCACCAGGAAACCCAAAAGAATACAGGTAAATATTGTCATGTCTCACATTCCTCCTTCTGCGGATTTGTCCTCTTTTGTATAATGCTTCTCCGGCTCCTCATCCGTAGCCACCTCCAGCCGGGCAATCAGGTGGGAGGAAACCGGGGATGAAAACCACAGGAATACAATGACCAGGAACAGCTTCAGGGAAGTGAAGCAAAAACCGTTCATAATGATCAACCCTATCAGGCAGCAGCCGATCCCAAAGGTATCGCCCATGGCCGCAGCGTGCATTCTGTTCAGAACATATTTAAAACGGAATACTCCTATCATCTCCAACACAAAGATAGCAAGTCCCATGACCAGGAACGCGGAACCTGCAATAAATTTAATCCATTCTACCGCTGCCATGGCACACCTCCTGCCCTTCACCTGTTATTGCGGAAGCTTTCCCCTCCGCTGTTTTCTTCTCCTGCGCTTCCTTTTTCTCCGTATATACTCCCATGTAAACCTTTGTCAGCACGATCACGGCAAGAAAGCTGATCATGGCATAAATAATACAGATGTCCGCCAAATACCCTTCCCCCATCATCACTGTCAATATAGCTATGATCACAATGACCATGGTTCCCATCATATTAACGGACACGATCCTGTCCGCTATCCTGGGACCGATAATGGCACGGATCAGGCAGAGGATCACCAGCGCAGCCAATGCAATGAGTATAGCTGTAAATAGTCCCTTATATGCTGTTTCCAGTACCGCGATTCCCTTTCCCATCTCTTTTTCTTTCCCCTTCTTTGCTGTTCTTGTCCTTATTGCTTCCGCCCCGCAGGTTTTTTCCCGTCCCCTGCCGGTTTCCATTCTTCCAGCCTGGACAATTGCTTCTGGAATTCCAGGTCTTCTATCCCTTCCGCCATGCTCTCGTCCAGACAGTGTACCGTATACCTGTCATTTTCCAGCGAAACGGTTATGGTCCCCGGAGTCAGAGTAATCACATTGGCAAGGAATGCCCGTGCCGTAGGTGTCTTCAAGACGGAACAGAAAGTGACCAGTTTAGGCTCTATCTCCTCTTTCTGGGTGAGGATCAGGCGGATAACCGCAAAATTCGCCAAAGTTATTTCCTTCAACAGCAAAAAGACAAAGGCTATGACCCGAAATACCTTTTTCACATTCTGTTTTTCCTGGGCAATGCTGTAATCCATGAACTTACAGGTAAATGCGAACAGCAGGGCCGCAATTACCACCCCAAAAATTCCAATCTCCAGCGTAAAACTACCGTTAAAAATGACCCAAAGCATAAAATAAATGAAGTACATAGTCCCTCCTGCAATCCTTTTTAAGCATCCACATTATACTCCCACATGCAAAAAAAGACAATAAATATAATTTTTCCCATACGACATAGGAATAATCATATTTATTGCCTCTATTGATACCTGTTTTAACGCCTTTGGTTAAAAAATTAAATTATCTCGACTCTTTCAAAATATTTCATAAGAATATCCGCGCAATTTTCCGCCCCCAATTTGGAGGTATCCAGAATCATATGGTAATTGTTTACGTCACCCCACACTTTCCCGGTATGCTCATAGTAATATTCCGCACGCTTTTTGTCGTTGAGTTCCAACATTGCCTTCGCGTCGTCATAAGAAAGGGATTCTTTTTTCATAATCCGCTGTATACGGTCTTCCTTGTCGGCACAGACGTATACGTTAAATACATTGGGCTGGTCTTTCAATATTTGGGAAGCGCACCTCCCTAATATGATGCAGGAATGATTCGCCAGCTCCCTGATCACTTCTGCCTCGTCATGGTAACTGTTCCCTTCCAGTTCATGCTCAATATAAGCCTTATCATAAACAGGAATTTCAAGTCCCCTCGCCAGATCCTCCGCTATCATACTGGCACCGGTACCATAACGGCGGCTCAAGGTAATAACCAAATTCATAATCACTCCTCCTCTGCCCCTACGGCCACTGGCCGTTTTCTCCCGGAACAAAGTCAGTATACCATATAAAACAAAAAGTGACAAGTTATGATTCGGCCTGCATATATTTACCAAGGGTGCAAAGCATTCAACGATCCTTGAAATCAAATTTCAATTCCCTTCTGTCGCCGGAGTAGTTGACCAGCGTAAGGGTAATATCGTCCCCCACCCGGCGCAGGCCACGGATATACTCGTCTTCCAGGTCATATATGGCGATCCCGTTGGTTTTCCAGTCCCGGATAACGCCCTGGCTGCCGGCATCCTCGGCATAAATCACGCTCTCGATGGGATCTTCCAGCATCTCCCAGTTCTCATCCCATGTAAGGAACGTTCCGGTGTATCCCCACTCCCATTCCCTGCTTTCCGTATTGAAAAATCCGTAGTAAGCGCAATTCGGACTAATATGCCCCTCAATCACAATGTATTTTCCAAGCTCCCTGACTTCCGGCATAAGTCCATTGACAGAACTGCAGAGTTCCGCCATATCATAGGTTTCCCCGTCAATGGTTACCGTGGTCTGGGCGGAACATTTGACGATATGTCCTGAGGGTAGTTCCATTCCGTCAGGTACAGGGGATTGGCCTTGCCTGCCTGTCAGCAGGCCGGCCCCCAGGATCAGGACGGCCGCTGCCCCCAGGACGGCTGCCCCTGCCGCAGGCCTTTTATATTTCACAATATGCCTGATCCGGCTCTCCACACTGCCCTCCCCGAAGGCGAGGGGCACTCCCGCGAACCGATTCTTTCCGGCACTGAGACGGAGAAGCGTATCCGCATACACATGCCTGCCGCTTTCGCCTAATTCATTCATCACCGCTTCGTCACAGGCCATTTCAATATCCTTCCCAAACAGGTACAGCGCTGCCCATACCAGCGGGTGGAACCAATAGAATCAGGTGACCACATAAGCCGCCGCTTTCATCAGATAATCCCCTCTCCTGATATGGAGGCGCTCATGCAGGACCACATAAGCCATGTCCTCTTCTTCCAAATCCGAAGGAAGGTAAATCTTTGGCAGAAAAACTCCCATCACAAAGGCGGTGGGTATGCCGTCTGCCAGGTAACAGCCGTCTTTCTTTTTTATACTGCACCGCAGCTTTTTCTTTAAAAGCAGGACGGAGATTCCTCCGTAGAGCAAAAAAGCCATACATCCCGTTGCCCAAACCAATACCAGGAACCGCCATACCCCCTGCCCCGTCCGGGCATCCCTGTTGTCATAAGGTTCTTCCCGAATATATGGCCTTTCTGCCCCTCCCAAAAGATTTCCCGTCCCTTCAATCATATGCTCCTCTATATGCTCCTCACCGGCAAAGGCATCCGAAAACGGTACCCCAAAGTTATCTGCAAAAAACGGCTGTGCGCCATCCTTTGTCCACAACCCCAGGGGACTTTCCGGCAAAGAAGGGAGAATAAGCCTGGCAAACAGTATGATCCACATAAGGCAGATAAGCTTCCTGGGAACCTTGCAAAGAGAGAAAACTGCCCTGGCCAAAAGCAACACACAGAAAATAACTGCCGCCTGCACGCCGGTATCCAGTAATTTTATGGCAAAATCTCCCGATAATATTCCCTGCATCACTCATTCTCCTCTATTATCTTCCTAAGTTTCTTTACCTCTTCCTCACTTAACCTGCGCCGGGAAGTAAATGCAGCCAAAAACCCCGGCAGCGAACCCTGAAAAGAACGCTCCACATATGCTTCGCTCTGTCTTGCGTAGAAATCCTCTCTTGTCATCAGCACCGAAACCATGCCCTCCCGGTTTTCGAAAAGTCCCCTGTCTATCAGCTTCCTTAACACCGTATATGTAGTGGTCCGCTTCCATCCCAGCTCCTTCTCACAGACCTTCGTAAGCTCTGCAGCGGTAAGCGGGGCCTGCTGCCACACAAGATCCGCAAATCGGCTCTCCACCAGTCCCAAATTATATTGTTCCATAAACCTTCCTTTCACATGTTTACCTGTCATGCTCCTGCTTCTGTCTATTCTATATAGACAAACTTAGTCTATCACTTATAGACAATTTTGTCAACTCCTTCTGTCCGCCATGCCTATATCGGACATAAACAAAGCGTATAGGCAGTTCCCATACGCTCTGACATTCATGGCTTTATTTACTTGCATCTGCTTTTGTGGTGGGTATGCCGTGCCCAATCCTTATTTCTCATGGAGCAGTCCCATCTTCAACTCAAACATGGCAGGACTCATATCCAGGTAATGTGTGTGGGAATTTTCAAAACGCTGCTCTTCCTTCCAAATCTCATTTTCCAGTTGGAACCTTACATAATCCCTTATCTCTTTCAGCTTCGGCAGTGTATACACCAGCTCCCCTTTCTGAAAGATCTGCTTTTGTAAGGGTTTGAAGGTACAATCCACAAAGCTCCTGTTCTTCCAGTAATGGACGGGATCCACATAACGGACAGGACTATCGGCGTCAATTTTCTCCCCTTTTACGGTAAGGTAATCTGCCACCGCTTTTCCGCTTTTGTCATAAACTCTGTAAATTTCCTTGATACCCGGATTTGTGATCTTTTCCGCAGTCTCGGATATCTTGATCTTGGGTACAAATTTCCCGTCCTTTTCCACAGCGGCCAGTTTATAGACGGCGCCAAACACGGGGGAAGTGGCGGAGGTGATCAGCTTTTCCCCTACGCCATAGCTGTCAATCAGGGCTTCCTGGCGGTTTAACGAAGAAATGGTATACTCATCCAGGCTATTGGATGCCACGATAATACAGTCTTCCAGTCCGGCGGCATCCAGGAGCTTTCTGGCCTCCTTTGACAGATAAGCAAGGTCTCCCGAATCCAGCCGGATCCCCTTCAATCTCTTTCCCATTGGTTCCAATACTTCCTTTGCGGTACGTATGGCGTTTGGCACGCCGCTGTGCAGTACGTCATATGTATCTACCAACAGCACTGTGGAATCAGGATAGCTCTCCGCATAAGCCTGAAAAGCTTCCTGCTCACTTTCAAAAGACATGACCCAGCTGTGGGCCATGGTACCGGAGATGGGAATGCCAAACATTTCCCCCGCCAGTACGGTAGCCGTGCCCACGGCTCCCCCTATATATGCCGCCCTGGCCCCATATACCGCGGCATCCACATTGTGCGCCCGCCTGGCTCCGAAATCGGACACCGGTTTGCCGTTTGCGGCCCGGACGATCCGGTTGGTTTTGGTAGCAATCAGGGATTGATGGTTGATCTGCAGAAGGATTGCCGTTTCAATTAATTGGGCATCAATCAGGGGGGCTACCACTGTCATAACGGGTTCGTTAGGGTACATAATTGTCCCCTCGGGCATGGCATATATATCGCCCTTAAATTTAAATTGGCGCAGATATTCCAGAAATTCCTCCGTAAACAGGTTCCGGGAGCGCAGATATTCCACATCTTCTTCGTTAAAATGCATGTTTTGGATATATTCCACCACCTGCTCCAACCCGGCAAAAACAGCAAATCCTGCGTTGTCAGGATTATTCCTGTAAAAGACATCGAAAGCCACCATAGTGTCCTGATTTTTATGATTGAGATAACCGTTGGACATAGTCAGCTCATACATGTCCATAACCATAGAAATATTTCTCTCATTATACTGCGTTTTTCCCATTTATTCCTGTCCTTTCTCCACTGACGGTCCATCCGCCCGGTATACCGGCCGCCTTGCCAATGAACAATTCTCCCCGATACCAAATCCTGTACAATACCCTATATCTGTGCAACAGTACCGCAGGTATCTTTACGAACCATATACGGCGGTGCCAAAGGCTTCTGTGCCGCCTTCCTGCCGGATATCCACCTGGACATTTTTCATGGACATATTGTCCACAATGTTTTCCTCAAAGCCATTATTGTTAGCGGTAATGCGAAGATCCTCAAAGGTAAAGCCAGAGAGAAGGTACTGGTCCTCCCGGGCCTCTACATTAAAGAAGTTATCGCACTCACAGCGGCAGTTTCGCATGGTGATATGTTCTCCCCGGGATTTTGGGATATCGGATCTTCCCTTCAGGTCGAAAAACTGCGTCCAGGGTTTGATGGTTATAAAGTTATTCAGTTTCGCATCCACATCCTCCACAGTGATATATTCGTAGAGCTGCGGCGTGTCCGGGCGCATTTTCAGCCATAGCAGGTTAGAGCCGTCCGATATATGCAGCCTGCGGATCAAAATATTCCGGTTATGCACGGACTCCGAGCCGCAGGTAAGGCAGCCATGGCAGAATCCGTACGTACAATCCTCCACAATGATCCTTTCGTTGGAACCGTTCTCCGGCGCGGTGTCCGCCCATGGCCCCTTGCCTCCCTTCAGGACCACAGAATCGTCATTTACCTCCATATAGCAACCCTTGATCAGGAAATCGGAACATACATCAATGTCAATGGCATCCGTACTGGGCGCTTTTACCGGCTCTGCAGGAGAAAAGATGCGGCAGTACAGATATTTTACATGGTGGCTCTTATAGATATGGTTCGTCCAGAAGTGGGAATTCTGCAGACGCAAACCGGCCACCAATACATTTTGGGAATTGGATATGTAGACAAGGCGGGGGCGCTGCTCATCCTTATTGGTACACTGGGGATTCCATTCCCTCCTCAGCCAGAAGGCCTTCCAGGACCGCAGGCCGTTTCCGTCAATAGTGCCGGGGCCGCACATGGTAAAGCCGTCTACGCCGTCCGCATTTACCAGCGCCGCAAAATAAGTACAGGTTTCCCCCTCGATCCGGGTCTCACAAAGCTTGTAATCCGATACGTCATCACTCCCCTTTAATGTGCCGCCTTCCGAAATATAGAGATTTACTCCCTGTTTAAAGAACAGCGAACCGGTCAGATAGGTTCCCGCGGGAACCACGATTACACCGCCGCCCTGCTTAGACGCCATATCGATCAGTCCCTGGATTTCCTCCGTATGTACTTTGCCGTCATCCAGAATATTGTACCGGGTCAAAACATATTGTTTCCCAAGCTCCTCCAACTGAGGGATCCTGGTATCGTAAAACCAGCTGTCAATTGGGGTTCCGTCGGGGAAAAATTCTTTTACCATAGTTTCCGTGCCTGTCAATGTTTCCATAGTCATCCTCCCTTGTTTTCCCGATCCTCATGCGGATTTCCGTATTTACACAAGGATTTCCGTCAAAAATATACAATGCCAACTGCGCTCGGGAATTTTCCATCAATTTAGACTATTGTATTATAAATTTTTCCTCTTTACAACAAAATCCGGAAATCCTTAAAAATATATTAATTTTTTGCCAGATTTATGGTATAGTCTTGTATAGTAGACTGCCACTGTGGAATTACTTAAGGCAGGCCGCAAAAAACTGCGTGTAGATTAACAGAAAGGACAAATGATATGTCGCAAACAGCCCTTATTATAGGCGCCGGCCCTGCGGGACTTACCGCCGCCTATGAGTTACTGACCAGATCCAAAGATATAAAAGTGATCGTTTTTGAAGAAAGCGACTGCTTCGGCGGTATCTCCAAGACGGTAAATTACAAGGGAAACCGCATGGATATGGGCGGCCACCGCTTTTTCTCCAAAATACCGGAGGTCAATGTATGGTGGGATCGGATGCTCCCCATGCAGGGACATCCCACTTATGACGATATCCTTTTAAAACGTTCCATGCCTCTTGCCAAAGGCGGCCCGGACCCGGAGAAGGAAGACAATGTGATGCTGACCAGGCACCGTGTCTCCCGGATTTATTTTAATGAGAAGTTTTTTGATTACCCTGTGTCCCTGAAATGGGATACCTTAAAAAATATGGGGTTTATTACAACCATAAAGGTGGTTTTCAGCTATCTCTGGGCCCTTTTATTTAAGAAGCCGGAAGATAACCTGGAAAATTTCTATATCAACCGCTTTGGCCGTAAGCTCTATTCCATGTTTTTTGAATATTATACGGAAAACCTGTGGGGACGCCACCCCAGCGAGATCGACGCATCCTGGGGCGCACAGCGGGCAAAGGGAATGTCTATTGTAGCTATTTTCAAAGACATTCTAGGCAAAATCTTCAAGGTAAAGAACCGCAGGGTGGAAACTTCCCTTATTGAGGAATTTAAATACCCCAAGCTGGGGCCCGGCCAGCTCTGGGAGGTCGCTGCAGACGAGATCGAGAAGCTGGGCGGCAGGATTTATAAAAACGCCAAAGTTACTAAAATACACAAGAACGCAGATAATGTCATTACCTCCCTGACTTACGAGATGGACGGAAACGAGCATGAGATTGCCGGAGACTATATTATCTCTTCCATGCCCATCAAAGATCTGGTGGAGGGAATGAATGACGTTCCAGCCAACGAAGCGCGCATTGCGGCAGGACTCCCTTACCGGGATTATATGACTCTGGGCGTACTGGTTCCCAAGATCAACCTGGTAAACAAAACAGACATCAAAACCATAAACAATGTTGTTCCCGATTGCTGGGTATATGTACAGGACCGCCATGTAAAGCTGGGACGCTTCCAGATTTATAACAACTGGTCCCCCTACATGATCAAGGATCTGGAACATACGGTATGGATCGGTTTGGAGTATTTTGTGAACGAGGGCGACGAGTTCTGGAATATGACGGAAAAAGAATTCTCTAAAATCGGCATTCAGGAAATGATCCAACTGGGACTCATCGATTCCGCTGATGCAGTGATCGATACCCACATGGAAAAAGTCAAGAAAGCGTATCCCGCTTACTTTGACACCTATAACGAGATTGACACCCTGGTAGATTACCTGAAGTCCATCGATAATCTGTACTGTGTGGGGCGCAACGGCCAACACCGCTATAATAATATCGACCATTCCATGTGCACTTCCTTTGAAGCCGTCAAGAACATTTTAAGCGGTGAGAAAAACAAGGATAATGTCTGGAATGTGAATACCGAGAAAGAATACCATGAAGAGGTTGAGGCCAACGAAGTGGATTAAGCCTGAATCTTAAACTGCCGCAAGGTAGCCGGTCTTCCTATAGGAGACCCCGCTTTGCGGCAGTTCTGTCCTCTTTCTTCTATTGGCAAAATGCTGTCAGGATATCGGTTCCGCAGTCCATGGGAACCAGGATAAATTTGCCGTCCGCACTGTATATAAAATCCGTGCCCATAGTCATACCTTCCATATGGGCATCCAGCTCAAGGCCATAATAGCCGTCATCGTTTTTTTTCACTGTGGGCAGTTTGTCTAAATCACTTGTTTTTGCGGTGTAAAAACTTTGCCCCGTATCCGGCAGAGTGAACCTTCTTAAGTAAGCCTGGTCACTTTCGCTCTCCTCCGCCCGGCTGCCCTCCAGCCTTTCAAAAAAGGACTCCAGAAAAGCATCATATTCTTCCTGTGTGGATTCCACGGAAATAAGCTCCCTGGGACGGTAAGGTTCCAGCAGGGGTTCCTTTATGGATGCATAGTATCCGTCCAGGGCATTCTTTATCCGAAAAGTGCCCGTCACCTTGATCATATCCAGCCTCTGTGTATCAATCACATCCTGCAGCGTCCCTTCCCGCACATCTTCATCCGTAACTCCGAATGCTTCCGTTAAGAATCCGGGCGTGACCTTCTGCACGATTCCCCCGCCGGAGAGAAACTCACCGCCGCAAATTCTGTTAAACTGTGCGATAAAGCCATCCCACCCCTCAGGGAAAGTGCCATACCCCTTCCGGTATATGTTCTCTTCCTTCCCCTCTTCGTCTATATACCTGCATATCACGTAATAGGACAGGCTTTCCCCTTCCTGATTCTCAGGCAAACCCTTCACATATTCAACAAAATATTGAATACCGCCGTCTTCCTCTGCCAGGTCCTCCACTTTTACATGTTCCTGCAAGTCATACCGCCTGGTTATCCCCCCGCCTTCCGTGTCGGTGGTAAATGCATAGAAAGCATATGGATATTCTACATGGTAAATATTTTCAGGATTTGCCGCGTTGGAATATACCTCCAGGCATTTCAGCCAGGGTTGCTGAGCCTCCTTCCGCGTGCTGCCCCCACATCCTGTAAAAAGAAGAAGGGTTGCGAAAATCATGCCGGTAATAATTTGTATTTTCTTCATATGGAACCTCATTTCGGCACTGCCATGTATTTGAACTGCATAGCACGTTATTTTACGGATACTATTTATACAGAATATGTTTGTTACCATTCCTTTCGGATATCCGCAGCGGAAATGTCATACTTTGCGGTAAACTCATCCATGTCCCTGTTGTCCCTTATAACCATCACTTCCGTAAACTTCCCTGTATGGATATCCTTAAATCCAGCCACCTTCTCACCGGTGCATATGCTGGAACGGATAACCGGACGCTGATTTTCCCTGTCATATGATTCTTTTATCTGTTTTCGCTTAAACATATAAAACCTCCTATGCCCTTTCCTTATCCTTCCCGGAGTGTGCTTGGAAAGCTGCGTTTATTTTAGCATTTGCCCTTCGGGAATTCAATATTGGCCCCTTTAGAAATTGAATTTCATAACATAAGTAACACAAAGCTCGAGATACTTGACAGCTATATGCCGCTTATCATATTATCTTGGTAAGTGACATTTTTTGAGGGGTGATGCGGAACAAAATACATTATAGATAAATATTCTATTCAGGTTATAGCTTATATTGGCAAATATCTTAAAATCGGAGGTAGACTATAATGAACAGGAAGAAAACGGCTTTTGAGGTTTATTTATCTACGGTGTTTAAGTGGGGACTTATTATTTTGGTATGTGCCTGTATGTGTGCAACCGTGATGTTTAATACTGAAAAATTATTTGGACTATACCCTACTGTACCGTGGCTTGCAACAATTGGATTGGGTATAATGGATATTACATTTTTTGTTATTGCATTATACATAGTAAAGTCTTCGTTTGATAAAGACGGATATTTAAAAGAAGGCCGATTAATAATTGGAAAGATTTTTTCGGTAGTCGTATTGGTTATTCAGTGGAATTATCTGTTGTATATGTTGCCTACCAGGACCTTTTGGGGTTTTTTGTTCTTTTTCCTTATTTTGATCGCATTTTTTTTAGATATAAAGTTGTTGCTGATCAGTGGCTTGGCATGTATGATTTCTCTGTTTATTGGTTGGTTTATACGGGGAACAGACCTTCTGCCTGTAAAGGATGAATTATTTCTTACAGATGTCATTATGTGTTTAGTAGCACTTGTGCTGTCTCTGACAGGATTGCTTATTATGGTTTTCTTTGTGGCTCATTTTCTGGTAAACGCAAAGAAAGATGAGCTGGAAAAAAACAATGAACATGTTACAAGTGTACTGTCGGCAGTGCAGACATTATCCGACAACTTACAGACAGCGGGTATATCACTTTCACAAGTATCGGAGAATGAAAGCGCTTCCGCCGAAGAATTAGCGGCTACAAGTGCGCAGTTAGTAGAAAGCAGTAATCTGCTCAGTTCCAAAACGGATGAAAGTATGGCAAACCTCAGTGAGTTAAGTAAGTGGGAAGGTGTAGTTGCGGATAATGTGGAACAGGTAGAACAGGTTTCAAGGGATTTGCTAGACAAGTCTGTGGAAAACGAAAAACTTCTCAGTGATTTGCGTACAATCAACGGAGAAGTATCTGAGTCAATGGAAGCTACAACTGAAATAACCCAACGGTTATCTGAGGCCGTACAGGAAATTGGAGTGACATTAAATCTGATAAGCGATATCTCCAGCTCTACAAATTTATTGGCACTGAATGCATCTATTGAGGCAGCAAGAGCCGGACAGGCCGGCAAAGGATTTGCTGTTGTTGCCACAGAGGTTGGAAACCTGGCAAACAGTACGCAACAATCCTTACAGGTTGTTCAAACAGTCATAGAAAGAGTGCAGCAGAATGTCAAGGATATCACTGCACAGGTAAATGAAAACTCTGTAAAGCTTGATACTCAAAATAACTATTTCCAAAATGTGTTCCAAAGTATGCAGGACATGACAAAGTTATTAAATACATCCGTCAAAGCAATAAATACCATGGGTGAAGCACATGGGCAACAATCAGAAGTGATTAAGAAAACCATTTCAATCAACCAGGATATTGCCGGAAGCATAAGAGATGAAAATGATCAGTTTCATTCCATCAATGCTATGGCAGAAAGCAATGCAAACGACACGACAGAAGTTGCCACTCAGGCAAGCGTTATCAATGAAATAGTCGATAAAATGACACAATTGTTAAAACAGGAAGATTAGGTATCAGGGGCGGTCATCCAGCCCCTTTTTCTCTGCCCCGGTCAGTCCGGCAGGCATTATGCCTGTTCGTTCTCTCTTATTCCCTGTAACCTTTTGCGCATGGTTTCCGTCTTTGGAAGCAGATCCCATCCATAAGCCGTCTCCCACTGGACACATTGCTCCCTGTGTGCCGGCCCACTTTCATAATTCTGTTGACAAATATGTCTTGCATGCATATAATGTACTTAAACAATAAGTACACCAAAGAACAAAGGAGGGTATTGTGGAGATTATCATAAGCAGTAATACCAGCAAACCGATCTATGAACAGATAACTTCACAGATAAAAGCCTTGATCATGAGCGGCGAATTACAGACCGGTGATCCCATTCCCTCTATGCGGGCGTTGGCCAGATCCATCCATGTAAGTGTCATAACGGTTCAAAAGGCATATGATGACCTGCAAAGGGATGGCTTTATCGAAACCACCGTGGGCAGAGGAAGCTATGTATCCGCCCAAAACAGAGACTTTTATCAGGAAGAGCAGCAGCGGCGGGCAGAAGAACATTTGCAGGAGGCGGCTGATATCGGGCGGACCAGCGGTATCCCGTTGGAAAAGCTGGTCGAGCTCTTAACGCTATTTTACCGGGAGGACTGACTATGGATGCTATATTACAGGTAGAAAATTTGACGAAGCAATATGCCGGTTTTCAGTTAGACCACGTTTCCTTCTCCGTTCCAAAAGGAACGATCATGGGACTGATCGGTGAAAACGGAGCCGGTAAAAGCACGACCATCAATGCCATCCTTGACCTGATCCATAAGGACGGCGGCACAGTGGCCTTCTGGGGGCAGGAATTATCCTCCTCAAAGCAGTTGAAAGAGGACATAGGCGTAGTATTTGACGACATAAATTTCTATGCAGCATTGACGCCGGCCCAAATCGGTAAGATTTCCGCAGCTGCTTATCAACAATGGGACGAAGTTATGTACCAGGATTTCCTGAAACGCTTTCAGCTCCCTGCAGGCAAGGAGATCAAAACCTTTTCCAAAGGAATGAAAATGAAATTATGCATTGCCGCTGCTCTTTCCCACAAGCCAAAGCTGCTGATCCTGGACGAAGCTACCAGCGGGCTTGACCCGGTCATGCGTGACGACATCCTTGACATTTTCCTGGAATTTGTACAGGACGAAAACCACTCCATTCTGATGTCCTCCCACATCACTACCGATTTAGAGAAGGTAGCCGATTATATTACCTTTATCCATCAGGGTAAAGTGCTCTTTTGCAAAACAAAGGATGAATTACGTTATCAGTATGGTATTATACGCTGCGGCGCAGCTCTGTTTGGCCAGATTGACAGAACAGAGATCCTCACATACCGAAAAGACGATTATCAATGGAATGTGCTTGTAGCCGACAAAGAAAAAGCCGCAAGAAAATATAAAAACGCTGTGGTGGATGACGCAACAATCGACGATATCATGCTGCTGTATGTGAAAGGAGAGCAATTAAATTGAAAAGCCTTATTTTAAAAGATTTATACAATATCGGACACAATATCAAGTCCATGCTGTTTATGTTTGCGGTTTTTGCATGTATTTTTATCTTCTCTTCCAACATAGAAGGATACATCTTTTCCTGTGCCATCTTATGCAGCATGATGGTGGTTACCACCTTTGCCTTTGACGATAACTCCAAATGGGTTCGTCATGCCCTGATCATGCCTGTGTCTAAGAAAGACCTGGTTGCAGGCAAATTTTTCATACTGGCAATTTTCTGCGGGGCAGGAAGTCTGTTAGGATTGACAGTTGCCTCCGTCAGCGGGCTCATTATGAAAAAGTTCACTTTCGGCCCTGCTGACATTAGCAGCCTGCTTATTTTGACATTAGCTGCCTTTGTAGCAGCCCTTATCTTCGGCAGTCTGTCAATCCCGCTTGTATTTAAATTCGGCACGGAAAAGGGGCGGATGCTGTTATTGATATCCTTTATGATTCCTGCAGCAATCTGCTTTGGGATATATCAGCTCCTTGTTTTCTTAGGTGTTGTATTTACGGACCGCCTTGTGTTTATGCTGTTATGTTTTTCACCGTTTATTGCCTTGGCCTGGTGCTACGTAATGTATCGGATAAGTTATGGTATTTTTGCAAAACAGGAATATTAAAAAATAGATTATTTTTCTACTCTGGCCTAAACTAAAAGCATCATCGGACGGCGCATCGCGCTTTTCACTATTTACTTACTCATTGAACCGTATTCTTTCTATTAACGGATCCTTTTTTACCGATTTTGCTATTCCCAGCGTCAGTCCGGCCTGGATCAGAAGCAGCACTGCAGACACGGTGACGGCTGCTGCCCAGGGGTAATGGTAATTTGAGATTTCAAACATTCCTGCTTTCTTTGCGTACAGGAACAGGGGGTACCCTGCCAGGCTTCCCAGTCCGATTGTGGCAGCCAGGGTACCCAGTGTATAGAACAGTCCTTCTATTTGCAGCATTTTCATAAGCTGCCTGTCAGACATTCCTATGGCCTGCATCATGCCCAGCTCCTTTTTGCGCAGGTGTACGCTGTTGATCATGGTGTTGACCAGATTCATCACACTGATTGCTCCCAAAATCCCCAGGAATGCATAACTGGCTCCGCCCAGTACAGCCAGGCTGGTTTTCCACTTATCATACTCTGCCTTCCATGAATTTAATTCCAGCCTCCCGGAACCTTCTACAAGCTCCCTTATAGCGCCGTCCAGCTCCGGGTCATAGTCCTTGTCTGCAATCACATGGAAGTATTCCGTAGAGTTATTTTCACACAATCTGTCTGCAGCTTCCTTTGCCGTAATCAAATAGTGGTAATTAATTAATCCGTGCCTGTAATCTCCGATTGCTGCAATCACAAATTCTTTTTCATAAGTACGGGTTCCGTCATATACTGTCAGATTCAGTCTCTGCCCTATCTCCAAATCCGGATACCAGTGCAGCAATGTCTGGTCTACGATTATCTTATCTCCTGCTTTCAATTCCTCGTAGGTAATTTTACCTTCTACAATTCCGTCTTCAATTTCTTTTGCATATTCTTCCGGTATTCCGTTTATGGCATTATGCACCCCCTCTTCAAAGGGTTCACCGGTAACATAGACGGTGGTAAAGGAATCCACACGTATAACTCCTGCCAGCTCTTCTACCTGTTTTTTCAGGCCTTCATTCATGGGGTTATCCTGCTGTATATTGGTCCATTTGCGTTCCGGATGCTCCCGGTTGTTGTTTTCAATAACAGGGGATATTTCATATTGCCCCACAATAGAATTGTCTGCGCTGTCCTTGGGATTTGCACAGGATATGACTGTGGCCACTACCATCAACAGCACTCCCGTTAACGCCATGGAAATAATGGTAATTGCGCTTTTCTTCTTATTTCCTGTCAGGTTCCTTCCGGCCAGGCGCCCTATGGTGAGGGATTCATACCCCTTACACTGGCTCCGCTTTATTCCGGCATCATGAAACCGCATGGCTTCCACTTCTGAAACCCCGGCTGCCATGTTCATAAGCTTTATCAGCGAAAGATATACCGTTCCCAGCGTCACTGCTATTGCCAACAAATAGATCCACCAATGATAAAGCGGCACTTCCCCGGTTCTGATAACCTCCCTCAGAATATCCGAATAGCCGTCTTCCACAGCGGCAAGATCCACAAATTTCATTAGTACAATTTTCGATGTCAATGTGCCCAGAAGAAGTCCGGCCGGTATTGCTGCAACAGCGACACAGAATCCTTCCCGAAGCACAATCTGCCTCATCTGCCGCTTTGTTGCACCGATGGCTTTGAGCCTGCCGAACTCCTGAATCCTCTGGTTCATTGACATGTAATAAATACTGTAAATTGTCAGAATCCCAGCCATCACAGTAACCAGCATAACGCCTGCAATGGCAGGTACATAAGCAGGATCCACATAATTCGCATACAGATAATCCTGATTGATATTTATTTCATTTTCAGAAATTCCAAACTGCCGGGCAATTTCATGAATGGCATACTCTATATCATCCGTTGTGGAACTGCCCTCATCCTTTACCTGAAACAGAAAACGGTACGTAATCCGGCCCTTGGGCATTTCACTCTCTATGAAGCTTTCCGATACCACCGCCACAAAAGTCTGCTGCGCCAGGCTGGCTTCGCTGTCCTCCAGGAAGCCGCTGATCCGGAACTCCCTCTCCTGTGTATAATCCAGCTGCCCATCCCGGAAGATCTGATAAGGAACCTTTATGGTATCCCCAATGGTCCCCTGCTGCCCAAGCGCCATCAGTATCCCCTTGGAGACAACGATCTCATTTTCCTGCCGGGGCAGGTTTCCCTCCAAAAGCTCCATCCTGTAAAGTTCCGCACCTTTTTCATCCAGGCTGATCATGGATACGGAGGCATCCTCCAGGCCCATTATGCCCGCGTCACTGCGCAGGCCATACTCCGCAATATCATGATGGGCCGCCATTTCCGTTGCGGTAGCTTTATCCACATTTCGAAATAGCGCATGCCATGTGGGATATATTTTGTTTATGGTAACAAACTGTGCTTCCAGAATGCCGTTTCCTGCGGCGGGGATGACAAACAGGAGAAATGTCGTCAATACAATGGCAATCCCGGTAAGTATGTTTTTGCTCTTATAGTACTTCATATTATTAAAAGCTATGACCGTTGTGGTTTTCATAGATATCCGCTCCTTATGATCTTTTATATACTAACTCCCGTTTACCCGCTTGGGCAGACTCACACTTATCTCCCATGCCAGAGCAGCTCACTGCAATGACACGCGCGAAAGCCTTAAATTTCCGACTTTGATCAGGGCAGTCCCCGGACCTGGCTTATATTTCTGACTGCAGTCAAGGCAGTCCCCAACCTGGCTCATATTTCTGACTGCAGTCAAGGCAGTCCCCGGACCTGACTTATATTGCCGGCTGAAACATGAATGCTTCAGCATGATTTTTCAAGTTATTGCCCTGCCGTCTTCCACTATAATGACCCTGTCCGCCATCTGGGCAATGGTCTCATCATGGGTGATCATCATAAGAGTCTGCCCGAAATCCTGCACGCAGCTCTTTAAAAGGCTTATGACTTCCAGTTCCGTCTGGGAGTCCAGGTTCCCGGTAGGTTCGTCGGCCAGTATAATGGCCGGTTTCGTCACCAACGCCCTGGCAATGGCTGTCCTCTGCTTCTGTCCGCCGGACAATGCATTGGGCATGGCTGACTTCTTGTCTGTGAGGCCGATCTTCTCTACAATCTGCTCCACCTCCTGCCTGTTTACCTTCCGGTTATCCAGGCCCAACGGCAGGACAATATTTTCCCATACATTTAATGAAGGAATTAAATTATAATCTTGAAAAATAAATCCGATTTTCTTTCTCCGAAACTGGGCAAGACTGTCACTTTTCAAGGAAAAAATGTCTTTTCCTTCAATTAATACACGGCCTTTATCCGGTCTGTCCAATCCTCCGATCAGATGCAGCAGTGTAGATTTTCCGGAACCCGACCGCCCGACAATGGCCGTAAACTTTCCTCTTTCGATCTTCAGGCTGGTGTGGTCAACTGCCTTCACCAGATTTTCACCTCTGCCATAATATTTCACTAGATCTTCCAATTCCAAGATAGTGTTTGTCTCTTTTCCCATTTGCCGCCTCCAAATTTTACAAAATATCTGTTTTCGTTTTTATAATTCCCCAAAACGTCCTCAAATGCCTGTATTCAAGCAATCAGCTTTTCCGGACTTTGGCAGTTCTCTTTTCAGTAATAACAATAGCATTGCCACATTACAAAACCCTTACAAAAACCATAACAGTTTTGTAAGGGTTTTTGTAATCGACAATTTTGGCTCTTTTTCGTCCCAATGGAAGGGGTGGACAGTGGCATAAAAAAGTGCTATATTTTAACAGAACCTTTGACAAATAAGTGTTTTTCTTTAATATATTTTGCCTTTGCATTAGTTTCAATGTTCCGGATGTTACACAATTAAATATAGATATAACGGAAAGGACAGTAAAAGTGAAGAAAAGATTATGTTTACTTATTATCTCCCTGCTGCTCTTTATATCGGCAGGCTGCAGCCAGACGGATTACCAGGCGCCCGGGACGTCTGCCGCAGGAACGCCCGGCAGTGTAGCCGGCTCCGCAGCAACGGTTGATCCCGGTGGCACAGATGCAAGTCTAAACGACTATTCCGGCAGTATCAATACCGGCACTCTCCCCGGCAGCACGGACGCTGGCTCCCATAGCAGTTCCGCCGATATAGAAATAAGCTCCAATGCCGAAGAAAACGACTCCGCCGAACTTTCCGAGGACGGAGCTTATACCTCTAAGGAAGATGTTGCTCTCTATATTCACCTGTACGGACATCTTCCGCCAAACTTCATTACAAAGAAAGAAGCCGAAAAGCTGGGTTGGAAGGGTGGTTCCCTGGAACCTTTTGCGCCGGGTATGTGCATTGGTGGAAGCCATTTCGGCAATTATGAAGGACTGCTGCCGGAAAAGGAAGGACGCAGCTATACCGAATGCGATATTGACACTCTGGGCGCCGACAAGCGGGGCGCCAAACGCATTGTATATTCCAATGATGGCCTGATATACTATACGGAAGACCATTATGCCAGCTTTGAGCTTTTGTACGGCGATACCGATGCCGGCCCCTGACCGGCTTTTAACGGGGCGGGAATGAATTTTCAAACACACTTTGGAAAATGAAAACTATACTGCGGATCATGTCATATTTGAAGATAAGTGTGATACAGTACACTAAAGACAGGAGGATCAAATAATGTTATTTATCGAATACCCCAAATGTTCCACATGCCAGAAAGCCAAAAAGTGGCTCGACGAACATGGCATAGAATACACGGACCGGCATATTGTAGAGGATCGTCCCTCTTTTGACGAATTAAAGGGTTGGTATGAAAAAAGTGGCTTGCCCCTCAAGAAATTTTTTAATACAAGCGGTATGCTGTATAAGGAGCTGCAGTTGAAAGACAAGCTGCCTGCCATGAGTGAGGAAGAACAGCTGAAGCTGTTGGCAGGCAACGGGATGTTGGTCAAACGGCCGCTGGTCATAGACGGCGATACGGTGCTTACAGGTTTTAAAGAAGCCGAATGGAGTGAAAAACTATTTACAGCGGCAGGGTAATCTTAAAGACGCTTCCCTGCCCCATCCTTCACCTTTTCCCTGGCCTCATTTCCCCGGTAGAACCTCTGGTAGATTTTCACCATTTCCTCCGGGCGGATGCCGATGCCTTCATCCGAAATTTCTATTAACACATTGCTCACCAATGACTGCACATGTACCATTACCGCCGTATGTTCACCTGAATATTTCACCGCGTTATCCAGCACATTTACGGTACGTAGGGAACATAATCACATCATATATTTCATTGGATTTACAGTGAGAAATGGATGCTCAACCTTACATCTAACTGCGGGTTTTTTATGTTCCATTTTTTGTCCCAATTAAAACCTCTGCTGGCTTCTATGCGTTCAGCACTACCATAAGTAGTGGTTACCTCTTTCAAGGCGTATTGTGCAGACCTCCCTAGTACATCGTTGCATTAATTCTTGAGTAATCAGCACTCGCTGTTCACGCCATCGCCGCGTTGTCGTCAGTCAACGATGCCACCGCATCGCCTCCTTCCTCCGCCTTACGCTGACGCAAACATCAAGCACTGATTTACTTCAAGATTAACGCAATGCTGTACTAGGTATCACACGTTTCTTCCTTTCCATCCATCTGCCTCATTTATCATGTATGATTCCGTGTAGTTATTGGGTTTTAGTTTGCTATGCAACCTTACTCTCATGCATAACCTCGTATGAGATTTCTGTTCGTCAGACCAGAGATTTGCCCGTGAGTTAGTCCGTTCCTCACATTCAGATTCCTTCAGATTCGTAGTCGCCCGCGACACCCTTGCTTTCGGCTATATCCTTCTCACTATTGGGTGGATTCGGGACTTTAACGAGTTAGAAACGTGCGCCGCTAGGCGCACATAAAAACGAGTGAAAGTATTCAGCTTCCACTCGTTTTAAACATACATCCGTTGACCGACCTCAACAACTTACTGAGCATTCTTGTTCCTGATATCCGCTATTGCAATTTTATCTTTTGACCGATGCGGATGAAATTCACATCCTTGATCTGTGGATTCTGAGCAGCGATCTGCGCAAGGCTCATGCCATTGGCGCGGGCAATCGCTCCTAAAGTGTCTCCCTTTTTCACAATATACTCTCCCTGTCCCGTAACAGGTACTGCGCCGCTGCTGAAATAAGCAGAAAGATACAGCGGACCATACCAGGCGATATCGTTGTTTACAGCCTTTCCGGCCGGAATAACGATACGATACTCTTTATCCTGATAAGTGTATTCCATTACCAGAGTTACATCGCCGCGCTTTACAAGCGCCTGCATCTGGCTGTTTGATAAGGTGTTGATCCCCTGCCCCTTTGTGATGGTGATCACACTGTTTGGCGCTGCCGACCGGATTATTTCTTCCAGGGAATCCGTGGTGTAACCGGAATCGCTGTCCTCAATCACATTACTCTCTTTATCCTGTGTATTGTCAGAGCTGTTGTTGTCTGCATCGCCGCTCCCTGCAAAAACAAACGTAGAAAACTCTCTTACGGTGAAAGTTATAGTACCATCGCCATTGATATGGAATGCAGCACGCTCCACAGTGCCGTCCTGATGATAGTGCAGGATGACAAGCTGCTTTGCATCAATCCCTCCGGGTACAGGCATGGTAATGGAAACGGGTACCTGCAGCTCATGCACCTCCGAACTGTCACTGGTAAGTTTGATATCCAACTGTACGCTGTTCAGATAATTTTCATGCAAAGGTACTTTCTTCTCTTCCGGCGTCACATTCATGTCCAGCTGCACACTGTTTCCTACGGCATTGAAAGCCGCTCCCACTATCTCCACTTTGTCCGGATCTACGTATGCCCTGGCTTCTTCCGAGACATTTCTGCTGGTGGTGATACCCTTTTCAGCGGCATACTTTGCTTCAAGTTCCTTCACCTGTCCACGGAAGGAATCACTGGTCTGCATCGCCATCTGTATAGCGGAAATATCCGCACTGTTTTTCAGAGTTTCCGCAGCCTCCGACGCACTTTGGTTTGCCATAGCATCCGATAAAATGCTGCTCAAGGATGATACTCCTACGCTGGTATCATAGATATCGGACATGGGTCCTGCTTCCCCGTTTGCGTACTGATCCAGATCAGCACTGCAAACTGCTATCCGGACGCTGTATTGCCCTTCACCAAACTCGGCAATTTTCCGGGAAAGATCATAACTTCGTATCTGTCCGGCTGTTTCACCTTCCCTTGCGCGAGTATAAACTCCATAAACGATGTATCCATTATAATACAACATGATATGATAATAACCCGCATTATCAATTGTCACAAAATTAACCTGTCCGGCCTTTTCGGTATCCCAGTAAATCTTTGTGCTCCCCAATTGTCTATCCGGTCTGACATAGGTCTTCTCTTCCGACCATTCCGACCATTCGCTGTCCGTATGTTCCGTGTCATCTGCTGCAGCAGTGGCACGTACCCTGAACTTATAGCTACCTGACTCCGTAACTCTATAGGATAAGGATTGACACATTACTTCAGAACCCTGAGAAGTTGTAAGTCTACCACTGTAATAAGATTCACCATCCTTACATATTTCAATATCATACTGCTTACATCCTTCTGATGCATTGAAACTAAATGCATAGTTATCCCTCCATGCCAATCCTGTAGGTGTCGCAAGCGGTGTTTTGGACGTGTCCGCGGTATTGTCGGATCCGGGATCATTGTCAGACACAGATACCGTAGCCAATGCCTCTCCTTCTTCTGCCGACACGTTCAAGCTAAAACAGTTCACAGATGTCACTGTCAGAGCCAGTGCCAGCGCAAAAGCACCAAACCCATATTTTCTCATATTGCCGTTTCCTCCTGTATGTTTTTTATGTACTTTTTAAATGTACTATTACTTATTTTCCCTCTCATTTCCAATTTCCCAATTCGCTTATTTGTTGCTACTGATTTATCCAGCTAATATACTGTATGTTTATACGAGTTGCTTTGTTGGGTTACGTGCAACATTATCCACTGAAAACAGATAATCTATTGGTTTCTCCAAGTAAGTTGCTGCCGCTCTCATTTCTTCGCCCCTGAAATCTCCATCTGTTTCCAAGCTCTGTTTGTACCTTAAACCTGCCAAAGTAATATGCAGACAGTCTGCAAGTCCTTTCTTTGTCTTGCCCTGCATTGCCAATTCTCCATACAGTACCGGGTATTTAAAAGGGTATCTCATGTTTATCCTCCTTTCTTAACTTTTGCTAAGTATGCTTGCATTATATTCGCATTTGTTAAGTTTGTCAATACCTCTTGCAAGTTTTCTTAACTTATGCTAAGATTCTTTGAAAAGAGGTGATTATATGTCTTTTGCAGATAAATTAAAAGAAATACTTAATAAAAATGGATTGAAAGCTGCTGATTTAGCAAGAGCAACAGGACTAAGTGAAGCTGCCATATCTGACTATCTAAAAGGTAAAAAGGAACCTCGTGGACGTCAGAGCATTGCAATTGCTAAGGCCTTAAACGTTTCTCTTGATACGCTTTGGGAAACTGGATATGACAACACCAACCCGAATGATCCTAAAACTGATGAGGCTTTGTCTCTATATTTATCGTTGCGTCCGGACTTCCAAGACTACGCCCTTGACCAAATTAAGAAATTGGTCGAACTTCAGGATAAAAATGGTTGATTAAATTTACAAAATGTGTTGTACTGTCAAAAAAAAGTAGCACGGTTTTTGGCCATGCTATTTTTCATATGGAAGGAGGTGAGGGCTGTGCTAAGCAAAACCCAGAAAGCCGTAGTACTTGCTGATGCAGGTCTTGTAATGGTACTGATTGCCATTGCGTGCATGTACCCAGTACAAAGCATCATAGCCGCTTTGGTGCTTGGCAAATTTACCTTCCGATAAAATAAGTTACATAAGCTATTGAAAATAATGCTATTTTCAATGCTTGGATGAAATTGGGCATGTTGCAATTTGTGGCATGTCCTTTTAGCTTTTCTGCATATTTATATACGTATTTTATCAGCAACAATAAAAACGAACTGGTACTTTCCAATTTTGTCAATCAGAAATTTCACACAATGAAGCACACAACGGAACTATTGTCCATTTCCCTTTTCCTTCTATTCCGACGTAACAATACCGGCCCCTGACCGGCTTTTAACGGGGCGGGAATGAATTTTCAAACACACTTTAGAGAATGAAAGCTATACTTTACAGCGGTAGGGTAATCTTAAAGACGCTTCCCTGCCCCGGCCTCCGTCTGGCGGATATGGTGCCGCCCTGCCGCTCCAGTATCATCCTGGCCAGGTAAAGTCCTACCCCTGCCCCATCCTTCACCTTTTCCCTGGCCTCATTTCCCCGGTAGAACCTCTGGTAGATTTTCACCATTTCCTCCGGGCGGATGCCGATGCCTTCATCCGAAATTTCTATTAACACATTGCTCACCAATGACTGCACATGTACCATTACCGCCGTATGTTCACCTGAATATTTCACCGCGTTATCCAGAACATTTACGAATGCTTCCTCCGTCCACTTCCTGTCATGGCAGATTTCCATATCCTGATCCATCTCCACCTGAATCTCAATATCCTTATTTCTGGCTTTCATATAAATCTGGCTCACCGCACCTGAAATTGTATTTTTCAGGCTTGCAGGCACAGGTTTAATCTGTATGACACGCTTTTCCAGGCGGGACAGATTTACCAGCTCGTCCAAGAACATTTCCAGCTTTTCGATCTCCTTTGTCTCCTGCTCCTGAAATTCCCTTTTCTCTTCATCTGTAATATCACCTGCGGTCACAAGTTCATGGCTCATCCGAAGGGAGGCAAGGGGTGTCTTCAACTGATGGGAGATATCCGTGATCAGTGCTTTGGTATTGTCTTCCTCTTCTTTGAGACGTTCCCTCAAGCCATCAAAATAGTTCCCAAACTCCCTCACCGTCTCCCACAGCCGTATTTGTGCTTCGGGGCCATCCATATAATCAGGTACCTGGCAGAAATTCCCCCTTTGGAACTGCTCCAGGCAATCGCACAATTTCCAATATGTTTCATCAGACCCGTAATATTTCTTCCTTCCGTGCATTTCCAGGCATCCCAACAAAACAGCCAGAATCGCACCGGAGAGCATTCCTGCTGTCCAGAATAGGAAAAAAGGCTTTTGCGGAAAAATGCACTGCACATTATGTCCGTATTTGTCCTCCATGATTTCCCTTGCCAGTTCAAGTCTCTCTGCCCCACGCTCCTGGCCCGGCTTTTCCTCTTCTCCGTAGTATGTGCCGGTGATCCCTTCTGTAATCTGCAAATCCGTTGTTTTCCCTGTATAGTTATCATTTTGGCCGTCCCAGAGAGCTGCAATCTCTCCTTCCAGTTCCGGGTGTTCCGCCAGAAGCGTGAGCATTCTCCGTTGTTCCACAGTCCGTTGGTAGTTTGCCTGTACAAACAGCACTGCCGTAAACACAAGAGAAAATGCAATATAAATTCCCAGATATCCTTTTATTTTCTTGTAACGCTTCCCGTCCATATATATCCTAATCCCCTGACATTGGCAATTTCGTCTGTCTCCAGCTTATTTTTTAATCTGCTGATATTTACGGTGACCGTATTATCATCCACAAACTGCCCATCCACATCCCAAATATGTTCCAGGATATTCTCTTTGGACAGAATCTGCCCTGCGTTTTCCCACAAATATACAAGAAGCTGCAGCTCCTTTTTACCCAGGGACAGTTCCCTGCCGTCTTTAAAGACTTTCATTTCCTGACAGTGTATCTGCAGATTGCCGGAAATCAAGATATTTCTGAATCCCGGTCCGGCGCCTTCCCCGGAACTTTCCAGCCGTCTCATTAAGGCGTTTACTTTCGAAACCAATACCATCAGAGAAAAGGGTTTTGTAATATAATCGTCCGCTCCCGTATCGTATCCGTTCACAATGTCCGCTTCCGTATCCAGGGCAGTCAGATAAATCAAATAGGTATTACCTGATTCCCGGACCTTTTTGCCGAAATCAAGTCCTGTCCCGTCAGGCAGGGTAATGTCACTGATCACCAGGGCGAAATCAAGCTGCAGGAAATATTCTTCCGCTTGATTCAGTGTGTACGCAGAGGTTATCTTATAGCCTGCTTTTTCCAGGGTCAGCGTAATTCCCCGGTTCAGGGTTTCATCATCTTCCAATAGCAAAATATTCTGCATGTTTATCTCTTTCCGATTTCATTACATCTATTTACCGGTAATGAAATCCCCCGCTGCATACAGCGGGGGGAATGCTTCAGCACCATTTCATAATTTCAAAGTATTCTTGTCTCCGTACAGAGCTCTCTGTCTGTCAGAAGCGTTGGGTTCCACCACCCTGCCGTTTTTATCATAGCTGGTCAAAAGTGTGGAATTTTTTGCAACTGTCCTCTTGCCGTTTTCTGTCAATAGACTGATAACTTGCTCCATATCTCCGTTGCGCAGGGATTGCTGTATCTCCCGGTTACGGCGTTCCTCATCCATGGCAAGGACGGACCTCTCGTCGGAAGCATCTATGATTTCTTCCAATCCATTTACCGCTTGCCGGGGTATCTCCTGGCCTGCCTCCTTGATGCTTTCCCGGAACTCATCCGTCACTGCTTCCTGTGAGGCATCTAATAACCCGTCCTGAACTGTTTCTTCTAAGACATCCTGGACTGTACCTTGCTGAGGCTCATCATTCCAGATATTGTGGAAAAATTCCCGGATCGCCGTTATGGCTGATACAATATATGTCCGAATCGTTTCAAGCAAAGGCATCTGTGCGGGAGCGCTCTGCGTTTTAGAGGTTTCCTCCTGCTTCCGCCTCTCTGCATCCGCATTCCGTCCGTTATTGGAAAGCTCCAGACGAACCCCGAGGCGCTCTGCAGTCTGTTGCTTTTGCTCTTCGGATATTTCGTCTTTGTTCTTTGCCTCAGAGGAGGTTTCACCCTGTTTATAGTCCAGGTTAAATTTTTCACCTGTATCCGGGATGTCTATTTTTTTCTGTTTTGTATAGACATAATAGTTATTACCATCTACTTTATTTACCATATTTCTGAATGCTTATCCCCGCTTTGCTGACTTGTTTTCCTTTTTCAAAAACAGAAACTGCTCAGGGCCAATTTATAAAACACTGCATGTTTCCGGCTCTGAACAGTTTCATTATAACAAATCAACTCCCAGAAATCTATCCCAAATATGGGATCTGTATTCTGGTTCCTTCTCAAATAGTTACAGTTCACATGCGCCGTTCGTCCGTTCGTACCCAGATAACTTCTTATGCAAGCATAAATTTCTGGGTACGGCTGACGTGTAAACTGAAACCTCAAATAGATACCTCTGCAGTGAGGTGTCAGGTCAATACTCCAAATATGCGCCCTTCATGGGACTGGCGGCATGCTCGCTGAACAGCCTCAAAACGCCTTTTTGATATTTATGGGGCCTGGGTTCCCAGTTATCACGGCGTTTTGCCAATATTTCTTCCATTTCCTCCGGTGTCTTTTTCTCTCCATTGACACCGATGATATTCAGCTTTCTCTCCATCACGTCGATCTCGATCAAGTCACCCTCTTCTACCAACGCGATGGGTCCGCCGTCCGCGGCTTCCGGACTGCAATGCCCAATTACCGGACCTGTGGATGCCCCGGAAAATCTGCCATCCGTGATCAGGGCGATGCTCTTCCCCAGCTCCTTGTCGCTGCTGATCGCCTCGGATGTATAGAACATTTCCGGCATACCGCTGGCCTTGGGACCCTCATAGCGGATGAATACGGCGTCGCCCTTCTCTACCTTGTGCTTCAAAACCGCTTCCAGGCATTCTTCCTCACTGTCAAAGGGTTTTGCCCGCAGAACAGCCTTAAACATTTCCTTAGGACAGGCCGTATGCTTAATCACGGCTCCCTCCGGCGCCAGATTTCCTTTCAGGATCGCAATGCTTCCGTCCGTTCCGATGGGATCCCCATAAGGGCGGATAATGTCTGTTCTGGTGAGTTTCACATTATAACGCTTGTTGAACTCCTCCAGCCACTTTTCACATCGCTCATAAAAGCGGTTCTTCTTTAATTCCTGCAGATTTTTTCCCAGAGTCTTTCCTGTAACCGTCATCACATCCAGGTGCAGATGGTCCTTAATCTCTTCCATAATAGCAGGTACCCCGCCGGCATAATAGAAGCACTCCGCAGGCCATTTTCCTGCCGGCCGGATATTCAGCAGATATCGGGCGTTCCTGTGCAGCCGGTCAAACGTATCCCCCGTAACTTCAATGCCGAATTCATGGGCAAGGGCAGGTATATGCAACAGGCAGTTCGTGCTCCCCGAAATAGCCGCATGAACCAGTATCGCATTTTCAAAGCTTTCTTCCGTAACGATTTCACTGGGCCGCATATTGGGTTCAGTTGCCATTTGTACTGCCCTCTCCCCTGCCTGTCTCGCGTATGCCAGCAGGTCGGGACTGGTGGCGGGCATCAATGCACTGCCGGGAAGGGCCAGTCCCAGCGCCTCCGCCATAATCTGCATTGTGGATGCCGTACCGATAAAGGAGCAGGCTCCGCAGCTTGGGCAAGCATTACATTTGGCCCAATTCAATTTTTCTTCATCAATTTCTCCCCTCTGGAATTTCGCGCTGTACATACCCAATTGCTCCAGAGTGAGCATTTCCGGCCCTGCATTCATGGTTCCGCCGGGGACTACCACTGCAGGGATATCTACCCTGGCCAATCCCATCAGGTTAGCCGGCATTCCCTTGTCACAGCTTGCCAGAAATACTCCGGCGTCAAAGGGGGTGGCGCTTGCGTGTATCTCAATCACATTGGTTATCATCTCACGGCTCACAAGGCTAAAATTAATGCCGTCCGTTCCCTGGCTTTCCCCGTCACAGATATCCGTACAGAAGTAACGGGCGCCCCGTCCTCCGGCCTGCTCGATTCCCTTACGCACTTCTTCTACCAACAGATCCAGGTGTCCGCTACCCGGATGGCTGTCACCAAAAGTACTTTCAATCAAAATTTGAGGTTTCTCCAAATCCTCCGGTTTCCATCCCGTACCAATCCTGAGGGGATCCAATTCCGGCGCCAGCTTCCGCATTTCCTGACTTTTCAATACCGTTTTGCTCATGTCAATTCTCCATACCTTTCCGTCAAACATTTGCCAAATAAACTATTCCTACTGAACTAGTACAAACATTCTTATATGAGAAAAGATTTCCCTGCCAGCCTTTTTCACATTGTTACGCAAAGAAAGATATTACCAATGCTACTAAAAATCCTGTTCCGCCCACCAGCGTTTCCATGATCGTCCAAGTCTTCAGGTTCGTTTTCTCATCCAATCCCACTAGCGATTTTACCAGCCAGAAACCGGAATCATTAAAGTGGGAGCAGACTGTGGCGCCGCCTGCCACGGCTGCGGTAACACATGCCAGATATAGAGGGGACAGATCAGCAATACCGGGCATTGCGGCAACGATACCTGCTGCCATGGTCATTGCTACCGTTGCGGAACCCACACAGATTCTTACCAATGCGGCTACTATAAAGGCCACCAGAACCAGAGGAAGATTTGCCGACGAAACCGCGTTGCCGATTACATCGCCCAACCCGGAGTACTGAAGCATGTAACGGAGCACGCCGCCGCAGGCAGTTACCAATAAGATAAGTCCTGTAGGCTCCAGCGACTTTGTCATAATCTTTTCCAGCTCAGGAAGAGAATATCCATGCCTGGTCCCTAAAGCAAACATAGCCACGATGGTAGCGATCAACAGAGCCACAAAAGGTTCTCCCAGGAACCCAAATATTGGCTGAACCGGGGCCAGGGCGGGTATCACGCCGGCAATGGAATCCAACACAATGAGCACAAGGGGTATCAGGATAATGCTTACAATCAGGCCAAAGCCTGGCAACTTAGATTCGTCAAAGTCTTCCTGGTTTGCCACATGGTCAGGGACCGGGACATTATACTTTTTCCCACAATAAGCGCCCCAGATGGGCCCTGCTACTATCATGGAACAGATACCGCAGAAAATACCTACCAAAATGACCCAACCCAACTCTACATTCAGCATGGTGGCCACCAGCACCGGGCCAGGGGTAGGGGGAATAAACGCATGTCCTACAGCTAGTCCTGCCAGTAAAGGAATGGCATAAAACAGGGAAGAACGCTTAGTTCTCTTTGCCAGGGAAAAGGCAAGAGGTATGAGTATGATCAGGCCTGCATCAAAGAACACCGGCATTGCGATAACCAGGCCGGTAATGCCAAGTGCCCATGCCGCTCTTTTATCACCGAACTTATTTACCAATGTCACCGCTATGGATTGGGCGCCCCCGGAAGCTTCCAGGATAGCGCCAAACATGGAGCCTAACCCCACCAAAAGGGCAATGCCTTTTAATGTATTCCCAATTCCGTCATTTACTGCCGCAATAATATTATCAAAGGGCATTCCGGCGATTAAGCCGATAGACAAAGCTCCTAAGAGTATGGAAACCATGGCATGAATCTTAAACTTAATAATCAAAACCAATAAAATGACCAATCCCAACACCGCTGCAATCACCAGCCTGGTAGGATCCAATGTAGCTGCTTCAGCCGACATATGTGTTACCTCCTTTTTGATTCCCTTCAACTCTTTCCGCCATCTGCCTGTATCTGATTTTTCATCACATGCCTTACTCCTGTGTCATGGTATGGCCATGTCTTTTACTTTTGGGTTTTGGGCCTTAATCCCTGTGTTACCTGTTTCAGATACAGCTGCTTCCGGCTTATTTGTTTCGGGTCAGTTTGTTTTTAGCATTCTCTGTTTTCGGGATTTTTCCCTTACCATTTTCTGCTATAGACAGTTACGTTGCAATATATACATCAGACGTCTTATGTTTATTATAATAATCTTATAATAATTGGTATATTTAGTCAATACATCTGATGTTTAATTGCCGTATTTCTCTCTTTTAGACAAAAAAGAGGGCAGTTTTGCATATGCAAGCCTGCCTTTTTTGGTCATTTTATCCTAACTGGTATTTTTATTGTTCCCTTTCTCTTATGCTGTCCCCTTTTCATCCGATGTATTATCCTTTTCGGATGTCTTGTTCCTCTTTTCCTCCTCCAGGTGCTCTTCGTATATTTGCATAATTCGCTGCCTGTTATATGTGAGATGCATATTCATAGCGCATTTTGCGCCTACAGAATCCTCCTTTATGATAGCATTCGTAATAGCACGGTGAGTTTCCAACGTTTCCTTCATCAATTGGCGCTGGGTCAGGTTGACAAAGGTAAGGACAGCGGTATTTATTATGGGAATCAGTACCTCAACAACCCTGTTCCTGCTGCATCTGGCTATGCAGGTGTGAAACTCCACATCCTTTTTAGCGTGGTTCTTTCCGCTAAGGTAAAGTTCCTCCACTTCATCACAAAGCTGTTTCAGCTGTACCTTTTCCTCCGGGGTAATGTGCTCACAGGCCATAGCCGCAATTTCCGGCTCAAGCATCATCCGCACATCCAACAACTCTAATGCCAGCTTATACTTGTCCCCAAGCTTGGCAAGGCCCAGGGGATCGTCCTCCAAAGTACTGGTGCTTACCACATAAGTACCAGCGCCCCTGCGTACTTCCAATATTCCCTTGCTCATCAGGGCCTTTACCGCCTCTCTGACAGTGCTGCGGCCCACTCCGAACTTTTCCGCCAACTCAAATTCATTTGGAATTTTTTCTCCAATTTCAATCGGCTCATGCAGAATATAATTTAATAATTCTTCTTCTACCTGGGCGCCCAGTAGTTTCTTATTTATCTTTTCAAATTGGTACATCGTAGTTCCTTCTTACCCCTTTATGGCTGCCAATAAATTTTCTTTCACCTTGTCCCGGTTTTTTTCTATACTATATTATATGCCATTGCCCTTTATATATCAACAAATTGTGAAAAGTATCCGGGAAAACTCTTCATTTATTATGGGCAATATTTCTTAACATACAAATGTCCCCGGAGAGCCAAATGGCCGTTCCGGGGACATTTCTTATACTACTGTTGTTTCATAAAAATTATTTCTGCTTCTTATTCCGGTAGAACTTTACTCCGAAAACCGCCGCAACACCTGCCACACAAACTGCCAACAGGATGATCCATATCCAGGCGTTCATCTGATCGCCGGTCTTGGAAGATGAACCCAGTACGGACTGTCCGCCCTGGTCATCGTCCGATTCATCTGTTTCCACAAGTACATCCTTATAGGACAGCGCATATATGGAGAATTTATCCGTTGCAATGGTAATCGTGGTGCTGTCGTTATCTTGATCCTTCAAAACATCTACCAGCACAGTTTCATTTCCGTTACCATCCCGCGTCACATGAGTCCTTACCATATAGAACTCTCTCTCATAACCTGCCTCAGCCGTCCGGTATTCCTCCGGAATCGTAATGATCATGGGAATCTCCGTTCTGGCCTCTGTGATGGGTTCAGGAGCTTCGTCATTAATGTACTTCAAAAGTTCAATATCCAGCTTCGTCACTACGGTTAATCCGTTTTGGCTCAGCTTCTCGTTCAGCAGTGTCAGAACAGAACTGCTGATTGCCGCATCCTCCACGCTGCTTGCCGCTAAAGCCAGCCTGATATCCGCACCGGCTATCAGTTTCTGCAGATCTTCCTCACTCAGGATTGCCCGAATCTGTTCGTCAGTGAGTTCAGGAACATGGATGCTGGGTACATTTGCAGATGCCTCCACGTCCATGGTAACCTTTTTCGTCAGGATCAATTTGCACACAATCGGCTCACTCCAGCCGTCCACGGTGAGAATAATATCATACACACCGGCCTGGTCAGGCTGTACCTTACTTACATCCCATGTAGCCGCAGCTTTACCTGTAGTACCGTCCGCGTAGGTTACATCAATTGTTGCAGGCAGTTTCGCAAGAATTTCTTCTATGCTCATTCCTGTGTTGAGCCTGATATCATCGGGCTTAACCACACCTGTCACAACTTCGCCAGTCGCTTTCTTCTCAAGAGCTGCCTGCGCTGCTTGCAATGCTGCTCTGGCCTCGTCTCTTTCCTGGTTGGTTGCATCTGCCTTATCCAACACTGCCTGTGCCGCTTCCAGCTTCTCAACCAGCAATGCCCAGGATTCTTCCGTATAAAGCGCTTTATCAGGTTCCAGGGCTTTAGCCGCCGCAATGGCTTTCTTCAAAGCATCCTTGCTTAACTTATCAGCCGCATTTGGATCTACTTTCAGCGCTGCCTGTGCTTCTGTCAATGCCTTGGTGGCAGCCTCTACCTCTTCGCCGCTGGGATATACGTTATCATAAACAGCCTTTGCATTGTTCAATGCTGTCTGGAACGCTGCCCAGCTGTCCTCTGTATAAAGCAACTCACTGTCAGCCAGCACGTCCGCACTGTCTATAGCCGCCTTCAGAGCCGTCTTATCCGCTTCGATCAAACGTATTATGATAGCAGGCAGTCTGCAATAATGAACGGTTGTATTCGGGAATTCGAATGTCATCTGGCCGTCTTTTAATTCTACCTGTACCGTTTTTGTTGCGTATGTTCCTGCCGTATTACCTACATTCGCAGTAACTCCTTCCACAACTGACTTAACGTCACTCTTACTACTGGAACCGCTGACAACCTCTACCTCATACTTTCCGTTGGGCAGATCCACCGCGAAAATATGTCCATCAGGGATCATGAAATCATTATAAACCGTTTTGGGCAGTATACCTGCCATTGTATATTCTTCCCAACGTCCTTCCACTACAGCAGTTCCGTCTAAGAAACCATAACCTTTCTCAGCATTGTAGTCTATTCCCAGTTCTGCCGCTGTTTTCTTGCCTGCCTTCACGTTTACAGTAAAGCCGGTCCAACCCTCTGTCTCATCTTTCTTGTTAATGCCGAAATCGAATTTGTAGACAGACCTGTATGTGACCTTAATTTCCGCAGTCACTTCTTCGTCGAACCCTTCCACCGTTCCGGTGATGGTATAGGTGCCGATTGCACTGGTGTCAATAGCACTGACACTGTCCGCATTCCATTTCACCGCAACCTCCTTGGGATCTCCCTGGGCATAGTTAGCCAGGATAGTCGTGGGAAGCTGTGCACTCACATTGTCGGAGAGGTAAATCACTTCCCCGGAGGCCGTAGGAACACTGGCAATATAGTTCTCCGTAACCAATACCTTAATGGTCACCTTGTCTGATGTACCCTCTACCGTACCTTCCACTGTGTATGTACCCAAAGTGTCTGTATCCAGAGTAGAGGTATCCCATGTAACTTTCTTTTTCGTCGTAGTGGTATTCAGCCACTCAATCACAACTTCTGTAGGTAATTCAGCCGGGAATCCTATCACAGACCTCATATCTTCAAAAGGAACATACCCTTTTACTGCGTTGGGCGCTACCGTTACATGCAGGGGAATGGGATCCGGCCAACCTTTGATTCTGCCGGTCACATCATATTCGCCCTCTTTCATAATATCCAGCGTACCCGTATTCCAAGTGATCTGATAGTCCTTTTTCTCTCCGGCCTCTGTGGTAACCTCAATGGTCTGGGGCAGTAGGCTGGCTACTGTCTCACCCTTTTCAATCGGTGTCCCCACATAGAGCGTTACAGGATCCATAGCAGGCACTTCACTAAGCTTATCCGCCGTTTCAATATCCAAAGGCCTGGACATAAAGGAAGTCTTGCCGTCCACAATGGCCGCTACCTTATAAGAGTATGCCGTCACCGGAGCCAGTCCCGTATCTTTATATACATATGTGGTCACACCAGGCTCATTGCCGCCACCTGTAGGAGGCACCTGAACTTCCTTTTCCGTGTAGATCTCAATGTTGTCGGTAAATACACCGCCATAGCTCTTTGCACCTGCCATAAAAATGTACTCAAGTGACGTAACATTATTCACAAAGTTGACATCTCCGGAATACACTTGGCTGCCGTCACTGATCCGGGTCATGGTAAGTCCTATGGTCTGGGCGGAAAAGTCAAGCTCAGCAACCACTCTCAGCCATCCTGTAGTATCTCTGTTTAGACCGCCTTTTCCTGAAGATTCCCCGTTTGCCGTTCCATTATTCACATTTGCTGCTGCAGTAATATCCTGGCCGTTGACTGTAATGGTATTCCAATAGCCGTTGGCTGTGGATGAACCTACTATGGTGAGAATTTGCTGATCCCCTGAAATCCAGTTGGTTGTGCATTTTCCCCCAAGTAATGCGTAACTGGAACTCTTCCCTCCAGCACATGCATCCATTTTAAGGTCAAAGGCAACCGTCACATTTTCATTAATTCCCAATGGAGTTGTAAGCTGAGTTCCCGTATCTTTTCCACCAGAACCAACGCCGTAAACATGGTCACTTGCATTAGTATTCACTGTGGAAGTGTCTTTCTCCCAGTACTCCCAAGCACTGTTTCCATCTGCAACCAGTTTAAAGGAATGACTGGTTCCTTCAAAGTCTTCCTCAAAAATCACTTCCTTCTTGATTTCAACAGTCCCATCACCGGGTTTTTCCGATTCACTGTAAATAGGTACTCTTTCAGTGATAACCAATGCATTCAACATTGCCCTTGAAGTTTCATCATTTTTAGCCGATATTTCAACCTGGCCAGCTTCTGTCAATGTCACTTCTACCGTCTTGTGAAGTCCTGGTACGGTATTGGTTTTAGTTACCTGACCTAAATCTTCTCCATTCACCCAAACATGGTTATTGTTATAAGCATTATTATTTTTAGCTGCTCCGGAATATACATCTACACGATAAGTTCCAGCAGGTAAGTCTACTTTAAAGGTCAACTCACCAAGTCTCCATGCCATATCACCGCACACCGTAAATAAATCAGCATCTACACCATCTGTAAGATCTAAGGCCTGATTTACACCTGTTCCGGCATTAATACCATCTACAGCAACAAAACCATATCCTGTACTACTGCTATATTCCTGATTTGCAATGACAGTAAAACTGTCTGCATTATTCGCTGCCCTATTACCAAAATCATATCTTCCGACTACATTACCATCTTCCCATCCGATAATCTCCGGTTCTTCAGGATTAGTGTTTCCGCCGCTGCCGCCAGTACCGCCAGTGCTCTCCACCAGGTCGTCCAATCCCAGCGTGGCAATCTTTTCGTAACTGCCGTCACCGGTCTTGCGGTAAATCTCATAACCTGTGATTTCATGGCCGTACACACCGTCGTTAGCCTTTGTAAAGTTGATCTCCGCATCCTCTGCGTTCACCACTCCTTCGGAAAGCTGTGCAGTCACAAGTCCCTCGGAAAGCAGATAGCTTAAGTTTGCGGGTTGGTTATAACCTACGTTCTGCCATGCAACGCCTTCCCTGTATGCCAGATTCTCCAGCAAGCAAGGCACCACATAATCTGTCTGGATCGTGGTAGTATACACACGCACTACATTGGAATCTCCGGAAGTCCTGGTGATAATTTCCTCACGCCAGTCACCCAGAATATCCGCTGCCAGTCCTACATTACCTTTGGTACCGTTGTTGGACCATATCTCCTCGGAATACAGCATTGTCTCCTGTTTGCTGTTCTCATAGTCCCACTTGGAGATAACCACACCTACAGGCATATAAGGCCCGGAATCAAATTTATGGTCCAGTACTTCGCTCAGCAGATCCCCGTCCCAGAAAATCGAGAAGTTGGACGCAGGAGTGCTGGTGGAAAGTGCAATCAGGTTATCCTTACCCTTGGAAGATGCAGAAAATACTACGCCCCTGGTAGAATCCCATGAAGGTTCGTCCTCGCCGCCTTCCGGTTTCCAGTTCGGGCCTGCGATTGACCACCACTCCGCACCTACGGAAGTAGGATCGATGTCCGCTGCCACGCCACGCCCGGTATCTCTTCCGGTCTGGTAACCCATCAGGACTTCTCCGGTCTCCGCGTCATGGATCTCCACATCCCATTCTTTCATGTCTTCGTGTACCTGCATTACTTCCAGTCCGGGATTCCAGGGAATCCAGTCGGAAACATGCATGGCATCACCATGCTGCTGGAAGGTACACCATTTCACGCTTCCGTCGTGGTCAATGGCCAAAGAACCGTAAAGGATCTCATCCATGCCGTCATTGTCCACATCATTGACGCTCAGGCCATGGTTACCCTGTGCTTCGTACTGGGAACCTGCCTCCTTGGTGTCGAACTTCCAGTAAATATCAATGGTATCGCCCACACCGTCGTTGTCCGTGTCTTTCATATAATATGCGGTCAGGCATGTCCTGGTATAATAGCCTCGGCAGAATACCGCGAAGGGTGTCTCACCGTCCAGGTAAGCCGTAGCGGAAAGGAATCTGTCGATACGGTTCCTGTACCCGTCGGAAGAATCCCCCCATGCGGTGGCATTACCGCCAAAAGGCTCATAAGGCACATCATCAGCTGCTTTGGTGCCGTCCTCACCATTGAAAATGGAGAAGAATTCGTGTCCCTCAGCAATGGGGATATAACCGCTGGTTGCCCGGTAATCACAATTCTGTGTACCATGGTTCACGGAAATGGTCAGTACCGTATCATCCGCCGCACCTACATAACCTTCATATTTGTCGCTGTCTGCCCTCACAAGGCCGGCTGCCGTACCGTCCGTGCTCTTGTAGGAAGTGGTGCCGTCACCGGTCTTCACGGCGATCTCAGCCTTTCCGTCCCCATCGTAATCCCATACCTGGAACTGGGTGTAATGAGCGCCGGAACGGATGTTTACGCCCAAATTGATTCTCCATAACAGGCTCACTTCCCCTGTAGCCCAGTTGATGTCATAGCCGTCCAGATAAGTATTTCCGGTATATCCGCCCCTGGAATTATCCTGGGCATTGGAGGGATACCATTTAACAATCAGTTCTAAAACGCCGTCCCCGTCCAGATCACCCACGGACATATCGTTCGCACTGAAATCGCAGGTAGTGCCATCCGGCATTGTCTCGTTTGCCGGACAGAAGAGACGCAGATCCAGATACTGGTTGGACCAGCACTTGGTATCCACACTCTGAACGCCGATGGCGCCGTCGTTGCTGCCCACTACCTTAAATACGTCGTTTGCAGTGCCACCCTGGTATACCATATTGGTTACTTTCACACCGGTGGCAATAGGAGAACCGTTACAGTACACGTCAAAGGTAGTATTGAGATCCTTGCCGTTCATGTCGGATTCAAAAGCTCTCCAGCTCAGGTACACGCCGCTTGTCAATTCCTGTCCGTCAGGGCCTGTCGCGGATACCAGGGTCTGGGCCCCTTTGCCGCCCGACAGATTAATTGCTACCAACGCTCTGTCACTGTAATTCTCTCTCCCGCCAGTGACAAAGCTGCCGGTTACGGGAGTCTTACAAACCTCGGATTTCTCTCCCTCTCCACCGGCATTGACTGCCGTCACCTTATAATAGTAAGGAATATTCGTAGCCACTGTATCATCCGTAAAGCTGGTTGTTTCAGAAGTACCCACCTTCACGAACTCTTTAAATCCTTTTTCACCTTCCGCCTTGTCCGAGCGGTACACATTGTAAAGGATCACGTTATAAGTCTTTCCGTCATTAGTGCCTGTAACAGGACCCACGGAATCCCACTCAATGGTAACAGACCTCTGCAGATCCGTTACACCTTCCGCAGGATCCGTACATCTCACATTCTGAGGCGCCCCAGGCGCAGGTACGCCCTCCAGCACCGCTTTAATGGTACAGATCTCACTGGGAGCAGACTCACCAATGGGAGTGATACAAGTCATATAATACTGGTAAGTATCGCCCAGACGCACGGACTGTGCCCTGCAGCCAAGCTGGTCGTCCTTATCCTGCTGCACGGTAAAGCTCTTTACCAGTGCAAAGTCCTTATCCGTAGTACCCTTCCTGTAGACGTTATAAGAAGTTGCCTCATCCACGCCTGTAAAATTCAACTGGAATGTATAGTTGCTTCCCTGTACCACAGGCTCGAACGCGGTAAGTCCCGTAGGCGCCGCCAGAACCTGGGTCACGGTAAGTCCCGTCATATACCCGTCATTGCCGATGGTCAGCTTCCCGTCCGTCACCCGGACAGTTGCGGTCAGGCTGCCAATGGACTGTTTAGCGGACACCGTTCCTATGGAAGCGCCCTCCGCCGTAAAGTTGGACTTTATGGTAGAACCGCCTTTGATCAGGTCAGCGGCATATAACGTCACTTCATAGTCGCCGTTTGGTACTTTCACCTCAAATACACTGTTGCCCAGTACGAAGTCCCTTCCCATTTCCCCGAGAATACCGGTACTATCGGGAACTTCAGCGACTTCACCTCTGTCACGTCCGTTGCCGGGCGCAACCGTAAAACCATAACCCTTGGTATCGTCGTAGGCCTGTTTCTCGCCAACGCCGGTCCAACCCGCCAATGTAGGAGAATTTCCGTAATTAAAGTCAAACTTATACCCTGCCGCCTTGGTCTTTACCGTCACCTTATCGGAAAACTCTCCCAAACCTTTCTCGTTAAAGCCACGCACGGCATATACATAAGTCACGCCGGACTCACAACCGCTGTCGGTGTAACCTGCTTTGGAAGAAACGGAATACTTCTCCGCCGTGGAAAAGTCCACGTTATCGGCAGTCTCTCCCGCCGCCAAAGCCTTGCGGTATATATAATATAACTCGGCGCCTTCCACCGCATCCCACCCAAGGGTAACGCTGGAAGCACCCACTGTCACGCTCTTAAATCCGGTAACTTTACCCGGTACATTATCAGGAATCTTCATTACCACTTTGGAGGCCAGGTCACTCAACTCACTGTTGTCCTGAATACCCTGAGCCACACACTGGGCAAACTTGTAAGCGCCATACCACTGTAAATGTGTGGAGTCATTGGCTCCGCCTGCCCAGGCGCCGGCATACTCTCCTGCTTCCACCATCAAAAACAGGGATTTCGCGCCGTCTTTACCAAAGGAATTACACAATGCAACGGAACGAGCCGTCAGGTCGATCACAGGAACGCCCTGCTGAGGCCCCATAGTCCGCATTACATTTCCGTATTCCTCGAAATTGCCCACAAAGGATTGATCCTTATCAGAATAGCTGTATCTTGCCACCGGCGTCACCAGCACGGGAATAGCCCCACGCTGCCTTGCGCCGTCTATGTAATACTGGATCCACTGGCCGAAGTCAGCGGGAGATACATATCGGTTAGGCCTTGCCTTAGTGGCATCATTATGCCCCCATTGTACGAACAGATAATCTCCCGGCCGGATATCCTCCAACAGATCCTCCAGCTTGCCTTCCTCCACAAAGGACTTGGAAGAACGTCCTCCAATGGCGCGGTTTTCTACAATCACATTATCTGCTTCATAAACCCTTGCCTGGCTGTATCCGCAGTCCGTTGCCGGCCGCTCCTGCACTTCGCCGCCGAAGAACAGGGCCAGGGTCTCACCCCATCCTGTCTGAGGATCATAGTAATCCTCATAGGTCTGTACCGTAGAATCGGAAGCCAGGTAAACAGTAGGCTTCTGACCCACAGCATTGGTGGCAAGCCTGGTAATTTTAACGTTAGAAACATAAACGGTTTGTGCCCCCCCCGTTTGGGTTTCTGCAAGGAATTTTAAACTCAGCTCACCATCAACTACCACTGTAGTGAATTCTTTTGTGACCGTTGCCCCCGGAGCCACTTCAAACCCACTTGCTTTGTCAAAAAGCTTGGTCACATCCTCCGCCTCAAGGTATGCGGTATACGCCGTATCCGTAGGGTTCGTCAAGGTCACCTGCACTTGATAATCCGCGTTTGCCACGGCCATGTCAAAGCTGGAAGTTTCCTCATAAGTATAGGTTCCCTGGCCGGTGGATTCGGTCTCCGTCCACACCCTGCTGGTAATGGCCAGACAGCCGTTTCCCGCCTGTACATAAGACGTTCCCGGAGTTTTCGTCCTTTCCCTGGGATAATACACTCCGTCAACCCATCCCTGCGCCTCCGACCATGTAAGGTCATAGAACCCCTTGGTTCCGTCATAGGCGGAAGCAGTAATATCCGTTCCGAAATTCAGATTTGCCACCAGCTCATCCGTAACAAAGCTGGTGTAATCCCCCTCCCTTGCAGCAGCAAATATCGCTGCAAGCACATCCGCATCCGACTGGGAAACCGTCTGCATTGCAAAACTATCCACATCTGCATTTACAGCGTCCGCACTTGCTGCATCTGCATTTGTGTTGTCCGCATCTGCAGCGTTTGTTCTTGCAGGATCTGCATCATCCGCTGCGCCTTCGTTTTCCAAGCCGGAAGTCACGCCATCCAACTCCGCAGCATACGCCAGGTTTCCGTCCTGAATGCCGCCGGCCAACATGGCCGCGCACAAGGCAATTGCCATAGCTTTGCTGGAAATGGATGTACGCTTTGTCCATCTCTTCATGCTAAATACCTCCTCATTGTTTCTGGCACGGAGCACGCTGCCCCGTCCCATGTATGTATGAACATAAGAAGCCGCTAAAAAGCCGGCTCCGCCATACACTTTCCCCATGTACAATTGAATTTATTATAGCAATCTAAAATGTCCTTTGTCAACGAAACATAACGCATATAGAGACGAATATAGAGCAATTTCGACCATCTGTATTCAATGAGGTAAGTAGGTTATTATTACCCAGGATTATTCTTCCTCTCTTAAGATTCCCAGTACCATAAAACGGGCATCACTGTACTCATAGCTGCAGGTGGCAAGGGTGAGAATACGATCCTCCTCCCCGGGCATTACATCACTTTTAAAGGCACTTCGCTCTATCATCTTGTCCAACCATGAGCGATATTCCTCCCTGCTGGCATACTCGATCTGCCATGCGTCACTGTCCGCCTCTGTGACAAAACCTGCAAAGAGTTCTACTTTGTAGCTTTTCTCAGGAGTCGCCAGCCACAGGACGGGATGCGTGTCATAATAGGACTGATCCGCATATCCTGTCAGGCTGGCAAACATACTTCCGTTCCGCATATGATGCCCATGAATAATGCTGTTTGTACTGGAAAAGTCCGATTCATTCAGGCTGTCCATAAAAATACTGCCACATTTATTTTCTTTCCCGTCGAACATGTGGGTGAGATAAAACAGATTGTCATCTCCCTGTACAATTGGATAATTAATAGCGGTCCCGGGGCCGTATATCCAACCCACCACATCACTGTTCAATTTCCTAAGAGAATCAAAATCTACCTGAGGACTGCTGCCGTAATATACCTGCCCCGGCACGCCGGACACTTTCGTATCCGAGTCTGTTTTTCCGTCCCCGGTGTTACCCGGTTGGCCTCCTGTGGCATTCTGCCCGCCCTGAGGAAGGATATCCGGCTCCTCCGGCAGGAACGCATATGCCTGCAGAAAATCATAGGTATCGCTGCCTCCCTTGTATTCCCCCAGAATACGAAACAACGCTATGGCGGCCACGATCCCCGCAACACCCAACAATCCCAAAATTGCAATCTCCGTTTTTCTCCATTTCATTTGTCTTTACGTTCCCTTTCTGTTTTCTTCATGGTGAATTTGATTCCTTTTTGGTGATTTCCCATGATTTATAGCATTTACCATATTGAAAGAATACTACATCTTCTCTAAAATGTACATAAGCTTGACGGCAAAGTGCGGTATAGATAGAATAATTATCATATCGGGTATATCGGTCCATAATCTATACCGATAGTATTCTTGCAATCTCCGTCACAAACAGTATAAGGACGGATTGCTATATTAACAGCAGAAGGGAGATTAATACGATGTCGGACGGAAACAGGACAAATTATAATAAGTGGTGGAAAAACGCCGTTATCTATCAGATTTACCCCCGCAGCTTTGCGGACAGCAACGGAGACGGCATAGGTGATTTACAGGGCATTATTTCAAAATTGGATTACTTGGAAAAATTAGGGATTGATGCCATATGGCTTTCCCCTGTATGCAAGTCGCCCCAGGACGATAATGGTTATGATATCTCCGACTACCAGGACATTGACCCCATGTTCGGTACGTTGCAGGATATGGAGGAGTTAATCGCGGAAGCGGAAAAACACCATATTCGAATTATAATGGACTTGGTATTAAACCATTCTTCGGACGAACATCCCTGGTTCCTGGAAGCGAAAAAAAGCAGGGAAAATCCCTATCACGATTACTATGTCTGGAGGGACGGTACAGAAGAAACATTTCCCAATGACATGAGGGCGGCATTCGGCGGGCCGGCCTGGGAATGGGTACCGGAAGTAGGGCAATTTTATTTTCACCAGTTTTCCGTAAAACAGCCAGATCTGAACTGGGAAAACCCAAAGCTGCGCCGGGAAATTTATGACATGATCAACTGGTGGATCGGAAAAGGTGTAGGCGGCTTCCGCCTGGACGTGATCGACCAGATTGCCAAGGAGCCGGATAAGCAGATTACAAATAATGGCCCCAGGCTCCATGAATTCCTAAGGGAACTGAGCAGGGAAACCTTTCAGAAAGCAGACCTGGTCACTGTAGGAGAAGCCTGGGGAGCGAACACGGAACTTGCAAAACTTTACAGCAATCCCGACAACAGCGAGTTGTCCATGGTGTTTCAATTTGAGCATATTTGCCTGGATCAGATTCCGGGCAAAGAAAAATGGGATCTTGCCCCTCTTCCCTTTTTAAAGCTGAAAGAAGTATTTGGACGTTGGCAGACACATCTGTACGGAAAGGGGTGGAACAGCCTTTTCTGGAATAATCATGACCTGCCCAGAATTGTATCCCGCTGGGGGGACGATGGAAAATATCGGGTAGAATCCGCGAAAATGCTGGCCATCCTTTTACATGGAATGCAGGGTACGCCTTATATTTATCAGGGGGAAGAACTGGGAATGACCAATGTCCGATATGATATGGAAGAATACAGGGATATAGAAACCCTCAATCTATATCGGGAACGGCTGGAAAAAGGATACCAAAAAGAAGACGTCATGGATTCTATTTATGGGAAAAGCCGTGATAACGCCAGAACACCCATGCAGTGGAATAACGGGGAAAACGCCGGATTTACCACCGGAAACCCCTGGATCAAAGTAAATCCTAACTATAAGGAGATCAATGCGGCAAGCCAAATTACGGATGAAAACTCCATTTTCAACTGTTACCGGCAGTTGATCCGCCTTCGGAAGCAATATCCTGTCTTTGTAGATGGGGAATTTCACATGCTGTGCGATGAGGACGAGTCCGTGTTTGCCTATTCCAGAGAGGACAGCGATTCCCAGCTTTTGGTAATCTGTAATTTCTATGGCAAAACGGTTAATAATCCCCTGGAAAAACCTGAAGACTCTGCTAAACTGCTGATTGCCAATTACCAGGATACGGATTGGAATGACATTTTGCGCCCATATGAAGCAAGGATGTATTTGATAAATAAAAGGGATAATATATAAAATTACAGTGTATGGGGAAAGGGTAGGGGTATCATTTAAGCAACGCCCTACCCAGCCCATAGGCTGCAAGGCCGTCAGCACCTCTTTATCTCAAACCCCTTCAGACAATTTTCTTTCAAAACGATCCTTACGCAAATCTGCCGGGACTTTCGTGGGGTATTTTCCCTGAAAGCAAGCAGCACAATAATCCTCACTGTCTATCAGTTTATTCAGCTTCTCTATGGGTAAATATCCCAAAGAGTCTACTCCAATCATCCATGCAATCTCGTCCACGCTATGATGGCATGCAATCAGGTTTTCTTCCGAATCAATATCCGTTCCATAATAACAGGGATATAAAAATGGCGGCGCTGAAATTCTCATATGGATCTCTTTCGCTCCGGCATCACGCAAAAGCTTTACAATGCGTTTGCTGGTCGTCCCTCTTACAATAGAATCATCTATCAGTACAACTCTTTTTCCATCAATTATCTTCTTAACAGGACTCAGCTTAATTCTAACCTTGTCCATACGTTCATTTTGTTCCGGAGAAATGAATGTCCTTCCAATATATTTGTTTTTTATCAACCCAATCCCATAAGGGATTCCGGATTTTCGCGCATACCCCAATGCGGCATCCAGTCCGCTGTCGGGAACGCCAATCACAATATCCGCGCATTTGGGATAACTCTCTGCCAGTAATTCTCCGGCTTTTATACGAGATTCATGTACGGATATTCCATCTATAACGGAATCCGGTCTTGCAAAATAGATGTATTCAAAAATGCAGGTTCTTTGCCTCTGTTTTTCACAGTGTTCTCTCCTTGATTCCACACCGTTTTTTGTAAACACCAGAATCTCTCCCGGCAGCACATCACGGATAAATTCTGCTCCTACCGCTGACAATGCACAGCTTTCGGATGCAGCCACATATGCCCCGTCCGCCGTCTTTCCATAGCAAAGCGGCCGAAACCCATATGGATCTCTTGCCGCAATCATCTTTGTAGAAGAAATCAACACCAACGAATACGCACCCTCCAGTAAATTCATGGTATTGCTGACTGCTTCCTCAATACTTGGCGTCACAAGCCTTTCTCTTGTAATCACATAAGCGATGGTTTCCGTATCACTGGTTGTATGGAAAATTGCTCCCGATAATTCCAGCTTATCGCGAAGTTCCAATGAATTGGTAAGATTTCCGTTATGCGCCAGTGCCATCTTTCCCTTCTGGTGGTTAATTTCAATAGGCTGACAGTTATTTCTCGTGTTTCCTCCGGTTGTTCCATATCTTACATGTCCCACCGCCATATTCCCCATCGGAAAATGAGTTAACGTATCTTTAGAAAATACCTCACTGACAAGCCCAAGATCTTTATAGGAAGAAAATACGCCGTCAGCATTTACAACAATTCCACAGCTCTCCTGTCCTCTGTGCTGCAGGGCATACAGACCATAATAAACAATGCCTGCAGCATTTACCTTTTTTGTGCCCATCACTCCGAATACGCCGCACTCTTCATGAATAGCCATAACCATATTCCCTCCTGCTATATAGAGTATTCTGCTCATAAGTCGCAGCTGCAGCTCCCTGCCTGCTCTAATGCAGCCGCAATAAATCCTTTAAACAACGGATGCGGCTGATTGGGACGGCTTTTAAATTCCGGATGAAACTGTACGCCTACAAAAAAAGGATGCCCGCACAGCTCTACCGTTTCGACCAGACTGTCATCCGGCGACGTACCGCTGATGACAAGCCCGGCCTCGGTCAGGTCTTTGCGATACTTATTGTTAAATTCATAGCGATGGCGATGACGCTCATGTATCATCCCTGCGCCATAGCATCTCTCCATTTTTGTTCCCGGCTTAATCCTGCAAGGACAGCTTCCGAGACGCAGAGTTCCGCCTTTATCAATCGCCTCGCTCTGTCCCGGCATAAAATCGATTACCTTATGATTACATTGCTCATCAAATTCTCCGGAATGTGCATCCCCAATTCCAGATACGTTTCTTGCAAATTCAATGACTGCAATCTGCATACCAAGGCAGATTCCAAAATAAGGTATCTGGTTTTCGCGGGCATATTTCGCCGATAAAATCATCCCTTCTATGCCGCGATTTCCAAATCCGCCCGGAATAATAATCCCATTCATTCCTTTTAATATGTCATTTACATTTTCTTTCGTAATATTTTCCGAATCAAACCAGTGTATTTTTATGAATGTATTCAGTTCAAATCCTGCATGGTTCATCGCCTCCGCCACTGACAAATATGCATCATGAAGTTTTACGTACTTTCCAACCAATCCAATATGTACTTCCTCTGAACGTAAACGGATACGTTCCACCATCTCTTCCCAATCTGTCAAATCCGGTACCGGTGCTTTCATATTCAGTTCCCTGCACACAACGGAGGAAAAATTCGACTTTTCCAACATCAAGGGCGCTTCATAAAGGTTCTCCAATGTCCGGTTTTCAATGACGCAATCCGGTTTTACATTGCAGAAAAGAGATATTTTCTGAAAGATAGATTCCTCTAACGGCTTGTCGGAACGCAGAACAATGATATTCGGGTGGATGCCCATCCCGCAAAGTTCTTTAACTGAATGTTGCGTCGGTTTTGATTTATGCTCCTCGGAACCGCTTAAATACGGAACCAAGGTCACATGAATAAACAGGCTGTTCTCTCTTCCCACTTCCAGAGAGATCTGACGTACCGCCTCTACAAAAGGCTGTGATTCAATATCGCCAATGGTTCCGCCTATCTCTGTAATCACCACATCCGCTTCTGCCTTTTTCCCCACACGATACACAAATTCCTTGATTTCATTCGTAATATGCGGGATTACCTGAACCGTAGAACCAAGATATTCCCCTCTTCGTTCCTTATTCAATACATTCCAATAAACTTTTCCTGTGGTCAGGTTGGAATACCGATTCAAATCCTCATCTATAAACCTTTCATAATGCCCCAAATCCAAATCTGTTTCAGCCCCATCCTCGGTCACATACACTTCGCCATGCTGATAAGGACTCATGGTGCCGGGATCGACGTTAATATATGGATCTAACTTCTGAGCCGCTACCTTCAATCCTCTCGCCTTTAAAAGCCGTCCAAGAGAAGCTGCCGTTATCCCTTTTCCCAGACCGGATACCACACCTCCGGTCACAAATATATATTTTGTCATAATCATTTCACTTCCTTACTCAAATTCCACCGCTGTTCTCTGATAAACATCAAACCTACTAAGGAATTCCCGTTTATCCTGCATGTCAAAAGTGTTTATACACCTATTTTACGCCAAACAGTAAATCGCCATAAGTTGGAAACGGCCAGTATTTCTTTGCCGTCATCGTTTCTGCCTCATCACAGGCAACTCTTAATTCTCCCATCTTTCCTAAAACGGTATCTCGAATCATATAGGACTCTGATTCAATATCTCCCGCATCCTTAAGTTTCATTACTGCTTCTTCCAATTCATCTGTCTTAACCGCGATCTGTTCTTCCAATCTTGCAAGCTTTTTAAGAAGTCCGGCCTCATAGCCGCATGAGATTGAATCATCTACCACTTTTTTTGCCGCCGCTGTATTTGCAAGCTCCAATATGTATGCGCCTACTGCCGGAGCAATCTCTGTCTTTGCCATATCAATCATGGTATTGGCCTCAATCAGAACCGTCTTACAATAGTTTTCCAACATAATTTCACATCTGGACTTCAGCTCCGCTTCTGAAAATACTCTGTGGGATGTCAGCATCTGCACGTTCTTTTCATCCAATAAATGTGGCATACAATCCGGTGTTGTACGATAGTTAAGAAGTCCTCTCTTTTCCGTAGCGTCCTTAATCCATATGTCGTCATACCCATTACCGTTGAAAATAACATGTTTATGGTCTTTGATGGTCTTGCGAATCATTTCGTGCAGTACTTCTTCAAAATTCTCCGCTTTTTCCAGTCTGTCCGCATAAATTTTCAAACTTTCAGCCACCGCGCTGTTCAGCATGATATTTGCACAGGCAATGCTGTTAGAAGAACCTAGCATACGGAATTCAAATTTATTTCCGGTAAATGCAAACGGAGATGTACGGTTGCGGTCTGTGGTATCACGATTAAACTTGGGAAGTACATCTACGCCGAGCTTCATCTGTTTTTTTTCGGTTCCCGCATATGGGGTACCGGTTTCAATTGCTTCCAATACTGCATTCAATTCTTCTCCAAGGAAGATAGAAATGACTGCCGGAGGCGCTTCGTTTGCCCCAAGTCTGTGATCGTTTCCTGCCGTCGCGACAGATAGACGAAGCAGATCCTGATAATCGTCAACCGCCTTGATAACCGCACAGAGAAACAGCAAAAACTGTGCGTTTTCATACGGCGTTTCTCCCGGCGACAGCAGATTCACGCCTCCATCTGTAGCCAACGACCAGTTGTTATGCTTTCCGCTTCCATTTACTCCGGCAAACGGTTTTTCATGAAGCAGGCACACAAGCCCATGCTTTGCCGCAACCTTCTGCATAATTTCCATTGTCAGCTGGTTATGGTCTGTTGCAATGTTTGTCGTTGTATAGATAGGGGCAAGCTCATGCTGTGCCGGGGCGACTTCGTTATGCTCTGTCTTTGCCAGAATGCCCAGTTTCCAAAGTTCCTCATTCAATTCTTCCATATAGGCCGCAACCCGCGGTTTGATCACCCCGAAATAATGATCGTCCATCTCCTGTCCCTTTGGCGGCTTTGCGCCAAAAAGTGTACGTCCCGTAAATCGAAGATCCCTTCTTTGTTTATACATTTCTTCTGTAATAAGGAAATATTCCTGTTCCGGTCCTACAGATGTGCGGACACATTTCACATCGTCATTTCCAAACAGATGAAGAATACGGATTGCCTGCTTATTTAACGCTTCCATAGAACGGAGCAGCGGCGTTTTCTTATCCAGCGCTTCTCCGCCATAAGAGCAGAACGCGGTAGGAATACACAAAGTATTTCCCTTAATGAATGCATAAGACGTAGGGTCCCATGCTGTGTATCCCCGCGCTTCAAAAGTAGCACGAAGTCCGCCGGAGGGAAACGACGAAGCATCCGGTTCTCCTTTGATCAATTCCTTTCCGGAAAACTCCATAATCACACCGCCATCCGGGGATGGAGAAATAAAACTGTCGTGTTTTTCCGCTGTGACGCCGGTAAGCGGCTGGAACCAATGTGTATAGTGCGTAGCGCCATGACCCACCGCCCATTCTTTCATAGCTGCCGCTACTGCATTTGCTACGCCAATATCAAGCTTTGCGCCTTCATCAATCGTCTTTCTCAAAGACTGATAAACCTTTGCCGATAAATTTGCTTTCATCACTCTGTCATCAAATACTTTACATCCAAAAAAATCTGATACATTCTTCATAATCTCACTCCTTCCAATTTGAAAATAAAAAGACAAGGATGGCTTTTATGGCGCTTTTCCCTGCGCCGCAAAAGACTCCCTTGCCTTTTATATCAAATTGTATGTATTTTCATTTATAAAAGTAAAAGCGTCTCTGAGAACTTACTCTCAAAGACGCCCTTGCCTTTACGTGTTGGATAATACACCCTTAAAAACCATTTGTCAATCCTTTTTTATTTTTTCTATCGTTTCCAAAAAAATATTGACAAAGCGCATTATCCGCTGTATAAATATAAAATATGAGCAAAGGCGTTCATTTTCAGAGCAGGAATCACCTGCCCTGAAAACGGACGCCTTCGATTTTGGGGATTTATTCTTAAAGGAGGGTGCAAAACTTATGAAAATCGAGGGCCAGGTAAGAATCCCTTCCGGGTGTGCGATCTCAGCAGTAATTTCCAAAGACGGGAATAAGATGTCCGGTGAAACGATTACAAATTCCATGAAACCCATGCATGACCGCTCCAACGGATTAGGCGGCGGTTTTGCCGGTTATGGCATTTACCCTGAATATAAAGATTTTTATGCATTCCATATGTTTTTTGATTCCCGCGACACGCGTAAGAAATGCGAAGCTTTCTTAAAGGAACGCTTTGAAATTGTCCAATCGGAAATCATTCCAACCCGAAAGATTCCTGCAATTACAGATGAGCCGATTATATGGAGATATTTTGTTGCGCCGTTAAATTCTGTTCTTGTATCTTTACAGTCAGAAGAAAAAGAATTTGTCGCTAAAACTATTATCAAGATCAACGCCGAAATGTCCGGCGCTTATGTCTTTTCCAGTGGTAAGAACATGGGCGCTTTCAAAGCAGTGGGTTTCCCGGAAGATGTGGGCATCTTTTATAAATTAGAAGACTATGAAGGATATACCTGGACTGCACACGGTCGTTATCCCACAAACACTCCCGGCTGGTGGGGAGGCGCGCATCCGTTTACACTGCTTGACTATTCCGTTGTACATAACGGAGAAATATCTTCCTATGACGCGAACCGCCGATTTATCGAGATGTTTGGCTATAAATGTACCCTCCAGACCGATACGGAAGTCATTACCTATATTATGGATTACTTGCTCCGCGTACAGGGACTTACGCTCAACGAATCCGCAAGTGTGATCGCCGCACCTTTCTGGAGTACCATTGCGGCAAAAACAGATTTGGACGACCAAAAGAAACATACTTACCTTAGAACTATATTTCCAAGCCTTCTGATTACCGGTCCTTTTTCCATCATTTTTGCATTTGATGGCGGATTGATGGCGCTAAATGACCGTCTGAAGCTTCGTTCAATGGTAGTTGGTGAAAAGAATGATAAAGTTTATATCGCCAGTGAAGAAGCCGCTATCCGAACCATGGAACCGAATGCAGAAAACATATGGTCTCCCGCCGGCGGTGAACCTGTCATCGTAAAAGTAAAGGAAGGTGCATTTTAATGAGTATCGAATTTATTTATCCTGAATTTGAAGTAATCAGAAATGAAAACAAATGCATTTCCTGTCGTATATGTGAGCAGCAATGTGCAAATGAAGCCCACAGCTACGATGAAAAACACAAAATTATGATGTGTGATGATTCAAAATGCGTAAACTGCCAACGCTGCGTTTCTTTTTGTCCTAAAAGAGCCTTAAAGATTGTAAAAAGCGACTGTACCCTGCGCGAAAACGCCAACTGGTCAAACGAAACGATTAAAGAGATCTATAAACAGGCAAACAGCGGCGGCGTTCTTTTGTCATCCATGGGTAATCCAAAACCTTTTCCCGTTTACTGGGACAAAATCCTGATCAATGCTTCACAGGTAACGAACCCTTCCATTGATCCATTGCGGGAACCCATGGAAACCAGAGTTTATCTCGGAAAGAAACCGTCAAAAGTGCAACGCACAAAAGATGGAGCCTTAGACTGTAAACTGCCTCCGCAGCTGGAATTGTCTATGCCGGTTATGTTCTCAGCCATGAGCTACGGCTCTATCAGCTACAATGCTCATAAGTCTCTCGCACTTGCAGCAACAGAACTTGGGATTTTATATAACACCGGAGAAGGCGGACTGCATGAAGATTTTTACTGCTATGGAGAAAATACCGTCGTACAGGTAGCTTCCGGACGTTTTGGTGTCCATGCGGATTATCTGAAGGCAGGTGCAGCTATTGAGATCAAAATAGGACAAGGCGCAAAACCAGGTATCGGGGGACATCTTCCCGGTGCAAAAATCGTAGGAGATATATCCCGTACCCGTATGATCCCGGAAGGGTCCGATGCCATTTCCCCTGCGCCCCACCATGATATTTATTCCATCGAAGATTTGCGTCAGCTTGTCTTTTCTCTAAAAGAAGCTACGGAATATAAAAAACCAGTGATTGTAAAAGTTGCTGCCGTACATAATATTGCGGCAATCGCGAGCGGTATTGCCCGAAGCGGAGCAGATATCATTGCCATTGACGGGTTCCGCGGCGGCACCGGAGCCGCGCCTACCAGGATCAGAGATCATGTAGGTATCCCCATTGAGCTGGCACTGGCAGCCGTTGATCAGAGACTTCGAAATGAAGGTATCCGCAACCATGTGTCTCTTGTAGTCGGCGGCAGTATCCGAAGCGCAGCAGATGTAGTAAAAGCCATTGCTCTCGGTGCAGATGCCTGTTATGTAGCTACTGCCGCCCTGCTTGCCTTGGGCTGCCATCTGTGTCGTACTTGCCAAAGCGGTAAATGTAACTGGGGCATTGCAACCCAGCGCCCGGAGCTTGTGAAAAGGCTTAATCCGGCAATGGGCAGTGAACGCCTGATTAATCTGATGACCGCATGGAAACACGAGATAAAAGAATTCATGGGCGGTATGGGAATCAATTCCATTGAGGCTTTACGCGGAAACCGGCTGATGCTTCGCGGCATCGGCTTAACAGAAAAAGAATTGGAGATCCTCCATATCTCTCACGCCGGAGAATGACAGGAAAAAGAAAACATAAAATCTTTTGGGAGGTATGGCAATATGCAAACCATTGATGTTGCAGATTTAGATTATAAAGCTATAAATGAAACATTGCGTGAAGCAGGAAGCGATTTTATTATCGAAGGCTGCTGCGGTCAGAAGTTTATTGCTGCCGGTATGTCCGACAAGAATGTTACAATTAACGGGATACCGGGTAACGCACTGGGCGCATACTTAAACAATGCCAATATAACGGTAAATGCGAATGCGCAGGACGCCGTAGGCGATACCATGAATGAGGGAAAGATTCTGATTCATGGCAATATCGGCGATGCTGCAGGTTATGCCATGCGCGGCGGCAAAATCTACGTACAGGGCAACGCCGGGTATCGCGCCGGAATTCATATGAAGGCTTACGAAGAAAAAATTCCCGTTATGATTATTGGAGGATGTGCAGGAAGTTTCCTTGGAGAATATCAGGCAGGAGGCGTAATCATCGTCCTTGGACTTCATAAAGATAACAAACGCATTGTAGGCAATTTCCCTTGTACCGGAATGCATGGAGGTAAAATATTCCTGCGCGGCAACTGCGAGAATATCCATTTTCCCAAACAGGTTACTGCAAGATGCGCATCCGAAGGGGAGTTAGATGAAATCCGGGAGTATTTGTCTGAATATTGCTCAGACTTTTGTTATTCTGTGGACGAACTTTTATCCGAACCTTTTACAGTCATTACGCCTGACAGTAAAAACCCATACAAACAGATGTATGTAGCAAATTAATAGAAAGTAGGTAGGCTTATGAAATATTCAAAGGAAGAGGTCATCCAATATGTGCATGAAGAGGATGTGAAATTCATCCGTCTCGCCTTTTGCGATGTATTCGGCAAACAGAAAAACATATCCATTATGCCACAGGAACTTTCCCGTGCTTTTGAATATGGTATTGCTATTGACGCATCCGCGATTGCTGGTTTTGGCGATGAAAACCATTCTGATCTGTTTTTGCATCCTGAAGCGGACACTCTGACGCCTCTGCCTTGGAGGCCGGAACATGGGCGTGTAGTAAGGATGTTCTGTGACATTACTTATCCGAATGGAAACATATTTGAATGTGATACACGTTCCATTTTAAAAAATGCGATTCAGAAAGCGGAAATTTCCGGATATCAATTTTTCTTTGGCGCGGAACAGGAATTTTACTTGTTCAAGCTGGATGACAATGGAAATTCAACCAAAGAACCTTATGATAACGCTACTTATATGGATATCTCCCCGGAAGACAAAGGCGAAAATATCCGCCGCGAAGTGTGCCTGACTCTGGAGCAGATGGGAATACAGCCGGAAAGCTCACATCACGAAGAAGGACCAGGACAAAACGAAATTGATCTTCGCTATTCGGATCCTCTGACTGCCGCAGACAACGCCATGACGTTCCAGACAGTTGTAAAAACAATCGCCCAGAGGAATGGCCTATGCGCTGATTTCAGTCCGAAACCATTGGAAAACAAACCAGGAAACGGCTTCCATATCAATCTGTCAGTCAAATCATCTTATGATGCAGACGATACGAAATATTTGATTGCAGGGATTTTGGATAAAGTTGCAGATATGACAATTTTTTTAAATCCAACCGAAAGCTCCTACCATCGTTTTGGAAGCAACAAAGCGCCGAAATATATTTCCTGGTCCAGCGAGAACCGTTCACAGCTTGTCAGGATCCCTGCCGCTGTCGGTGAATACCGTCGTGTTGAACTTCGTTCTCCTGATCCGTCCGCAAATGCTTATCTGATATTCGCCCTGATAATTTATTCCATGCTTGATGGAATTGAGAATAAACTAAAACCGCCAGCCCCTGCAGATATCAATCTGTTTAAAGCAGACACAGATACCCTTGCCAATTTTAAACAGTTGCCCGGCAATCTTGAATCTGCCCGCGCAGTAGCTGCAAACAGCAATTTTATTAAAAAATATATACCGGATGCTATATTAGACATCTATTGTAATAAATAATTCAGGCTAAAGAAAAGAAGGAGGTGCAAATTGAGTTTAAGAGAACGGACTTACAGTATACTCATTGTGTCTGCGACAGATAATTTCACCTCTGCCTTTGCCGACCTGCTCCCCGATACAAGATACTCCCCAATTCATTCTGCTGCCTGTGTCAACGCCGCCGAACGGATACTCGCCGAAAAAACGTTTGACTTTGTCATTATTAATGCGCCTTTACCTGACGATATCGGTACTCGTTTTGCAATTGACACCTGTGTCAGCAAACAATCTGTTGTGCTGCTTTTGGTAAAAAGCGATATATATGCCGTAATTCACGACAAAGTCGTTGAATACGGTGTGTTCACGTTGTCAAAGCCAACATCAAAGCCAACCATGATACATGCCCTTAGCTGGATGGAAAGTGCCAGAGAGCGACTGAGACAATTTGAAAAAAAATCCCTGTCTATCAAAGAAAAAATGGCAGAGATCCGTCTTGTCAACAAAGCAAAATGGATTTTAATCAGCGAATTAAAAATGAGCGAACCCGATGCTCACCGTTATATTGAGAAACAGGCAATGGATCGGTGCATTACAAAACAAACAATTGCTGAAGAAATCATTAAGACTTATACCTAATCTCCCCTAATAATCACTGTCTACGATTTCTGGCTCCAGGAATACCTGCCTTTTTGCATTGGTTGCCGCAAAATACCATACCCCTTCCTGTAGATCTTATTAGGTTCCTGTGACGACTTTGTGCAATGGGACAAAAGGAAAAGCATTGAAAATCCTGTGTTTTCAATGCTTTCCAGCGTCCCCGAGACGACTTGAACGTCCGACCTATCGCTTAGGAGGCGATCGCTCTATCCAACTGAGCTACGAGGACTTATATGAAAAACCTGCTAATTGGCAGGTCATTCAACTATAAAATTGTTGAGATATGAAAAACTAATAAAACAAGTTATTCAACTAGGAGTATTTACTTACAATTCGGAACCCTCCGGAAAATTAATCTGACCCTGGAGCCAAATGACTCCTTTAAATCTTCTTCCAATCTGAGGTTCCCCGAATAAGTCTATTATATTCACACAGACATCAAATGTCAATTCATTACAGCAAATTGTTAAAATAAATATTTCTTCTCCCGTGATCTGGTTCCTGGTAAGACGCATTGCCGTAATCTCTCCCAGCACGGAATATTGGTCACATTCTACGCCGTATGGCATAAAATAAGTATCTACAAGGCTGAAAATATCTTCCTTCGGGATCCTTTTGGAAATGGCGGTGTACATATCCATATCTTCCAAAGTCAAGGTCTCTATAGCGTCCTCATCGCCTTTTCTGGCAGCAGCCATCAATGTATTTCGGTTAATTGACGCTTGTTTTACCCGTTGAACCTGTTCTTCATCCTTTTGGATCGGCATCAGAATAGATGCGCTGGTACAAAGAGCTGAAAGCGTTAATGAAGTTCCCCTTATAGGAAGCTTCCCTGTAGCCTGGGCCTTAATGTATGGAATCCTGTTTTTCAAGAAGAATATCAGGGAAATGCCTACTTTAATATCATCACATACACCGGCATAAGAATCCTTATCTGCGTGGCGCTCTACCGAAACATCCTCGTATGAAGTAATACCGGTTCCTTTGAGATACGGAAAATAATATTCATATACGAATTTGTCTTCATCATCAAATTCACCACACACTGATACCCCGAGGCCTGCGGCAAAATCTTTGCAAAATTCTCCTACAAGCGTATATTCCTGGTTCATAGTCATGCTTCTTTTATCGGAGTTCATAATCACATCCGTCAAAAGTTCCTGGAGTTTTTTCTTATTTTCTATCTTGCTAAAGCCGATAGCACGCATATATTTATGCAAAGATCTCACCTTCTTTCCTGAATATAATGTTTTATACACATTTCTTCAAGTATGACCTACATCACTTTTTGTTGAACACCCTGTATTTTATTTTACAACAGGGATAATCTTGTCTTTTCCTCCCATATAAGGGCGAAGCACTTCAGGTATGTGAATGGTTCCGTCAGCATTTACATTATTTTCCAAAAATGCAATCAATCCTCTGGGGCTTGCAATCACTGTATTATTTAAGGTATGCACAAAGTAAGTACCATTTTCCCCTTTGGTGCGGATTCCAAGGCGCCTTGCCTGTGCATCCCCCAAGGTAGAACAGGATCCTACTTCAAAATATTTCTGCTGCCTAGGGCTCCATGCCTCCACATCACAGGATTTCACCTTTAAGTCTGCCAGGTCACCGCTGCAGCATTCCAATGTACGTACAGGTATGTCAAGGCTGCGGAAAAATTCCACGGTATATGTCCACATTTTATTATACCAGTCCATAGACTCCTCAGGTTTACAGAGAACAACCATTTCCTGTTTTTCGAACTGGTGTACGCGGTATACGCCTCTCTCCTCTATACCATGGGAACCGACTTCTTTTCTGAAACAGGGGGAATAAGAAGTCATGGTAACAGGCAAGCTTGCTTCATTGACAATCTGCCCTTTAAATTTACCGATCATGGAATGCTCGGATGTGCCTATAAGATAGAGATCTTCCCCTTCTATCTTGTACATCATAGCTTCCATCTCTGCAAAGCTCATAACACCATTCACAACGTTGCTGCGGATCATGAAAGGTGGAACACAGTAAGTAAAACCCTTATCTATCATAAAATCCCTGGCATAGCTGATCATAGCGGAGTGGATCCTTGCGGCATCCCCCATTAGATAATAAAATCCGTTTCCACTGGTACGTCCTGCAGCTTCTTTGTCCAGGCCGCTGATACTGTCTAAAATATCGGCATGATAAGGAACTTCAAATTCCGGGATTACAGGTTCTCCATATTTCTGGATTTCCACATTTTCACTGTCATCCTTTCCAACAGGTACAGAAGGATCAATGATATTGGGAATTACCATCATAATCTTTGTAATTTTTTCCTGTAATTCCGCTTCCAATACTTCTAACTCAGCAAGCCTTTTCGCACCTGCTGCAACTTCTGCCTTTTTTGCCTCGGCTTCTTCCCTCTTTCCCTGTCCCATAAGGGCACCGATTTCTTTTGATATCCGATTGCGGGCTGCCCGGAGGTCATCACCTTCCTGTTTTGCTTTCCTGCTTTCAAGGTCCAGGGCAATCACTTCGTCCACCATGGGAAGCTTTGCGTCCTGGAATTTTTTCCTGATGTTTTCCTTCACAATATCAGGATTTTCTCTTAAAAATTTAATGTCTATCATAACTATCCTCCATGAAATTGTTTTAATCTATTGTTCTTTCTATAAAAATATTATGAATCTTTACCAAATCTTTAATGACTTCACCTTTTACATCATTGCCGTTCTTATCCTTTAAAATACGGATCACAGGCCTGTCCCTGAAATTTTTATTCTGTGACAGCACAACTGCCAATTCTCCTTCATTGGTAATTACCTGTGTGCCGGAAGGATACACAGCTGTAAAGCTCAAAAATGCATCTACTATTTTATCATCAACCAGAACATTTTTAAAGCTTTTTAAATTTTCAACCGCTTCATGTACTTTTACTCTTTTACAAGCGATTCCACAAATCATTTCATCAAAGTTATCACAAATATTTACTATCTGGCATTCAGTGGAAATATCCTTCACCTTAAGCGGAAAACCGGAGCCGTTTAATCTCTCATGATGTTGAAGTATTATTGTTTTACTGAGCTCGGAAATCCATGATTCCTTCTTCAGGGAAGTATATCCGTAAACAGGATGCTTTTTATACTCTATCAACTCCCACTGGTTAAGAGATTCTATATCTCTGTTAAAGAAATCAGCAGTAGTATATCGAAGGCCAATATCATGTAACAGGCAGCCTACACCGATATCATGTATCTTATTAATATCTATTTTCAGCTTCAATGAAGTTAAGATAGCCATTGAGCAGACACTGATGGAATGCTCATAAATATCCGTACTTCTTTCCTTGATATCAAATACTTTTTCTACTACCCTGTCTTCTTTTAAAATAATTGCGATAATACTATCGGCAGTCTTATTCAACTCAATGAGCTCATCATTGTGATGATAAGTGTGCCGTTCCAAAATATCCCTTACCTTTTCTTTAATAGAAATCTCAATGTCAGATTTCAATATGGCAGCTTCCTTTGTATCTGTATCTTTCTCAGTAATATATATTTCTGTAATTCCAAGTTCCATTAGCCTTTCTATATATTCTTTACGAATGATAGCGCCCTCCGGCAGAACTACCTGAAAATCTGATGTCTTGATTTCTCTGGCAAGGACTTCTCCACCTTCTAATTCCTGCAGTCTTTTTAGTTTCATATCTATACTCCTGCGGACATCAATTCTACATCTGAAAACATGTTACATCCAATTTAAAAAGTGAGCACCAAACACTGTACTTCTTTATGAGTTTTATTCTTTTACTCTCCTGCTTCCCCTATCGCAATTGCAAGAGCCTCTGCTTCTTCTTGTCCAAGTGAGATTTTACACTCTCCGTTTTTGATCTCTTTGGTATATGAATAGCATCCTTCCGTACTGTGTACAGAATTGATTATAAACCCACAATTATTTTCATCAAGCAATGCCAGGCTGAAACTCAATTGCCCACCCATTTGGTTAAATGCATCATATTTTACAAGGCCCATTTTTTGAAACGAGGACTCCACTTTTTTGTATAAAATCCGAATATCTTTCTTATTCTTTTCCGATGAGTTTTTCAGATTTTTATTATCCTCAAATAAGTTGATAATATCCTGTTCCAGGCTTGCTCCGTCTTTTCCGATCAGAAACATGTCAAGCCTCTTTTTTAACTTGCCGGATTTTACAATTTGTATAATCAGCAGAACCAGAACAATCAGAAGTATGACTGAAAGCACTGCTAAGGCAATGACTGCATATCCCAAGTCAAATCCTGTCAGGCCAATCTGGCTTAATATTTTACTCCCGTTATTATTTGTACTCATATGACTCCTTTGTATTTTCTACCACTTAGTTGTTACCTATCATGTCCAATATTCTGTCAAGGTCATCGTTATTGTAAAATTCTATCTCAATTTTACCGGATCCTTCCCCTTTTGACGTGACAATCACTTTGGTACTAAGCCTTTGTTTCAGTTTATCTTCAATATCCTGATAAATTGCTTCCATGGTTTTATTATCAGATTTTTTCGGAGCCTTTTCAGGCTTATGAAGGTTTTTAACAAGCTTTTCTACATCCCTGACACTGAGCTTTTCATCAAAGATCCTCTGCGCCAGATTGTATTGTTCATCCTTATTTTCCACTGCCAAAAGTGTACGGGCATGTCCGGTACTGATCATGTCATCAATGACCATCTGTTGTACTTCATCACTAAGCTTCAGCAGCCGGATGGAATTTGTCACTGCAGCACGGCTCTTGGAGACTCTCTCGGCAACTTCATCCTGTTTCAGATTAAACTCTGTCAACAACCTTTTATATGCCTGAGCTTCTTCAATTGGATTCAAATCCTCCCGTTGAATATTTTCAATCAAGGATATTTCCATGATTTCCTGATCTGTATAATCGCGTATAATAACGGGAATCTCTTTCAATCCGGCAAGCTTTGCCGCCCGCCATCTTCTCTCTCCCGCAATGATTTCATAGTGATCTTTCCTGTCCTGGACCAGTATGGGTTGTAAAAGTCCATACTGTTTTATAGAATCGGATAACTCCTGAAGTGCATCCTCGTCAAAATTCTTTCTTGGCTGCTTTCTGTTAGGTTCAACCATTGTAATTTTAACTAAAGTTTCCGGTTCCTTTTTTTCTTCTACAGCAGGTTCTTTAACCACTTCTTTTTTGGTCTTTGCTTCTCCTACTGCATTAGGAATCAAAGAATCAAGTCCTTTACCCAAGCCTCTTACTGCCATATATGACCTTTCTCCTTTCTCAATCAGAAAATTCACCATCAGCCATTTTTATTTATTATCAATGACCTCATCTGCAAGCTGCATATATGCTTCCGCACCTGCCGATTTTCCGTCATACAGATTAATTGGCTGTCCATAGCTGGGCGCTTCCGCTAATCTTATATTCCTGGGTATTAAAGTCTTATAAACCTTCTGGCTCAAATTCTGCTTTACATTTTCCACTACTTGCATGGAAAGGTTTGTCCTGGAATCATACATGGTAAATACTACGCCTTCCATTGTCAGATCAGGGTTCAGCCTTTCTTTTACCAAGTTGATGGTATGGATTAACTGGCTCAGACCTTCCAACGCATAATACTCACATTGTATAGGTACGAGTACACTGTCCGCTGTGGTCATGGAATTAATAGTCAACATATTCAGTGAAGGAGGGCAATCAATAATAATAAAATCATAATCATCCTTCACATAATCCACTTCATTTTTTAATATGTATTCCTTTTTTTCTACTCCAATCAATTCAATTTCTGCTGCGGCAAGATTAACATTTGAAGGGAGAACAGAAACATCTTTTACTATATCCTTTATAATGCAATCCCGGATCGTACATTCTCCCAAAATCAGTTCATAAATAGTGTTATCTAAATTATTTTTATCAATACCAAAACCACTGGTAGTATTCCCCTGTGGATCTGTATCAATAACCAGAACTTTTTTACCTTTTTCTGCAAGACATGCAGAAAGGTTGATAGAGGTGGTCGTCTTTCCTACTCCACCTTTCTGATTAGCTATAGCAATTATTCTTCCCATTTTCTTTCGCCTTTCGTTGATTTGCTTTTCAATTATAACACTTATTTAACTTTATATCTATACTATTTTGAAAAAGCTTGGAAAAGCCTTTTTTTAGTTACAATAAAATTGTTATGATTTAGTTGTTTTATTGGAGCACCCATATATATTATACAATTATTCTTTTATTTTCCAAATACTGTAACTTTATTATATATGTAAATATGGTACGTTTCATCAAATTTTTCACAGTTTTATAATTTACTTTTTTTAAACATTCAAATAACCTTGTTGGACTCCTTAATATCGGACATATCCATGTCTGGCTGATGCTTGCAATCATATTGATTTTTCTCCTGAAAAGGGTACAAGAATACTGTCTGGCACAGAGTGTACTTTGTTTTTATACATATATTTTGTTGTTTATATAGCATGAAAATCTCCAGATCTTTACTTTAAAATAAAAACTGTACAAAATTAAAACAATGAAGTATAGATAAACCACAATATCTAGATTTAATATATTTCATATATGATATGTTTTATATGTTTCACATTAGCCAACATATTATGTTTCACATTATTTTTTCTATATCTTGGGTTTATATGTTTCACGTGAAACATTATCTTGTACTATCTATGTCTATAAAAAAGGAATGTTTCACGTGAAACATTCCTTTCTGTAAACACAATATATAGAACATGTTTTAAAATTTACTTCAGTTATCTGCACCCTACTTTAAGTGTATAGAACGAAATTTAGATTATATAACTCTCTATGCACTCTTCTTTTTCCTATAATCCAATGAAAATCACATAGGAATCATCCTGCCATCTACACGCCCCAACTTGCGATATATCTGAGTCAAATTCAAATTACATAACCTGCTATGCGTCCCTGATCAATTTAATCATCTATAACATGATTTTACCTACCACAAATTATGACACACATATGTCAAAAAGAAATTTTTAAACACGCTCTAGAATATTTTAATCAAATCATTCTTAATAGCAAATACTGCTGCTTGAGTTCTATCAGAAACATCTATCTTTTTAAATATATTAGAGATATGATTTTTAACTGTACGCTCACTAATATTTAATGTATTTGCGATTTCTTTATTAAACATTCCATTGGCTACCTGAATCAATACTTCTTTCTCTCTTCCAGTCAATGAATCAACCTTATCTTTATCTATATCTCTGGCAACCAATCTATTGTTTAATATAGGAATCAATTTAGGCTGAATATAACTTTCGCCCTTCATTAATATATCAATAGCTCTTTTTAATTCAGATGATTCAGAATCTTTTAAGATATATCCGTCAACGCCTATATCCACCGCTTTAATTAAATATTCTACTTCATTATGAACAGTCAGCATTAATACCTTTACATCTATTTTGTTATCTCTTATTTGCTGTAAAACTTCTATTCCGTTTTTCTTGGGCATATTAATATCAAGCAAGAGAACTTGTGGATTAGACTTCAATAGCTTTTCAATACATTCCTCTCCATCACTTGCCTCATCAACAACTTCTATTTTTCCGTCATACTCGAGGAGCTGACGTATACCTTCTCTCATCAATAAATGGTCATCCGCTAACATAATTTTTATACACATTGATATATTCTCCAATTTCATAATAATTTTATTTTTATAAATTTTGTAAAATAAATATCAATCGACAATACTATGAGTTAATGGAATATTAATTGAAATTCTTGTACCCTTTTCAGGAGAAGAATCAATATGAATCTTGCCTCCCAATAATTTAATTCTTTCTTTCATACAATATATACCAAAATGTTTATCACCCTTATTAACTTCTTTAACAAAACCCTTTCCATTATCACTAATACTAATCTGGCAAATATCTTCTTCACACCTACATCTAATAGATATTTTTGTTGCATCTGCATGTTTTACTATATTATTTAAACATTCCTGTACAATTCTATAAATAGTAACCAGAATAATATTTGTTTCACATGAAACATTTTCTATATCCGTTTCTATATCGTATTGCTTATTTTCATTAAAAGAGTCGATCAATCTTTCCATAGCGGCTTTCAAACCCAGATCATCAAAAGTCATAGGACGAAGATCAAAAATAGTATTACGGATCTCATCAATAGTCTCTTTGAGCCTTTTGTTTACTACGGACAATTCCAATTTGGCTCTTATGGGATCATCATCAATATATAATCCACTCAACTCTATCTGATGAATTAAATGTGTAAGATTTTGAAGAGATGTATCATGCAAATCTCTGGCAATTCTTTTTCTGTCCTCTTCCTGCATACTTAAAACTGTAAAACTATCGTTTTCATTTTCCAATATGCCCTCTATTCGTTCTATCCTGGAAGACAAAATATCTTTCTTCTTAATTAACAAATTATTTTTGTCTTCATAATGAGATTTCTTTTTTTCTATATTCTCAATCTCTTTTTTGTATGATATATTTACATTGCGCGGGGAGAACACCTTTGCATCTTCTTCAGGTTCTGAAACAAAGAAAGTCTTTGCATAGACATCTGCCTCTTTTATAGAACAATTATTGTCCCGTAATTCTTCCTCAACACATTTTTTATCATTTTTTAGTTCTTCCAATATATCCTTTAAAAGACTGTATACTTCAGAATCCATATATACCTCATATAGAACATATGTTCATTAATAAATTTATGTCAATTATATAATATACTAAAAACAGCAATAAGTACAATACAAAATTAATTATCTAAAAATTGCACCTATAAAGGTTCCTTGGCAGGAAGTCCGGCTTTCCTTGGATATTTCTTAGGAGTGTCAGCAACTTTTTCTACTACAAATAAATTTCTGTAAATATCGGAATCCGGTAATGTAAATCCCACCTGATTCTTCACATGACCTCCAAGAATAGATATTGCATTTTTAGCTGATTCCATTTCTTCCGTTATTTTTTCCGATTTATATGAGATAAACAATCCACCTTTTTTCACAAAAGGAATACAGTATTCCGACAAAGTAGAAAGATTTGCCACAGCCCTTGAAACACATAAATCAAAATTGTCACGCAGCTTTCCAGATTTTGCAAAATCCTCCGCCCTCCCGTGAATAGTATAAATCTCAGACAAAGACAATTTTTCTATTACGGCATCCAAAAAATGTACCCTCTTATTCAAGGAATCCAACAAAGTAACCTGTAATTCAGGAAAAGCTATCTTTAAAGCAAGTCCGGGAAAACCTGCCCCCGTCCCCACATCTATACAAGATATCTTTTTTGACAAATTCATTGCTTTGCACAAAGAAATACTGTCAATAAAATGTTTCTTCATGACATCTTCATATTCTGTAATAGCAGTTAAATTTATAAACTGATTCCATTCTATTAACATTTCATAATAAATAAGAAATTGGTCTACCTGGGACTCTGTCAAACTAACATCCAGTTCTTTGAGATCTTTTTCAAACTGCAGTGTATTATAGCCTTTTTTATTATCCATCTGTCCATCCCACTTCACATTGTTTTAAAAACACTCATCTTCCTTTAAATGCATTTTAGCATTTTCCAAATATACTAAAAGCACAGATACATCTGCCGGGGAAACCCCTGAAATACGGGATGCCTGTCCCACGGAAACAGGTCTGAATTCTTTTAATTTCTGCCTTGCCTCCAGCCGGAGAGAAGGCACTTTGTCATAATCCATATTTTCAGGTATCTTCTTTTTTTCCATTTTTTTATACTGCTCTACCTGACGCTGCTGACGGATAATGTAACCTTCATACTTAATCTCTATCTCAACCTGCTCTATCACAGCGTCAAAAAGATTCTTACTTACGATACCGTAAATATTTTCCGCTTCCCGGATAAACCGGGATACATATTTCTCCCTATCGCTGTCAATGAACCCCAGCACATCATAAGAAAGTTCCGGACGGCAGATCAGTTCGGCAAGGCTTGCAGCCGTTTTTAAAGAAGAACTTCCCATCGACTCCAGAAAATTCTGAACTTCTTTATTTGCTCCTACCGTGGTATTTTTTAATCGGTTAACCTCTTTTTCAATAAGATATTTTTTTGCCTGAAGTTCTTTATATTGTTCCTCTGAAATCAAACCAACCTCATAACCCTTTTTCCTAAGCCTTAAATCCGCATTATCCTGACGTAACAACAAACGGTACTCTGCCCTGGAAGTCATCATGCGGTAAGGCTCCCTGTTATCCTTTGTGACCAAATCATCTATCAGCACACCGATATAACTTTCACTTCTGTCAAGAACAAGGGGTTCCCTTCCCAATATTTCCATAGAAGCATTTATGCCTGCTATTAATCCCTGGCATGCGGCCTCTTCATAACCGCTGCTGCCGTTAAACTGCCCACCGCTGAAGAGGCCCTTTACCCTTTTAAATTCCAAAGAAGGATAAAGCTGCCTGGCATTGATACAGTCATATTCAATAGCATATGCATTTCTTACTATTTTACAATTTTCCAACCCAGGGACCGTTCTATACATTGCAATCTGCACATCCTCAGGGAGGGAAGAAGACATACCACCCACATACATTTCATTTGTATAAATTCCCTCCGGTTCTATAAAAACCTGATGGCGTTCTTTATCTGCAAACTTTACAACCTTATCTTCAATTGAAGGACAGTACCTGGGCCCTGTCCCTTCTATGATACCCGCATAGATTGGGGATCTGTCCAAATTGCCCCTGATAATCTCATGTGTCTGCTCATTGGTATAAGTAAGCCAGCATGAGACTTGATCCTTCTGGACAGAATCGGGGTCGGTGGAAAATGAAAAAGGAATAATCTTCTCATCCCCAAACTGTTCTTCCATTTTTGTAAAGTCAATGCTTCTCTTATCCATCCTGGCAGGGGTACCTGTCTTAAAGCGCCGCATTTCGATCCCCATCTTCTCCAAAGACTGCGTCAGGTAATTTGCAGCCTGTAATCCGTTAGGCCCCGTATGGGTAATAGATTCCCCACAAAGGCATCGCGCCTTTAAATAAGTGCCGGTACAAAGGATCACTGCCTTACATTCATAAATGATGCCGGTATCAGTTTTGACACCGGTCATTTTTTTATATGGAGTTTTATCCGGATCAGAACAGTCTTCCCATAATAATTCACAGACTTCCGCCTGCTTTATCGTAAGATGTTCCTGGTTCTCAAGAACCTTCCTCATGGCACGGGAATATTCCGCTTTATCCGCCTGTGCCCGGAGAGAATGGACTGCGGGGCCCTTGGACACATTTAGCATTTTGGACTGGATAAAAGTTTTATCTATGTTCTTACCCATCTCCCCGCCAAGGGCATCCAATTCCCGTACCAGATGGCCTTTTGAAGATCCGCCTATATTAGGGTTACAGGGCATCAAAGCAATGCTGTCAATACTGACAGTAAAAATGACGGTTTCCAGGCCAAGCCTGGCACAAGCCAATGCGGCCTCACAGCCGGCATGCCCTGCACCAACCACACACACATCCATTTTCTCCCGAATCTCACTCATTTATATGCCCATCCTTTGTTGTTATCTATATCTAATCCTGTTATTTACCCATACAAAACTTTGAAAAAATTTCATCCACAAGATCATCATCCACTTCTTCCCCCATGATCCTTCCAAGGGATGCATAAGCGTTCATTAAATCAATAGAATAAAAATCTTCCGGCATTGCGGCTTCTATACTATTCAGGACAAGCTTTAACGATTGATAAGTTTCCTGCAAAGCTTCTTTATGCCGTATGTTCGTAATGACCAATTCATTACTGCTCCTAAGCTGTCCCTGGAAAAACATATTTTTTATGGCTTCTTCCAACTCATCGATCCCTTTGTTATCAACAGTGGATGTCCTTATGATCCCGGCATTATCCGGAATAATACTTTTTAAAGATTTTTCATCCGCTACCATGGACAGATCGGATTTATTTAATAACACAATCACTTTTTTATCACTTAACATTGAGATAACAGCTTTGTCATTTTCATCCAATTCCACAGAAGTGTCTATTACAAATAATACCAGATCGGCGCTTTTTATATGTTCCAAAGCCTTCTCAACACCCAATTTTTCCACAATATCATCCGTATTCCTGATACCGGCAGTATCTGTTATATTCAGACTGATTCCATGAAGCCTGATTGTCTCCTGCAGGATATCCCTGGTAGTACCGGCTATATCCGTAACAATCGCCCTCTCCTCTCCCACAAGAGTATTTAAAAGAGAAGATTTTCCCGCATTTGGCTTTCCGACAATGACAGTATTAATCCCTTCCTTAATCAATTTACCGTTTTCAAAAGAACCTGTCATTTTCTCTATAATGGAACATATCGCCGTTAATTTTTCATATAATCTTTCACTGTATCCTTCCAGGCTAATATGCTCCGGATCATCCAGGGAAGATTCTATGAAAGCTACTTCATATATAATCTGTTCCCTTAGATCCCTTACTTTCTCAGACAAATTTCCTTTCAACTGGCTTACAGAAGACTGCAGGGCATATTCATTTTGGGAATGGATCAAATCCATAACAGCTTCTGCCCTGGACAGATCCATCCTTCCGTTTAGAAATGCTCTTTTACTGAATTCTCCCGGCTCGGCAAGCCTTACCCCGGCATCCAATACAGCAGACAAAATTTTCTGCATAACCAATACACCGCCGTGACACTGGATTTCCACAGTATCTTCCCCTGTGTAGCTCCTGGGAGCTTTCATCACTACGATCATTACCTCATCAATAATATAATCTTTCCACACACAGGGCTCCTGGGGTAATTTATCCACAATAAAACCGTAATGTAAGGTATGGCTGTCCACATTTTTTAAAATATGATTCCCGGAAGGCGTGCAAAACAAACTGTTTCCAACATCCACAGAATCCTTTCCACTGATCCGTATTATACCGATCCCCGAATCTGTCATTCCTGTGGCAATTGCTGCAATGGTATCTACCTGATACATATATGATCCTTTTCGTTATACATAAAATAAATCCGTTAATATGGTCCCTACATACAATAAAACCGGATATAAGTAAATATATCCGGTTTCAATATACCATTATTTTTTCACTGTTACAACCACTCTTCTGAAAGGTTCTTCACCTTCGCTGTAAGTTGTCACATATTTGTCATTTTGCAAAGTAGAATGGATGATTCTTCTCTCATAAGGGTTCATAGGCTCCAAAGATACGGATCTCTTAGTCCTCTTTACTTTATAAGCAATATTCTTAGCCAGATTTTCAAGAGTCTCCTTTCTTCTCTGTCTGTAATTCTCCGTATCCACTTTTACTCTGATATAATCATCTAAACCTTTATTGACTACCAGAGATACCAGATATTGGAGGGAGTCAAGCGTCTGCCCCCTTTTGCCGATCAATACACCCATCTCGTCGCCGCTGAGATCAATATCCATGGTCTTTTCCGCTTCATCATACTTTACATCAACTGCAACTGTCATATTCATTGCCGCAAACACATCATGAAGAAAACCCTTTGCTGCGTCTTCCACAGAAACTTCTTCAATTTTAACGGCTGCCTTGATCACTGCCGGCTTGGAACCAATACCTAAAAATCCGCTGGAACCTTCTTCCAACACGGTATACTCCAATTTATCGCTTGTAACCCCAAGCTTCTGGCATGCTTCCGTAATCGCTTCATTTACTGTTTTGGCAGATACCTCAATATATTCCAGTTCCATATAAGTTACCCTCCCTATTTATTACTGTTGTTTCTCTCATTATAGTCTTTTACCATGTTTGCCTTTGCCATCATACTCCCCGGCTTGGCATTTGAAGAACCTGAAACGTTTTGAGGAACATTATTATTCCGATTATTATCATATGAATTTATATTCCCTGTAGACGTCGAAGTCTTAGATTGGATACTTCTGGTATTCATACTGGAATATTCTTTCATCAAGCTTTGCTGCTTTTGCAGCTTCTCAATCTTTTTAGCGCTCTTCACGGAATTTTTCTTAATAATTTCCTCGAAATCCAATTTATCAATATGTTTATTGATAATCACCTGCTGGATACTTCTCACCACGCTACCGGCAACCCAATACAAACCCATACCTGCCGGAAGTGACAAACATAACCATGCGGAAAAGATCGGCATAATCATATTCATCGTTTTCATGGACTGCGCCATGGAGGACGCCTGGTCATTCTCTTTGTTAGTAGGTGCCTGAGGCATCAATTTCACATTGATCCACTGAGTAACCGCAGAAAGAATAGGGATCAAAGCAGCCCCAATCACGATTCCCCACATACCGGACATCCATCCGCTCCGAATCAATGCCATAGGGGAATCACCGATATTTAATCCAAGAAAATTATTGTAAGTATCAATCAAACCCCTGGTAGTATCACTGTTCAATATCAGCTGCCCTTCGTAAGTCAGCTGGTTCAAATCATAATGTTCTGCAATCGATGCCAGATCGGCGGAAGACAGCTTATTTAAAATATCAATAATACCGTTTGAAACATTTGTCCCTTCCGTAAGGGATTTACCATATAAAGCAACGGTATTTGCAATGCTTTCCACTTCGGAATTCTGAAGGAAAGCGCCGTTGTCAACGGAAATAATCTTATCCGCAAGGACACGGAAAGTATTTCCTATCTTGGTCACATAAGCGGGCATCGCATAAATAACACGATACAATGCAAACAGGATCGGCATCTGAATCAGCAGCTGAACGCAGCTTCCGGTAGGCGAAACTCCATATTTCGCATAGACAGCCTGAATCTCTGCATTCTGTGCCATGGTAGCATCATTGTCGCTTCTACCCTTATATTTCGCCTGAATCGCCTGGAGTTCAGGATTCATCTTTGCAGAAAGCTTCGAAAATTTCTGTTGCTTGATCGTCAGAGGCATCAATAAAATATACACAACGATCGTAAAAAGAATAATTGCCAAACCTACATTAGGAATGCCTATCTTGTCTATCACATAGAAAATACCGTTCATGATCCATCCAAGCAATTTGGCAACTTGTCCTATAATAGGAGTGGTATTCTGAGTCAATAAAATAAAATCCATTTATCCTCCTGCTTTGCCGTCAGGGTACAGGGTCATACCCGCCTTTCGAAAAAGGGTTGCATCTCAATATCCTCCAAACAGCCAGAAGGCCGCCCTTCCATGCCCCGTATTTCTGCACAGCTTCCAAACCATACTGGGAACAGGAAGGCACATAAGGGCATTTCGTCCCTTTCATGGGAGAAATATACTTTTGATAAAATTTTATAACGGCAATCAATACTTTTTTCATGTTCTAATTAAAATAAACAAAAACTTTAATGATTTGATGAAGCTTTCCAAGGTGAAGCAGCGCTTTCTCTATTTCTTCATAACCCACCGATGCTGCACTCTGCCTTGCCACGACCACGATATCCAAACCACTATTGAATACTGCTTCATGTAATCGGTAACTTTCACGCACCAGCCTTGTGACCCGGTGTCTCACAACACTGTTGCCCACTTTCTTGCTCACACTGATTCCAAGCCTGTTTTTCTCCGTGCCATTTTCCTTAACATACATAACCAAATACTTATTGGCATATGATTTTCCGTATTTATATACAAACTGGAATTGGTGATTCTTTTTTAAACTTTCTGAAAACCTCATTTTGCTCCTTGGTCAAAAAATATTCTGCGGAGTTTCTTAAATCTTAAAATAGAATGCAGGCAGCGCATCGGCATAAAAGAGAAAAAGGCCACATTTCTGTGACCTGTCACATTTCTGCCAATGTACTGTTTAGATGATACAATACACTATAATTACACAGCTAATCTTTTTCTTCCTTTAGCACGTCTGGCAGCTATAACTTTTCTTCCGCCGGGAGTACTCATTCTTGCTCTGAAACCGTGAACCCTGGCACGTGAACGCTTTTTAGGCTGAAATGTCATTTTCATGGGAAAAGCACCTCCTTTTCTTAACCTTATTTCGACAACCTGTTAATTACATGGTTTATACTGTTACAGTAATTCTTCGGAAAATAGCATATTGATTGTATAAAAAAAATTCTACAATGTCAAGGAAAATCCTTAAAAATGCGGCATTTTAATAAATAAAATTTTTCTCAATAAGTTATACACATAGATATCCACATGTATATCTCCTGATTTAATTATCCACAAATTGTTGATTACTTGTGGATAAATTTATTTTTTACTTATAATTACGCACTTTTTCAAAAAAAAATATCCACATAACATTGTTTATATAAAACTTATAAACATAGTTATCTACATCATGTGTATAACTTTATCCTTTTTATGTTGATAACTTACATTTGAAATTCGGGACAATCTATATTAAAATAAATCCGTATAATATATGTAAGGGAATGATAGATGAAATGGACGAATTAAAAGAAAACTGGATTACCATAAAAGAAACCATCAGAAGAGAGTACAATATTTCAGACATATCTTATAAGACATGGGTAAACCCTCTCGAATACCATAATGTTGAAAACGATGTGGTGAGTATCATCATACCGTCCGACCAGGCGCATGCTCTTAATTATATTTCTACAAAATATAAGAGCTTTTTTCAGGTTACCATCACAGAGATGTTCGACCATAATTACGACGTCAAATTTATTCTTGAAAAAGACGTGATTCCGCCGGACATTCAAGACAATGACATGTCCAGGCCTGTCTATAATATTAATTACGAAAATGCAAACCTTAACCCCAAGTACAATTTTAATACTTTTGTGGTGGGAAGCAATAATAAATTTGCACATTCTGCTTCCCTGGCGGTAGCGGAGACCCCGGGACAGGTATATAACCCTCTTTATTTATACGGTGGGCCCGGACTGGGTAAAACCCATTTAATGCATTCCATTGGCCATTTCATTTTGGAACAGAACCCGGACAAAAAAGTTCTCTATGTCACAAGTGAAGAATTTACCAACGAAGTGATTGAGTCCATCCGAAGCGGTAACGCCGCTTCCATGACAAAACTCCGTGAGAAATACCGCACGGTAGATGTACTGATGGTCGATGATATACAATTTATTATAGGAAAAGAAAGTACACAGGAAGAATTTTTCCACACATTTAACGTACTACATGCCGCCAGGAAGCAGATCATCATTTCCTCCGATAAACCTCCAAAGGAAATGGAGACGTTGGATGAACGTTTCCGCTCCAGGTTTGAATGGGGGTTGATCGCTGATATCCAACCGCCGGATTACGAAACACGGATGGCCATCCTGCGGAAAAACGCCGAAATATATGACCATAAGATTGACGAAGAAGCCATTAAATACATTGCCACTAATATTAATTCAAATATCCGTGAACTGGAGGGAGCCTTCAACAAACTGATAGCTTTTGCAAAGCTTAACAAGGTAGAACTTTCCCTGGCGTCGGCGGAGGAAGCTTTAAAAGATATCATATACCCTAACAAGGCAAAAGAGATCACCCCAACCCTTATCATAAATGTAGTGGCAGAGCACTTTGGCGTAAAACCAGAGGACATAACATCCAAAAGAAGGAATTCCGAATTTGTACAGCCAAGGCAGGTAGTTATGTATTTGTGCAGTAAGTACACAGATAATTCCCTGGCAAATATAGGGAAAATACTGAGTAAAAAGGATCACACCACCGTGATCCACGGCATAAAAAAGATAACTGCGGAGCTGGAAACAAACGAAGAATTGAAAAATAAAGTGGAAATCATCACAAAAAAGATAAATCCTTTGTGAAAACCATGAGGATAAATATGTGGTTAATATGTAGATATTTCTAAAGCCGGGAATTTATGGAATCGGGCGCTGTGAATAAGTTGAGACTTATCCTGAACTTATTCTTTTACAATTCACTACTTTTCCATTCCATTTTTCCGCGAAAAATAGTATAATAGAATCAGTTATGCACTTATCAACGCCTATTATTATTGATATTATTAATTTCTTTTAAATATTTCTATCATATACTGCGTGATAGATGCGCTCAATATACGAAGGGAGTTATTCACATGAAATTAGTTTGTTCCAAATCAAATTTGTTGAATGGGGTACAGATCGTATCCAAGGCTGTATCTAATAAAACAACAATGTCTATCTTAGAGTGTGTCATGATAGATGCAACTAAGGGATCCATTACGCTTACGGCTAATGATATGGATCTTGGAATAGAAACCATTATAGAAGGCGATATTATTGAAAAAGGGGCAATTGCCCTGGATGCAAAAATCTTTCTCGAGATTGTAAGAAAACTTCCCGACAGTAATATTACAATTGAAACGGATTCTTCCTTCAAAACAATCATAACATGTGAAAAGGCTAAGTTTAATATAATAGGCAAGTCAGGGGAAGATTTCTCATACCTTCCCGTTGTAGAAAAGAATGACAGTATCATTATCAGCCAGTTTACTTTGAAGGAAGTGGTTAGGCAGACTATTTTTTCTATCTCTGACAATGATAATAATAAATTGATGACCGGTGAATTATTTGAAATAAACGATGACGAATTGAAAGTGGTTTCTTTGGACGGCCACCGTATCTCCATCCGTAAGATTCAATTAAAAAACAGCTATTCCCCTAAGAAAGTGATTGTTCCCGGGAAGACTTTGAATGAAGTGAGTAAGATTTTACCGGGAGGGGCCGATAATGACGTCATCATTTCCTTTACGGATAAGCATATTGTGTTTGAATTCGGAAATACAACCGTGGTATCCAGGTTAATTGAAGGGGAATATTTCAGGATTGACCAGATGCTCTCCAACGATTATGAAACAAAAGTCAAGATCAATAAGAAAGAGTTCTTAAACTGTATTGACCGTGCCACTCTTCTCGTGAAAGAGGGAGATAAAAAGCCTATTATTATCAATATTTTGGACGGGACCATGGAGCTGAAGATCAATTCCATTCTGGGAAGCATGAATGAAGACATTGATATTGAAAAACAGGGCAAGGATCTGATGATAGGGTTTAACCCCAAGTTCCTGATCGATGCCCTGCGGGTGATTGATGATGAGGATGTGGATCTCTATATGGTAAACCCGAAGGCGCCTTGTTTTATCAAAAATCAGGAAGAAAGTTATATTTATCTGATCCTTCCCGTGAATTTTACAACGGTAAGTTGATAAATGATACTGCTTATTGTATGTTACGGGGACGTTTCTGTACAAAGAGCAGCGTAAAATGTGGATAAGTATGCCGTGTTTGCGGCGGAATGAGAGGAAAAATGGAAACACTACATTTAAGGGATGATTACATTAAACTGGGCCAGGTATTAAAAGCTGCCGGTTTGGTGGATTCCGGCGTGGAAGCGAAAATTGTGATCCAGGATGGCCAGGTAAGGGTAAACGGCCTTGTGGAATTGCGGCGGGGCAAAAAGATTGTTGCCGGTGATACCGTAGAATATGCCGGGCAAACTGTTAAAGTAGAATAAATTTAGCCTATTCCCGCATGGAAAAGGCTCATGCGGGAAAGGTATGGGTATAAGAATGATCATCAAATCGATAGAACTGGCAGATTACAGAAATTATGATTCTTTGAAGCTTCCTTTTGACAAGGGTACAAATATTTTATATGGCGATAATGCCCAGGGTAAAACAAATATCCTGGAAGCTATTTTTGTGGCGGCAACGACGAAATCCCACAAAGGTAGCAAAGACAGGGAAATGATTCGTTTTGAGAAAGAGGAAGCACATATCAGGACTTACCTGGAAAAAGAAGGTGTGGAAACAAGAGTGGATATGCACCTTCGGGGCAGCAAATCAAAGGGCATTGCATTGGATGGGCAAAAGTTGAAAAAAGCGGCGGATCTGCTTGGACTTTGCAATGTGGTATTTTTTTCTCCAGAAGATCTTGGAATCATAAAAAACGGCCCTTCCGAGAGAAGAAGGTTTGTGGATATGGAGCTTTGCCAGCTGGATAATTTTTATCTTTATAACCTGAACCATTACAATAAGATTGTAAACCAGAGGAATAAGCTTTTAAAGGATATGTATATGAACCCTGACTTGAAAGAGACTCTTGGCATATGGGATATGCAGCTTGTTTCGTTTGGGAGTAAAATCATTGAGCGGCGCAAACTTTTCGTGGAACAATTAAATGAAATTATTTACGAGATACATAAAAAGCTGTCCGGGGACAAGGAAGAATTAAGAATACTATACGAGCCTGATGTGGAGATTGAAGAGTTTGAGAAAAAGCTGAGATACAACCAGGACAGGGATATGAAATCCAAGATGACATCGGTAGGGCCCCACAGGGATGATTTTTCTTTTATGGTGGGAAAAATAGACATCAGAAAATTCGGTTCCCAGGGCCAGCAGAGGACTGCTGCTCTTTCTCTGAAATTATCTGAGATAGAATTGGTGAAAAAAATTACAAAAGATACTCCCGTTCTTCTGCTTGACGATGTGTTGTCAGAGTTGGATTCCAGCAGGCAAAATTATCTTTTAAACAGTATAGGGGATATACAGACTATCATTACCTGTACCGGCCTGGAGGAATTTGTGAACAACAGGTTTGAGATAAACAGGGTATTTAAAGTATCTGAAGGGACAATTACCTGTATGAATGAGGGTAATGATTTGTAGGTTGCGGAAAGGCATGGTTACGGCAAATAAATAGGAATTAGTGTGAAAAATCATACTGATGTGCTGATTTTTACACGCAAATTTGTGTCGGAGCGTCACAAATTTGTTTGATGGCAAACGCAAATTTGATATTTGCGTCGCCCCGTAAACGCTTCGGAATGGGGATTAATATGAACGAGGAAACTATGAATAATACGGCAGTGGATCATGAATACGGAGCGGATCAGATTCAGATCCTGGAAGGATTGGAAGCTGTCAGGAAACGTCCCGGTATGTATATAGGAACTACTTCCAGCAGGGGGCTTCATCATTTGGTATATGAAATTGTAGATAATTCCGTGGATGAAGCGCTTGCAGGATTTTGTGATACCATAGATGTAACGATCAATGAAGATAGTTCTGTTACAGTGATAGACAATGGACGGGGCATCCCGGTTGGGATCAACCATAAAGCCGGTATTCCGGCTGTGGAAGTGGTGTTTACGATACTGCATGCCGGCGGAAAATTCGGAAGTGGCGGATATAAAGTTTCAGGCGGCTTACACGGAGTCGGAGCATCCGTGGTAAACGCCCTGTCCGATTGGCTTGAAGTGAAGATTTACCAGGAAGGCAAAGTATATCAGCAGCGTTATGAGAGGGGGCATGTATGCTACCCTCTGAAAGTTATTGGTGAATGTCCTTTAGAAAAGACAGGGACGGTTGTAACTTTTGTGCCGGATGCAACTATTTTTACAGAGACAACGGTATTTGATTTTGATATATTAAAGAGAAGGCTCCGTGAAATGGCTTTTCTGACAAAAGGCCTGCGTATTATCCTGCGGGACAGCAGGCAGGAAGAAGAGATAACGGCAGATACTGGGAACAGCCAGATCAATGAGCTGCTTCAGCGTGCAGAGGCTGATAAGGAGCTTGAAAAAGGACAGGATGGGAATACGGCGGAATCTCTTCCCGTTACGGAGGAATCTACAGGCCATGAGACCCCCAAGGGAAAGACCGGGGGAAAAATCGGCAAATCCCATATGGTAACTCTGGATAACGGCAAGAAGCAGAAGGTAATAGAGTTTTATTATGAAGGCGGAATTAAGGAGTTTGTAGCTTACCTGAATAAGAGTAAAACAGCGCTGTATGACAATATCCTTTATTTTGAGGGACAGAAGAATCATGTTTATGTGGAGGTTTCTTTTCAGCACAATGATTCTTATAATGAGAGTGTTTTCAGCTTTGTCAATAACATAAATACACCGGAGGGCGGTACCCACCTCATTGGTTTTCGTAATGCAATAACCAAGACGTTTAATGATTATGCCAGAAGCGCCAAGCTGTTAAAGGACAATGAACCTAATCTGTCCGGGGAAGATATCAGGGAAGGCCTGACTGCCATTATCAGTGTAAAAATCGAGGATCCTCAGTTTGAGGGCCAGACAAAACAGAAACTTGGGAATTCCGAGGCAAGAGGCGCCGTAGATAATATTGTAAGTGAACAACTGACCTATTTCCTGGAATTAAACCCCATGGTGGCAAAAGCAATCTGTGAAAAGTCTATTTTAGCACAGCGTGCAAGGGAAGCAGCGAGAAAGGCCAGGGATCTGACGAGAAGAAAGACTGCCTTGGAGGGTTTGGCCCTTCCTGGAAAGCTTGCCGACTGTTCCGACAAGGATCCTAAAAACTGTGAAATCTATATTGTAGAGGGAGATTCCGCAGGAGGCAGTGCAAAAACGGCACGTTCCCGCGCTACACAGGCCATTCTACCACTCAGGGGCAAGATTTTAAATGTGGAGAAAGCAAGGCTTGATAAAATTTATGCCAATGCGGAAATAAAAGCTATGATTACAGCCTTCGGCACAGGTATCCATGAAGATTTTGATATCAGTAAGCTCCGTTATGATAAAATCATATTAATGGCGGATGCGGATGTGGACGGGGCACATATCTGTACATTGCTGCTTACGTTTATTTACAGGTTTATGCCTGATCTGATTAAAGAGGGACATGTATATCTTGCAAAGCCTCCTCTCTATAAGCTTGAAAAAAATAAAAAGGTGTGGTATGCCTACAGCGACGAAGAGCTTGATGGAATCCTGCAGGAGGTAGGAAGGGATCAAAGCAATAAGATCCAGCGTTATAAAGGTCTGGGAGAAATGGATGCGGATCAGCTCTGGGAGACTACCATGGATCCTGAGAGAAGGATTTTGCTGCGTGTCAACTATGACGAAGAAACGGAATCGGACCTGGATGTTACTTTTACTACCCTGATGGGAGATAAGGTAGAACCCAGGCGTGAGTTTATTGAGGAAAATGCCAAATTTGTGAAAAATCTGGATATTTAAGGATGGTAATTCCCGGCAGTGTGAATAAAGCATTTTCGAAAAAGAAAGAGGAAATATGAACGACGATATTTTTGATAAGATTCATGAAGTGGATTTAAAAGAGAGGATGGAGACCTTCTACATAGATTATGCTATGAGTGTTATAGCATCCCGCGCGCTTCCGGATGTAAGGGACGGGTTAAAGCCCGTACAGCGCCGTGTCTTGTATTCCATGATTGAATTAAATAATGGTCCCGATAAGCCTCACAGAAAGAGCGCCCGTATCGTAGGTGATACCATGGGTAAATATCATCCCCATGGCGACAGTTCTATATACGGTGCTTTGGTCAATATGGCACAGGATTGGTCCACCAGGTATCCTCTTGTGGACGGCCATGGCAATTTCGGGTCTATGGATGGCGACGGTGCAGCGGCAATGCGTTACACTGAAGCAAGGCTTTCTAAAATTTCCATGGAGCTCCTGGCGGATATTAACAAAGATACCGTTGATTTTGTTCCAAATTTCGATGATACGGAAAAAGAACCCACGGTACTTCCCAGCCGTTATCCGAACCTGCTGGTAAATGGCGCTACCGGTATTGCGGTGGGAATGGCGACAAATATCCCTCCTCATAATCTCCGTGAGGTGGTAAAAGCCGTCATTAAAATCATTGACAATAAAGTGGAAGAAAATAAAGCCACTTCCATCGAAGAGGTTCTTGAGATTGTGAAAGCGCCTGATTTCCCTACAGGCGGTTTAATCCTGGGAACCAGAGGCTGCGAGGAGGCATACAGGATAGGACGCGGTAAGGTAATTGTCCGTGCAGTTACGAATATTGAGACCCTGGCCAACGGCAAAAGCCAGATTATCGCTACGGAACTGCCTTATATGGTAAACAAGGCAAACCTGATCATCAAAATAGCGGAATTGGTAAAACTGAAAAAAGTGGACGGAATTACCGATATCAGGGATGAGTCCAACAGAGAAGGCGTCAGGGTCGTTATAGAATTGCGGAAGGATGCCAATGCCAATGTTATTTTAAACCAGCTATATAAGCATACACAGCTTCAGGATACTTTCGGCGTAAATATGCTGGCGTTGGTGAATAATGAACCTAAGGTAATGAACCTTTTGGATATGCTTAACCATTATCTCAAGCACCAGGAGGATGTGGTTACCAGAAGGACAAAGTATGACCTGAATAAGGCGGAAGAAAGGGACCATATTTTACAAGGTTTGCTGAAAGCCCTTGACTATATAGATGAAGTGATCTCTATTATCCGCAGCAGCCAAAATACCCAGATTGCAAAGGAAAGGCTGATAGAGAGGTTTGAGTTCTCCGATGCACAGGCACAGGCAATCGTAGATATGCGTCTGCGTGCCCTTACCGGTTTGGAAAGAGAGAAGCTTGAGAACGAACATAAAGAACTGGAGATTAAGATAGCCCAGTTAAAAGCAATCCTTGCAGATGAAAAGCTTTTGCTTGGGGTAATCCGAAAAGAGATCATAGAGATATCTGATAAGTTTGGCGATGACCGCCGAAGCAAGATAGGGTATGACGAGACAGATATTTCCATGGAAGACCTTATTCCTTATGGAAATACGGTTATAGCCATGACGAACCTGGGATATATAAAGAGAATGACTGTGGATAACTTCAAGGCCCAGAACCGCGGCGGAAAAGGAATCAAAGGCATGCAGACCATCGAGGACGATTTTATCGAGGATCTGCTGATGACTACAACTCATCATTATTTAAATTTCTTTACCAGTTTTGGACGTGTTTACCGTTTGAAAGCTTATGAGATCCCGGAAGCCGGAAGAACCGCAAGGGGTACGGCAGTGATCAACCTGCTGCAGCTTTCCCCGGGAGAAAAGATAACGGCTATGATCCCCATTAAAGAGTATGACCAAAGCAAACGTCTCTTTATGGTTACGAAGAAAGGTATTGTAAAAAAGACTTCAATTATGGAGTTTGCAAATGTTCGGAAAAACGGGCTTGCAGCTATCAATTTAAAGGATGACGACGAATTGATAGAAGTGAAGATTACCGATAAGGACAGTGAGATATTCCTGGTCACGAAACAGGGTATGTGTATCCGTTTCCGGGAGACGGATGTCAGGACTACCAGCAGGAGTTCTATGGGTGTCATAGGAATGAACCTATCGGACGGGGATGAGATCATAGGGATGCAGCTGCAAAGCCAGGGTGATTCTATGTTAATCGTTTCTGAGAATGGGTTGGGTAAACGCACTTATCTGGAAGAATTTACAGTCCAGAAACGAGGAGGCAAGGGAGTAAAATGTTACAAGATCACCGATAAGACAGGTGATGTTATCGGCGCCAAAGCCGTGGTAGACGAGAATGAAATTATGATGATCACGGACGGAGGGATTATTATCCAGCTTAGGGTACAGGAAATATCCAATCTGGGAAGAATTACTTCCGGCGTAAAAATGATCAATCTTGACCAGGGCGTAAAAGTAGCCAAGATAGCCAAGGTAAGAGGCAAGATTTCTAATGGGGAACAGGAATTTGAAGATGTAGATGATGCCCTTGAGGATATTCCGGAAGAATATGTATCCAGGGAAATTTCCAGGGAAGAGCTTTCCGTGGAAGAGACAGCGGAAGAAGCATCAGCAGAAAATGATCCTGAAAATTAACGGATTCCATGTCAGAAAGGACTCATTATATTATGAGTCCTTTTTGTCTGATATGTTATTTCAGAAATTTGCGGAATATATATGGTAAATTTTATTTAAATCATTAATATTATTTGAAAGGAATGAAAATGTCGGATCAATTTTCAAGGACAGAATTATTGTTAGGCAAAGCTGCCATGGAAAAACTAAGCCGTTCCCGTGTGGCCGTTTTTGGGATTGGCGGAGTGGGAGGCTATGTATGTGAAGCCCTTGCAAGGAGTGGGGTGGGAAGCTTTGACCTGGTAGATAACGATAAGGTATCCGTTACGAATCTGAACAGGCAGATTATTGCTACTCACAGAACCATTGGAAAAGAAAAAGTGGAAGTAATGAAAGAGCGTATAATGGAGATCAACCCAGACGCCCATATCAGAGTCTACAATTGCTTTTTCCTGCCTGAGAATGCGGACGGGTTTCCTTTTTGTGAGTATGATTATATTGTGGATGCGGTAGACACGGTGACGGCAAAGATTGAATTGATCGTAAGGGCAAAAGAAAACCATGTCCCTGTAATCAGCAGCATGGGAGCAGGGAATAAATTGGATGCCGGCCGGTTTCAGGTAGCGGATATTTATCAGACCAGGGTATGTCCGTTGGCAAAGGTGATGCGTCATGAACTGAAAAAAAGAGGGATACAAAAGTTAAAGGTGGTATATTCCGAAGAAGTTCCAGTGCAGCCGTCAGTAAATCCAAGTCTGTCTGAGACAGAACAAATTACCGGAAAACGTGCTGTACCCGGGAGTGTAGCGTTTGTACCTTCCGTGGCAGGATTGCTGATAGCAGGGGAAGTAATAAAGGATTTGAGTTTATTATAAATGTATTTGGAGTAGGGATCATGCCGGATCAAAAATTATTTGAAAGCGCAAAAAAGAAGATTATAGGGGTGGACAGACAAAGGTTTGGGATAGGCACTCTGTCAGAAAAGACAGTCCACGCCATTTTAAAGAATTATTATGAACCTGATGAAGACAAACAGGAGATACCCATAGAAAATCACATTGCAGATATTTATGCTGACGGTGAGATCATAGAGATCCAGACCAGACAGTTTAATAAGATGCGGGATAAGCTGACATGTTTTCTTCCCCTATACCCGGTTACCATTGTCTATCCTATCCCCAGGGAAAAATGGATCATATGGATTGATGAAGAATCCGGTGAACTGAGCCAAAAAAGGAAGTCCCCTTTGAAAGGAAATCCCTACTTTGTTTTTCCGGAATTATATAAGATTAAATCTTTTTTAAAGGACCCTAACCTGCATATCAGGTTGGTTTTGATGGATATGGAAGAGTATAAGTTATTAAACGGCTGGGGAAAAGATAAAAAAAGGGGGGCCACAAGGTATGACAGGATTCCTACGGAACTTGTGGAAGAAGTGGAAATCAATTGCCTTATGGATTATATGCAGTTTGTCCCTTATGAATTAGAGGACGAATTTACTTCCAGGGAATTTGCCAAGGCGGCTCATATATCCGTCTCATTGGCGCAGAATGTGTTAAATATCCTTTATCACGTAGGTACCGTGACCAGAGTGGGAAAAAAGGGCAAACAATATCTGTATGCAGTTATGCTCTGATACTATATACGCTTTTACATATTGTCCAATGCCGTTTATGCCTTGTTATGGGAAGAAATTCCTTTAGACTCACTCTAAGCTGTAACATACGCATATTAGGTATTTTAATGTATTTTTGATTGACAAAACATATGAAAATGCTAAAATAATTTTAGAATAATCAGAAAATTTATGACACAAATATTTTTATGGATGGATGATTGATTTTTAGAGGGGAAGTTAAATGAAAAGAACAAAACATCTTCAAAAATTTATTTATGTTGCATTGCTTTTTGTGGTGGTTGTTATCCTGTTTCAATGGTATGCTACGCAAAACAGGAAACGTATGGAAGAACGGAATAAGAATTATGCATCAGATTCCGCGCGTCTGATGGCTGAACATATTGATGAAAAGCTGAACAATGCGATGGATCTGATCAATACATATACCTTTTTTATTGGAAAAAGTCTTTCAGAGCCGGAAATTTCTGATGAAATGTTAAAAGAAATAAAGGATAATTTATTATTTGACGCCCTGGTGTATACAAATGCGGATGGCATTAACCATATTTCGGATGGGCGGACTTCCGATGCTTCCGGAAAAGAGTATTTTGTCAATGGAATGAAGGGAGAAAGCGGGATATCCGTAGTAAATGATTCTGCATTTTATGATGAGACCATGCTTTGCTTTTACGCTCCCGTCAGGTACAAAGGAGAAATTATAGGAGTTCTCAGGGGAGCATATTTGGCAGAAGAGTATTTGAAGGATATGCTGGGCACAACGTATTTTGGTGAAACGGCATCCGTACATCTGTGTTTGCCGGATGGGAGCATTCTTGCATGTTCTGATGCCAAATTACATAATGGAAAAATGATTGACCTGCTTGTAGATATGGAAATGATTGACACGGATACTGCCGATAAGACAAAATCCGTGTTTGAAAACGGCGGGGAGGGCGCTTTTATATGTGCTCCTGGAAGTAAAACGGATAATATATGTGTAAGATACCTTCCGGAAAACAAGTTTGTTCTTGTTCAGACATTTCCAAAAAGTGTAACGGAAAGCATGGTAAAAGTGGAGAATCTTGTAGGTATCCGGTTTGAATCTATGTTGATCGGTTCGTTTGTTATCTACATTATTTTGGTACTTATAAATGCCGGACGGGAAAAGAAACGGTTGGAACAGGAAAACCGCGAAATGGGATATATCATTAAGGGTGTGGATATTCTGTTCTCACGTTTTGCCATGGCTGATTTTGAAGCGGATTCCTACCAATATCTGGCGGGGACAAAACCGGAGGATGCCGGCCTTTCCACCAGCGGCAGATACCAGGATTTAGTGGATCATATATGTAATTGTCAGGTAGAAGACAATGCCCGTATGGAATATGCAAAACTTCTTGAGAAAAATGCCATTATCGAAGCTATGAAAGAGCAGGATGACCTTCGTTTTGAGGGCCATGTGACACATAGCGGCAATATGGAGTGGGAACACATCAATATAGTATGCCTGGAAAGGAAGGACGGTAAAGCATCCAAGGTTCTGTTTATCCGCCAGAATATTACGGAAATCAAAGAAAATGAGCTTCATATACAGGCTGAGATCTCTCTTGCAGCGAGGAAAGAAAGGCAGTATAGGATAGCAATTACATCCAATTCTCTTTGCACTTTTGAATTTAACCTTACGAAAGACCTGATTGAAGAAGAGATTATCCGTAGTATAGACGGCGAGTCGATTGCATTGTTGGAAAGGCTGGGACTTGATATTCCATGTAAGGCTTCCCGGTATTTCGAGGAGTGGAAACAATTTATTCTGGAAGAGTCCATAGAGGAATACTGCAGAGTAGTAAATATGGATTATCTGAAGGAAGCATATGAGCAGGGCAGCGCTGAAGTTAATATTGATTATTGGGGCCAGGCTTTTAAAGGCAGGCAGATGTGTATCCGGCAGTCATTCATAATGACGCAGGACTATGATACAGGCGATATTATTGTCATGGTAGTGTCTAAGGAGATTACGGAACAGGTGCAGAAACAGAGGGAGCAGACTCAGGCACTGCAGGATGCGCTTATGCAGGCACAGCATGCCAATGCTGCGAAGACAACTTTCCTCTCCAATATGTCCCATGATATCCGCACACCTATGAATGCTATAATAGGATTTACTACCATTGCGGTAAGCCATATTGACAATAAAGATCAAGTCAGGGATTGCCTGCAGAAAGTTCTCTCTTCCAGTAACCATCTACTGAGCCTGATCAATGATATCCTTGATATGAGCAGGATAGAGAGCGGTAAGGTACAGATTAAGGAGCATGAGTGTAATATATCGGAACTGATGCATAATCTGGTCAATATTATCCAGCCTCAGGTAAAGGCAAAACAACTGGAATTATTTATTGATACTTTTGAGGTTACTAATGAGGATGTAATTGCGGATCCTTTAAAGTTAAACCAGGTATTTATCAATCTTTTGAGCAATGCTGTCAAATATACACCGGCAAAGGGAAGTATATCCTTCAGGATAAGGCAGAATACTACTTTCCGGCACGGATATGGGGACTATATTTTTACCATTAAAGACAATGGTATCGGTATGTCCAAGGAATTTGTGGATCATGTATTTGAGCCTTTTGAGCGGGAATCCAGCACTACACGCAGCGGGATAGAAGGCACAGGACTTGGCATGGCCATTACAAAAAATATTGTGGAAATGATGAACGGAACCATTTCCGTGGAGAGCGAAATCGGGAAGGGAAGTACTTTTACAGTAGCAATAAGCCTGAAACTCCAGGATACGGAAAAGAATGCGGCACAAATCAAAGAACTGGACGGGTTGCGGGCATTGGTGGTAGATGATGATTTCAATGTCTGCGACAGTGTGAGCAAGATGCTGAAACAGATTGGAATGCGCTCCGAATGGACGACTTCCGGCAGGGAAGCAGCATACCGTGCCCGAATGGCTTATGAGGAAGGCGATTCTTACCACACTTATATCATAGACTGGCAAATGCCGGAAATGAGCGGAGTGGAGACGGCTAGAAAGATACGCAGTGAAGTAGGGGAAGAGGCGCCTATTATCATCCTTACCGCATATGACTGGACCGATATCGAGGAAGATGCGAAGGCTGCCGGTGTAACCGGTTTCTGTGCAAAGCCGCTCTTTATGTCGGACTTGAAAGCGGCATTGCTTGCTGCCAATAACCTGATAGAAAAAGAAAATGATGCTTCCGTATGGACATTGGCTGATTTCAGTGGAAAAAGAGTTCTCTTGGTAGAGGACATTGAATTGAACCGGGAAATTGCAGAAGTCATATTGACGGAGTCCGGCTTCATTGTAGAGTCTGCGCCGGATGGAACTGATGCCGTGGATATGGTGAAGAAATCAGAAGAAAATTATTATGACGTTGTCTTGATGGATATCCAGATGCCAATCATGAACGGATATGAAGCTACCAGAACGATTCGTACCCTGCCCAGAAAAGATGTCAAGGATCTGCCTATTATCGCCATGACGGCTAACGCCCTGGAAGAAGATAAAGAAGCTGCCATCAAGAACGGAATGAATGCCCATATTGCAAAACCTTTGGATATTGGTATTTTTATGGAAGTGCTTGGCCGGTTTTTGAAATAAAATATTGATTTGGATTTTCATGTGGATAAATATGCTGTCCTGAACCGCTTTTTTAGTGAAGAAACCAAGACAGTCAGTACACTAGTATAATCCACCTAAATTATCCCTATGTTTCGCTGGTCTAAATTTCCACCTGACTGCGTTGGCTTCACTCAACGATGCCACCGCATCGCCTCGTTCAGCCGCCTTGCAGGCTGAAAATTTATCCTGCGCCAAACATACGGGCAATTAGGGTGGATTATACTAGAGCGTGTTTGAAAATACTTTATGGAGCATAAAAGATAAAAGATGAAAGATGACAAAATGAAAATCGAACAGCGATTGCAGAACATGAAAAAATTTTATATTAAAACGGGTGAACTGATTGATAAATTGCCTGACGCAATTCCAGAAAAAACACGCTCAATGCTAAAGGATAAAATTTTAGGAGATAAAGATCTTAAGCATTTAATGGAGGGGATTGACTGTCATAGACCGCCCAGAATTTTTTTAATAGGAAGAACCGGAGTAGGGAAAAGCTGTTTGATCAATGCTTTGTGCGGTGCATATGTCGCTGGGGTAAGTGATACCAAAAGTTGCACAGAAGGCACACAAATCTATGAGTGTAAAGACAGCGATAGGGTATTAATGGAAATTCTTGACACAAGAGGAATTGCTGAATCGGAGAGTTTGAATGATGTAGTTACAGCTGAAGAAATGCTCATTGAACAAATAAATGAATTTTCACCAGATGTAGCAATTTTTATGTTAAATTGTACTCATCGCGATGATGTAAATACAGATGTTGAATTCTTAAAAAAAATATCCGAAGAATATAACAAAATAAATAAATTAAGATTACCAATAGTTGTTGTGATTAATAAGTGTGACGAAATGGCACCTTCTCGTTTTAAGAATCCCGCAGAATATCCAGAAAGTAAGATAAATAAAATTAGCGAGGTGGTCCAATACTACAAGGGTATTATAGTAAAAAATGGACTTAAAATAGACAATATAATTGCTGTTTCCTCACTGATAGATTGGCAAACGTCGGATGGAATGGAAATCGATGTCGATAATATAAAGAATCTTCCCAAATATGATATTGAAAATCTTCAAATTGCATTTGACGGCAGATATGGAATTGAGAAATTGCTTGATATATTGGAAGAAGCCATCCTAGATTTTGAAGCGCAGATAGGATTGAGGATGGCTTCTCGATTGAATGAAGTAGTAATAAGACTTGCCAAACACTTAAACACTCTCTTTTCCGGAATATCTGCGACAGTAGCTTTAACCCCCATACCGATATCTGATATTTATATTTTGTTGATTATCCAAAGTATGTTGGTTTGTTTAATTGCATCGTTGAGTGGACGTGATATTTCACTCGACACAGGAAAAGAGTTTATTTATAGTATGGGAGGAATTGTTGGTGTAGGATATGCTTTCCGACTAATTGCACAACAAGCATCAAAATTATTAAATGCAATCTTTATTGGTTCCGGTTCGGCGGTTAGTTCTGGGATAGCATATGCTGGAACTTTCGCAATAGGTAAAGCTGCAATAGCATATTACATAGAAGGCAAAACTTTGGAGGAAGCGAAAAAACAGTTTGATAAGGTAAAGCAGGAGCGCATTAAATCTTGAGGAAGAAATTGGTCTTTATGGCTGAATATCCCGCACTTTCCCGGTGCTTGATACTCAGCCTTTATTAGATATCAGTAGCTCTCGTTTCGTGGTCTGCGTGTAGTTCCTTTTAAACTGACCTAATGGTAGTGTAAAATAGTTTGTGTCTTTGGAAAAAAATACCTCTTTTTTGGTAAGA
>CANRWO010000003.1 GCA_947643615.1 uncultured Lachnospiraceae bacterium
ATTGCAAGAAAATGCCTCGAGTTGCATATCGTTATGCGCTCGAAAAATTTGATAAAGAGACAAGAAATAAGCTTATACAAATGTAATAATATTGATAATGAATACGCAAAGGGGCGACTACCTCGCCCCTCGGCTGCCAAAATTACTAAAAACGGATCTGAACCTGACAATTTACACAGGCTCAGATCCGTTTTTAAATTTATTGGACTGGACTCTCAAAAAATTTGAATACCCCAAAAGCAGGAGCGCTCCGCCGTGTTGTAATAACAAAGGGCCTTTGCAGCAAATACAGATGCATTAAGCTTTCTTATACTTTTGCCTTAATCTTCATGGTAAGGCTGATACGCTTTTTGGGCACATCCACCGCCAGGACCTGTACCTCCACAATATCACCCACACTGACGGCCTCCAGGGGATGCTTGATAAAACGGTCAGTGATCTGAGAGATGTGCACCAGGCCGTCCTGATGGACACCGATATCCACAAAGACGCCAAAGTCAATCACATTTCGGACAGTTCCTTTTAAGACCATACCCGGCTTCAGGTCCTTCATATCCATCACATCACTGCGCAGGATCGGCTTGGGCATATCATCTCTGGGATCTCGCGCAGGCTTCTCCAATTCCTTCAAGATGTCAGTCAAAGTGATCTCGCCTATCCCCAGTTCCTCTGCCAACAGCTTCTTGTCCCTGACCCGCTTCTCCAGGCTGGAGACGGCCGCCGATGCGGTTTGTGCAGATGCGGAAGCCTGGCCTTCCCTTTCGGCCGTTCCGGCACCCTGGCTCCTGCCGCGGTCAACGGCGTTATTATTGGTTTTCCCTTTGGCCGCATCACCGTCCAGGACCATGCCCCCCATGGCAGCCGCCAGAGCCTTCCCCATGGCAGTGTTGGTATTGCGTACCTGCATACCCTTTTGCTGCTTCGGCTGCGGTTTTGCCTGCTGTCCCGCCTGAGAAGGCTGTTTTCCGGCAACGGGCGCTTTCTTTCCTGCCGCTTTATCCTGCGCCGCTTTCTTCTGCGCCGCACGCACATCTTCCATGGTCAACCCCAGCTTATCCAGCAGCTTCATCGCCGCCTCGTAGGACTCTGGGTGGACACTGGTGGCATCCAGGGGATTCTCACCGTCAGGGATACGCATAAAGCCGGCACACTGCTCGTATGCCTTTGGCCCCAGCTTTGCCACCTTCAGAAGCTGTCTGCGGTTTGTAAAGCGGCCGTTTGCCTCCCTGTAATCCACAATGTTCTTCGCAATCGTCTTATTAATACCGGAAATGTATTCCAAAAGAGATGCCGATGCGGTATTCAAGTCCACCCCAACCTTGTTTACGCTGTCCTCTACCACACCGCTGAGAGCCTCACTGAGCTTCTTCTGGTTCATATCGTGCTGGTACTGCCCCACGCCGATAGACTTGGGATCGATCTTCACCAGCTCCGCCAGAGGATCCTGAAGCCGCCTGGCAATAGACGCGGCGCTCCTCTGCCCCACGTCAAAATGAGGGAATTCTTCCGTAGCCAGCTTGCTGGCGGAATACACGCTTGCCCCGGCTTCATTTACAATGACATACTGTACCGGCCGATCCAGCTCCTTGATCATGTCTACGATCACCTGCTCGGATTCTCTGGACGCGGTGCCATTTCCGACAGAAATCAAGTCTACATTGTACTTCTTGATCAATTTCTTACACTCCGCCTTCGCCTCTTCCACCTTGTTTTGAGGCGCCGTGGGATAGATAACCTTAGTGTCCAATACCTTTCCGGTAGGATCCACCACTGCCAGCTTGCACCCGGTACGGAATGCGGGATCCCACCCCAGGACCACTTTCCCTGCAATAGGCGGCTGCAGCAGAAGCTGTTCCAGGTTCTTTCCGAAAACGGCGATAGCGCCGTCCTCCGCCTTTTCCGTCAATTCATTGCGGATTTCCCGTTCGATAGCCGGTGCTATCAATCGGTCATAGCTATCCTGGATCACTTCCTGCAGTATAGGGGTTGTATATTCGTTTTGAGAGGTGATGGTTTTCTTAGCCAAATACTGCAAAATGCGTTCCACAGGGGCGTTGACCTTCACGGTGAGAACCTTTTCCGCCTCCCCTCTGTTCAGGGCAAGCACACGATGGCCGGCTACCTTTTTCACAGGCTCCTCAAAATTGTAATACATTTCGTAGACGCTTTCCGCCTTTTCATCTTTGGCTGTGCTGGTTATAATCCCCTCCTCCAGAGTTAGCTCACGGATATAGATGCGGTAGTCCGCCTCGTCGGAGACGCTTTCCGCAATAATGTCCTTCGCTCCCTGCAAGGCTTCTGCGGCATCCTTTACCTGCTTATCCGCCTCCACGCCCTCCGGGGTAACATACTTTTCCGCCTCTTCCAGTACCGGCGCCTGGGCAGCCTGGGCCAATATGTACTCGGCCAGTCCACCCAAGCCTTTTTCCCTGGCAACACTGGCCCTTGTCTTTCTCTTGGGACGGTAAGGGCGGTACAGATCCTCCACTACCACCAACGTCTGGGCAGCCAGGATCTTTTCCTTTAATTCTTCCGTCAGCTTCCCCTGCTCTTCGATACTGCCCAGCACCTGCTCCTTCTTCTCCTCCAGATTCCGCAGGTAAAGCAGCCTCTCATGCAGATCACGCAGCTGCTCGTCATTCAGGGAACCTGTCACTTCCTTCCTATATCGTGAAATGAAGGGGATCGTGTTTCCCTCGTCGATCAGCTTTACGGCGGCTTCCACCTGCCATTTCTCCACCTTCAGTTCTTCTTTGATTTTCAGAATAATATCCATACAGCTAAAACCTGTCCTTTCTTCTTTTGCGTTTTGACCGCTGTATCTATTATAACCAAAAAAGGCTTCAGCCGCAATCATGAAATGCGATAGGTCTGAATGCGCAACCCCAATGGGCTGTACCACGTTAAAAACCCCTGTCTGCACCTAAAACAGGCAGACAGGGGTCAGAATAGCCTCTCCCTTTCCTCCGGCATTCTCTTATATTGGCGTTATGCCGTGTCCCGGGGTTACTTGCATTGTTTCTTCTCGTCAATCGCCTCATGAAGCTTAGTAAACAGCTCGCTATAACGGAGCGGCTTCACGGTTACTTTGGTCACCGTAACATAGAGATGCAGCGGAATCATAATCTCCTCAAAGGAAAAGGCTTCCCCGTTCTTCCTGCAGATCAGTTCCGCGATCGCCTCCGCTTCTGCAGCGTCGGTGGTATTGGTCAGGATCACGAACTCGTCTCCCCCGATCCGGAACACAATGTCCTCCTCTCCCGCACTGTCACTGAGACGCTTCATTGTCTCCAAAATAGCCAGGTCCCCCGCCCTATGGGCAATTTCGTTGATAGGCACCAGAGACTTAATATCTACGCACACAAAATAACAATCTTTTCTTTCCCGGAACAAGTCGTAAAGCTCACTGATGTCAACCTGCTTTTTATTCCTCATATAATAACCTCCTTTTTGCGTCGGCACATGCAGCCGGGGATATAACTCGGAAAACTGGTAAATCCGGTTAAACTCCGACGGATTGCAATTCCAGACCGATTTGAATGCCCTTCCGAAAGCTTCGTTGGAATTATAGCAGCACAATACCGCTAATTCCAGCAGGTTTTGAGAAGGATTTTCCCTCAGCGTCCTGGCTGCATAAACCATCCTCCTGCGGATCATATAGTCCCGCACCGATATACCATTAATACACTTGAAAAGCTTCTCCAGGGTGGATTTGGAACAGTAGCAGTGTTCGGCGATATCCTCCGTATGGATAGCGCTGGTGAGATTGTCTTCAATAAATGCCAACGCCGATTGCAGTATTTCCAGATTTTTCATACAAAGCATCCCCTCCTGCATGATACACTGATTCCGTTTTCCAAACCCCTTTGATCCATTTGCCGGCTGCGGCGTACCCCACTCCACCTGCCACGATATCGTAATCATATTGTAACACATGCAGGAAAAAAGTCCTGATATTTTGAGTAATTTCAGCAGCAACACTGGCCAAAACACATTGGCAGCGGCCTATAGTTTATAGTAGCAGATCCCATATAAAAGTGATATAATACAAATAACCTTGCAATATAGGAGGAGGCCACGGACTTTTCTACGGTCTGCCGTCTGTGTGATATTTACATTGATAAGGCCTTTCGCGGAAAAGGCCTTGGCAAAAATTGATTGAGTGGATTGCTTTACAGGAAGATAAATTAGCTGACATCAACAGCCTTATTAAAAAAGACGATGCATCAGCTACATTTGAGAAAAACGGCTTTGAGGAATGTAAACCGGCCTGCATGGTACATGCCGGTTAAATAATCGATATCTTTGACAGGATCCGCATAAAATGGTATAGTAAAAAGTACGAACAAGATTCAATATACGGAGTTAAATTTCATGGATTTTAACCGGAACGACCCAAATAATCGGAATAACCAACAGTATGACCGATGGAACAGCAGCGCCTCCAACAGCAGCTATTACAATCAGCCGACCCATCGCCCTTACGGGCAGGGATTTCTTATTGCGTCCATGGTATGCGGCGTTTTATCCGTCACGGCATGCTGTACCGGCATCCTCTCGCTGCCTCTGGGGGCCCTGGGCATTCTCTTTGCAATGCTGACCTACCGCAGGGGGAAGAAAATGAACGGCACCGCCATGACAGGGATCGTGTTTTCGACCATGGGAATCATTACCGGTGTTTCCATACTCATTTATTCCTTCTACACCCTGCCCGATATGATGAACGACCCGGCTTTCCAGAATCAGGTGGACACCATAACCGAGCAGATGTATGGAATGGACTTTGCGGAATTTATGGAAGAATATTACGGTTACGAAATCAATACTTCAGAATAAAGTGTCCCTGTTCCACTTCGTGCTCCTGATGAAATCAGGCAAGTAAGTTTATGGTTTGGGGGCAAATAAAATACAACAGAGGATTTAAATTATCAGACTGCAGAAAGGTAAGGTTATGATTATGATGAATGTAAGCGCAAACAACAGTTACGGAAATAATTACGGCTCTTATTCAGTTCTGTCCGGTTATGGCGCCTCCCGTGCAGGCAATGGCAAAGAGGATATCGCCGTTCCCGGTTCCTTGGATAAACAGGAGAAAGAGCGCAACAAACGCCTGGGCATCAAGGATCCCACGGAAGAATGCCAGACTTGTAAGAACCGCAAATATAAAGATGGTTCCGATGAAATGGTGTCCTTCAAGAGTCCTGCCCATATTTCTCCCGAAAGCGCCGCTTCCGCTGTACGGGCCCATGAGCAGGAACATGTAAACAATGCATATGCAAAGGCTGCATCCGGAAACGGGAAGGTATTGTCTGCCTCCGTCTCTATTCAGACAGCCGTCTGCCCCGAATGCGGACGAAGCTATGTGTCCGGCGGGACTACCAGTACCCAGATTAAATATTATAATGAAGACAATCCTTATCAAAAAGATTTAAAGGCTACCGACCATGATAAATACGCGGGTATGAATCTGGATCTTGCAGTCTGAGATTACCATAACACAAAATCTTTGGAGTATTTCATGAAGCAATACAAGAAACCTTATGAACTAAAGAATCTGGCAAAAGACAAGCTGCAGGGAAAATACGGCGCAGCAGTGTTGGTTCTGTTCCTGTACAGCCTGATCACAGGCGGAGTCTCCCTGTTTATCAGCATGGTGGCCAATATGACGGCGGCCACTGCTTATGCCATTACCGGATCCGGGACTGCCGTCATCGTGATGAACATCATATTTGAAGCAATCCACCTTGCCGCTGCCATTGTCATGGGCATCCTGCAGGCGGGGATCACCCTGTTCTACCTGAATATGGCCTGCGGCCAACCTTATACAATAGGAAATCTGTTTTACGGATATAAAAAGGACTCCGGGAAAGCTTTGGTTCTTTCCGCCGTGGTGGGATTATGCAATGCCGTCTGCCTGTATCCCTGCCAGTATTGCATGACTGCTTATATGCAGTCAAGGGATCTGCGGATGCTCTACGCGGCACTCATAACCATGCTCATAGGATACTGCGTGTATGTACCGGTTTCTTTGGGTCTGTCACAGGTCTTTTACTTGATGCTGGACTACCCTGAACGCACGGCAAAAGAGACACTGGCGCTCACATTCCAGGTGATGAGGGGAAACAAGGGGCGCCTGTTTTATCTGCAGCTCAGTTTTTTCCCCATGATGGCCCTATGTATTTTAAGCTTTGGAATCGGATTTCTGTGGCTGAATCCTTATATGCAAATGACTTATACTTATTTCTTTTTAGATATTATGAATCCTGCGGAGGCATAACGCTTCCGCAGGATTTTTCAATCAGTATTCTTTGTGGCCCCCGGCTTACGCAATCTTCTGCTTCCTTCACCGGCTGTTATCCTGGAAACGGGCACTTATGATACCGTCCCGCTGTTCCCCTTCGTGTTGATCCATTTCAGGTATCCGTTAATAAACGGGTCCAACGCGCCGTCCAGCACAGCGTCCGCATTGCCTGTCTCCACATCCGTCCTGAGATCCTTTACCAGCTTATAAGGCTGCAGGACATAAGACCGGATCTGATTGCCCCAGCCAATCTCTTTTATTTCTCCACGGATGTCAGAAAGCTTCTCCACATTTGCTTCCTGCTTCAGCAGGTACAGCTTTGCTTTCAGCATCTGCATTGCCTTGTCCTTATTCTGGAACTGGCTCCGCTCATTCTGGCACTGTACCACCGTCCCTGTAGGGATATGGGTGATACGGATGGCAGAGGAAGTCTTATTAATATGCTGGCCGCCTGCCCCGCTGCTTCGGTAAGTGTCGATACGCAGATCCTTCTCGTCGATCTCCACATCCAGGTCTTCCTCAATGTCCGGCATCACATCCAGGGACACGAAGGATGTCTGCCGTTTTCCCTGGGCATTAAAAGGCGAGATACGCACCAGCCGGTGCACACCCTTCTCGGATTTCAGATAGCCGTAAGCATTCTCTCCGTTCACCTGAAAAGTCACCGATTTGATCCCTGCCTCGTCGCCGTCCAGATAGTCCAGTACTTCCAGGGAGAAACCCCTGCGCTCCGCCCATCTTGTATACATGCGGTATAACATACTGCACCAGTCACAGCTCTCTGTTCCGCCGGCGCCGGCATTAAGCTTTAAAATAGCGTTGTTTCTGTCATACTCCCCGGAAAGCAGCGTCCCGATACGAAGTTCTTCAAACTCGCTGATAAATTCATCCAGCTCGCCCCTGATCTCAGCCACCATGGAATCGTCATCCTCCTCATACCCCATCTCAATCAGGGTAAGGATATCCTCATATTGGCCGGAAAGCTTGTCGCACTGCTCCACCACACCCTTCAGGTTCTTCAGTTCTTTCATTTGTTTGTTGGAGCGGTCAGGGTCATCCCAAAAGCCGGGAGCCTCCATCTCCATTTCCAATTCTTCGATCCTCTTTACCTTATTAGCGAGGTCAAAGTGAATCCCTCACTTCCGCCAATGGAGTTTCGTAAGCCTGGATCTCAGACTTCATCTGATCTAATTCTACCAATTGCGTCACCTTCTTTCCTATACTTTTCTATATTTTGCCATGCCGGCGCAGCCGGCACAAACAATTGGTGTAAACACGCTGTAGTGATACATGGATTTCCCCGCAAAACGGCCTTGCAGTAAACGGCCGGGAACCCTTCTGACAGCATTAACCCTTTCGCCCGCAGCACTGCTTATATTTCTTCCCGCTGCCACAGGGACAGGGGTCATTGGGATATACCTTTGCATTATCCCGCTTCACCGGAGCCTTGGCCACCGAATCGTCCTTGTTGGTCCCGGTGACCTTCGCCACCTGTTCCCGCTCCACCTTTTGCTCAACCTTCACATGGAACAAAAGGCGCACCGTCTCTTCTTTGATGTTCTGGGTCATCTCGTCGAACATATTGTAGCCGCTCATCTTGTATTCCACCAGCGGATCCCGCTGTCCGTAAGCCTGCAGGCCGATCCCCTGGCGCAGCTGCTCCATATCGTCAATATGGTCCATCCATTTGCGGTCGATAACCTTCAGCAGGATTACACGCTCCAGCTCGCGGATTGCCTCCGGCTCAGGGAACTCTGCCTCCTTGCTCTCGTAGAGTTTTACGGCCTCCTCTTTCAGCTGTTGTTTTAAGCTGTTCTTCTTGGGATTCTGCACCCTGTCTGCCGTTACCGGCTGCAGAGGGATGGTGGGGATCAGCAGCGTGTTCAGTTCACCGAAATCCCATTCCGACACATCCGCATCATCATTGATGCTGATATCCACCGCGTTCTCGGTAATATCCGTGATCATCTTATATACCACGTCTCTCATGCTCTCGCCGTTCAGGACGCGGCGGCGTTCGTCGTAAATGATCTCCCTCTGCTCACTCATGACACGGTCATACTCCAGCAGATTCTTACGGATACCAAAGTTATTATTCTCAATCTTCTTCTGTGCGGACTGGATCGCATTGGTCAGGGCGCTATGCTCAATCTCCTGGCCTTCGGGGATACCCATGGTATTAAACATACCGATCAGCCTCTCAGAACCGAACAGCCTCATCAGGTCGTCCTGGAGGGAAATATAGAACTTGGACTCACCGGGATCGCCCTGACGGCCGGAACGGCCCCGCAGCTGGTTGTCAATACGCCTGGACTCATGGCGCTCCGTACCGATGATCTTCAGTCCCCCGGCTGCCCTGGCCTCCTCGTCCAGCTTGATATCCGTACCACGCCCCGCCATATTGGTAGCAATGGTCACTGCCCCATGTACGCCGGCGTCAGCCACGATTTCCGCCTCCAGCTCATGGAATTTGGCGTTCAGCACTTTGTGCTGTATTCCCCGTTTTGTCAGCAGGCGGCTGATCTCCTCGCTGGCCTCAATGGTGATGGTGCCCACCAGCACAGGCTGCCCCTTGGCATGGGCCTCCTCCACGGCATCGATAATGGCTGTCAGCTTTTCTGCCTTAGTCTTATATACCGCATCCTGCAGGTCTTTACGGACCACAGGACGGTTGGTAGGTATCTCAATGACATCCATCCCGTATATCTCGCGGAATTCGTTTTCCTCCGTCAAGGCGGTACCGGTCATGCCACACTTTTTCTCAAACAGGTTAAAGAAGTTCTGGAACGTGATCGTGGCCAGGGTCTTACTCTCCCTCTTGACCTTCACATGCTCCTTGGCCTCTATGGCCTGATGTAATCCGTCGGAATAACGGCGCCCCGGCATGATACGCCCGGTGAATTCGTCTACAATCAGTACCTGGTCATCCTTCACCACGTAATCCTGGTCGCGGAACATGAGATTATGCGCCCGCAGAGCCAGTATGATATTATGCTGGATCTCCAAGTTCTCAGGATCGGCAAAATTATCAATATGGAAAAACTGTTCTACCTTTTTGACGCCTGCCTCCGTCAGATTGATGACCTTGTCCTTCTCATTTACAATAAAGTCACCTGTTTCTTCCTGGACCACGCCCATGATGGCATCCATCTTGGTCATGGCCTGTACGTCCTCGCCCCTCTGCATCCGCCGTGCCAGCAGGTCGCACATTTCATAGAGGGCGGTAGACTTCCCGCTCTGGCCGGAAATAATCAGAGGTGTCCTGGCCTCGTCGATGAGCACGGAGTCCACTTCGTCAATGATGGCGAAATGCAGATCCCGCAGAACCAGCTGCTCTTTGTAGATGACCATATTGTCCCTCAGATAATCAAAACCCAGTTCGTTATTCGTCACATAAGTAATGTCGCAGGCATAAGCTTTCCGGCGCTCCTCGTTTGTCATACTGTTTAGCACCGCACCCACGGAAAGGCCCAAAAACTCATGTACCTGCCCCATCCATTCCGCGTCACGCTTTACCAGATAATCATTGACCGTGACTACATGGACCCCTTTGCCCTCCAGGGCATTCAGATAAGAAGGCAGGATTGCCACCAAAGTCTTACCTTCACCGGTACGCATCTCTGCGATACGCCCCTGGTGCATGATAATCCCACCGATGAGCTGTACCCGGTAAGGTTCCATGTCAAGAACCCTCTTAGCCGCCTCACGCACCACCGCAAAAGCCTCCGGGAGCAGATCGTCCAGTGTCTCGCCCTCCCCCAGACGTTTCTTAAACTCCTCCGTCTTGGCTATCAGCCCTTCTTTAGACAGAGCCTGCATAGCAGGGCGCAGCTCCTCGATCTTATCTACCAGCGAATAGATCCTCTTTAATTCCCGCTGGCTGTGTGTACCGAATATCTTATCAACAATTTTCACTTGCGTTCCATACCTTTCCGCTAGATTCCAAAAACTTACCCTTTATTGTAGCATACTAATGCCGTGGTTTCAATACAAAGCGCCCACTCTTTTATATTTCGTCATAATGTTCCCAATGGCTTTCCCCCGAAAACCGGATCCGGCAATTCCCCATTTTGCCTCCCGCCCTTGCAAAATCAACTCCGGCCGCTGTATAATGTACCTATGGAACAGCATACGGTTCATGATTCCGGCGCAGTGTGCCGTAATCTGAAATATAACCATTTGAAAGGAGTTTATCATGCCTACTGCCAATGAACTGCACCTTTATGTCAACATGCCGGAGCACAGCCCCAATTATCCCGGCATTGCCGCCGCCTTGGAAAGCGTTCCCTTTGAGTCCCCGGAGAAAGAATTTCCGGCCCCCTGTCTGGACATTCCCCCTGTGACCATCCATATCGGTAAGGGCATCTACCGGGAAAAGCTTACCGTTTCCCGGCCAAATGTAACCTTTTTGGGCGAAGGCGACGACCGCAGTGAGGTGGTTATCGTCTATGGGGACTATGCACAGGAAATTATGCCTGACGGTGTAAAGAGAGGAACCTTCCGCACCGCTACCGTGCGCATAGACGCCCAGGATTTCAAAGCGGCACATCTGACCTTCCAAAACGATTCCGGTTTCGGATATCAGGTTGGGCAGGCGCTTGCGCTCTATACCGACGGCGACCGCTGCTACTTTGAGGATTGTGCCCTGCTGGGTGGCCAGGACACGCTCTTTACGGCGCCCCTTCCGGAGAAGGAATTTGAAAAAGGCGGTTTCAGGGGGCCCGGCGAATTCCGTCCCCGCACAATGACCCGCCAAATGTTCCGAAATTGTTTTATCCAGGGTGACGTGGACTTTATTTTCGGCAGCGCCATCGTCTATTTCGACAACTGTGAGATCTTCTCCAGGCTCCAGGAGGGAAAACCCTTTCCCGAGGGGAGCGAGAAAATCTACGGTTATGTGGCTGCGCCCTCTACACCGGACTCCGAAAAATACGGCTACGTATTTAAAGACTGCAGGCTCACCGGCAATTGCCCTCCCCACTCCATCTATCTGGGACGCCCCTGGCGGGAATTTGCCAAGACAGTATTTATCAACTGCGAACTGGGCGAGCACATTCATCCCAATGGCTGGATGGACTGGAACAAACCCCATGACCATTTCTATTTCGCCGAATGCGGCTCCTATGGGCCAGGCGCAAACCCTGGCGCAAGGGCGGACTTCTCCCATCAGATATCGGAAGCCGAAGCGGCTGAATATACCATAGAAAACGTATTAAAAGGCTGGAAGCCGGGGTTATAACCCCGGCTTCCCTGATGCATCAAATCAATTTAATTATCCGTCACCGGAAATGATCCGGCACGCCTACTTTATCCGGCAATACAGCACTTCCATTTTGCCATGGTCCGTCTCAAGGCTGATAACAATGCCATCCCGTAAATTATAAGTCTCATCCGCATATTTCCCCGTGAATACGCTGTCCTCATACCGGAAATCAGCCACAGGCTCATCAGAAAGGGCCCCTGTAATATATGTAGACATAATGTTGGTGATCTCCGCCAAGGCCGAGCTTTCCACCTCATCCAGATTCTCCATGTCTGCAATCTGCAGGCTGCTGAGCGCAAAGTATAAGTCTCTGGCAATCTGCTCCGAAAAGCCATAAAGAAAGACATACTCACTCTTCCCCCTGACTACCCTGCGGACAAATATCTTGCCGTCCACAAATCCCTTATACAGGCAGGATTTCGCATTTTTTACACGGAGTCCGTAATTTTCCTCCAAAAGCTTGGAGACAATCAGGTCAATATTCTCCGCAGCGCCTGCCAGCGCGCTGTGATCCTCCAGGGGAATATTGGGCAGGATTTTTCTGTCGCATCCGCAGACATGCTGTGACAGCCATGTAAGCAATGTTCCGGCAAAGCTCTTAAGCACCGCCGGGGAGAAATTCTGCTCCAGCTTTTCCTTATACAGTTGAATCGTATGTACGAATTCCTGGTGGATCCACGCATGCTGCGTGTACCCTACGTATTGCACTTCCCTTTGAATCTTCTCTTCCGATTCAAAATGGAATTTCGTGTAGTCCAAGAGGAATTGGATCAGCTCAATGCATTCTTTCTTTTTCGTTTCGGCATCACCGCCCCTGGCGATGGCCAGCAGATTCTCGATCTTCCGAAACAATTGATAGTGCTGTTCGTCTATCACCTTGTTCCCGATCTTATACTGCTCTTTCCACAAACATACTTCGCTCATAATTCTCTTCCCTCCGGTCATTTATAGCAGATATATCATACCACCATTTTTTACCAAAAGGAAGAGTGTTTTATCACTCGTCATCCGATTCATCATCTAATTCGTCATGGGTCCCGCTATCTGTCCCACTGTCCGCCTTCTCTGACTCGCCGCCGGAAGCAATCTGTTCTCCCACGCCTGCCTCCAGGTCTTCAATCTCTTTCTGCATGGATTGCAGCTTGGTATCCTGGTGGATCGCCCGCATGATCAAATTCACATCCTCCGGCGAGAACATGCCTATGGCCTTGCTCAGCTGGCCTATGCTGTCTCTGTTTACCTTCAAGTTCCCGCCTCCGGAAAGCGTAATATTAATGACCTTCTTGGGGTCTGTCACATCACCCAGGCAGATACTGTTGGTCTCCTCGTCACAGGTAAACAGCACCCCATTATAGATGATTACACCGTCCTTTGCCAGATGTCCATAAGGTACTTTGGGCGCCGGCCTTAGATTCTCCAAAGGGTTGGGGCCGCCTTTAAAAGCTTCCTCATAGACCTTGGCCGCCTCACTCCTGTCCTCCCCGGCCGCTTCCTCACTGCCTGTAAGGCTTACCGGATTCTTTTTTGCCGGCTGGCTGTCGCTCTCTTTCTCCGTGGTCTGGTACATCAGGCTTCCCATCACTGTCGCGTCACCCGCATCCCTTACGGCGCCGGACGCAATTTGCGAGAACCTGCCGCCTCTCATATTTGTGTTTTTGGCGGCCATCCTGGTGTTATAGCCGTCCAATCCCATACCAATCCTCATATTAACCTCATTTCTGCGCTGCTTTGTTGTGCAAAGCCATACAACATGGCACGAGTTTGTGACAAGCCATATATGGCTTTGCAGCGCGGAGACACAAATCTCGTGATTGAAAATTGGAATACTCCCGAAATCTCCCTTGCATCTGCCATGGGAACAAAATTCCCGCATTTCGCATGTCAAGTTCCACAGACCGCAAATCTGTTTTCAGCGTGATCTGTGGAAACCGCCTTGCCTCACATCACCCAGACATACATCCGCCAGACAATATGCGGTATAATCCCGGAAGGAAAACAAAAATACGGATGGCGTGAATTGCTTCTCTACCATCCGTGGTTTTACTTAATAAATATCGGCAGTGCCCCTCAAAAAATTTAGGATCCCTGCCCGGCTTTCGTTACAATTAAGTCCTCCTTCATAACAATTCTTTAGCCGCCGAAAAATTCTTCCTCTGCCAATCCCGATTCCCTCAGCTGCCCTATGGCCTGCAGCCTGTCATAGTCCAATGAAACGAATTCTTCTTTCCGGCTTCCCTGCTCGTTCGTGCCGATGCCAGAGCGTGTTTGAAAAATCATTCCTGTCATCTGGAAAGATATTCATCCAGCTGCCTCATAATGTACATGACCTTCTGCCTTGCATTCTCCACCTGCTCCCTGGCGTCATTTATCCTGGACTGCATAAGCCAGTCCGCGATAATCCCGTCGAAAAAGTAATCCGCAAAGGCCAGAAAATCCCCTGTTTCAATATGGAAATCCTCCACGGTCTCCACATCCGTCAATTCCTTCTGGAAACGCTTCAGGGCGCTCCTTGCCTGCTGAACCAGCTCTTCCGCACCGTTCATTTTGGAATGCTTGATGAAAGTGCTGATCAATCCGCCTCCCAGCATATCAACTATGCCCCAGTTGCCGGCGCTTTTTAAGGAATCTGCCGCCCGGTTCAGGCAGTCCAGCGCCTCCTGCCCGGCAAGCTTAGCTTCCCTGAGTTCCTTTTCCCGATCTAAATGATTCATAGCGGCCTCCTATCCTGTTCCATTGCCATTTGCAGTGGTTTCACATGTTTCACAGACAGGACTGCCGCCCTATTTAAACAGCGTCTTAAGCAGTCCTCTCTTCAGCACCTGTGCGCCGGTGCTGATCAGGCTCCTCTCGATCTGCGCCGCCCTGCGCTCCGCCGCTTTCTGTTTCTTTTTCTCCGCGGCTTCTTTTTCCTTTTCCTTCTTTTTTGCCGCCGCGGCTTCTTCCTTCTCTTTCTGTTTCTGGAATTCCGCCTTTTCCTTCTCCAGCTGGGCGCGCTCCTCCTCCAGGGCGTTCTGCTCCGTCAGGACTTCATAGGCGGAAATATTATCCACGCTCTCGTCATATTTCTCCATGCCATCGGAAGCGATCCGTTTTAACCGCTCCACCTGATCCACCGGCCCCATAAGGCTCTGGGGACAAATAATGGCCGTCTGCTGCGCTATGCCGGGCACCCCTTCCTCATCCAGGAAAGAAGTCAGGGCATACCCCACTCCCAGTTCCATGATCACGTCCTCCGTCTCAAAGGCAGGGTTTTCACGGAAAGACCGGGCCGCAACCCGCACTGCCTTCTGCTCCCCGGGAGTGTAGGCCCGGAGGGCGTGCTGTACACGGTTGGAAAGCTGCGCCAGCACACTGTCCGGTATGTCCCCGGGACTCTGGGTGACAAAGTAAATCCCAACGCCCTTGGACCGGATCAGCTTCACCACCTGCTCAATCTTCTGCACCAGCACCTTCGGCGCATCGGAAAACAGCATATGGGCCTCGTCAAAGAAAAATACAAGCTTCGGCTTCTCCAGGTCCCCCGCCTCCGGGAGCCTCTCAAACAGCTCCGCCATCATCCACAGAAGAAAGCTTGCATACAATGTGGGATTCTGCACCAGCCTCACGCAGTCCAGGATGTTTACGATGCCCCTGCCGTTTCCGTCGGTGCGCATCCAGTCGAAAATATCCAGTGCCGGTTCTCCGAAGAACAGCTCTCCGCCCTGATTTTCCAAGGGGATCAACGCCCTTACAATGGCCCCCACGGACTGGGGCGCTATGCTCCCATATGTAGTCACATACTCGGCTCTGTGCTCTGAGACATAGTTCAGGACCGCCCGCAAATCCTTCAGGTCAATCAGCAAAAGCCCCTTGTCATCGGCGATCCGGAATACGATATTTAAGACCCCTTCCTGGACTGCCGTCAACCCCAGGATACGGGAAAGCAGCTCCGGTCCCATATCAGAAACCGTGGCCCGCACAGAATGTCCCTTCTCCTGATAAATATCCCAAAAGCACACAGGGTAGGACTGATACGCAAAGCCGTCCCTGATACCGAATTTATCGATCCGCTTCTCCATACTCTCAGAGGAAACCCCCGGGGAGGCCAGTCCCGACACATCCCCCTTCACGTCACACAGAAACACGGGGACTCCCGCGTCAGAGAAAGATTCCGCCATTGCCTTCATGGTAATGGTCTTGCCCGTGCCGCTGGCCCCTGCAATCAGGCCGTGGCGGTTACTCATGTTTAACTGCATGGTCACCTGATTCCCGCTGTCATCAAGTCCCATGTAAATCCTGCCGTCTCTGTACATGTTATCATCATACCTTTCCTGCAGCCCGCGTAATGAGCGTACATCGCATCTTCTTAACAGGCTCAAATTTCGTTTCGGAAAAACTATGGTTAGTATATCATATGGGTGACTTTTCGCGCAACCGAAACCGGAAAACGGGCACGGACCAGCGCCTCTGCACGAGGCTGCCACTGCAGTTTTCAAACACGCTCCGGGGCATGGTATTTGTATACTTGATAATCAGTACAAAACAGTAGACTTCCGGGGCAGTTTTTTGTTACAATTACGGTATACGGAAAATCTTTCCGTTTTCACAAATAAGCAGGCTGCGCCGGCGCCCAGGCGGCAGAATGGGAGGCAGGATGATATTACATATTTTGATTCTTTTGATACAGCTGACAGGAATACTTGTCCCTTTCGTGGGATGTATCTGCCTTTTGCGGCAGGCCCGGAACCGGACGGCAATGTACCTGCTTCTGGCGAACCTGGGGTGTCTGATCATCAATGGGAGTTATATGCTCCTGCTCCAGACCGAGACCCATGAAGGGGCGCTGATCTCCCTGAAGATGGAATATTTCGGGAATGTGGTCTTCTATCTGACGTTCGGCCTGTTCCTCTGGTCGTACCTGGGGTTAAAAAGGCACAAATGGACAAAGCTGTTTCTCTGGCTCTGGTGTGCCATGGATGTATTGTTCCTGTCATCCATATGGATCCGGGACGGTTTCCCCCTGGTATTTAAATCCCTGCATTTTCAGCGGATCGAACAGTTGGGCCTGGTGCTGGTCCAGATTATGCCGGGGACCCTGTATATGGTCCGCTACTCCGTTATGGGCCTGATCCTGTTTTGCGGCATCCTGTACACCGTTGTGCGCATTTTCTGTGTCCAGATCCCTTCGGAACGCAATAACCTGGTCAAACTGGCCCTGTCACAGTCCGTCATCTTTGCCTCCCTGATCCTGATGCACTTATTTCACTTTTCCTTTGATATTGTGCCTGTTTTTGCATCCACGTCCATCTTATCCATTATCATCAGCGCCTTTAAGGACGAATTTTTCGGTATAAAGGAGCTGGGGCAGCAATGGGTATTCGAGCAGATGGAAGACGCGTTTATCATAGTGGACGAGATGTACGGATATCTGGATTCCAACCTCTATGCCAAAAAAATGTTCCATGAGCTGAATTATAAGCGAAAAAACGAAACCGTAGCCGGGGATATGTACCGTCTTTTCACCAACGGGGAGAAAGTGGTCCGGGTCTACGGCAAATATTATAATAAAAAGATAATGGAGATACGGGACAAAGGAACTCTGTCCGGCTACAGCATGCTTCTGGTAGACATAACCGAACAGCACGAATTAATGGAACGGGTCAAGGAGGAAAAGGAGCGCGCCGATGCCGCCAACCGGACAAAGACAGCTTTTGTCTCTAATATATCCCATGAGATCCGCACCCCCATGAACGCCATTGTGGGAATGACCCAGATCATGCTGCGCCAGGATGACCTTTCCAGGCAAAACAGGGACTATCTGGCAAATATACAAAATTCCGGCAACGCACTGCTCACCCTCATAAACGACCTGTTGGACATCTCCAAGATCGAATCCGGTAAAATGGAGCTGGTTGAGGAAGAATATGATTTCATGTCCCTGTTAAGCGACCTGGGCATGATCATTTTAAACAGGATCGGCAGAAAGCCTGTGGAACTGCTTTTTGACATTGACCCGGATATCCCCGCAAAATTATCCGGGGACGCCCTGCGCATCCGCCAGATAATTATTAACCTCATGAATAATGCCACCAAATTTACGGAAAAAGGTTATGTCCGGCTCACGGTAAAGGTGAACCGGGCCCTGCAAAAAGACCTGGAATTGTTTATTTCGGTACAGGATACCGGACAGGGAATCCGCCCGGAAGACCTGGGCAAGCTTTTCGGCGCCTTCCAACAGGTAGACACAAAGAAAAACCACCACAAAGAAGGCACAGGGTTGGGCCTGTCCATCTCCAAGCAGCTGGTGGAACTGATGCACGGTACCATTGGCGTAAAGAGTGAGTACGGCCAAGGCAGTGAATTCTATTTTACAATCCGTCAACGGATCGTTGACGGGCAAAGAGCCGCCCAGATCACCCAGGGGCGGCAGGCGGCTGTAGCCGGACACATGGAGAACGCCGCCGGGGAGGAACTGCTGAAGGAATTGACGGCAAAATACGGACTTGTCTATGTGGAGGATCTGATGGCCTTTCGTCCCACCGGAATCCCCTTCTACTATTTTACGGACAGGTACAGCCTGCTGGATGAAACCCAAAAGCAGAAACTGGACGAATTAAATGCCGTTATCTGCGGCCTGCAGAACCCCATGGCAGAAAATGACCTGTCCGAAGATCTGTTGGCCATAAACAAGCCTTTATACAGCTATAACTTCTGTAACCTCATTGAAAACCGCCTGGAACAGGCAGAACAGAAAGAAACAGTTCCTGACAGGGACAGAGCACAGGATACCGGGCAGAGTCTCCGGGAATTCACCGCACCGGAAGCACGTGTATTGATCGTTGACGACAACGAGATCAACCGCATGGTGGCGGAAGAAATGATGAAACCGCTCCTACTGCAGGCCGACACCGCTTCCGACGGCAGGCAGGCGTTGGAAATGCTCCAGCAGAACACCTACGACCTGGTCTTGATGGACCATCTGATGCCCGTCATGGACGGCGTGGAAGCAGTGAAGGCGCTGCGGAAGCTGGAAGGGACATATTGCCAGAACCTTCCTGTCATCGCCCTCACCGGAAATACCGGCAGGGAACAGCAGGAAGAGTATCTGCAGGCGGGTATGAGCGGTTATCTGTCCAAACCCCTTGACATGGAGGAACTTTATCAGACAATCCGGCAGTGGGTTCCCGCCAAGGTAAGAGAATCCATAAAATAGTCCGTCCACCCGGCTCACCGCAATCGGTTTGTGAATCGCACTCAAAACGACTGTTATCAAAAGACCTTTTCAAAGTCCGCAAAGCCGCAAAATAATAAACACTGGGGTTACTATACATTTTTGTTTATTCCGGTTCCATTCGTCGGATCTCTGCAATTGTATCAAAATCAACTTCCGAAATGCAGATCCCTGTTTTGGGCATTGCATGGACCACCATATCGTCTCCAATGTAGATTGCCACATGGGAAGGTGTCTCATAAAAGACCAGATCCCCGGGTTTTGCGTTTTCCAACGCATCTACCTCCGTCCCTGACTCACGCTGCCCGCTTGCGCTGTGGGGAAGGCTAATCCCCAAATACCCGTATACGCTCATTGTAAAGCCGGAACTGTCTGTACCTTCTGTGAGGCTGTCCTCTCCCCACACATAGGGATTCCCTACAAACTGTAAAGCATACTCTGCCGCTGCAGCTCCCTTTTCATTGCCTTCCGAGGCTTCTACCTCAAAAGTCCCCTCTAATTCCACATACAGCTTCTCCGTCAAAATATCGGGTTCAGTCCCCAAACCGGCCATGTATTCCGCAGCTGCTTCCGGATTTGCCCCTGAGGGATCCATAGGAAGGCTAAACAAAGCATTTAACCCTTCATATTCCTCATTTCTGCTGATCTTCCCTGTAAGTTCATCATACAAATAGGCTTCTGTATTATAAAACATCCCATCCGAAACGCAAAGATACAAATCATGGTCCGCAAAGATCTCTACACTGTCGCATTCTAAGAGACGATACAGAATTCCTTCTTCTGTAATGTCTGTAAAATTGCCTGACATGTTCGCTATGTTTACCCAGGCCGGATTATAACCGCAAATAAGAGGCGATGCAAAAAATTCCAATTCCCCGTAGCTTTCTTCCGAAGTGTCCGGCATGGGCGTACCGTCTGTGTTTTCAATCGCCACAACCGCATATGTCCTGTCTGCATCTATGGAACCGTCCGCATGGTAATGTGGATATTCTGACAACAGCTCCCCGGAAATGATGCCCAGCAATGTGACACGGTACTCTCCATAACACTGGGCCTCGTTAATGTTTTGTGCATGTTCACTCCGAAATGCCTCTGCCAGCTTCCTATCCTGTACTCTCCCTGCAATATCGGAAGAAGACATATACTTCCATGCCCCATATACCGTCACCGAGCTTACGCACAGCAAGAATACGGCAGCCATTGCCGCTACGGATAATTTCATTTTCTGTTTCTCTGCCATTGTTCCCTGTTCCTCCACACAATGTAATATTTTCTGTTTCAGCCTCTGGTTCACCTCATCATTCGGGGCAAGGGCGCGTCGTAATGCATCGTCGAACCTTTTATCCATATATAACCTCCTCCAATTCTTTTTTTAATATTTTTCGTGCCTGATGCAGTCTGCTAAGTACGGTTCCCACAGGTATTTTCATCACTTCGGCAATCTGTGCCGTTGACAGATCCTCCATATAAAAAAGAAGAACTACAATCCTTAATTTTTCCGGCAGCCGGTCCACCGCCTCTCTTATCGTTTTGTTTTTCTCCTTATCGGCAATACACTCCTCGGGTGACGGTTCCGCAGATTCACCAGTATATGTATCCCGCTCGTCTACGATAAGCTGTGTGTCTGCAATACGTTTCCTCCATGCAAATTTTCTTTTTTTATTCTTCCATATGCGTATGGCAATGGACAGAAAATAGCTCTTCGGATTCTTACCGTATTCCATCTTTTCCCTTAACTGGAGCGCCATAAGAAAAGTATCCTGGTATAAATCATCAGCCTCCTGCAGATTATGGGTGAGATTCCTGCAAAATGAGTAGATATCCTTACTATACTGATCTATGCACACTTCAAGCTCCTGCTTTGTCATTTAGTCCTCTCCCTTTAAGACGTCTTATCCGGGCAGCGGCCTCTTTGCCCTTCCCTCATACATTGTAATAACTATCCGATTTATTCGGATTATTTTCCATTATATCTTTTTTTATAAAAATCAGTTCCTCCAATCACAAAAACCGCTTTCGTAACCGAAAAAAGGTTACCGAAAGCGGTCTCAGATATCAAATATTTATTTTACTCCCTGGCTTAAACCTCCGCATACTTCTGCAGAATGAAGTTCTTCACCTGCTGGTTGTTCTCCGGCTTTGTATCCTCCAGGGTAGCATGGATGTAGGGCTTCCTCTCCTTCATAAACTTCAGCACCCGGGTGTAATCCATCTCGCCCAAGCCGCAGCCTACTGAATTCAGCTTTCCGTCACCTACCACGAAGTCCTTCAGATGCACCATGGCAATATCGGGGCCAAGCAGTTCGATGGCTTCCTCAAAGATTGCATCCCTGTCCTGATAATTGGAGATATCCAGCATATTCACAGGATCAAAGATGATCTGCAGATTAGGGGAATTAATCTCATCCAACACCTGTCTCGCCCTCCGGGGGGTTGACACGATATGGCGGTATACCGGCTCGATGGCAAACACCACACCCATCTGCTCCGCATATTTCACAATGGGACGGACATTGTCCATAAACAGCTGCAGCGCCTCCTCCGTATGGCACTCGGGAGTAAAGCTGTATGTCTCGTTAGGCGCTCCAGTCTCCGTCCCCACCACGCCGCAGCCCAGCCATGAGGCAAAGCGGATATGGGCCATATAACGGTGAACCGTTGCCGCCAGACGCTCCTTGTTGGGATCAGCCAGATTCAGATAGCAGCCCAGCACCGCAATATCCACATTGTTTTTCGCAAAGACATTCTTAATATACATGGCAAGTCCGGGGGTCATGGCCTCGTCGGTGGTGGGAAATTCTTCGATCACCTTCGCCAGGGCCAGATGCCCGCATTCAAACCCCAGATTATGTACATCCGCGATCCGCTCCGCAAAGGGAAGCTTTGTTGTGTCGTGTAACCTGATTCCTAACTGCATACTTCAATCCTCCGTTTATTTAGAATAGCCGCTGATACCCAAAGATATCAAATAACTACCTATAGTGTACCATATCTTTGGTCTATTCTGAACCAAATATTTTTGTAATATTATCACAACTTTCCGCATTTGACAGATTTTCCAAAGCGGATTCGGTGATCCTGTTTGAAGTGTCTGTAATAAGCCCCAAAAACTCCTGGTCATACCGGGAATAAGTCATCAACAGGGTTTCCCCTTTTGTTCCGGTAACTTCCACCGTAATAGTGGGGTCGTTCCCGTCATATCCCTGACCGCCATATTCTATTTTGTCCACAGGACCTTCCAACAACCCGCATTCCTCTACCAGCTGACCGGCAAGCTCCGCATACACGCTGCAGTCCTTTAATAGAGCCGGGTCGAATTCAAGAGAAGGATTTGCATCCAGGTGCCTGCCATGTCCGATATTGAAAAGCTCCCCGGTTACAGCATCCACCATAAAGAACCATCTGGTGCTTTCTATCTTCCGCTCCTGTTCAAACGAAATATCGGCCGACCAGAAAGCACGGGGAAAAGTTTCCGTTCCCGGACAATAACTCATATAAACGTATGCGCCTTCCAAATCCAGTCCGAAAATATCCCTCAAATACTGCCCTCCGGCCTCAGCCGCCTCTTCCATGGTCAGATCCATTTCCCTGGGTGTCCCTTTATTCAGGCTGTCCATGCTGACCTGGTAATTCACGGCAGTGCCGGCCGCTTCCTTTCTTTCAGACGCCGACGATGATGCCTCAGAGCCATACAAAACCTGAAAGTCGGAAACCTGATAGCTGGTGGGAATTCTTTCCATCTGTCCGGCCTTGGCCGCCATGACGGTTTCCGCCGCCGTATTGAACAGGGTGGCGCCCGCTCCGATTACGGCTATTGTTGCCGCTGCCAAAATAACGATTTTTTTCTGTCTCATAGTGAAACTCCTTTCTACTACAATATATGTGCTGTTTCCAGCAATCTGTTATGCCCCCGCCGGCCGATGCCATTACATACCCGGTCACTCACCGTACCGGCAGTTGCTGTTTCTGATAAATACACTATAAAATTTATTTCAATCAGAAAAACATCAAAGTTGTTATGAACTTGTAAACTTTTCTTTTTCAGAAACCTCCGGACTTTCCGCAGCCCTTCTTCCCTGGGGAAAACACAGCCTGACTACGGTACCCTTCCCCTGTTCAGAGGCAAATGTCAATTCTCCGTGATGAAGCTGCGCGATCCTGTCACAGATAGACAACCCAAGTCCGGTCCCGCCGCCGGCACGGCTCCGCGCCTTGTCCACACGGTAAAATGCTTCCTTTATATGAGACATCTGCTCCGGGTTCATGCCAATGCCATGGTCTTCCACTTTTACTACCACCCGGGAGCCTTCCAAACAGGCGAAAACTCCTATTTCCCCCTCCGGCCGGCTGGCCTTTATAGCATTGTCAATCAAATTATTGAGCAGGATCAAAAGCTGCTCCCCGTTTCCCCTGAACACGAAATCCCGGGCCGTATGATAAGAGAGCTTTAACCCCCTCTCCCTCGCTTTTATCCCCATGGCCTTCCCTGACCGGTCAAAAAGCGCCGTCACGAGGCAATCCTCCATTTCCGTCTCCTCTCCCCCAAGGAGCGCCATATCAAGAAGCTGGTAAGCCATATTCTGGAGTCTGCTGCACTCTGACATGATAAATTGGGTGCATTCATACCGTTCTTCCTCCGGCACGGATGCCCTTTGAAGGTATTCGGCATAACCATAGATTGCTGTCAGCGGGATCCTTAATTCATGGGAAAAATTATCAATAAACTGTTGTTTCTGCTCCGCCATCTCCTGGAAATGCCGAATCTGATTCTCCACCTGTTCCGCCATCAGATTAAAATTGCAAGCCACTCTGGCCACCTCATCTTTCCCGTTGACCGGAAGCCTGCTCTCATAATTCCCCTCTGCAATCTTTGCAGAAGCTCCGGAAATCTGCCTTAAGGGCCGAAAGATGATATTCAGGAACTGAAAAAGGAAAAAGGCCATAAGGAACATCATTGCCGCTCCCAAAAAGAACAGGAGATCCTTCGTATGACGCCATGACGAGACTTCACCTTCCAGGCTCCCCCTGTACAGAAGGCCGTAGTCCTGCCACGGGGCCGGGAATGTGCCATAGACAAAAAAAGCAGGCGCCGGCTCCTTTTCCAAGTAGACCAGCCTCTCCTGGCTGTAACCGGTATCCGCCGGAAAAACGGGATGATCCGTTGGCATGATCCCCAAACTGGAATAGATCCATTGGCCGGAAAAGGCCACCGCCAGTCCGCCCTCCTTCCCCTGCAGATACCGGGAATAAGAACGCATCATTGCCTCTATATTTTCTTCCACATTATTTCCCCGCTGCTCCAATGCCTGCATATCCGTAAGCATGGATGACGCGATGACATAATGCTCCGCCAGGCATCTGTCCCTGGCTGCAGAAAGCTTATCATTCAGTATAACGATGGAAACGATGAGAATCATGGAATTGAGAAATACAAGAAAAAGGATTAACATCGTGAAAAAAGTCCGTTTCTTCATTTATACCTCCAGCCGGTATCCCAGCTTATATACCGTCCTGATAGCTTCTTCCAGATGCAGTTTATGGCGCAGCCTTTGTATATGGACGTCCACGGTCCTGGTCCCCCCGTCAAAATCATATCCCCATACCATATCTAACAGCCTTTCTCTGGAAAGCGCAATATTCCTGTTTCTGATCAGCACCTCTAACAGCTCATATTCTTTCGGCGTGCATTCCACTGCCGCTCCGTTTAAGTAGACCTGATGTCTGTCAAAATCACATTTCACACTGCCCAATGTAAATTCCGTCTCAGACTTCCTGGTCCGCCGCAGCAGCGCTTCCACACGTGCCGCCAGCTCCAGCATCTGAAAAGGTTTGGTCAGATAATCATCCGCCCCCATAGCCAGTCCCTTCAGCTTGTCGGTAAGTCCGCTTTTCGCCGTAAGGAAAATAGCCGGCGTCTTGGAGGCCCTTTCAAGCACCTGATAACCATCCAGCTCGGGCAGCATAATATCCAGCACAAGAAGATCATACTTTCCGTTCTCCAAAAGTTCCACCGCAGTCCTTCCGTCAAAGGCCTGGGTACAATGATGCCCTGTAAGATTCAGATTTCTGCGTATCAGTTCATTAATGGAATACTCATCCTCCACAATCAATATTTCGGCCATTTTCATCCCCCTCTCAAAGCGTGTCCCCCCGGAATCTTCCCCCATGTGCACAACCCGCCTCAGAAACAGTTTACCTCCAAAATGTTTCCGAGTTGTAAATTTCCAGGCTCCATGTATAGACCAAATCCAACACCCGGAAATCAAACCTGAAAGACCGGCAAAGCAAAAAGGCCATCGGAAAACACTTTACCGACAGCCTTTTGCCTTATACCATATTTTCTTCAGACCCGCGGCCAAAGAATTACTGCAGAGAACCGCATTTTCCCTCTATCAGAGTTCTGCATTTCTCCCAGTCCCCCTCCACAAAACAGTCCTTATACAGCCGGAGGACTTTTTCATCCCTCAGGATAAGCCACACTTTATTGCCCTTTTCTCTTATCTTACTGAGATCCGAATATTTATAATGCACGGAAAGATTTCCCTCCACCAATGAGACCTGCATCTCATCAAAGGAAATAACCCTCAGCCAATCCCTTTGGCCATAGCTGTTCACCATGGCCCTGTACTGTCTTTTTGCATAGAGTATGTCTCTCATAAACACCCGGTAAAGACAAAGAAATGTAATCACCAAATACACGGCAAACCGGGATGCCACAGCCATCCCTGCTGCCACCAACCCAAACAGAATCCAAAAAACAGTGAAGCCTAATCTTGCGGGTTTCCTTTTATTCTCCCACAGCCATGACATGTAAACCTTCCAAGTAACTCTATACTCGTTCTTTACCATTGCGCCGTCCTTTTCACATCGAAAATACTCTGTCAGGAATCTGAGCGCTGTACCAGCTCATCCACTCCGATCAACTCATAGGCCTCGCCGCTCTGTCCCTCAATCTTTACGTTTTCAAGGGTCAGCTTTTTCACATTCCTGGCAAACAGTCCTCTCTTTGTGCTGCTGGGCACTGTCTCGGACATGGCGGGAACGCCTTCCTTAGGGTTCTCCGCATAGTGGAAGGTAATATTCTTCATGACAATTTCTTCAATCTTCTGTTCAGGAAGTCCGTCAAAAAATGCCGCCGCCACATGGCAGTTTTTGCACTCCAGATCCTCAAACACCATCTTCTTAATAGAGGGCGTCCTGTCATCCACAGGATACAGCTCCCTGGACTGCACGTAAGGCGTGCGCCCGTCCGGGTCACAGAAGTAGAATGCGTTTGCCACCAGAGGAGTCATGACATGATCCAGGTCAAGATTGCGGAAAGTTATGCCGTCCAGGATGGCATCTTTCCCCCTGCCCCGCCTGGTCTTGATGCGTAACCCTCTGTCCGTATACCGGAAAATGCAGTCTTCCACGGTAAGGTTGAGGATACCTCCCGCCATTTCGCTGCCCAACGTCACTGCGCCATGTCCGTCTTCCATAAGGCACTGGCGTATCCTGAGATTCTCCGAAGGGGTCTTGTACTTCCTTCCCATGTATATTTTGCCGCTCTTTACCGCGATACAGTCGTCGCCTACGGAAAAATGCACACCCAGAATATCCACATTCTTACAGGATTCCGGGTCACATCCGTCCGTGTTGGGTGAATCTGCGGGGTTGGATACAAACAGGTCGATAAATTTCACATCCTCGCTGAAATAGGGATGCAGCGTCCAAGACGGTGAATTGCATACCTTTATGCCTGCCAGTGTGATCCCACGGCAGTTATTGACAAAAAACAGGCGGGGACGGAAAACTTCTTTATATTGTCTGGAGGGTTTCCACCAGTCCTCTTTGGAAGCGTTTCCGTTCACGGTACCCTGGCCGTAGATTACCACATCCTCCACATTCACTCCGCAGATAATGCCGGTATATATGTTTAAGGGATTGCCTTCCCAACTTCCCAGATTATAGCCGTCCGTCTCATCATAGCTCTCGATCCATCCCGGCAGTACCGGAAATTTCTCAGGCTCCGTAAAGGCCTTTAATTCCGCCCCCTTTGCCAGCTCGATCCGGGTATGGCTCTTTAAAAACAGGGAAGTAATGCGATAGGTTCCCGCCGGGATCAGCACACGGCTGTGCTCGGGACAGGCAAGGATCGCCGCCTGGATATGATGCGTATCATCCTGCTCCCCGTCTCCCTTTGCCCCGAATCTCCTGACGTCAAGCGTCACAAATTCATAGTCCGTACGGAAGGTAAGGCTGCCGGCTTTCTCAGGGCCGTCCCAGACCTCCACATTATACTCCGTGTCCGGCTTTAAATCGTACAGAGAGACTATGGTCTTCTCCGCAGTGAGCTTCTCCTCCCCGTTGACCAGCACACGGTAAGGCTTCTTTGTCTCATAACGTCCGCCGTCCTTTATTTCTATCACGGCGCTCCTTGCCGTGTTCATCACATGAATGATCTCCATAACCCTTCTCCCTTCTATATCCGCCTGATTGTCCGGTTTCCGCGTCCGCCTGCCAGGTTCGCTTATCTGCCCGGTTTCTGCGTCCGCCTGCCAGGCCTGCTTATCTGCCCGGTTTCCGCGTCCGCCTGCCAGGCCCGCTTATCTGCCCGGGTTCCGCGTACGCCTGCCAAGCCTGCTTATCTGTCCGGTTTCATCCGTTCCGGCAGAGCGTGTTTGTTCCTGATTGGTTCTGGCATGGGGCGTGGCGCTTTTACCTATATGCCTCATACTTTTCCGCCAGCAGCACATAAGTCTCGCCTGCATGGGCAATGGCAGCACGGATCAGCTTCTCTGCCTCCTCTGCGCCGGCGCTTCCGTCCGTAAACCTGCCGTCCCTGTAATAATCGGCAATCACCTCTTTCACGGCGGCCTTAAACAGGTTCACCAGCTCTATGTAGTATTCGTAAAGCTGCGGCGTCACATTGTCGATGGTGTGGATCAGCGCATCCAGAAAATATGCCGCCGCACCCATGGACGCTGCCTTCTTCCGCTCCCCATCCAACAATACCATTTGTTTCAGCAAGTCGGGGTAACATTCCTTTTTGTTATACTCGGTCTCATAATAAGCATAAACCGGATATACCCATCTGGCAGCTTCCAGGCAGTCCCCGTCCACACTTCCCATGTCAAACAACCCTTCCCCATTTCTGGGAAGGTTCTTTACCTGCTCCGCTGCCGCCTTCGCCGCATCGCCGCTGCCCTTCGCAATCCCCTCAAGCGCCTTCCGTAATTGTTCTTTCACATCCATACCTCCTTGTTTCCCGGTTCCGTACCTGTGCAGAACCGTTTATGATATAGAAAATGCATCCATCCGCATATTCATTTTCACTGTACGACTGCTTCTTTATACCGTCAGCCGCTTTGCATACCAACAACCTCTCCGCCAGGCATACAGACGGAAGGCGGCATCCGTTACTGTTCACTCGCTGTCGCCGCGAAGTGTTTTCACGCTGTTTCTGCGCGATAAACCCGAGACAGACATGAGCGAAATCGCTGTTATGCGATTTCTGTGCATAGGTTGCTGTGAACGAAGTAAACAGTAACCGGCATCCTTCGGTTGTACAAATAAACCCTGCAGCAAACCATAAAGCCGCAGGGTTTTTCCGTCATTTCGTTTTAGAGGGTAACCCCCTGTTTAAAGATGGCCATATCATGGAAGCCTGCGGCCTCGCTGCAGACCTTCTTGCCGGACGCAACTTCAACCACATAGCGAAACAGGTTCTCCGTCTCCGCCGCCATGTTGCTGTCCTCAACCAATACCCCTGCATTGAAGTCGATCCAGTTGGACTTCTTTCCTGCCAGGCGTGAATTGGTGGCAATCTTCATTGTGGGCACAGGGGAAGCAAAAGGTGTCCCCCGACCGGTGGTAAAGAGCACAATATGCGCCCCTGCCGCCGCCAGCGCCGTTGCCGCCACCAGGTCGTTGCCCGGCGCGCTCAACAGGTTCAACCCGGGCGTCTTCACCGTCTCGCCATACTGCAGCACACCCTTTACCAGGGCGCTGCCGGACTTCTGGGTACAGCCAAGGGATTTGTCCTCCAGGGTAGAAATCCCGCCCTTTTTGTTTCCGGGGGAAGGATTCTCATAAATCGTCTGGTTATGGCTCTTGAAATAATTTTTAAAGTCATTGATCAGGTCAACGGTCTGATGGAACAGCTCCTCGTTCGCGCAACGGTTCATCAGGATCGTCTCCGCCCCGAACATCTCGGGAACCTCCGTCAGGATGGTGGTACCTCCTTTGGAAATCAGCAGGTCGGAAAAACGTCCCACCAGCGGATTTGCAGTGATGCCGGATAGTCCGTCGCTGCCGCCGCACTTCATACCCACCACCAGCTTGCTGACGCTGACGGGTTCTCTCTGGAATCCGGAAGCATAATCGATCAGTCCCTTGATGATCTCCACAGCGTCGGCAATCTCGTCATCGGACTCCTGGGACACCAGGAACTTCACTCTGTTCTCGTCATATTCACCGATGTATGGTTTCAGCACGTCAATATTGCTGTTCTCACAGCCAAGCCCCAATACAAGCACGCCTCCGGCGTTGGGATGGTTGATCAGGTCCGCCAGGATCTTCCTGGTATGCTCCTGGTCGTCTCCCATCTGGGAGCATCCGTAGGGATGGGGAAAAGCAATGACCTCCTCCACAGTGCCTTTCACATACGCATTGGCCTGCCTGGCAATGGCAGTAGCCACATTATTGACACAACCCACCGTGGGGATCACCCAGATCTCATTGCGCACGCCCACTTTGCCGTCAGGGCGGTTGAATCCCATAAACGTGGCATCTTCCGTCCTTTTTTCTTCTACCGCAACAGGCTCGTAAGCATACTCCAGCAAATCCCCCAGAGCCGTCTTCACATTATGGGTGTGGATCCATCCCCCGCATTTTACCGCCTCTTTGGCATTTCCGATGCGGTAGCCGTACTTGATGACCTCACCGCCCTCGGGAATATCGCAGATCGCCATCTTGTGGCCTGCGGGAATCTCCTCCAGGGCAGGGATGCTTTTCATCTCACCCTTTACTTCCACCGAAACGGATTCCCCGGCGGGAATCACGTTCAGCGCAACCACCACATTGTCGTTATCATTTATTTTCAGGAAATTTTGCATAATGCTGCCCTCATACCATTCGTTTTGATATCCTCCAGATAAGCCGTCACAGCGTCTGTCAGGCCGGGAACCTGGTTCAGGTCCTGTCCGTGGAAGTCCTCTCTCCCAAGGTAGCAAGTCACAAAGTCCCTGGTATTCTTTTCACAATTATCCCGGAAGAACTCCAGCACGGGCATGTCATCCTTCACATTGTATTCCTCGCCGTTCCTGTGGCCCACCAGGACGCCGTCCCTGATCTCCGTACCGGTATAGAAGGCCATCAGAGATGCGATGGAGAAGATCATATGGGGAGGAAGCTTCCCAAACTTATCCACATACCCCAGCAGGCTGGGCAGGCATCTTGCCCTCCACTTGGAAACGGAATTTAAGGAGATGGCAAGCAGCGCATGGTCTACATAAGGATTATTGAAACGGTTCACCACCTCGCCCGCAAATGCCTTCAGCTCGTCCTCGGGAAGGGTCAGGGTAGGAATCACCTCGTCAAAAATGGTCTTGTTCATGAAATCGCGGATATCGTCATCCTCCATGGACTGTCTCACGATATCGTTTCCGCAGAGCCAGGAAGCCAGCACAAAAGAGGTATGTGCGCCGTTCAGAATACGTACCTTTCTCTGCTTGTAGGGATGATGGTCGTCGGTAAATACCACGGGGAGCCCTGCGCCGGGCAGGTCAAATTCCTTACTGATATCCTTGTCGGACTCGATCACCCAGAGGGCAAAAGGTTCGCCCGTCACCATAATATGGTCTTCATATCCCAGCTTCTCCCACTCTTCCTTCTCGGTAGCGCGGGGATAGCCGGTAACGATGCGGTCTACCAGTGTAGCGGTGAAGGTACATGCCTCCTCCACCCAATTCTTAAACTCATCGGACAGGCCCCAGAGCTCGATCAGCTGCATCACACACTTCTTCAGCATGATGCCATTGTCATCGATCAGCTCAACAGGCAGCATCACAAGTCCCTTGCCCTTGTCGCCTTTAAAAGTCTCAAATCTATGATACAGGAACTTGGTAAGTTTGCCGGGGAATGTCTTGGGAGGGTTCATCTCAAACTTGTCGGTATTATCAAATACGATGCCCGCCTCGGTAGTGTTGGAAACCACAAAACGCAGCGTGTCGATCTCAGCCAGTCCCATGTACTTATCGTACTCATTGTAGGTGTCAACCACATCGGCGACGCTGGTGACTACTCTGTTGAGGATCTTTCCCTCACCGTCCACATTGCCGCGGAGGGAAACGGTATACTGGCAGTCCTGATTATGGAACATGTCAAGATTGCCGAACTCGATGGGTTTGATCAGCACAATGTCGCCGTCAAAGGTACCCTGCTCATTGGCAATATCAATCATGTAATCCACAAATGCGCGGAGGAAATTGCCCTCGCCAAACTGTACGACTTTAATAGGTCTCTGTTTCTTACCGGTCATTGACTTGTTTAAAAGTTCCATTCTTAACCTCGTTTCTGCGCGGCCTTGCTGCGCAAAGCCATAGGCGGCTTACAGGCTTGTGGATACCGCGCAACACAAACCTGCGGATTGAAAATCCCGGTCTTCTCTTCAGTTCCGGTCTTCAGTCCTGCTCCCTTCTGCCCGCTCCCGCGGACATGCCGTCTCTACACGTCCTGCGTACTTTCCGCCACTGCTTTCCACAGTTTTATGTAAGTACTTTCATAAATAATTTTACTGCCAAAAACGCCTTTCGTCAATATGTAAAAAGACGAAAAATATGTCTTGAAAAAAAGAACGGGGTTGGCTATAATTTATGTTAAAGCATTATGTAACTACTTACATTTTCTTTCATGTAAATGTACAGAGCGGGCCCACCCGCTTTAAGATATTTCCTGTCAAGAAACGCTATGTAAGGAACACGAGGTAACACCAATGACAATCTATGATATCTCCGAAAAGGCCGGTGTTTCCATCGCTACGGTTTCCCGCGTCCTGAACGGAAGCAGCAATGTCAGTGAGAAAACAAAGAAAAAAGTGCTGGATGTGATTAACCGGTATGAATACACTCCCAATGCGTTTGCCAGGGGACTGGGCCTCAACACCATGAAGACCATCGGCATTATGTGCGCCGACAGCTCCGACCTGTATCTGGCAAAAGCAATTTACTACATAGAACAGAAGCTCCGGGCCAACGGTTACGACAGTATCCTTTGCTGCACAGGCTATGAGCTTGAAGCGAAAATGTCTTCCATGAATCTCCTGATCACAAAAAAGGTGGACGGCATCATATTGGTAGGTTCCAACTTTATCTATGAAAAGGACAGTGACAACAAATACATTGCCGATGCCGCCACACAGGTTCCCGTCATGCTGTTAAACGCGGACCTGGACGCACCGAATATATACAGTGTTGTCTCCGATGACTTTACATCCATGTATGAGGCTACATTACAGATGATTGATACAGGGATCAACGACATTCTGTATTTCTATAACTCCACCTCTTACAGCGGTAAGCGGAAGCTTGCCGGATACCGGGCGGCAATGGAAGAACGCAAGCTCCTCACCGGAGGCAATCTCATGCAGTTTTACCACGGCTCCCACGAGGATATACCTGCCATGACGGAACACTTAAAAAAACTCAGGCGGAAGGGCGTCCAGTTCCACGGCGTCATTGCGGCAGACGACACCCTGGCGCTCGCCAGTGTAAAATACGCCCGTGAAACAGGTTACCGAGTGCCGGAAGATATTTCTATCTTAGGTTACAACAATTCCATGCTGGTGAACTGCTGCAACCCGGAATTAACCAGCATAGACAATAAGCTGGATACCCTCTGCCAACATTTGATCACCACTCTGTTAGGAGTGCTGGACGGCAAAGAAATGCCAAAGAAAACCGTTTTTTCAGGCGAGATTGTAAAACGGGGCACTACCCGTTGAGATATTACAATAAAATGGATAATAAATGAATGGAGGAGAAAAAATGAAGGCATTTATGGACAAAGACTTCCTGCTGGAAACCGAGACCGCCAGGAAGCTGTTTCACGACTATGCGGAGGATACACCCATCCTGGATTACCATTGCCATATCAATCCCAGGGAAATCGCGGAGGACCGCCAGTTTGATAATATTACACAGGTATGGCTGGGCGGGGATCATTACAAATGGCGCCTGATGCGCTCCTGCGGCATAGACGAAAAGTACATAACCGGCGACGCTTCCGACTATGAGAAATTTTGCAAATGGGCAGAATGCCTGGGGAAAGCCATCGGCAACCCCCTGTATCACTGGAGCCACCTGGAGCTGCAGAGATACTTCGGTTACAACGGCGTCCTGAACAAAAACACCGCCGATGAAGTATGGAAGATCTGCAACGAGAAATTGGCTCAGCCTTCCATGAGCGTGCGCAACATCATTAAGCAAAGCAACGTAACCCTGATCTGTACCACCGATGATCCCATCGATTCCCTGGAATGGCACAAAAAGATTGCTGAGGACGACAGCTTTGATATAAAGGTTCTTCCCGCATGGCGCCCTGACAAGGCAATGAATATCGAGAAACCCGATTTCCTGGATTACCTGGATAAGCTGGCGGCAGCGGCCGAAATGCCTAAGCTGACCACTTTCGCCGCTGTGAAAGAAGCGCTGAGAAAGCGCATGGCATTCTTTGCTTCCATGGGATGCAATGTATCCGACCACGCCCTGGAATATGTAATGTATGTGCCCGCAAGCGACGACGAGATTGAAGAGATCTTTTTACGGAGAAGGAACCGTATGATCCTGACCAGGGAAGACGAGCTGAAATTCAAGACCGCATTCATGCTCTTCGTTGGCAGGGAATATCATAAACTGGACTGGGCAATGCAGCTCCATTACGGCTGTAAGAGAGACAACAATACCCTTATGTTCGAAAAGCTGGGGCCCGACACCGGGTATGACTGCATCAACAACGACGCGCCTTCCGTACAGATGGCGAACTTCCTGAACGCCCTCTGTGTTACCGACGAGCTGCCCAGGACCATCCTGTACAGCTTGAACCCCAACGACAATCAGTCCATCGGTGCAGTTATCGGCTGTTTCCAGGACTCCACAGCTGTGGCCAAGATCCAGCAGGGCAGCGCATGGTGGTTCAATGACCACAAGATTGGTATGACAGAACAGCTTACCTCCCTTGCAAACCTTGGCAATCTGTCCGGATTCGTGGGTATGCTCACCGACTCCAGAAGTTTCCTGTCTTACACCAGGCACGAGTACTTCAGGCGAATCCTCTGCAACCTGATAGGCGGCTGGGTAGAAAACGGCGAGTTCCCCGCAGATTATGAGATACTCTCCGAGATCGTGAAAAATATTTCTTATTATAACGCAAAGAACTACTTTAAGTTCCCGCTCTAAAAAATGTGAGAAATATTTAAACGCCCCGGTGGATTACACCGGGGCGTTTTATGGTATGAGAGAAATTTAGAGGAATGTTTCATTCCAAAAGGTATTGTACCTCAAAAATAATTACTTTTCTAAGGTTTTTATGGCTTTTTAATAGAAAATCACTGTTTTTTTATTTCAAATGGTGTATACTATATAAAAAACCAATTGTTTTATAAGGAGTGCGTATGCCTACCGTAAGAGGGAAAAAACGACATGATATCGACAGAATAGTCGTCACAAAGGGAAAACGGGGAGATTTCTCTCCCAAACAATCCGACCACAGCCACGGCTATTATGAAATTTTCTTCCTGCTGTCAGGGAAATGCCGTTTTCTCTTAAAGGACACCGTATACTACCTTGAGAAAGGCGACCTGGTCTTTATCGTACCCGGCGAACTACATCACGCGGTTTACTCGGCGGAAGGGAATTGTGAAATTTTGATGGTCTATTTCAAAAGGGAACATATCAACTGGAATATGCTCTCTACCCCCAAAATCTCCTTTACCCCCCAGGAGACCCTGCATTCCTTCATGGGAAGCATCCCGGTACTCTACCAGGAGTATTTCGTAAATTTGTTGACCCGGATGCTGGCTGAAAATGCGGAAATAGACGAGTATTCCGCCAGTTTTATGAGATGTTACCTCCATGAGGCGCTGCTGATGCTGATGCGCTATTCCGTGATGAACGAGGAAGAGCCTCAGCTCTTAAATTCCCGGGATGCGGATATCCTGCTGGCCACAAAATACATTTATAAAAACTACCGGAAACCGCTCTCCCTGGACGAAGTATCGGCCCAGGCTGCCCTAAGTCCCACCTACTTCAGCAAGAAGTTCAAGCAGGTGACCGGCATGGGATTTAAGGAATACCTCAATTTCGTTCGTTTAAAGCATGCCCAGACCGCCCTTCTCACCACCACCAGCACCATCACGGACATTGCACTGGAAAACGGTTTTAATGACAGCAATTATTTTAAAGACCTTTTCAAAAAAATGTACGGGAAATCCCCTCGGGAATTCCGGAAACACCCGGAAGATTGACCGGAAAGCTGCACCTGCAATCGTACTTTAGCGCTGTTGATTTGCACAAATTTTTATGTTATACTACAAAAACAATATAGAATATTAAATCTTATATGGAGGGAGTTATCATGAAATTCCTCATGAACCAAAGACTGGCAACACGCATCGGCATCTTCACCACAGTGATAACTTTGGCAGGGATGCTTCTCCTCTGGCTCTTCGTATCCGACAGCGCCGCTTCCACTGTAAAAAAAGATATTACAAACCAAATGACGGATGCAGTAGAGTCCAGGGCCTCTATCATTAACGATTATGTGGCCTCTGCAGAAGAGTACGTCACCGCCTTTGCACTGGGGCGGGAGGTACGGGACCTGCTTCTTTCCCCGGATGACCCGGAACTGTTAAAAGAGGTTCAGAGCTATACGGAAAATTTTGCCGCTGTCAACGGCACCTTTGAGGGTCTCTATATTGCCACACCCCAAACCCATGTCCTCACACACACCTCCCCAAGCGCCATTGGGATGACCACCAGGACAGGGGATTCTCTGGCTACATTCCAAAACACTATTTTGAACAAGCAGCAGCTCACCAATCTTGGGATCATGAAATCTCCCGGCACCGGAAGTATGATCCTGTCCATGTACTGCCCCATTTTTGAGGGCCAGGACTGCATCGGTTATGTGGGCGCCGGCGTATATGCAAGCCGGCTGATGGATGTCCTTTTGGGATTGGACATCAAGGGACTTCCCAACACCGAATACGCCTTCCTGAATGCGGAGACGGGCGTATACCTGTATCACCAGGATGAAGAACTGCTGAACACCGAAACAGAAGACAGCGGGTATCTGGAAATCATCCGCCGGGTCAAAGAAAGCGGAGATACCCAGGCCAATACATACTTTTACCAGGACGACAACGGAGTGGATCAGCTCATCGTCTATAAGTACTTAAAAGACAGGGATTGGGTTTTTATGGTCCGGGACAGCGCCTCTGAAGTTTACAGCGCCGTATCATCCGTACGGGTCATTGTGGGCGTTATGTGTGCTGCGGTTGCAATCACCGTTATCCTTGTGACGCTGTTCATCCTGCACCGCCAGGGCAGGGAACTTATGGCTGTAGAAAGCGCCATCAGCCACCTGGGCAATCTGGACCTTTCCGCCGACCAGGAATTAGAACCCTTTTACGGACGGCATGACGAGATCGGACTCATTGCACAGGCCACACACAACATGTGTACCTGTCTGCAGAAAACCATTGAAGATATGGGGCGGATCTTAGGCGAGATGGCAGATGGCAATATTGCGGTAGATGTGGAAGTAAATGAAAGATACTACATCGGTGATTTCAACGTACTGTCCAAAAGCCTGAAAACAATCCGGTCTAACCTCATGCATGTAATGCACGAAATTTCCGGCGTTGCCAACCAGGTGAATACAAGCGCCTATCAAGTATCTACCGGAATGCAGGCCCTTTCCCAGGGAAGCATGGAACAATCTGCATCCATCGACGGGCTTGTGTCCCATATGTCGGAACTTACGGAACAGATCAACGGCAGCGCCGTACGCTGCGGCGATGCCAGTGAGCTGGTAGATAAAGCCAACGGCTATGCTTCAGAAGCAGATATGAAGATGGCACAGCTCATATCTGCCACCAGGAATATCGACCAGTCTTCCGTCAAGATCGGAGGTATCATAAAAACAATAGAAGATATTGCTTTCCAGACCAATGTGCTGGCATTGAACGCGTCTGTCGAAGCAGGCCGCGCCGGCGCTTCCGGGAAAGGTTTTTCCGTGGTAGCCGATGAGGTTCGAAACCTGGCTGCAAAGTCTGCCGAAGCCGCACAAAATACAAGCGTACTGATTGGACAATCCATCCAGAACGCCAAAACGGGAACCGAGTCTACAGATCTCGCTATCTCAGCAATGCGGATCATCAATGACTGCATACAGTCCATCAAGACTTTGATGGACGAAATAGCGCTGGCCAGCGTCCGGCAGTCTGAAATGGTAGCTTCCGTAGATAAAGGGATCAAAGAAATTTCCAGGGCGGTTCAGGCCAATTCCGCCGCTGCCGTAGAAAGCGCCGGAGTCTCAAAGGAATTGTCCGGCCAGGCCAATACCCTAAACGGGTTGATACGGCAATTCCGGATCAATTGACTTTGCTTTCCACAATATATAAAAAAAGAATTCCTTCCTGCAGGGCATTTAAGGATGGCGCACAATGGGCTTTCCTTATGTAGCACAGCAAGAAGGAATTCTTTTTATAGCCATGGCTTTTGTCTGCTTTGTCTCCTGCAGCGTGGAAAATAAGCAAGCCGCTTCGTCCAGCTAAAACAATCAGGTTATGGCCTCTATGTCCTTGGCAGAACCCATAACCATCACGCTCTCGTCCGCTTCAAACACATGGGAGGGATGAGGCAGGGGATAAATCTGGTTTTTCTTTTTGGTAGCCATGACGCTCACATGGTATTTCGTCCGGATCGATAAATCTACCATACTCTTTCCCAGCCATTTCTTGGGCACTGCGATCTCATAAATGCCGATTTCCGGCGTCAGCTCCACATAATCAAAAATGGTGTCGGCACCGAATTTTATGGCCAGGCGCTCTGCCACCTCACGCTCCGCATAAGAGACATAATCCGCCCCGTTCCTCAGCAGCAGCTTCTTGTGCACATCCTTTGTGGCTCTCGCCACAATATATTTGCACCCAAGATCCTTTAATAACACCGTAATCTCCAGCACCGTCTGGAATTTCTCTCCGATGGCGATCACTGCCAAGTCAAAATTGCTGATGCCCAGGGATTCCATGAACCGCTCGTCCGTGGCGTCACCGATGAGGATCTGCTGGATCATCCCCACCGCTGCATCCGCCCTCTCCTCGTCACAGTCTATAGCCATTACTTCATGGCCGTTCTGCAAAAACTTCTGGGCCATATGGCGCCCGAAACGCCCCAGGCCGATGATCAATATTGATTTCATAATTACCTCTCTATTCCAGTCCCGAGACTGTTTCTATTTCGTTGCTCACTTCTCAATCTTCTCACAGGATTAACCTACCTGAACCTTCTCCAAAGGCAGCCTGGAATTGGTCACCCTCTTTTCCGAGGAGAAGGCCAGCAGCATGGTGATGGATCCCACTCTCCCGCACAGCATCAGAAAGGCCAGCAGCAGCTTGGAGACCATCCCAAGGCCCGGGGTCACTCCCAGGGTCAACCCTACGGTGGCCATAGCCGACACGGATTCAAAAAGCGCCGTCAAAAGCGGCAGATCCTCCAGCGCAGACAGGATCACGCTGACCACCGCCGTCAGCAGGAGATATGTCATAAACACACAGGAAGCCGTCCTGGTGATGCCTTCCTCCATCCTCCGCCCGAACATCTCAATATTCTTCTTCCGGCGGAAAGTAGCCAGGATGCTGATACAGAGGATCCAGAAGGTGGTGGTCTTAATACCGCCTGCCGTGGAACCCGTGGAACCGCCTATGAACATAAGGCATATCATCACGAATATCCCGCCCTCCGACATGCCCGTCAGGTCAACGGTATTGAAGCCTGCGGTCCTTGCGCTGACCGACTGGAAAAAGCTGGCTGTCACCTTCTCCCCCACAGCCAATCCGGCGTAATCCGCCCGGTTCCACTCAAGCAGAGCCAGCACCAACGCTCCTATGAGCACCAGGCTCACACTGATGGACAGCACCATTTTACTCTGAAGCTTCAGCCTCTTCCACCGGAACTTCTGGGTCAGCAGGTCATGCCACACAAAAAAGCTCAGTCCCCCCACGAAAATCAGCAGCATGATCACCGTGCATACATACCAGTTGCCCGCCATTCCGGTAAGGGAAGAAAATTCACCCGTAGTCCCTCCCATCAGGTCAAAGCCACCGTTACAGAAGGCCGAAACCGAGTGAAATACAGAAAAGTAAATTCCCCTGCCTATCCCAAACCGGGGAATAAAGTCAAAACACAGCAAAACCGCGCCAATCCCTTCGATCAGGAAGGTCCCCAGGGCGATAAATTTTGTCATACGCACAATGCCGCCGATCTGCGGGGCCGAAATGGAATTCTGCATCAGGGAACGCTGGCTTAAATGGATTTTCTTTTTCGTCAGCACCAGAACCAGGATCGCCACAGTCATAAAGCCGATGCCGCCGATCTGTATCAACCCCAGGATAACCAACTGCCCGAAGGTGGTCCAATGGGTAAAGGTATCAAACCTCACAAGGCCGGTAACACAGGTGGCTGATGTGGCGGTAAAGAAGCAGTCGGACAAACTGCTGGAGCCTGCCCCTTTGGTGGATACGGGGAGCATCAACAGGGCCGTGCCGATCAGAATGATGGTCAAATACCCTCCAAGAATCAGCTTCATAGGCGAGACGGCCTGCCATACATTATATTTTAAATTCGTTTTATTCCTGTTTTCTTTCATTTTAATCCCCTTGATCCCCAATTCTTTGCCTACCCTCAGTCCCACATTCCATAAACCAACCCCGCCGTAAACAGAAGGCTCCTCATGCCTCACCATAGGTTTACAGCGGGGTATATCATTCCTAATGCTAGTATTCCATTGCTTTCTCTTCGTTATTCAGCACACGGAGAGCTCCCTGGGCCAAAGCCAGCAGTTCATCCTCGCCGGGATATACGGTGAAAGGCGCAATCCATTCCGCATGCTCCTTTAACGCGGCTACCACGTCGGCGCCGTAGGCAATTCCTCCGGTAACAATGATCCGGTCCACCTTTCCTTTCAGCACACAAGCCATGGAACCGATATCCTTGGCAACCTGGAAGATAAATGCCTCCTTTGCCTCGGCAGCCTTCTCGTTGCCCTCATTTGCCATCTTTGTGACCTCACGCATATCGTTGGTATTGAGGTAAGCGTTAAAGCCGCCCTTGCCCACAATCTTGCCGTAGATTTCCTTCTCGGTATACTTTCCGGAGAAGCACATCTTCACCAGTGCACCGCTGGGTACCGCGCCTGCCCGCTCGGGGGAGAAAGCGCCGTCGCCGTCCAATGCATTAAATACGTCTATTACCTTGCCATTCTCATGTGCTCCCACGGAAACGCCGCCGCCCATATGTACCACGATGAGACGCAGGCTTTCGTAAGGCTTTCCTGCCTCCTTGGCATATCTCTTTGCAACCGCCTTCTGGTTCAGCGCGTGGAAAATGCTGACACGGGGAAGCTCAGGCACACCGGAATACCTTGCAACGGGAATCAGTTCGTCCACCACCGTGGGATCCACAATGTAAGAAGGGACGCCGATGGAATCCGCGATTTCTTTTGCCAGTATGCCGCCCAGGTTGGATGCATGCTGCCCCTGCACACCCACTTTCAGGTCTGCCAGCAGGGCATCCGTCACCGCATATGTGCCGCCGGGAATGGGTTTTAACATACCGCCCCGTCCCACCACTACATTGAGACTCTTTAAATCAAAATTCTTAGACTCCAGCAGATCCGTAATAATCTTTCTGCGGAAATCCTTTTGATCCACAATGGTTTCGTATCTGCCGATCTCCTCTGTGGAATGTCTCAGAGTCTCCTCAAACAATAATTTTTCATCCTCGAATACACCGATCTTTGTAGAAGTAGATCCGGGATTGATAATTAAGCTCTTTATAGACATATTCTTTTTCCTCTCTTTGCTTTTTTTAACCTTGTCTGTGATAACCGCTTCCGTAACGTCAGAAGCCACCTCAACCGCAAACTCTATCATTTCCTCCAGCATATGTAGATCCCCCTGGAATTACCCTGCATTTTCCATATGCCGCATTCGCGCAGGCTCCGCTTTCCTCCATGCGGCGGTGTGCCGGTAATACGCGGCACAGCCAGTCAATGACGGACTCCGCATTCATTTACCGAGCTTTTTTCATCTCCTCGGCCACAACTGCTGCCAGGGCAATGGAATTCACCTTGGTCTCAAAGGTGTCGGAACGGCTGGTAAGGATCACGGGAACCTTCGTGCCGGTGAGGATACAGCCGTTCTTCAGGCCGGGCACGGTATGTACCAGACATTTATATACCAGGTTGCCTGCATGGATATCGGGGAACAACAGCACATCCGCATCCCCCTGTATCTTCCGGTCAGTGGCTCCCTTATGCTTTGCAGCCTCCGCATCAATGGCAAGGTCCAGGGAAAGAGGGCCGTCCACGATACAGCCTGTGATCTTCCCTTCCTCACACATTTTCGTAAGCTCCTCCGCATCCAGTGTCACCGGCATCTTGGGGTTCACCACTTCCACGGCCGCCAGGGGCGCTACCTTAGGCTCCTCCACGCCGCAGGCCTTGCAGACGGGAAGCGTATTGTTGATAATGCTGACCTTATCCTCCAGAGTGGGATAAGTCATAAATGCCACATCCGTCAGGAACAGAAGCCTGTCAATGCCGGGAACCTCAAACACACACACATGGGAAAGGGTTCCGCCGGTGCGTAGGCCCACTTCCTTATCCAGGACGCTCTTCAGGAAATTCTTGGAGTCGATGAGTCCCTTCATATACATATCGGCCTTACCCTCATGGGCAAGCTTTACCGCCTTCAAAGAAGCCTGGATCATATCCGGTTCGTCTATGATCTCATATCCCTCCAGATCCATATCGATGGAAGCGGCAATCTCCCGGATCTTCGCCTCGTCTCCCACCAGGATGGCATCGGCAATGCCCTTCGCCTTAGCCTCCTTGACTGCCTCCAGCACAGCGGAATCCTGGGCCACGGATACGGCCACCGTTTTCTTCCCGCATTCTTTTACTTTACTGATGATTTCGTCAAATCCCTTGTTCATCTTAAAACAACCCGCCTTCCCATAATTTTTGCCAGAGAAAACTCCCGATAAAGCTCCCTCTGTTTCAGTACTATAATCGTTAAAATAATAACACAATCTGCCATAAAATGCAACGCCGCATTTGTATTCTGTCATACATAAGGTAACAGTTCAGCCAGTCCATGTAAAGTGCGGAAAATCGTGCTTGCACGAGTTTTACGTACTTTATATGGACTGAGGGAGCGCCATTTCATGAGTAAAGTAAGCTGCGAAGCAGCGGAAAGCGCCACAGGCGCGGCTTTACGAATGGCGCGGGCTGAACTGTTACTACATAAGTGTCAGTATCCCTTATACACGACCTCCCACACGGAATAGCCTCTATGCCCTCCATTCTACCACTTCCCGCATCTCCTTCCTTGCCCTGGCCGGAGGATTCTCATCCCCATACCCTAATGCCATGGCGGCATAGGGTTCGCCTTCCGCCCCCAGCCAGTCCCTGATCTCCTTTTGGGCAAAAAAGGTATTGCATATCCAAAGGCTTTCCAGACCCTGCTCCCTGGCAGCCAGGGACATATTCTCCAAAGCAGCTCCTATGGACTGGGCATTGCAGATTTCCGAAACCCTGTCATCCACCGTCATGGCGCTTCCGATTTCCTTCCCCAGGGCGTTTGACACAAAGATAACCACCGGGGCCTGCCTCATAATGCCCAGGCTATGCCATGCACCCTGCAGATACCCTGTACTCTCCGGCAGGAGAGGGTTCTCTTTCTCCCTCTCCAGGCCCTTTTCCATCGCATCCAACGCCTCTTCTTTTGCCTTTCCCGTCGCCACCGTAAACCTCCATGGCTGCCGATTTTTAGCGGAGGGTGCGCGCATTCCCGCTTTCAAGACTTCTTCTATGGATTCATGGGGCACTTTCTCCGCCGTGTACCTGCGGATGCTCCTTCTGTCATATATGGCCTGTGTGATCCCGCCGTCCCATGGAGCCGCATCATTTTGCAGGGTTTCCTTGACATGTTTCGCATCTTTCGGCTTATGGCCGCAAATCCCCGCCTTACCCTGGCTCTTCTCCATCTGGTTCTTCTCCCGTTTTATCAGCTGTCCGCACTCTCTCATATGTATAGGAATAGGACGCTTACTGCTTATTTGTGATATATTTAAGCTGTTACAGTCAGCATAGCATTCTGTAAATTCAAGCATATTATCCGTTTTTATCATCACATTGTCAAGAGCCTAGTACAGCATTGCGTTAATCTTGAAGTAAATCAGTGCTTGATGTTTGCGTCAGCGTAAGGCGGAGGAAGGAGGCGATGCGGTGGCATCGTTGACTGACGACAACGCGGCGATGGCGTGAACAGCGAGTGCTGATTACTCAAGAATTAATGCAACGATGTACTAGTCAAATGAGTGTCTGCCTTTGCCATCATGCCGCCTTTTTCCGCCGCTTTCCGGCGGCCTTACCCAGGAGCACTGCTGCCAACGCCAGGGCCGCCGCCCCGGCAGCGGCAAACAGAACCCCATAATTATGGTTCTCCGCCTCTGCCAGCCGGAAGATACCGTGGTTTTTCATGGTAAATTCCACATAGCTCCCCATCACTTCGGTGGGTACCCGGCGGTAGCTGCCGTCCTCGTACAGCTCCACAATTGTATTTTCCGGGTCGCCGCAGACTGCCCTCACCACCATAGGGCCGGTGAAGGCCTCAGGGTTCCGACTGCCTTCCACAGCGTTCTCCGCGCTCCCTTCCGTCTCTTTGATGCTTTCAACGGAAACTCCGGTTCCCTCTGCCATATCCTTCAGTACGAGACGCATTTCCGGCAGGAACTCCCCCTGTGCAAGGACCAGCGCTCTGCCCTCCTCATCCCGCTCCTCACTGGCCAGGGTGGATACCCAGTCCTCATACTGTGCCTCCAGCACACGGTTTCCGGTGACGCAGGAATAGTCAAACTCCGGCCAGAACCCGTAACATCCCTCTCTCTCCGGCACTTGGGGAACCGCCGCCATATCCACGGCTTCCCCGTAACGGCATCGGAAGGAAGCCAGTTCCCTCCCGTCCGCCTGGAAGCTGACCGTAAATTCCGAGAACTCCTCCGGCACTCCCTCTCTGCCGCAAAATTCTTCATAGGTAAGGGGCGTGGCGCCTCCTTCGTAACCGACGGCGTCGATCCCCGCCACATTCCCACGGACATAATAATTTCCCGAGAGGATCCCTTCTTCCTGCAGCTGCCCCGCGATAGAACCGCTGCATTCCCCTGTGGCCTCCAGGAACGGATATGCGCTGCTGTAGAAAATATCACAGCCTTTTCCCGCAATGCCCCCCACATAATTTTTACCTGACAGCTGCCCCATGGCATAACAGCTCCTGACACAATAGCTGGAGGACCCGGCGATGCCTCCCACATAGCTTCCCCCTGTGCTGCTGACCGCGCCATAGGATTCGCAGGAGATCACTGCGCCAAAATCTGCCCTGCCTACCACGCCGCCCACATAGTCCTTCTTGCATACCACATCCCCGAAATTGCTGCTCTCCCGGATCACCGCTTTCACTGTCTGCTCGATATGGAAGCTTTCCACCCCACTGACCGTGAGATCCTCCTCCGGGTCAAAGTCATACTCCGTAGCCACCTGCCCTACAATGCCCCCCACACTGTTGTCCGCCTCCACAAGTCCCCTGTTTGTGCAAAGCGTTACCTTCCCCTGCTGGAAAGTGGTAGTGTCATAATAGGCAGCCTGGGTATCCCCGGGTTCCTCCCCGGGCGCTTCGTCGGAATCATCCGAAACCGTAATGCCCTCATAGCGGAACAGGTCATCCCTCAATTCCCGTATGGACCGGCGGAGGATCCTGCACTGTCCCATCACCGCATCCACATCGGCGCTGGCCTGGCCCGCCCCCTGCCCCAATAGATCCGTAAGCTGTTGCAGTTGATTCCCGGCCGCCTCCAGTTCTGCATGGAAGATATTGAGTTGGCCGGTGATGGTTCCGCTGCTGTCGCTGGTAGCGGTAGTCATATTATTGATATGAGCCCCTGCGCTGTCCCCAAATCTCCTCAATGCCGCCCGGTAGCTTTCCGTGCTGTCGGGGAGCTGTATGCCCCAGCTGCCGTCGGGCAGGGTCCCACCCGAAATGCCTCCCATCGGATCCCCGGAACTGACCGTCAGATCGGGAAGCTTATCGACAATATTGTCCTTATCTGCCTGATCCGCCAAATCTGCATTCAGGCGCTGCAGATCATTGCCCAACCCTGCCAGCTCCTGGTTATAGAGATACCAGAGCTCGTTTGCAGTGGAGGTCAGCACGCCTGCGGCAGAGTTTACATTTATTAGATGCTCTGTGACGCTTTCAGCCGTGTCCGATGCCTGGCTGCCGTAGCTTCTGATGTCTTCATGGGCCACGTCCATCAAATCAAAGAGCCGGTCCGTCTCCCTGTCTATTTCGCCCAGTTTGTCATTGAGGTACTGGATCTCCAGAAAAGGCTCCATCTGCCCTACAATGCCTCCCACATCCTTCCGTCCCATGACATGGCCGGTGTTGGTGCAGCTTTGGATATATCCCTGGTGCAGGCGTCCCACAATGCCTCCGGTATTATAGCCGATATGGGAATACCCCACAATGCCGGAATTACTGCAATAATAGATTTTTCCCTGTGAATATCCCGCAATGCCGCCGGTATCCGTGTGCGCTTCCATATTGGCCGTGCTGTTCAGGTCGCTGAGGTTTTCCACAGACAGGTCTTCCAGGCCGTATTCCACATCCCTGCTGTAAATGTTGATGCCGCCGGAATTCTTGCAATTGTTCAGAGTCCCCCTGTTGGTGCCGCAGATACCTCCCGCAGAATGATCCCCCACCACCATGACGGCAGACTGGCAGGCCCTGATTTCCCCTGTGGCCTCATTTACCCCTGCGATTCCGCCCACATCCTGGCTCCCAACCACACTGCCATAGGCGGTGCAATTCATGATCTGCCCGTAGTTGACTCCCGCAAGGACACCCACCTGGCTGCGGGAACCCTCCGGCAGCACCCTTCCAGAAACTTCAAGGCCGCGGACTTTTCCCGTCTCCTGGATATACCGGAACAGTCCCTGGGCGGAACCTGCCCGGGTGATCTCCAGATTGGATATCCTGTGGCCGCCTCCGTCGAAGATACCCCCAAAGCTGGGAATCATCAGGCCGGTATGCTCCTTCAGGCTGATATCGTTCTCCAGCTGGATGTATTTATCCCTGGACCACGTATCCAGCCGGCAGTTCTCCGCAATCTCTGCCAGCTCTTCCTCCGTGGACACCGAAATTACCGTATAAGCGCTTTCAGCGGCGGGTTGGCCCGCCGATTCCCCGGAAAGATACTGGCCAAAGGCCAGGCCGCTTTCCGCCATTGCCTGTATGGGGGAGGACAGCAGCAATGCGCCAGCCATGGCAATTGACATATATCTGTTTATTGATTTGGTCATGTGTCTCATTCTCCGGCACCTCCTGCTTCTCCGTTATGGTTTTCCCCGCCTCTCCCGGCGTTTCCTCTCTCTCCCATATCTTCCGGCATATTTTCCCCTGGTTCCAAGGCTTCCGGCAGGACGCCGGCTGTCTCCGCTGCCGACGGGGCGCCGGTTTCTTCCAGCGCTTCCAGTTGCGGCACTTCCGCCTCCCGAGTATCCGTTCCCAGGTTCTCCACGACATCCTTTGCGCGGATCACCGCACCCATCTCGCCGTCGATTACCCCGGAAAATTCCCCGTCCAACACACCGTTCACATACCCCTTAATATGGCCGTTCATGCGGATCCTTCCTCCGGACGGCAATGGCTTCACCAGATCACGTTTTAGAGTAAACGCCGTTTTCTCTATAATGATATCACCGATCAGCAGAGTCTGCGGCAAAGCCAGCAGCACCAACGCAATAGAAGTCAGGGTTCCTCTTCCCAGCGCCAAACCGATGGCCGCCACCACCGCATTGGAGGACACATTGCTGATGATGAAGCCTGCCGCCACCAGCATGGAGCCACTGGTGACAATGGTTGGAAATGCCTGGTTCAGCGTCTCCACAATAGCTTCTTTGATAGGCATATATGTCTTTAATTCCATATAACGGCTGGTGATCACAATGGCGTAGTCGATGGTTGCGCCCATCTGGATGGCGGATACCACCAGATACCCCAGGAAATACACAGGCTCGCTCTGCAGGTAGGGCATGGAGAAATTCATCCAGATGCTTCCCTGGATCGTCAATACCAGAAGAACGGGAAGTCCTGCGGACTGGAAGGTAAACAGCAATATGACCATGACAAACAGCGCCGTCAGCACCGTAATAATTGTATTATCCATCCCAAAGGAGGTACTCAGATCCTTATCACTGGTGGAATTTCCCACCAGATAGATATCGTCATAGTCATAGTACTGAGCCACCGTATTCCGGATCCTCTCCAGCGCCTGGTAAGTTTCCGCACCTTCCACAGGCACCGACAATTCCAACACAAAACGGCTGCAGTCCTCCCCCAGAAGCTGGTCTTTTGCAATGCTGATCTGGGAATAGGCATCCGTCAGCGTCTCCTCCATATCCTCCTCCAGGGTAATGTTCCCGCTCTCTTTCTGGTCGTAGATAAAGAGAAATATGTCAATCAGAGGGACCCTGTAATCGCTGATCCCGCTTAACAGCGCGCCGTAGTTGTTTCCGTTCACGGCATAGGCCGAATACAGAAGGTTTGCAATCTCAATATCCATGTCGATAAGCTCGGCAAACTCCCTTGGGGAAAGCTGCTGGGTCAGGATATAGCCGTCCATGGCCTCAATATTTGCCAATCCCATACAGGAGTCCACCTCCTCCATGGCCTCCAGCGCTTTCAGCGCCTGGGCCTCCTTTTCGTAATCCCCGTTAGGGACGATCACCGCCAGCTGGTTGATGGTCCCGAATTCCCGATTCACCATACTGACGGAGAAGCGGTTTGGACTCATTTTATTTGCTTCCAGTGTGTTCACATCATAAACGTATTCCGCCCTGCCGGACAATACAGCCGCAACGGCCACTATCACAATTAGCACAGGGGGCACGATATAGCGGGTATGTACACAGAATTTTCCCACCATGGTTATCTTAGGCACAAAGCTTTTGTGATGGGAATGGTCGATGGCCCTGGCAAAAGTCAGAAGCAACCCGGGCATCAGGAAGAATACGGACACAAGGCTCAGGACAATGGCCTTGGCCAGCACAATTCCCATATCATAGCCGATCCGAAACTGCATGAACATCATTGCCACCATGCCGGATACCGTGGTCAGGGAGCTGGATGAGATCTCCGGGATCGCCTTACTCAGGGCCACAATCACCGCCTCTCTGGCATCCTTGTCCTCATGCTCTTCCATGAAGCGATGGCAGAGAATAATGGCATAGTCCACCGCCAGCGCCAGCTGCAATACCACTGCAATGGAATTGGTGACAAAACTGATGGTGCCGAACCAGTAATTGGTTCCCTTGTTCAGGATGGCGGCGGTGATAAAGGTCATGAGAAATACCGGTATTTCCGCATAGGTGGTGGAAGTAAAGAGCAACACCGCCACGATCACAACGCCTGCCAGCATCAGGATCACAATCATGTCATTGTCCAGGTCGGAGGCATCCCTCTCCTCCTGCCCGATGTCGGAGGTGTAGTATACATCGTAGCCGGACAACTCCCCCAGCACCCCTTCCAGATACCCTAACGTGTCTTCCTCATCCGCCTCCCCCCCAAAGGTGACTTCAAACAGCGCCTCCATATCATGATACTGACCCGCGTCAAAGTCCAGCATGCTGACCCCTTCCATCCCTTCTATAATCGGCGCCAGCCGCTCCGCTTCCTCCAACGTCACATTGCACACCATGATACGTGCCGTCCCATAGGTAACAAACTGTTCGTCCATGAGGTCCAAACCCTGCCGTGTCTCGGTGGTATCAGGCAGATAAGTGGTCAGGTCATTGTTGACCTTTACTTTGTCCATGGAAAATACACTGAACAGAATCAGCATAATAAAAACCAGATAAAATCCTTTTCGCTTATCCACGATCAATGTTGAAAGCTTCATCATAAATGAGTTACCCTGCTTTTCTTTTTCCATTGTAATCCTCCCTGCCGCACCTGGGCGGCTCAAAGTATTTTTAATTTGTAGCTCAGGCACAAATTTGCGTGGTTACAGTTCACACGTCAGCCGTACCCAGATAAATTTATGCTTGCATAAGAAGTTATCTGGGTACGAACGGACGGAGGGAGCGCCTTTTTATGAGCAAAAACAGCTGCGCAGCAGCGGCGGGCACTGAAAGTGCGGTTTTGCGAATGGCGCGTGTGAACTGTAACTTTGCGTAGGGAAAATAAGCTGTCCCTGTGATACAAATATTGATTTTATTTTCCAGAATCATTATAATGAAACTCAACAAAAAGACAATACACACTTTTTCCGCAAATGTATGTTTTTAGACACTTTCATGTATGGTGTCAATAATTAATGAAATTTTTAGAAAATGGACAGGAGAGACCAAATTGCTGAAAGGCGGTATGCCGGAAAAGCATACGCCGGAAGCAGAAGACACATGGCAGACATGAACGAAGATAACGCAAAAAACCTTGCCCCTAATACCATACAAACCCCCCAGGGCAAAAAGACGGACCGACGGGTACGCCGGACGCGGACACTGCTGCAGCAAAGCCTGATCCGGCTGATGTCCGAAAAAGAAATCCAGAATATTACCATCAAAGAGCTCACAGACCTGGCCGACATCACCAGGGGAACCTTTTACCTGCATTACAGCGATATATATGATATTCTGAGAAGCATGGAATATGAAATGTTTGTGGAATTTAACGAGATTCTCAACCGCTCCCACAGGGATCGGGAAAAACCCTCACCCGAAGCGACGCTGACAGACATTTTCGCCTTTCTGGAACGCCACCGGGATATGGTGAAAGTGATGATGGGCCCCCACGGGGATCTGGCCTTCGTCAACCGATTAAAAGATTTGGTAAAAGAACGGATCTATCAGGCCTTGGCACAAAAGCAGGCCGGATGCGAGTACGACTATGCAGAAGCTTTCGCCGTGTCCGGCTGTATAGGGGTCGTGGAGACGTGGCTGTGCCACCCCTCCCCCCTCCCTCCCGACAAGATTGCAAAGATATGCTGTACTATGCTTGTGCAGGGACTTGACCTGACATAAGCCTGGCAGGAAACGCTTTCTTCGGAAAATTGCTTTCCGGCAGATGGCGGGAATGCGTTTTCAAACAGGCTCTAAGAAGCGGCTCCCGGATCCACAATGTGGCACCCAAGCTTCACTTCCTTCATGGCACTCTCGCCACGCCCCAACTGCTCCATGAGCATTTGAACCGCTATCTCGCCGCTTTTCTCGTAAGAGTAATGGACGGTGATAAGCGGGGGAATGGTCATCCGGGCAATTTCGGAGTCCCCATGGCCCGCTACCAGTATCTGCTCCGGGACTTTAATGCCATGTCCCCTCAGGTATCTGACGGCCCCCAGGGCCATGGAATCCGTTGCGCAGATCAACCCGTCCAGGTTGTCATACTTTTTCATAAGCTCGCCCGCCTTCTCATACCCTGAGGCAACCGTGAATTCCGCTATGGTGTAATGATCTGCAAGCTCGCCATGGCCCGCTTCCTGCACCGCATCGCAAAACCCCCTGTAACGGTCTTCCCCTGCCGCCTGGTCCTGCCGTATGGCGCCGATAAACCCCAGCCTCTGCCTGCCTTTTTCCAAGAACAGTTTCGTGAGCTCATATGTGGCATGATAGTCGTCATGGTACACAGCGCATTGGCCCGCAAGGTACTGTCCTACCACCACCACGGGGACGGCGGAGTTTTTCAGCATGCGCTTATGCTCCGGTGTAAAAACGGTAGCCGCCAATATGACGCCGTCCACCTGTTTCCCGTGGAAGGCAGACAAGTACTCCAGCTCTTTCCGGGGATCGTTCTGGGTTACGGCCAGGAGCATCTGGTAGCCGCTCTCATTCAGCACAGACAGGATTCCCTCCACGATCCTCCCAATGGATGCCGACGCTACCTTGGGCACGATGACTCCGATCATTCTCGTTTTCTTTGTCCGCAGCATCTGTGCCTGGATGGAAGGGCGGTATCCCGTTTCTTCCACCACTTTGCGGATCGCTTCCCGCTTTTCCTCGGAAATGTAACCGTTGTTGAAATAGCGGGACACTGCCGCCCTGGATACGCCGGCCATCTCCGCAATCTCTGCTATATTCATCTGCATCACCCCCTATACTGGAATTTCCCGTCTACTTCTTTTTCATGTAATAAAATCCATAGGCCGGTATTTCGACCTCATCCGGCTTCGATTCCTCCCCCGAGATCAGATCCACATAGTCCCCGTCCGTCTCATGGATCCATGCCTTCTTGCCGTGCTCGCTGAAATTAAACAGGCCGATGATCTTCTCCCCGTCAAAATATCTTCCAATGCATAAAACAGACCTGTCCCCGGTCTCTATGGTCCATGCGTCCGCGTTTGACACAAATACCTTTTCCGCCTTCCGGATCTGTTCCAGCCGGCTCAGGCCCTGGAAAATCCTTCCCTCCACCGTATCCCTGCGGCGAATGTTCCCGGCCAGTTTCCAGTTCATCGGCCCTCTGTGAAGATATCGGGAGTCTGCCGCCTTGTCGGGATCCTCCTTATAAGTGTAGTCATTCACCTGGCCGATCTCGTCGCCGCTGTACAGCACAGGGATCCCCGACTGCATAAACATATACGCATGGAGCATCAGCACCAGCCTGACCGCTTTCTCCATAGCCTCCTGATCCCGTTCCGATCCGGCCTTTTCCACGCCGCACATGGAAGCCGTAGTGCCGCAGAATCTGGCATCCCCCGTAACAGGGTCGGCATTATAGAGTTCGCCGCGGCTGCAGCTGTCTCCCGCATATCCCTGGAAATAGTCGTTCAGATATTGCTTATGACTCTTTTCCCCGATGCCCTCCGGCAGTAATGCACCGTAGTCAAGTCCCCATCCGATGTCGTCATGGCAGCGCAGGTAATTTAAGAACACATACTCTTTGGGCAGGGAATTCACTATGTCAAGCTGCCTTTTCAAGAGCCTCACATCCCTCGTGGCCACCGTATGCCATGTGGTAGCCATGGTGGTAACGTTATAGAGCATGTGGCATTCCGGCTTCTCCACGGTCCCGAAATAGGGAACCACCTTCTCCGGCTCCATGACCACTTCCCCCAACAGCAGGACACCCGGGCAGACAATCTCGCCGATCATGCGCATCATACGGACGATGGTATGTACCTGGGGCAGGTTGCGGCAGGAAGTATTCAGTTCCTTCCAGATATAAGGCACCGCGTCAATACGGATAATATCGATCCCCTTGTTTGCCAGATAGAGGAAATTATACATCATCTCGTTAAAGACCCTGGGATTGCGGTAATTCAGATCCCACTGATAGGGGTAAAAGGTGGTCATCACATAATGCCCCGCATCCTCCAGCCATGTAAAATTGCCCGGGGCGGTGGTGGGGAACACCTGGGGAACCGTCCTTTCATACATGGCCGGTTCCCTTTCGTTGTCAAAGAAAAAGTACCTGCTCATATATTCTCCGTCCCCCTGCCGGGCCTTCCTTGCCCATTCATGGTCCTCCGAAGTATGGTTCATGACAAAATCCATGCAGACGTTGATATCTCTCTTATGGCAGGCCGCGGTGAGGCTTTCCAGATCCTCCATGGAACCCAGCTTCTCCTGTACCCTGCGGAAATCCGACACGGCATACCCCCCGTCGGAACGGCCTTTTGTGGTATCCAGGAAGGGCATAAGGTGGACATAATTGACATTACATTGCTGAATATAGTCCAGCCTGGACTCTACGCCTTTCATATCCCCTGCAAAATTATCGATATAAAACATCATTCCAAGCAAATCGTTTTTCCGGTACCAGTCCTGGTCTTCCTCCCGGCCCCGGTCACGGAACCTCAGATCCCGGTTCCTCTCCAGGTAAAACTGCCTCAGACGGTCACAAAGCTCCGCAAACATAGAATCATTCCCATATAACTCCATGTAGAGCCAGCGCAGTTCATCATGATGCCTGGCCAGCCTGCTGAGGAAAATATCTCCTTCCCCCTGCGCCTGCACGTTGCTGTCCGCACCATCTGTCTGCCATGCCTTTCCTTCCGGTTCCTTTGCCATTTCATTTTCCATCTTCTTCTCTTCTTTCACTTTCTAATTTTTTACTGCCTTTTATAAGCTGTCTTTCGCTCGCTTTTTCTTTCATTTTCAGATTGATTTGGACTTCTGCCCCGGCGTTTGTGTTTGTGTTTGCGCCTCCGCTTTTCATGCTACGGGATTTTCTGTTCGTCATTGCCGCTCTTTCCTTTTCTCCTGACGGTCATCAATCTCTCCATCCTGCCTGTTTTGCCGGATTTGGCAATTTCCACATCCGAATATCCGCCGTTTGTGAGGAGCACTGCCGTCACCGCGCTGTATCCCGCTTCCCTGACCTTCCTTATATCAAAGGCAAGCAGCTTCTGCCCTGCCTTCACTCTATCCCCTTTTGCAACAAAAAGCCGGAACCCGTCCCCTTTCATATTTACGGTACCGATGCCAACATGGATCAGGGCCTCGGTTCCGTCCGGCGCCGTGATCCCTATGGCGTGGCAGGTATCGGCGGCAAACGTTACCTCCCCGTCAAAAGGCGCCCATACCTCTCCCTTTTCCGGTTCAATGCCCACGCCGTCCCCCAGGATTCCGGCGGCAAACGTTTCATCCGGGATCTCCTCCCTGGGGATAACCATTCCTTTTACCGGGGCATACAGAACCGTTTCCGTTCCCGCCCCTTTTCCGGCATCCCCTGCTCCCTCCCTCCACACAAACCAGGTCAGGGCAAAAGAAATACCGAAAGATACCGCAAGGACTATCCCGTACTGCAGGGCATGGTCCAGCGTAATCAAAAACCCGGGGATTCCCGTGACGCCGTAAGAGGTTGCCCCCACATGGAAAAGGGAGCCAAGCAGCGCCCCCGCAGCGCCTCCTGCCATACCGCATATAAAAGGTTTCCCAAATCTCAGGTTCACGCCAAAGATTGCCGGCTCCGTAATTCCCAGTGCGGCAGACAGGGAAGAAGGCACCGCAACCGCCTTTGTTTTCGGATTCTTTGCCTTTAACCCCACTGCCAGGCAGGCCGCCCCCTGGGCAAAGTTCGCAGCCGAAGCAATGGGCATCCAAAGATTCCGTCCTTCCGCTGCCAGCATACCTGCCTCGATCACATTGTACATGTGATGGATACCGCATACTACCGTAACCGGATAGAAAGCACCCATCACCATGGCTCCCGTTCCATGGCCCACAGTGACGACCCATCCGGCAAATTCCAAAACACGGCTTTCTGCCGCCGAAAAAACAGGGCCGATAACCCCTAATGTAATAAATGCCGTAGCCAGCACGGTACAAAGGGGCGTCACAAACAGATCCACCGCTTCCGGTACGCGCCTGTGCAGCTGCCTCTCAATTTTACACATGATCCATACCCCGGCAATCACCGGAATCACATGTCCCTGGTATCCCACCTGCCGGATCGGCAAAAAACCGAACAAATGCCACACCGGGATCTCTGCCGCATCCATAGGGCCTACGGACCATGCGTCGAGCAGATTGGGATGGATCATGACCATGCCGATGACGGCCCCCAGGAAAATATCCCCTCCAAATACTCTTGCCGCGGACATGGCTATCAATACCGGCAGAAAAATAAATGCCGTATTCGCTATCAAATCAAGGATGCCGTACCAGTCGCTCCCCGCAAAGGAAGGAATCGCCTTACCCAGGGCCTCCACCAACCCCATAGCCAGGCCGGAAGCTACAATGGCCGGAAGAACGGGAACAAACACATCTCCCAAGGCCTTAACCATCCGTTTCGGCAGCGGCTGCCGTGCCGCTGCTGCATTTTTCACATCCTCCTTGGTAGCCGCCCCCATACCGCTGACCTTTAAAAATTCGTCATACAATTTCACTACCGCGCCGGTGCCCACGATCACCTGGAGCTGCCCGCCGCTGCTGAACACACCCTTCACACCGTCAATGCCTTCCAGCCTGTTCCTGTCAACCCTGCTGTCGTCCACAGTGGCCACACGGAGCCTGGTTGCACAATGTGCTACGCTGACCAGGTTGCTTCTGCCCCCCAGGGCCTCGTAAATCTCTTTTGCACACACCCCATAATTTACAGCCATTGCCGCCCTCCATTGGTTATGAAATCGGTCGCACTTCAATACCAATATAGCATTTGCATTTAAGCTTGTAAAATAGATTTTCCCGGCTTTTACCAATGAATCAATTGATGTTTCGTAAATGCACTGCGGATCCCGTCCTTCCACACGGACGGACAGATATCATCCGCTATTTTCTTCAATTCTCTGTTTCCGTTTTCCATACATATGCCCAACCCTGCCGCTTCCAACATTTCCCTGTCATTCATGCTGTCGCCGATTGCCACAGAGTCACAGGCCGGGATGTTAAGGCAACGGCACACTCTCTGAACCGCTTTGCCTTTGTCAAATTTGCGGTTCACCACTTCTCCGTTTATATAACCTCCCTGGTTCTCTTCATGCATGCAAAATGCAAAATCAGCTTCCAAAACCTTCCTTGGTTCCGAAAACTGTTCCCGGGTGGGACTTATAAACACAATCTTGTACACCGGCTGCCCTTTATATTCCCTCATGGGGCGAATATTCAGCACCTCCTCGATCTGTTCCCTCCAACGAAGCAGCTCACTGTTTCCTGCTTCCCCGGCATGGTCCCTCAAATAAGCTTTCAGGCTCTCATCCGCGTAAGTGCCGTCCCGGCATTCCACAGTCCTGAATATACCGTTTTTCTTCAGGATACCCATAGCGGACTGCCTCTGTGCCTCTGTCATGGGACAGTCATATATCACCCTGCCCAGGCACTCAATATATCCCCCGGAGCTGGCAATGAATCCGTCAAAACCATACCGCAAAAGAGGGCGCAGCATATCGTAATTCCTGCCGGTACACAGGAAAACAAAATGCCCCTCCTCCCTGGCCCGGGCGATTGCCTGCAGGGCGGATTGCGGAGGATCATTGCTTCCCGCTTCCGTCAGCGTCCCGTCTATGTCCAGAAAAATAATTTTTTGCCCCACTACCACTCCCCCCTCAGGCAGAGCCGGAGCACGCTTGAAAAATACTCCAGTCCCATTCCGATCCACAAAGCAAAAGTCACTCAGATAAAAAACTTATCCGCAAACGAACGGCTCGATTTTTTTCTCAATATCAATGTCGTTTGAATGGTATCTCAGGCGCAACGGCCCCGACAGATCCAGCGCCAACACTCCAAGGATCGACTTTGCATCCACGATCCTGTGGCCGGAGCCCAGGTCAAAGTTAGCGTCAATTTTGTCGATAATGTTTATAAACTGCCTTATCTGCTCAAGATTATGAAACCTTACATTTACCTGCTTCATATGAACCTCCTTGCCTTTTTGAAATGATTTGCTCCTTATTCTGCTTTGTGTGATCGATTTCATTCGTGTAATTATAATACACACAAGGTAAAATATTGTAAATTGGCAAAATACATAATTTTGCCAATTATTTTTTGTAAAAATTAGTGAAATCGTTTTCATCCCTCGATTTCGCATTCCATTCCTCCCGGACAGTCCCCTTTTTGCATGGGATTGCACAAAATGCGGAAGTATCCGGCCGTGCTCCGCTTTAGAGGCTAACTTCCACTGTACGGGCCTGCGCATAAAAAAGAGTGCTTTGCACTCTTGCGAGATTTGCTTCGCAAACTCGTGAATGCATGCGTCTGACGACGCAGTTTCCTATAAGGTAAAAAAGCGCCGCCTGCGGCGCTTCGAAGAATGCTTCGCATTCTTCCCCAGCCAGGACGCAGTTTCCTATAAAATAAAAAACACACCTGCCGGGGAAATATCCGGCAGGTGCGCGCGCATTGTTTATTTATTTACAGGTATCTTCTTGTCCGTATATAAGATATGGTTGATCAGCCATCCCAGCAAGAACTCAAGCAGCTCCTGGAGATACTCTTCCGGGTTATCTTCCACATCACTTAAATTGATATTTTCCAGCTTATCAATAAAAGCTTCATGGGCACGCTTCTGCACATCAAACCCGTCATACCTGATATCCGCCATATACTCCTCTTCGTCCCCGAAGTGTTCCTTGGTATAAGCTTTCAATTCATCCAGTATTTCCATAATTTTGTCATAGCCGGAAGAGGCATCCAGGGATTTCACCAATCGGTTGGCCCTGCCCACAATCTCAAACAAGGTCTCATGCTCCTTGTCGATCAGGTCTATGCCGGTGAGATATTCCTCCGTAAACTCGCAGGGGTTCTCCCTGACCATCCACTCTTCCAGAGGGGGCAGTTTCCCAATCATGATATCACTGCTCAAAATATGGCGGTAAAGCCATTTTGCCAAAAAGGACACAAGATCCGTCAGCACACGCTGCTGGCCCTCTTCCTCTTCTATGTTTGCTAAATCCAAACTCAGAATTTTATCCCGGAAGAACGCATGCTGCGCACGTTGAAGGATCAGCTCCGGATCCCGTATCTGAACCATGTATGCTTCTTCATGGTCAAAATGTACTTCCGCATAGCGGTCAAGCTCCGTGAGGATGTCTTTTATCTGCTGGTAGTAATCACTGTGATAATCCGTAGCCGCAAGCTGATAAGCTTTGTTCAGCAGCTCAAACAAATGGCGGTGCTCTCCGTCAAGCTGTTCTATCCCTGTCAGACAGTCATCCGTAAACTCAAACATGAATTTCATCCTCCTGAAATAACTTCACTTACCGATGCATCGCTTTCGCCGGAAATCTGCCTATTTGCCGCCTCCGGCGACATTCCCGTCTGTATTTGCAGTCCCACCCGCCTGCGCGGTCTCATTTGTATTTGCGTTCACATTCTTATGGGGGGATTGCCCTACGATCTCAATGCCCCTGCTCACAGCCACTGTGACTTCAATATCCCTCTGCATCTGGTTCGATTCAAAACGATACAGCACCTTACCTTTCAAAGATTGTACATATTGCGCCGGCAGGCGGTTCAGCGCATAGGTGGCGATATCCATCCGGCAGTTCTCACATTTGCAGTAGTCCGTGCCCGGCCACAACTGGTCGATCTTTCTCAATACCGTTTCTTCCATTAAATTTATCAGTTCCGTCATACCCTTACCTCATAAAATAGCTTGCTCACAATAAAACTACTGTTAACAGTATAAAACATTTTTACGGCAGATACAAGACGCAATGTTTAAATGTGTTTTTGCCCGGGCACGAAAACAATACCTTTCACTCAACCGCAAAAGACTTTTGAAAAGATTTTCAATCGCTATTACAATTTTACCTCCGGCAGCTTTGCGATGGCTTCCGCCAGCTCTTCGTCCGTGGGGATATAATCACTCATTTCCCCGTCATTGTATTTCTGGTATGCAACCATGTCAAAGTAACCCGTACCGGTTAAGCCGAATACAATATTCTTCGCTTCCCCTGTCTCCTTACATTTCATCGCCTCATCAATGGCAACCCTGATGGCGTGGCTGCTCTCCGGCGCGGGAAGGATGCCCTCGACTCTGGCAAATGTCTCCGCCGCTTTAAATACCTCCGTCTGTTCCACGCTTCTGGCCTCTAAAAGTCCCTGGTCATACAGCTCGGAAACCGTTGAGCTCATGCCATGGTAACGAAGGCCTCCCGAATGGTTTGCAGAAGGCATAAATCCGCTTCCCAGGGTATACATTTTGGCAAGCGGGCACACTTTCCCCGTATCGCAGAAGTCATAGGCATATACTCCTCTTGTCAGGCTGGGGCAGGAAGCAGGCTCCACTGCGATCATCTTATAATCCGCTTCCCCTCTTAAGATTTCCCCTGCAAAAGGGGAAATCAGTCCGCCCAAATTGGATCCGCCTCCGGCACAGCCGATAATGATATCCGCCTGAATGCCGTACTTATCCAAAGCGGCCTTTGTCTCCATGCCGATGATAGACTGATGGAGCAGCACCTGTGAGAGCACCGACCCCAGCACATAACGGTATCCTTCCTGGCTGGTTGCCGCTTCCACCGCCTCCGAGATGGCGCACCCAAGGCTTCCTGTGGTTCCCGGGAATTCTTCGTTAATCTTACGTCCTACATTCGTATCCATGGAAGGGGAAGGTGTCACTTTTGCCCCGTAAGTACGCATCACTTCACGCCGGAAGGGTTTCTGCTCGTATGAACATTTTACCATGTAAACCTGGCAGTCTAAATCGAAATAGGAACAAGCCATAGAAAGCGCCGTCCCCCATTGCCCCGCGCCGGTTTCAGTGGTGACGCCTTTTAACCCCTGTTTCTTAGCGTAATACGCCTGTGCGATGGCAGAATTCAGCTTATGGCTCCCCGATGTGTTATTTCCCTCGAATTTATAATAGATATGGGCAGATGTCTGCAGCTTCTCTTCCAGGCAATACGCCCGTACCAAGGGCGACGGACGGTACATTTTATAAAAATCCCGGATTTCCTGGGGTATGTCAAAATAAGGCGTGGTGTCGTCCAACTCCTGTTTCGCAAGCTCACGGCAGAAAATACCGGAAAGCTCCTCCTCCGTAATGGGTTGCAAAGTCCCGGGGTTCAGGATCGGCGCCGGCTTCTTCTTCATATCCGCACGTACATTGTACCACTGCTTTGGCATTTCCCCTTCTTCCAAATAGATTTTATAAGGTATCTTTTTCTCCATGCTGCTCCTCATTCTTTCCATCAATATCTTTCTTTCGATATCTTTTTTTCGACATCTTTCATTGATTACTTTCTTTTATTTATCCGTTGTTCTATAGCGGCTCCGGGCATGGCTGCCCCGGCAGGTCATCTGCCTGGACTCCCCTCAGCCGCCAGTCCGTATATCTCATACATGGAAAGCATATTCTGGTACATCATCTTCCGTGACAGCATCTGCTGGTAAGTAACTGTCTTTACTTTCCCCTCCGACTTCATCTTATCCATCTTGGATAAGATGTCTGCATATTCCTTCTGCACTGCTGCCAGCATCTTCTCAAATGCTTCCAACCTGCCGTTTTCCATATATCATTCCCTCTCCGTTACCGTTACGCAGACCGTATCGCCGGGCTGTTTTCCTATTTTGGAGCGGATATCCTTCCGTATGCCAATGATATAGCAGACACTGCCATCCGCATTTTTAACGCCCATATTTACAATGCTGCCATCGTAAGGTTCCCCGTCAAAGGTAACATGGGCCTTCACCCTGCCTTTGCCAAATTCCGTCCTGATATCATAGGGAAAGGCCACATATGCGCCGCCCTTCCCTTCCGCTTCATAGATCAGGGATTCATATTCATAAACTTGCCGGTCCAGGTCCAATCCCCCCTTCCCTGCTGTGCGGAAAAGGCACAATTGCCCTGCCATGCTCACACATTATGTTCCACACGGATATGATCATACTTCCGGTACATTTCAATGGCCTCCGAGAGATTGTGATACCCCATCAATACCCTTTCCTTGGCGCCGTCTGCCAGTTCCATGCAAAGGTAGTAATTGGTCTGCCTCTTGGAACGTTCTTTTTCGCTGTGTATCCGGACGATCTCTTTATTTTCCACCACTATGTTTTTAAATTCATGGCTGAACGTCCACGGGTCTCCCACCCATATATCATCAATCTTCCGGGCAACGTCAAACCCATGGTCAAGCTGCGCCATTGTGACTTCCGGGTGCTTCTCCAGAAAACGATCCACCTTTTTGCTCACCGGGTTGGCAAGCTGCTTGAAAAAATAAACAGGGCGACCAGGAGTATAAACAACCCTATGGCCGATAAACCATATATATTGCCCAAAGATTCGTCCAATATGGGCGTCAGTCCCTGTAATGCCAGGAACGCTGAGGGCGCGTACTTCCATAAAAGGACTCCCGCCATTAACAGACACCCCAAAAGGAGGAACCCTGTGCTCATCCATGCCTTCTTCGTCAACTTTTTTACCATTGCTTTCCTTCTCCTTCGTTATCCTACTTTACCGAACATGTCTGCAAAGCACATCCCGCAGGCGTATGTCACAAACATATTCGAAAGCATTATAACACAAACCATGCAAAAAAGAAATTATTTTTGCATGGTTTTTAACTCTTTATTCCGGAAGCATACTCCGGTTCAACCCGATATAGGCAAGCAGGATGTACACCGCATAGATCAGGAAGAACAATCCCAGCGCCGGGCAGACAGATATCCAATATAATAAGATCCGGGCAGGCTTCCGCAGCCTTTCGGGGAATCTCCGTAAAATCCGTCACCGCCACGGGGCAATATCCCTCGTTTCCCAACAAAAGCTCCAGCTCTTCACGAATGGCACGGTCATCCTCCACAATCATAATTTTCTGCATTTTGTTCTCGTCCCTTTGTTCCCCTAATTTCCGTCTTCAGCGGAAGCACCAAGGTCTTTTGTCCTCCCCTGTCCATAGAATGACAGGGCCGGCAACGCGGATCATGTGAAAAAATATCTATTATTTGGCAAATATACCACAGCATACCATAGCGTATGGTAAAAATCAATGATACCCAGGGAAGCTTCCAATGCCCAAAACGGTTCCGAAACGCCTGAAACTGTGGTATACTGATAGCAGCATACTAAAACACTCCGGAGGGGGGAGAATGCAAAACGGAAAGGGAATGGATACACTATGGAAAACAAAGAAAAAACAGAACTATTTGAAAAAATGCCCATCCCAAGAGCAGTAATGACGTTGGCGGTCCCCACCATCCTGAGCTCACTTGTCATGGTCATTTATAATCTGGCCGACACCTACTTCGTGGGAATGCTGAACGACCCGGTGCAAAACGCTGCCGTCACCCTGGCCGCCCCTGTGCTGCTGGCCTTCAACGCTGTCAACAATCTCTTCGGCGTAGGCTCCTCCAGTATGATGAGCAGAGGCCTGGGGGCCAAAGACTACGACACCGTCTACCGGAGCTCCGCCCTGGGATTCTACTGCGCGCTGATCTGCGGGTTATTGTTCTCGGCCCTGTATACTGCTTTCCACACTCCCCTGCTGGCCATGCTGGGGGCGGACAGCCTCACCGTTTCCGCCACCGGCGATTACTTGAAATGGACGGTCACTTTCGGGGCCGCCCCCGCTATCCTGAACGTAGTCATGGCCTATCTGGTACGCGCGGAAGGTTCCTCCCTCCATGCCAGCCTTGGCACCATGAGCGGATGCCTGTTGAATATTATACTGGATCCCATCTTCATCCTGCCATGGGGATTGGATATGGGCGCAGCCGGTGCAGGATTTGCAACGTTTCTGTCAAACTGCGTTGCCTGCATATACTTTTTTGTCTTATTGTTTATAAAACGCGGACATACTTATGTCAGTATACGACCTTCCCTGTTCCGCTTCAAAAAAGCCATCGTCCTGGGGATCTTCGCAGTGGGGATCCCTGCGTCCATCCAAAACCTGTTGAATGTGACGGGCATGACTGTGTTAAATAACTTCACCGCTTCCTACGGCGCTGACGCCGTGGCAGCAATGGGGATCTCCCAGAAGATCAACATGGTCCCCATGCAGATAGCTTTTGGCCTTTCCCAGGGCATCATGCCCCTGATCAGCTACAATTACGCCAGCGGTAACGTAAATCGTATGAAGAAGACCCTTACCTTCACCATGAAGATCAACCTCACCTTCATGGCCACCCTCGCTGCCGCCTACTATTTGGGGGCGGAATTCCTGATCACACTCTTTATGAAGAATCCGGCAATTGTGGCATATGGCACGAAATTCCTCCGGGGGTTATGCCTGGGAATGCCTTTTCTGTGCATGGACTTCCTCGCCGTGGGTGTGTTCCAGGCCTGCGGCCTGGGCCGGAAATCCCTGGTCTTTGCCATCCTGCGGAAAATCGTCCTGGAAATCCCGGCACTGTTTCTCCTGAATCATCTCTTCCCGCTGTACGGGTTGGCCTACGCGCAGCTCACGGCGGAGGTGATCCTGGCTGCCGCAGCCGTTGCCGTCCTGTTGAGATTGTTCCAAAAGCTCCGGCGGGAGCAGGACGCTTCCGTCAATTCTGCCTCCTGATCTGTTCGCCCCTGACAGGCGCATAACGTGCCAGGCAAATGTCGTCAAGGTTCTCCCTGTGCATATCCACCGCCGTGATCTGGTGGTTATCATAGGTGGTATAGTAGTAGATCCCTTTATCCGCATTACAGCAGCATGTGAAAATAGTGATCTCATACTTGCCGTCGCTCAGGTCACAGCATCCCCTCTGCTGGTCTACAGCGCCGAGGATGTGGAAAAACTGGCTGACGCTCTCGGATTCCGAATCCCCGGAAACGGAATTCATTTTAACAAAAGCCGCCCTGATAAAACGGGACTGGGAAGACAGATCCCCGGGTAACCCCAATGCCCCCATGCCACGGCTGTATGCGGATAACTGCAGTTTATCGCAGAAATGGTTTTGTGGTTCCCTTGGAGATAAGTTCATGTAGTTATTCAGCTGGAACATCTGCTCATTAAAGGGAGGGTTATTCGTTAGTATCCCTACCGGGTTGTCATATACTTTGACACCCCCTTCCACAGATTCCACCGTGACAGCCTCGTCCCGGTCCGCAATGATCCAATGGAGCTGTGCCACCGGAAGCTTTTCGCTGAAAGAAATGTTGGTAAGGTTAATTCTCTCCAGCAGCGCCCTGGCCTCTTTTACGGATCCGCACTTCCCCAGGATCCAGGGAATGAACTCAAACTGCGCCAGATTATCCTTATCCGGCATGGGGTTCTTATAATTCGCATTCCCCACAAAGTTCAAGCCGGCCATACCCAACCCCTTCTCATTCACCGCCTCATAATAAAGGGGGCACTCTTCCTCCACATGGGCCATACCGATCATGGCATAATGTTTTGCCATGATCCCCATATTGCGGAAGCGGAAGGGATAGTTGCGGGGCGTCACCGTTATCTCGTCCCCATAAGAAAATTCATAGTCCAAGGTTCTGCCAAAGTAGAAATCTTTTGTCTTGTATGTTGCCGCTGTACACATCAAATTACCTCCTTCATTGGAACAAATCATACGCAAGATGATCTGAGTTCCCGAAATGATGGCTGATTACCCGCAGGACGCATTATCAAACATGCACCGAGCCGGTTCCCTATACATAAAGTATGCCACAGAAACCATAAAATATCGCCTGGCACACCGCTTTTATTCCGGCAGATATCTCTGATACAATGCAACCTGGTCCCTGATACAGATCCAGGCGCTGTCCGACCCTGCCGTCACACAGATATATTCCCTTCCGTCATGGTCCGATGCCAGGCTGGCCGCACAGTTTTTAGACTGATCCACGTACCCTGTCTTAGCGCACAATACCTCTCCGTGGGTATCCCTATCCTCTATCCTGCGCAGGAACAAGTTAGAGATATCGATCCCCCCGGGATGTTCCGCCGTGGACGTTGTCACATAACGGTGTTCCGAAAGTACCTTTCGGCAGAATTCGTTGTCCGCAGCTTCCTTCAAGATGACCGCCATATCATAGGGCGTGCTGTAATGGTTTTCGTCGTACAGGCCTATACAATTTGTAAAATGAGAGGTTTCCGACAATCCCAGTTCCACCAGCTTGTCGTTCATCATATCCACAAATGCCTCATGGGAGCCTGCCACATATACCGCCAACCCAAGAGCGGCGTCCGCCCCTGACTTCAAAGCCGTACCGTAGAACAAATCTTCCACGGGTATCACTTCGCCAACCTCAAACCCTACATTGCTGCAGTCATTTACGAAGCTGTAGTCGGTAATATCAATCGTCATGGTAAAAGTGCCGTCCATATCCGTTATATGCTCCGCCGCCACCAGCACCGTCAATATCTTCGTCATGGAAGCCGGGTTGATCCGGCTCCATCCGTCTCTCTGGGCCAGTACTTCACCGCTCCCTACATCGATCATGATGCCGTGGGGACTGCTGATCTCTCCGCCGAAACCGTCGGTATGCTCCGTGGTACCCGCCTGGAATACCTGCCGCGGCGCATCCGGCAGCACCGACACCACCGCGGAGGCTGCGTCCGACGGTATAACGGCCGCGGAAAATCCCCCTGCCTGCGTGTAAACCAGGGTTTTTGAAAGGGCGTCGGCTACGAAGTCCTCCGGTTTAGTGCCCCCGCTGCCGGACAGGGAACCGTCCCCGGCAGCGGAGCCAAGGGTATCTCCCTTTCCGGACGCAACGCCCTCCTCCGGACGCAATGCCTTAAGGATACCCGCGGTTAAGAGAAAGAGGCACAGAACCGCAGCAACTGCCATAGCCGGCACCCCATATCGGAACATCAATTCCCGCCGGCGTTTCTCCCTTTTCATTTCTTCGATTCTCTTCCTGCGTCTTCGCCGCCTTTCCTGTTCCTCTCTTTCCTCCTCACTCAACTCCGTTTCCCGAAGAGGTTCTTTCGGCATGTCTGTTGCCCGGAAAGGTTGTCTGACCCGGCCCGTTTCCCGGAAGGGTTCTCCCACCTGACCCGTTTCCCGGAAAGGTTGTCTGACCCGGCCCGTTTCCCGGAAGGGTTGTCTGACCTGACCCGTTTCCCGGAGGGGTTCTATGCCCCGCCCTGTTGCCCGGAAGGGTTCTTCCGGCCTGCTATCCCGGCGCTCTTCCTTCCGGATGCTTAATTCTTCCGTATACATAAAACTCCTTTTTTCCACACTTCCAATCATGCCGCCAAGAGGACCACAGACATCTCTCTAAACGGCACAAACAATCCCAGGAAACTACAGGTCCCGGGAGTCTGTTATCTCTTGCAAAGCTTCTTTGAATCGCATATAGCGTTCCCAAAACTGCACATAAAAATCCTGCCCTGTCCCATATTCCGCCATATAAAAAATCTTGAGGAGGGCCATGTTGGCCTGCTTTGCCACCGCTTCGTCCCCGCAGTCTCCCACAAGCGCTTCCAGCTCATTCAAAAGGGAATGCCACCGGCAGATAAATTCATGGTACTTTTCCTGCTGTGGCGTGTCGATCCATTTGCTGACTTTTACCTTTGACCGGTTGCCTGCCGAACATTCATGGGTCTGGAGGATGTATTTATAATCGCCGTCCTGGTAATACCTGCCCAGCGGAAACAGTCTGCATATTCCCGGCCTGAATTCATGGATACCACAGCGTCCATGGCCGTCCAGGAATACGCAGGCCTCCTCCTGCCCCGACATGCTCAGGTTTGGCAGAATACAGCCGTCAACCACATTTAATTCCGCTGCACCCTCCTGCAGTAAAGCTTCAAATCCTTTTCCCAACCCCGTTTCCAACCTGTACACGTCATAGGGGTCGAGGATAACCGATTTGCCCATGCCACGGCAGCAGTCAGAGCATCCGCCGCATCCATGGCAATCTGCTTTCACCATATCGTTTCTGCCGTATAACCGTCCGTCTGAAATTTCCGCAAGGCTGACATTTCTCTTCAAGATTTAATTCCCCTTTTCACCTGATATTGCAGACTGGTGCCTCAAAATCCATATTTGTCCACAAGACGCCTGTATTCATCCTCCGTGACAGGGATGATCCCGCCATGCCGTTTCTTCGTGTATCCCATATCAAACTCACTGTCATCCAATATCCTGAATTCTCCGCCGGCAAGGTCGTCCGTCACCAACGGCAGATACCCCTTCTCGGAAGCAAACCTGTCTACAATAAGGCACCATTTCCTGCTGTCATTAAACCGGAAAATCTCAGGCCCTTCTACCCCGTACAACCCATCCAGCGTGGCAGACCTTACCTCCTTAAAATCCTCCGGGTGCAGCGTTTTGCTGAAATCGATGCAAATTACCTTAATGGTCTCATCTTTTGTATAACGGTAATACCCCTGTTCCGTATGGATGATAGTGCTGTCTATCACATGGTTTTCCTTTTCCATAAAGACAAAGGGATCCGTGAAATTCTCAAAGTCCGTGGTATAAGAAGCATATATTTTCTGCTTCCCATCCACCATGGAGGCCCAGAATACAAGTACTGCATCCTTCTCCGCGTCATAAATCGCCTCAGGCGCCCAAACACAGCCTGCCCCTTCCACCCCTATGGTATGGGGTTTTGGCCCCTGCCAATTTACCAGATCCTCAGATTTCCACACAAGGATATCCCTGCTCCCGCCGTATTGTGCCGTTTCCCAGCCTTTTCCCGACTCAATCCTCAAATCTGTGGCAATCAGGTAAAACATATCCTCCGTGCGGATCAAAAAAGGGTCCCTGGCCCCCTTCTCACCCACGTCACTCCTTAAAACTGGCCTTCCTTCCGTCAAATCACGCCAATGTAACCCATCACGGCTTACGGAAAAATAAATCTGTTCCCCGTCCTTCCGTTCACTGGTAAAATGTGCGAATAAATATCCCGTATACTCCATCTGCCCTCTCGCCCTTTCGTCGTCTCTTTTGTTGCTTCCTAATATTGATCCCCTTAATCTTTCCCCTTGTTATTTCTCCTGCTCTGTCTTCTTGTTGTTTCCTCTTGTTATTTCCCCTTAGTCTTTCCTCTTGTTCTTTCCTCTTGTTATTTCCTCTTGTTATTTCCCCTTATTGTTTCCTCTTAGTCTTTCCCCTTGTTCCTCTTATGCTTCTGTGCCGGCCATTTTCCGCAGGGCTGCCCCTTCATTTCAGCGTGCTTGCCCCCTGAGGCAGTCTTCCCTCTTAAAGCAGGCCTGATGAAGCATGCTTCTTTTCCATGATTTCCCTCAGGCTCTGGGAATAAGGGGCCCTGGCCACGCCATACTCTGTGACGATACCGGAGATAAGGTCATGTGCCGTAACGTCAAAAGCCGGGTTATAAACTTTTACGCCTTCCGGGGCCATCCTCTCTTTATACCACATTTCCGTCACTTCCCGATCCGGCCTCTCCTCGATCCTGATCTCCGCGCCGGTGGGCGTCTCCATATCTATTGTGGAAGTAGGCGCACAGACATAAACCGGAACACCATAATGCTTTGCCACCGTAGCTACCACGGAGGTGCCAATCTTATTGGCTGTGTCACCGTTTGCCGCCACACGGTCGCAGCCTACGAACACCGCCTGCACCAACCCCCTGGACATCACATTGGCGGACATGTTGTCACAGATCAGCGTCACATCCACCCCCGAAGAGTGAAGTTCAAAGGCGGTGAGCCGTGCCCCCTGTAAAAGAGGCCTTGTCTCGTCCGCATAGACACGGAATCCATACCCCTTTTCGTGCCCCAGATAAATAGGCGCCGTAGCCGTGCCGTATTTCACCGCCGCAAGCTTCCCTGCATTGCAGTGCGTCAGTATCCCGTCGCCGGGTTTTACCAGTCCTAACCCATTCTCGCCTATTTTACGGCAGACTCTGATGTCCTCATCCCTGATATCCAAAGCTTCCCGGCGCAGAGCCTCTCTTACCTCCGCAACCGATTTCCCTTCGTCCCTGCCTGCCTTCAGAGCCACGGCTTCCATGCGTTTCAGCGCCCAGGAAAGGTTTACTGCCGTAGGCCTGGAGGAGTCCAGATAGTCCTTATATTCACGGAACCTGTCATAAAAATCTCCGAAATCCTCCTCCTGGATCTGTTTCGACAACACATAAATTCCCATGGCCGCAGCCACACCAATGGCAGGGGCCCCGCGTACCTTCAACAGATAGATGGCATCCCATATATCCTGGGCCGTCTTCAAGGATATCAGCTCTGTCCTGCCGGGGAGCAGGGTCTGGTCAATAATCACCACAGCGCTCTTTTCGTCGTCCAAGGCAACCGTATCGTATTCCATAATATTGTTTTCCATAGAGTTTCCCACACCTTTCCGTAGCACACTCTGCTACCTGATAATATCCGCAAATTCTGCCCCTGCGGCCCTGGCCAGATCCTGAGGTGAGAGTTCCAGCTGGGAACCGACCCTGCCTCCGCTGACAATCATCTTATCCAGCATCCGGGCAGTGCTGTCTATCCTGGTGACATACTGCTTCTTCATCCCCACTGCCGTACAGCCGCCCCTGACATAACCGGTGACCATGTTGATGTCCTTCACATGGATCATCTCCACACTTTTCTCACCCACGCTTTTGGCCGCCGCCTTCAAATCCAATTCCTCCGCAACAGGGACCACGAACACATAATAATTTTTGCTGTTCCCAACCGTCACCAATGTTTTATACACTTTCTCATATGGCAGCGAAAGCATGTCCGCTATCTGCAGTCCGTCTATGAATTCATCACATTCGTAAGTGTATTGTTGAAAAGGGATCTTCATGCTTTCCAAAATTCTCATGGCATTTGTCTTTACTTCTTTTTGTTTCGCCATATCTACCTCCCTGCGCCTTCCTTGTCAACACTTTACCATACCGACAGGAAATCAAGCACAAACAGGACGACCATTTGATTTCACCCGGCAAGGCAACGAAAGAATCAATAAATTTGAACAATTTATTTTACCATATATCCCCGTTTTAAGCTACGTTTTATTCGTTCAAAAAATGGTTTACAAAATCCGGTTCCTTTGGTATACTGATTTCACAATTTATATTCAAGTGATTGATTTAGAAAAGCAATGACAAGAACAAGTAACACACGGTGGAACGTACAGAAAGCTGCCGGCCGATGAGAGGCGCATGGGAAGCAGTGTGTGAATACATCTTTGAGCTTCGCACCAAATGCTGTTTTATCGTTACCCCACGAATTAAGGTGGTTTTATGGACAGTTAGTAGGCTGCGACGGTTCCTGCATCCGTTATCGTGCTAGAGTATAAACCCGACGGATTTTATCTGTCCGGCAGTACTTCCCCTGCCCAGCCGATTGAGCGGGGTTGCCGGGAATATCTGTCCGAGAGGCTGTACTTGAAGAGGCCGCCAGGCGTGAGCCTGGCAGTAAACATTAGGTGGTATCACGAGACGTTATGCTCTCGTCCTTTTGAAGGACGGGAGTTTTTTGTTTTCGTTTTCATTGTGCATCTTGATCAATACCTTGCAAAATCGAAGGGAGAAAACAGAACAATGGAAAAACAAAACACAGAGCAGGTAAGAGCAATGGCAGAACACCAGATGAGAATCATTAAACAAGGCGCCGCCGATCTCATCGGAGAAGCGGACCTGAAGGAAAAACTGGAAAAGAGCATTCTCACCGGGATCCCCCTGAACATTAAATTTGGCATGGACCCCAGCGCCCCCGACCTGCATCTGGGGCATGCAGTTGCCCTGCGTAAGTTAAAACAGCTTCAGGACCTGGGGCATACTGTCATTATCATTGTGGGTGATTTCACGGGAAAAATTGGCGACCCTACGGGAAAGAGCAAGGGCAGGAAGGCTTTGACAGATGCCGAAGTATTGCGCAATGCCCAGACCTATCAGGAACAGGTATTCCATATCCTGGACAGGGAGAAGACCGTAGTCCGTTACAATGGCGAATGGCTGGAGCTGCTGCAGTTGGACCGGATACTCAAGCTTGCTTCCACCATCACTGTGGCAAGAATGTTGGAGCGGGACGATTTCCAGACCCGCTTCCGCAACAATATGCCTATCGGACTGCACGAATTCTTTTACCCCCTTATGCAGGCCTATGATTCCGTGGAAATAGAGGCTGACCTGGAACTGGGCGGCACGGACCAGACCTTCAATATCCTCATGGGCAGAAGCCTCCAGAAAGAGATGGGCCAGGAACCCCAGGCAGCATTGTTCATGCCCATTTTGGAGGGGACGGACGGAGTGGAGAAAATGAGCAAAAGCCTTGGCAATTACATCGGTATCTACGAAGATGCCAGGAATATGTTCCAGAAGGCCATGCAAATACCCGACGGCATGATCCTTAAATATTTTGAGCTGGCCACTGATATTTTGCCGGAAGATCTGGACCGGATCAGGATATCGCTGGACAACGGCTGCAATCCCAGAGATGTCAAACTGCATTTGGCGGAAACAATCGTCTCGTTATACCACACCCCTCAGGAAACGCAGGAGGCAAAGGAATTTTTTATCCAGGCTTTTTCCAAGAGAGAGATTCCCCACCAGGTAGATACCCTGTCCGTTCCCCGCGAACAGGGACGGCTGTCAGAATATATCCAACTCCTGGTTTCCGCAGGTTATGCCCCAAGCGGAAGTGAGCTCCGCAGGATGGTAGCCCAGGGCGGGGTCAGCAAAAACGGGAACCGGATGGAAAGCGTGGACGAAATAATAAACTCCGGGGATGTGCTGAAAATTGGGAAACGCAAATTTGTTAAAATAACAAATCAGCTGTAAATTGAGCTGCAAGGCTATGCGGAGGAATTGTTGAACAAAATTGCGGCAAGATAGAGGCCAAGGCTGCGGCATAGTACAGCAATTTCGTTCAATCGGTGTGAACTAACAACATTGTGTTAAAACCCAGGCTCGGCCTCTCGGCCGAGCCTGCATATATTTGGGGTCATGCTAATGTATCCCTGTACACTCTAAGAACATTTTTCCAGAAAATATGATCCAGCTGGCTCTCGGAGAACCCTGCCCTGCGCATTCCTTCCCAGAGAGCTTCCATTCCCTCCGCCCCTGGGATTTCCTCATAAGTGCTGATGCCGTCAAAATCACTTCCCAGGCCCAAAACCTCAATACCCCCCACATTGGCAATGTGCTTAGCATGGCGTGCCACTGACTCAATAGAGCCGTGGTTTTCCACTCCTACCGGCTTCTCTTCCAGGAAGTCAGCACAATAGTTAAGTCCCATAACGCCTCCACGTTCCGCCAGCTTCCGTATCATGTCGTCCGTCATGTTCCGCACGCAGGGGCAGACGCTCCTGGCATTGGAATGGCTTGCCACAAAGGGTTTCCCTGTCACAGCCAGGACATCATAAAATCCTGCGTCTGAGAGATGGGAAACATCGGGAATAATGCCCAGGCGTTCCATCTCCGACACAAGCTCTTTTCCTCTTTCCGTCAATCCCCCGGTACTGTTGCAGGTACGGTTGAAGGCCTCAAATGCAGTTTGCGCCTCATTCCGCTTCCGCTCATATTCCTCCGTGCCCGGCTCGCACTTTTTCCAGGCTTCCTTTGCCTCCGAAGCCCTCTTCCCAAGCTCCCGGTCGAAATTAGGTGACCCGATCTCGTTGGGGAAATTCCATGTCAGCGTGATCATGCGCACACCCATTTCGTACAGCCTTCTAAGCTTCTCCGCCTCACCCTTGCAGACAGCGCCTTCCTCCACGGTCAGCATGGCAGACAGCTTTCCCGCCGCCTCGTTGGCGGCAATGTCTGCATAACAAAGCACCGGCGCTAAAATATCCTGATTGCGTTCCAGCTCCTTTTTATAATATCGGTACAGCTTACAAACTCTTTCCCAGGGATCCCCGTCACAGTCCAGCTCCACGAACAGGGCGAAATTCTGGAGAAGGTAGTGGCTGTCACGCATACGCTGCAGATCCAGATGGCGTCCATTCCTGCGCAGCTCTTCCGCCTTTCCCTGCTCTTCCAGGCAGAGCAGCTTGTAAACAGTATCACAGTGCATATCAATAACTTTCATATACTACCGCATGCTCCTTCAAAAAATTTTTCCAGATATCAATATACTGCGCTTTCAAATGCACTCCGTCAAAGGTATAGGAAGCTTCCATCCCGCCGGTGTCATCACAGATTTCCGGATTCACATCCAGATAAAAGACCCTCTCGTTGTCTGCCAACTGCGAAAGCGCTTCATTCCTCGCCTCAATCCCCTCGTTGTTGATATAGTCCCCCTGCTGGGAACGCTCAGTTGTCACCTTGATGATCCCCTGGATATAAAGAATGGCATCCGGCTGCAGCTCCAGCAAATGGTCCACCGCCTCTTTATAAGCAGCCACAAAGCTCTCCACCGTTCCCGTGCCCATCTCGTTGATGCCGATCATGAGATAGATCTTGGCATAGGATTTCTGTAAAAGCGCCTCCTCCACCGATATCTTCTTTCTCTGCCCCTCAACCGCCACAATTTCCGAATCAAACAGTTTATACACAGTCAAGCCTGTGGAAGCATAAAAATCCGCCGTCTCCTCCAACCCGCCGTATTCGAACATGCCCACTGTCCGGGAATCACCGATGAACACGGCATCCGCAAAGTAATCATCCTCCACCGTATGGTACACCAAGCCGCCGTCGGAACCTTCCGTCTCCGGTGACACTCCTTGGCCCGCCGGATTCCCTGTTTCCGGCGCCTCCGCGGGGTCTCCTGTGGGCGCTGCCACATCCCCTTCGGGCATTACCGGATTTCCGCTCTCCGATTCCCCGGTTCCATCTTCTCCGGGCAGGGCGGAACCGTCTGCCCCGGATACGGTGATTCCCTCTGTACCGGATACGGTGGATCCGTCCGCACCCGATACCGTAATACCGTCCGTGCCTGATACCACATTCCAAAATAGGTCTTCTTCCGCCCTGACATTGCCTGCCTGGCGAAGGTCCTGTTTGATCCCCTCATACCAGCTTTTTATCTGTCCCAGAGGTTTCGCATAGACCTGCCACTGATCCACCACCGACAGATATATAATGCCTGCCGCGACCCAAACGATCATGTATCTCCATTTTCTCCACCATTTCAAAATTATCACCTGTTCCTTATACGCTAAAAATCCCGATACATAAACGGATTCTGTCCCTCAACCTGTAATCTCCAAACACAGATCCAGAAGAGTATGATCAGCAAAAGCATCCCCGGCAGACGGTCTTTCAGCTTGCGGAAAAGCTTCTCCACAGCCGGCGTACAGGCTAATCCACCTACTGCCAGCAAAACGCCGTAATTCATAAGCGCTTTCCTCCAGTCACCTGTGCCGACACGAATCCCTTCTGTCACACCAAACATCCTGCCCAGGTACATCTCAAGCTGGGACAGATCAGTAATGGCAAAGCACATCCAGCTAATGACGATCACAAACCACAGATAGAAATGGGGAATTACCTTCAGGATCCCCCAGGAAAACAATTTCCCCATGCCCAGCCGTCCTAATTGCCTCTCCATAACGATCAAAAACCACAGCATCATTCCCCAAATCAGGAAATTCGGGGTACTGCCATGCCAAACCGCCGTCAACAGCCATACACACAGCAGATTGAACAAGGTACGCCATTCGCCCTTCCTGTTCCCACCCAAAGGAACATAGACATAACGGCAGAACCATTGTCCCAGCGTCATATGCCACCTGCGGTAAAAATTTCTGACGGAGCTTGCCATATAGGGATTCTTGAAATTCGACGGCAGAGAGAAACCCAGCATCTGCCCCAGACCGACAGCCATAAGAGAATATCCGTTAAAGTCGAAATACAGCTTCATAGAATAGGCAACGGCGGCAATCCACGCAAGGGGTGTGGAAATACTTTCAAATCCAGTGACCTGGACTTCCCTCCACAAAATTCCCAGGCGGTCCGCCAATAAAACCTTATATACAAGGCCCAGTGTAAAGATCTCAAGTCCGGCCTGTATGTTCTTTGCAGAAAATTCTCTTTCGTATAATGCCCCCCGTACCTCCCCATATCGTGAAATGGGGCCGGACAGCAGCTGCGGGAACATGGCAATATATGCCGCCAACCGCAGAAAGGAGGTCTCTTTCGTCTCTTCACCCTTATAAACATCAATCAGATAAGAAAGGATCCGGAAAGTGTAATAGCTGATGCCCAAAGGCAACCCACCCGCTCCGATCCCGCTCTTAAACACTGCAAGTACTCCGATATTTCCCACCACAGCCACAGCCAGCAGGATTTTTCTTTTGTATTCAAAATTTTTTTTCTTTTGTTTTTTATCCTTACCCTTCAGCCTTGCCCCTCTTGCCAGGTGCAACCCCAGAAAATAATTTACTGACACGGAAACAATCAGCAGCCATAAATATTCTGGCTCCCCAAAAGCATAGAAAACCAGGCTGCCTGTCAGCAGTACAAAATTTTTCATATAACGGGGAGTCACACCATACAGAAGCAGAAACAGCGGCAGAAAACAGAGTAAGAATTCTATACTGCTAAATTCCAAGAATTATCACATCTTTCATCGCTTCTATATCTCTATAGTATCGTTTTAGCTGTCCTATTACAACAAAAATTTTCTTAATTTTACCTAACAATTTTTTACAAATTTATTGCAAATCATTCCGGTTATGTTAAGATAAAAAAGCGAACAAGTTCGCTTGCGAGTTTGCTCCGCAAACTCGGGTTCCCAATCGCCTGGCGGCTCGGTTTTCTTATTGTAAAAAACGAACAAGTTCGCTTGCGGGTTTTGCTCCGCAAACTCGGATTCCCAATCGCCTGGCGGCTCGGTTTTACAAGCCCGGTTTTACATAAAGGGTAATGGTTTGGAGGAATATTAGGGATGAACAGCAAATTTTTTGACCTGAAAAAAGAAAAACAGGACCGGATGATCAACGCGTCCCTGAAAATCTTTGCCCTTCAGGGGTACCGCCACGCCAGCACCGACGATATCGTAAAGGAGGCCGCCATCAGCAAAGGGTTGCTGTTCCATTACTTTGGAAGTAAGCTGGGAGTGTATACTTTCATCTACGATTACAGTGTACGCTATATGAACCTGGAGCTGAAATCCAGTGTGGACTCTGAAGAGAGCGATATGTTCCTGCTCATAAAGCAGACGGAAGCGGCGCGCATGCACGCCATGCGGGGTTACCCCTACATGCAGCAGTTCCTCAACCGCTCCATGTCCGAGGATGTAAGCGAAGCGCTGCTTGCCATTGAGGCAAAGCGAAACGTCTTAGTGGACACCTATGAAACCATCTGCCGGCAGATGGACTTCTCCTCGCTTCCGGCAGGGACGGACGGAGAAAAGCTCCGCAAAATGCTGGACTTCACCATCAAGGGGCTGATGACGGAACGTTTTCAGGACGCCTCCTTCCAGCCGGAAATGCTGTACGAAGAGATTTGCTGTTACCTGGATATGGTCAGGCAGCTGGTATACCGCTGAAGCTTGTCTGAAAATGCCATATCCCAATGTGCCTATTTGCTCATTTTATAGTCCGGGTCCGCAGGGTACCCACCCTTCAGTTTCTGCATTCCCCGCTGGATAGCATCCTTGGAATTTTTCCAATCCGCATCCTTATTTTTATAGTCAAATTTTTCTACCATCCAGGCTACGTCTTCCGCCACACGTTTCATATTGTCCTCCATCAATGGCAGCACAACGGCATAAAAGCTTTCTCTGTCCTTATCAGAAAGTTTTCCGTCCGCCGCCTGGCAGAGGTCGCCTAAATGGGCCAGGCAAAACCCCTTGCTGCTCTTTATCTTGTCCCGGAATTCACCGTCCTGTTTCCAGAGATAAAAGAAAGTATCCAGATACCTGGCATAAGTATCCTTGTATTGCCCACAGATATAGCAGGATTCCTCCTTTTCTTTCACCCACATGCCGATGGCATTGCTGCCCTCCGCAGCTTTGCGGAATTTATTCATCAGGCTGCTCTTACCCGGTTTAAATGCGGCAAAAGTCTTCTGCATCTCCCCGATCATCCGCTGGTAATGCGTTTTTAAGATCCATGCGTTGCCCAGGGTGTTGCCGTAATCGAACATTTTCTGGAAATGTTCCCTGCAGAACCCCGCCTTATCCGTCATTTCCCTGATGTCCGCTTCCATATAGGAAGAACCGCTGCCCAGCACAAAGTCCAGCAAATCCTGCTGGATGCTCCTCTCAATAAAGCAAAAGGGGCATTCATCTCCTGCGTTGACCGCATCATTTAAGGGGATCGTATACAACTGTTCTTTCATAATTATTTCCGCACCTTTCCCGCATGGGTCCTAACCATGCTTTTATAATGATTGCACCCCCGCAGAACCGATATTTCGGACTTTGGACGGTATAGGATTTATCAAAATTTTATACATATTCCCTTTTCAAATGCACAAAATTGTATTAGAATATTGGTATAATAAACCAACCGAAAGGAGTCGCCCGCTTATGGCAAAAAAATTTGGTAAATTCCTGCTATTGACCGCTGCAGTAGGTACTGCTGCCGCTGCCGCTTACTACTATATGCAGAAAAAGGACGCTGCAACCGATATACCTGAAGATGATGATTACGACGATTTCAGCGAGGATTTGGATGAAAACACCGAGTCCTCCAGAAATTACGTGGCCCTGAACCCTGATACAAAGGCCGAGGCTCTGGGAGAGGATGCCGACAAGAAAGACACTTTTACCCCTCTCTCCGAACAGATCAATAAGACAGAGGAAACGGTGGAAAAATTTTTTGACGAGGATGATCCCTCCGAAGAAGAATCTCCTGCCGGCAATAATTAACCCCCGGTAATCCAAACTGTTAAAAACATGGAAATGTACAACGGTACAATGACCTGTATCTAAAGTACATTTTCATGTTTTTTATTTTATCACACAACCGGCCTAAAGCCACGCCTTTTCCAACCTCTTCATCCCCTCAGCGATCTGCTCCTGTGTCATACCTCCAAACCCGATAAGCACCGTGGCTCTTCTGTGAAACTCCTCCACTATGCTTTCAGACAAACCATATACTCTTACCCCTTCCCGCTCTGCCCTCCCGAGCAGCTCTTCCTCGGCCACATCCTCCCTGGATGTGAGGATCAGGTGCAACCCTGTGTTCTCCCCCGAAACCTCAAATTTGTCCCGAAAGGGTTCCAGGCACCGAAGCAGCAGTTCCTGCTTTGCCCTGTATATTTTCCTCATCTTATTCAAGTGGCGCTCAAAGTATCCGTCCCTGATAAATTCATTCAGGATCCTCTGGTCGATCCTGGACACAGTGCAGGAATAGAAGGAGCACTCCCTTCTGTACCGCTCCAAAAGGGCCTGCGGGAGCACCATAAAGCTGACCCGGATGGCCGGTGCGATAGCTTTGGAAAAGGTCCCGATATAGATAACCTTGCCCTGTTTGTCCGACGCCATAAGGGCAGGGATGGGTTTCCCGCAATACCGAAACTCGCTGTCGTAATCATCTTCGATGAGATACCGGCCCTCCCTTCCCGCCGCCCATTTCAGCAGTTCCATCCTGCGGCCAATGGGCATCACGATCCCCATGGGGAACTGATGGGAGGGCATCACGTATGCCGCACTGGCATTTTCCCGGACCAGGCAGTCTGTCCGCATTCCGCACTCATCCATATCCACCGTCACAATATCATAAGCAAAGGAATGAAAAATCCGGTAAGTTCGGATGTACGTAGGATTCTCCATGGCAATGCGCACCTGCCGCCCCAATATTTTTTCCAACAGCATCAGCAGATAGTCATTCCCTGCGCCCACAATGATCTGTTCCGGTTCACAGTTCACCCCACGGGAAGAATGTAGATATCTGCTTACGGTCTCCCGCAGGTCGTAATCTCCCTGGGCCTCTCCCCTGGCAAAGAGCTCGCTGTTCCCATAGGTAAGGATATTCCTGGTAATCTTCCTCCAGACGCCAAATGGAAATCCGGACATATCAATCTCATGAGGGGAAAAATTATAATTGCATTCTACTTTTTCTCCCTCCGCATTTCCGTCGGAAATACTATAAGCATCTGCGGAAGGCCTATCCACTTCTTCCCGGTCTGCCGGCTCTTCCATGCAAAGCAGCCCTTCCATGGCACAGACAAAATATCCCCTGTAAGGCCGGGATTCTATATAACCTTCACTGAGAAGCTGCCCGTAAGCGTACTCCACCGTGCTGCGTGCCACCTGCAGGTACTCCGCCAAAGAACGCGTAGAGGGAAGCCGCTCTCCTGCAAGCAGCTTCCCATCCCTAATCTCTGTCTTAATATAATCGTATATCTGCTCATACAAGCGCCTGCTGCCGTCTGTATGAAGCTCAATGGCCATATCATACATAAATCTTATTTGGTGTTTTTCAACTGGAGCATGATTTGTTCCTTCAAATCCCTCGCCTTATCCTTCATACGGTTGTTGGCAGTAGTGGAGGTCAGGATGGAAGCTACCATACGGCTTGCCACATCAAATTTCTTCAAATGGGCCGCCAGGACACCCAGCAGATAGTCAACGGTGACTTCATCCATGCCGCACATGGGAAAGCCTTCGCTCTGACGTGCTTCCGCAAATCCATTGTATGCGTTTTGGATGTATTCCTCTTCCTTTGCCTTAAGCTCAGCCAACAGCTCCGGAGTGCCTTTCTCCGTATCAGTCACGGATTCCCGGTACCCTCTCATAAGCCAAGCGCTCTTTAAGCAGATGTATGCTTTCTCACTGGCCCGGCCATGCTTTACCACAGCATTGACTAATGCAAGCTGATATCTGTCCACAGCCTCTTCGTAACTGTAAACCTCTCCCTTATAGTCAGGAATCTTTACCTTGGAGCTAATCGCTTCCTTGATCAGCTTGGCCTGGGCGCCGGTCAGGTTGGGGAAGAACCTGGAAAGAGCCGTATAACCGCAGGAAGGGCATAAAATCGCATCATATTTTACCGAATCAATACCTTCATGCCGGGGCCTCAGATCCTGATCCGATCCGATCAGCTTGGCCTTACCCGATTTCATAATCTTAGCAGTGAGATCCCCGTCGCAGCAAGGGCATTTAAAAGCCTTGTCATAAATCAGATCTTTCTCCTCGACCTTAACCGGCTCCTGGGTTTTTTTCTTTGCCTCCGCTTTCTCACCCTCTCCGAAAATATCCATATTCTCCAGGCCATTAAGACCTAATCCGCCTAATCCGGATAATAAACCCATAATTCTCTCCTCCATTCCGTTGCCCCGCGGCAATACGTTTCTTCTCTATCCTTCAGCGCTTTGCGCATCCGTGCCAAATTGATATGCTTTATTTCCTTTGCTTCATTTATGCTTTATCTTTGCATCATTCCGCCTTATTCGCTTTTGGGCAAAACGAAAGAGCTTTTCAGCGATACGATCCTGTTGAATACCGGGGCGCCGGGTTTCGAATCCTTCACGTCCACACAGAAAAATCCCTGCCTTACAAACTGGAACCGGTCGTATGCCCCGGCCTCCGCAAAAGCAGGCTCCAGCCTGCAGTCCTTTAAGACCTTTAATGAGTCGGGATTCAGGTACAACTCCCCCTCTTCGCTGTAAATAGCGCCCTTTTCATCCGCCATGGCTTCGTCGATCAGGTTCTCATAAAGTCGGACCTCCGCCTTTATCGACTGTTCGGCCGCCACCCAGTGAATCGTTCCCTTCACTTTTCTCCCGTCGGGACTGTTCCCTCCCCTGGAAGCGGGATCATAAGTACAGTGCACTTCGGTAATTTTGCCCTGCTCATCCTTTACACAGCCGGTACATGTGACAAAATAGGCGTTCATGAGGCGAACCTCGTTGCCGGGAAACATGCGGAAATACTTCTTGGGCGGCTCCTCCATGAAATCCTCCCGCTCTATATAAAGTTCCCTGCCGAAAGGCACCTGCCTGGAGCCAAGCTCCTCGTTTTCAGGATTGTTCACGGCAGTGACCATCTCCGTCTGCCCTTCCGGATAGTTGTCTATTACCAGCTTAACGGGATCCAGGACCGCCATATAGCGGGGCGCCTTAGGTTTCAGGTCCTCCCGGATACAATATTCAAGCGCCGCAGAGTCCGCAACCGACTGTGCCTTGGACACGCCGCACAGCTCCACAAACATACGAATGGACTCAGGCGTGAACCCCCTCCTCCGCAAAGCGGCAATGGATACCAGCCTAGGATCGTCCCAGCCGTCCACCTTTCCGTCCAGAACCAGCTTCTTGATATACCGTTTCCCGGTCACCACGTTCTTCAGGTACATCTTGGCCTGTTCGATCTGCTTCGGGGGACAGGGATATTCCAGCTCCCTTACCACCCAGTCATAGAGCGGCCTGTGGTCTTCAAATTCCAGGGTACACACAGAATGGGTGATTCCCTCGATAGCGTCTTCAATGGGATGGGCAAAATCATACATGGGATAAATGCACCAGGCGTCACCGGTATTATGGTGTGTCATATGGGCCACACGGTAAATAACGGGATCCCGCATGTTGATGTTGGGGGATGTCATGTCTATATATGCCCGCAGTACCTTCTCGCCGTCAGCATATTTGCCATCCTTCATTTCTTCAAACAATCGCAGATTTTCCTCCACGGAACGGTTTCTGCCGGGATCTTCCTTTCCGGACTCCGTGAAGGTTCCCCTGTACTCCCTGATCTGTTCCGCGGACAGGTCGGACACATAAGCTTTTCCCTTTTTGATCAGTTTGACTGCCGCCTCATACATCTGCCCGAAATAATCGGAGGCAAAAAACAACCTGTCCTCCCAGTCGGCGCCCAGCCAACGTACATCCTCTTTTATGGATTCCACAAACTCAATATCCTCTTTGGTGGGATTGGTATCGTCGAACCGCATATTGAACTTTCCGCCATACTTCATGGCAAGCCCGTAATTCACAAGGATTGACTTTGCATGCCCTATGTGGAGATAGCCGTTCGGCTCCGGGGGGAACCGGGTCTTGACCGTGTCATAGACTCCCTCGGCTAAATCCCTTTCTATAATTGTCTCAATAAAATTTTTTGATTCTACTTCACTCATCTATATGATCCCATTCCTCAATTTATTTGCTGCTTACCTGCTGCGGTATAGACGCCGTTTTCCGCATGAATAACATTCTCCCTCACGGATAGCGTTATTATAATCATAACACACCTGACTGTGCCTTCGCAAGCAATTCTTCCGGCGTATAGACAGAAATTGCATACTGCTCCCCGAATGTCCGCAGCCTGGGAGAGCAGATCACGATCAGGTATTCAGACTCCCGCAGCGCTTCCATGATATTGCCTTCCAGGCTGTTGGTCAGGGGCAGTTCATCCCTGTCCCGGAAAACCCGGGTGATCCGGGTCCTACCCTCAGTCCTTCCGGAAAACTTGCCGGGTAAACGAAAAGCCTCCATCTGCCGATGAAGGTTCTCCGCTGCGAATTTATCCAATTCCGTATGACGGTAGCTTATAAACGCATCATACCTGTATTTCATCATAACTCCTCATAAAGAGATCCCGTTCCACCACATATATGTCATGGCAGTCGTCACAGCGGACCGCAAGATAATCACCCGGCCTGCCTGACATATATCTATCCTTATCCCATGCCGTGAAAACTTTCACCCCTTTATCTAAGGGCCTGGCATAAATATGCACTTCCCCGGTGGGCACACATAATTTTGCGAACTCTGTCAGGGACAGGTTTTTCCCGCTTTCCCGGTTCTTTATGGTAGGGGAATACTCTGCAGCCGCCAAAGTTTCGGACTCATTATATGGCTTGTCCAGGACCCTGTATGATTCCATAAATTTCTTACGGCGGTTGGGATATACTTCCCCCTTAATGCCGATCATGATATAAAGGTCTTCCTCCACCGTCAAATCGATATCTCCCTCCAACGTACGGATGGTTATCGGCGTGCCTACCGGCAGAACCTCTCCGGCCTTCACATAACCCATGGGAATTTTCCGTTTCAGATAGGGTTGCATAGCAGTCAGGTCAACCTCATACTTCTCGGCATAAATCACTTCAAAGCTGTCGAAATACTCTGTCATACGGTTGTTGAAATACCCTTCCGTATGCATGGTAGGAAATTTTTCTTCATAGCGGCGCAGGCTGATAAAGCCTCCTGCCTTTTCATAATGGCCTCCCCCGGAACCCATGCCCTCCGCCAGGTACGAGGCCAGCTCGCTGGCGTTCACCTCCCTGATACAGCTTCGGACCGAAAACTTGTAACCGTCGTCCGCCTCATTAAAGACCACACAGGTCTTTACCGCATCCACCTGAAGCAGGAAATCACTGATCAACCCCAAAATATTGGGGTCACAGGGTTGGGATTTGATGACTGCGAACTCATAGTCATCATTGTAACTGTACCGGATCAGTGCAATACCGGCAATCTCCAGTTCTTTCAGGGAAATATTAGAGTTCCTGAACAGTGTGATCAAGGTGTTATTCACCGGAAGCTCATCAATCATATCCATGTCCAGCGGATTGTGCAGCTCTGAGAACTGGTTGGTATCTGAGTACAGCCCATAGTACAGCGCCGTGCCCAATCCCTTTTCGTCATCAATCTCATATCCCTCTTCCACCAGCATTTTCCAAACCAAAGTGGCACAGCTTCCCAGTTCCGGGTGGATTTCCGTCCATTCCCCGGCTTCCGCTTCCGCCTGATGGTGGTCAATTACAGCCACATAGTCTGCCGCCAGTTTCGTCACATTACCCGCGCCGTACTGGCAGTCCACCGTGACCAGAAGTCCACACGGCTTCTCCCACACTGCCTGTTCCACAGGAATATACTCCACCGGGAGGTTCAGCTTTTCTACCATAAGCTTCAGATTGGACTTCTGGATTCGGTTCCTGCCGCTGTACACCAGCCGCACCTGTTTCTTTTTGCTTTGGAAAAAGCAGTACAGGCCATAACCGGATGCAATGGTATCTGCATCCGGGTTGTCATGGCATTGAATTGTTATAGGATTAAATTGTTCCAGGTCTGAAAGTCTCATAAACTTCTTTTTTCCTTCCCAGCACTACAGCGAACATTGCAGCATTCAATTAATGGTGGAACAGCCTGATGCCGGTAAACGCCATCACCATCCCGTATTTGTCACAGCATTCTATCACTGCGTCGTCCCGCACGGAACCGCCGGGTTGGGCAATATATTTCACGCCGCTCTTATGTGCCCTCTCAATATTATCGGAGAAAGGGAAAAAGGCGTCGCTTCCCAGCGTCACATCCTGCATCCTGTCCAGCCATGCGCGCTTTTCCTCCCAGGTAAATACAGGAGGCTTAACCTGAAATGTACGCTCCCATACTCCGTCCGCCAGGATATCCTCGTATTCGTCTCCCATATAGACGTCAATGGCATTATCCCTGTCCGCCCTGCCCAGTCCGTCTACGAACTGCAGTCCCATCACCTGGGGGGACTGGCGCAGGAACCAATTATCCGCCTTCTGGCCTGCCAGCCTGGTACAGTGGATACGGGACTGCTGGCCTGCCCCGATACCGATCGCCTGGCCTCCCTTTACATAACACACGGAATTGGACTGGGTATATTTTAATGTGATCAGTGCGATCTTCATATCAATCAGCGCTGCCTCAGGGATCTCCTTATTCTGTGTCACAAGATTAGAGAGCAGGTCGCCATTGATATCCAGCTCGTTCCTGCCCTGTTCGAAAGTAATTCCATACACCTGTTTTTTTTCTACCTCGGCAGGCGTGTAGGAGGGGTCGATCCGGATCACATTATAGTTCCCCTTCTTCTTCGCTTTCAGCAGCTCCATTGCTTCCTCCGTATAGCCGGGGGCAATCACACCGTCGGATACTTCCCTTTTGATCAGCCTTGCGGTATCTGCGTCACAGACATCCGACAACGCGATAAAATCGCCGAAGGAAGACATTCTGTCCGCGCCTCTGGCCCTGGCATAAGCACAGGCAAGAGGGGAAAGCTGGCCCAAATCATCCACCCAGTAAATCTTGGCCAGGGTATCGTCCAGGGGAAGTCCCACCGCCGCTCCGGCAGGGGATACATGCTTAAATGACGTAGCCGCAGGGAGGCCTGTTGCCTCCTTCAGTTCCTTTACCAGCTGCCAGCCGTTAAAGGCATCCAGGAAATTAATGTATCCCGGCTTGCCGTTCAGCACGGTAACAGGCAGCTCACTTCCGTCCTCCATGAAAATGCGGGAAGGTTTCTGATTTGGATTACACCCGTATTTTAATTCCATTTCTTTCATGCTCTGCTCCTATCTCATGTATTTTTCATCTTGCTGGTTTCAACCCTGTCAATGGTTCTTATTGACGATCCTGGTCTCATATTTCCCTGTCTCAATATCTATGTACCTGACAAACAGAGAAACTTTATTCTCTTCATTGAGACTATTCCAGATCATCTCCGTGAAAGCATCGATATCCCGGTCTATTGCCACCTCTTTCGGCTCACCCCGGAAGCTGGGCAGAGGATTCCCGTCATGCATGTATGTATGGATAAACCGCCCCTCTCCCGCCTTAGGGTTCTCATAGGCGAATGTATTGCGGATACAGGTGGATGGATCCCCGTTATTGCTCTTTAAAATGGACATGGCGTAATTATAATTTCCGCCCTCTATATGCATAATACCTGAAATACGGGGAGTGTAATTAGGCCCGTCGGGTTCAAACTCCCTGCTGCGGAGGGACTGCTCAAAAGTAAGCTGCCTGTCCATCCCTTCATAAATGGTATCTGTCTGGTCGCCGTTCGTGACAATGGTCTTGTTTCCAAGTACACGAACCGGGGCATAAATGACCAGGCTGGGGTCTTCCAGTTTGGCGGGGTCGAAGGCCTGGGTGCGGATCCCCTCCCCCTCTGTCACAAAAATACGGTTGCGGCTGTTAGAACTCCTTCCCATGATAAAATATGCCGTGACTGCCTGTTTCCCGTCCGCAGACCTCCCGATGACGATTCCCCTTCCGGGGTACGCATTGCTTTTTAATTCCTGTTCCAGTGATAACATACTTTTCCTCCGTCTTGTAAGGAACCGAGTCCCTTAGTAAAGCTTATCATTGTGGTTTTCTATTAAAAATCTTACACGGTTTGCCTCAAATATGCAATACTTTTCAGTAGAAATACAAACGTTACAAAAGCCGGGCGCGTCTCCCATGCAGAGAGACGCGCCCGGACTGCTTTCACATGCTTTTATCAAGCATCTACGCTATAGTTAGGAGCCTCTTTCGTTATATGGATGTCATGAGGATGGCTTTCCTTCAGGGAAGCAGCGGAAATCTTGACAAATTTTCCGTTTTGCTTCAATTCTTCTATATTATGGGCGCCGCAGTAACCCATGCCGGAACGAAGGCCTCCCAGCAGCTGGAACACAGTATCTTCCAGATCGCCCTTGTAAGCCACACGTCCCTCTACACCCTCCGGAACCAGTTTCTTGGCATTTTCCTGGAAATAGCGGTCCTTGCTGCCGTTCTCCATGGCGGCAATGGACCCCATGCCGCGGTAAACCTTATATTTTCTTCCCTGGAACAGCTCGAATTCTCCGGGACTTTCCTCGCAGCCTGCGAACATGCTCCCCATCATACATACGCTCCCGCCTGCGGCGATAGCCTTTGTGATATCCCCGGAATACTTAATGCCGCCGTCCGCAATAATCGGCACATTGTACTCCTTGGCTACCTCGTAACAGTCCATAATAGCCGTGATCTGGGGTACTCCGATACCGGCAACCACACGGGTAGTACAGATGGAGCCGGGGCCGATGCCCACCTTCACTGCATCTGCGCCGTTTTCAATGAGATCCTTGGCTGCAGCGGCAGTAGCTACATTTCCGGCAATCACCTGGAGATCCGGGTATTTCTCCTTGATCATCCTAAGGCAGTTTAATACATTCTGTGAATGGCCATGGGCGCTGTCCAAAACCACCACATCCACCTTCGCGTCCACCAGCGCGGACACACGGTCCAATACATTCGCAGTGATGCCTACTCCCGCGCCGCAGAGCAGCCTCCCCTGGGAATCCTTCGCAGACAAAGGGTATTTGATGGTCTTCTCAATATCCTTGATGGTAATGAGGCCTTTGAGGTTAAAGTTTTTATCTACAATGGGAAGTTTTTCTTTTCTTGCCTTGGCCAAAATCTGCTTCGCCTCTTCTAAAGTGATACCCTCAGGGGCGGTAATCAGATTTTCGCTGGTCATGGATTCTTTGATCTTCTTGGTGAAGTCGGTCTCAAACTTTAAATCACGGTTGGTAATGATACCAACCAGCTTGCGGCCTTCTGTGACAGGAACTCCGGAGATACGGAACTTACCCATCAGGGCATCTGCATCTGCAAGTGTATGTTCGGGAGTCAATGAAAAGGGATCGGTGATCACACCGTTTTCAGAACGCTTTACCTTGTCTACTTCCTCTGCCTGAGCTTCAATAGACATATTTTTGTGGATAATGCCAATACCACCCTGCCGTGCCATGGCAATGGCCATACGGTTTTCCGTTACCGTGTCCATTCCCGCGCTCATCATCGGAATGTTCAATTTGATCTTCTTCGTCAGCCAGGTAGTAAGATCCACCTGATTCGGTACCACCTGCGAATATGCAGGCACCAGCAGCACGTCGTCAAAAGTAATGCCTTCACCGATAATCTGTCCCATTTTCTTTCCTCCTGTATGAAATCTGTCCGCTGCCCACGGGAACCAACCCCGGGTAAGCCTTTCCATTTGGCATACCCTGACCCGCAAAAAGACACAACACCCGGGGATCGGTTTCGGGCAGCTACCTAATTGTTCAGATGAGTTTATCAAAGATTAATTACACTGTCAATAAGAATTTTCACGAATTATGGCACATTCTTCGGGATGCAAAAAGGCGCATGGTTTACGTTACCGTTCCACGCACCTTTACCAACCTATCTTTCAGGCGCCGTATGCCTGCGGCACCTTCCTCCCCTTCTCAACCATCCGGCAGGCAGATAAGCGCATTGCCCCCTAATCGTTAAAAATCTTCCTGGGAGCCGCATTTCTCATGACCTTGACCATCTCTTCGGAGGGACTTAAGAGAATCTTCTCACCGCCCTCATAATACATGACAAAACGGCGGTCCGGCTGCAGCTCTTCGCCGATACTGTAGTCCTTCACCTTGACATTGTCCCTTCTTCCGAAATTGTCCAAATGATAGCTTTTCACAGGCGCCAGAATTTCAATCCTGTCCAGGCTGTAGGTGGCAACCCTCTTCCGTTTGGACTTTGCCATCACCTTGTCCACCACGATTTCTTTGTCCAAATAGAGATATTCATACTCAATCTCCGTAAGCCAGCTGGAAAAATAAGCGCCCACGCCGAATACCACCGCAGGGATAAATGCCAGCGGAAATACAAACATAAAAACGGCAAGGAGCACCGTCAGCGAAATCAATAAAACCCTTACAAATTTCCACACAGCAGAAGACTTTGCCTGGACCAGGCATTCCACATATACGTCACTCATTTTTTTCCTCCATTCCAAAACATCCTTTCCTTTAGCGTTTTCGCTTTTCGGCAGGATGATTTCTCACATTATTTTAATAAAGCTGCCACTCTTCTAATATATCTCAAAATAGGCCAAGTTGCAAGACGGGGATTCAAACAGGCCACCCCAATTTAAGGTGGCCTGTTTTCTATTTTATTTTTCTATATCTGATTTCCGCGGGTCTTTTGTTGTGTTTCACCATCGGTATGATATGGTTTGTCCCTGCTGTTTCAAACACCATCTCATTCCCGACAGATTGCCGCCAACTCTTTTGGTTTCTCTTTTTGCTATTGCCTGAGCAGCTCAAATCCCCCCACAAGCTGGTTCAGTACCGACGCCTGGTTGGAAAGTTCCTCACTGATGGCGGCGCTTTCCTCGGCAGTAGCGGAATTGGATTGCACCACATCGGAAATCTGGCTGACGGCCTGGGTAACCTGGCTGATGGAACCGGTCTGCCTCTCTACCGCCTCCGTCATCATATCCATCTGCCCTGTGGCCTGTTCGGCCAATTCCACCACCTGCGCTACGGAGGAAGTGACATTCGTTACGGCCTGCCCGCCATTGCTGACAGCCTCCATGGAACGCTGGATCAGTTCCATAGTCGCCTTTGCGGACTCGTCGGATTTCGATGCCAGCTCCCGGATCTCGTCCGCCACCACTGCAAAGCCTTTCCCGTCCTCTCCGGCCCTGGCGGCTTCCACAGAAGCGTTGAGGGATAAAATCTTGGTCTGAAGGGCAATACCTTCTATGGTGTCAATAATTTGCTTGATCTCATTTGATGTGGCGGTAATCATTCCCATGGCCTGATTCAAGTCGTCAATATTCCTCTTGCTTTCCAGAAGCTGCGCCTGCGCCCCATCCATGGCCGTTTTAGTCTTATCCGACAATAGGGCGGTCCTCTTGGCATCCCTGTCAATATCCTGGAGGGTAGCGGATAATTCTACCACTGCGCTGGCCTGCTCTGTGGAACCCTGGGAGAGGGCAGTGCTGGAAGCGGCTACTTGGGCGGAACCGCTGGAAACATGGGCGGAAGCCTCGGCTATACCACCCAGGGTCTGGTTCAGCTTCTCGCTGATAGTCTGTAAATCCTCCTGGAGCGTCCGGAAATCACCCGGATAATGGTCCGGCACGCTGCCCTTGGTCAGATCCCCGTTGGCAATACTGCTGAGGATGGCTCCGATCTCTGCCAGCATGACCCTGAAATTCTCCACCAAGTGAGCGGTGGAATCGGAAAGAATCCGGGTTTCATCCTTTGCCGCCACCTGGGGCAGAGGACTCTTAAGGTCGCCCTCGGAAAGGGCATGGAGACGCCTGGCGCACTTAACGATAGGATCCGTGATGGAGCGGCAGACAAATGCAGAAATCAGAATAACCAAAACACACAGCGCCGCCCCCACTGCCAGCTGGACATTATTGCCCACATAGGCATAGTGCAGAAATTCATCCTCACTGATCGTCACACCCACACTCCAGCCATCCGTGCCGGAAATGGGGGCGTATCCCTGAATATAATCCGCATGATCCCCGGGATAAGTGTATCTTCCCACTCCCCGCTCCCCGGCAATCATTTTCTGTTCAATGGAACCCAGTTCCTGAATATATTGGTCGTTGGGATTTTGGGCCATTTCCCGGATCAGGTTTTCCTGGCTCAGCACTTCCTCTTCCTCCAGGGCGGCAATGGTAGTGCCCTCCTTATCCAAAATATAAGCATCCCCGTCTTCTCCAATCTGTATCTCACTGATGATCGACTGCAGAAGGTAGGTATCGCACTGGAAATACACCACCCCCTGGACCGCACCGTCCACCGTCACCGGCGCGGACACCACCATATACATATCATTTCCCTGCATATACGGAGCGGATATATAACTCTCCCCCTGGAGGGCTGCCTGGAAAAAAGGTTCCCCGGATATGTCCGTCCCATTGGCCGCGTCATATCCCCGGACATCTGCCATCCCCCCGGACCGCATATAATATTCTTCCACCTTCGTCTGCAGGAAAGCCTGCTTCTCGGAAGCCGTCACCTCCGGAGAAGTGATGACGGGGGAAGAAGCAATTTCCGAAATCGTCAGGGTGTAGGTTGCAATCATGTTCTGGGCAGCCAGGGCAGCCAGATCCGTGGTTTCAATCAGAGTCTGTTCAATGGCTGCCATAGTAGAATTACGGGAAATCATTGTGCTCAGCGCCACATTGACAAAAGAGACGCCCAAAGTCGCCAAAATGACCAGTATCATAATTTTTGTCTGAATCTTTTTCATCTTTCTTTTCCGCAACGGTTCCGCAGCGGTGCCTCCTTTTTCATTGATAGGCTCCCGGAATCTGTTTATGCCTGATTTTACGGGAATTTTTCTGGTGCGCCGAAACAGTATGGCGCAGCGCAACACATGCTTTTAAACTCCTCTATGAACAGCTGGCCAAGTCGTAATACAAACCCCTCATGGCCATCAGTTCTTCATGGGTCCCTTCCTCCGCAATCCCCTGGTTGCTGATATAGAGGATACGGTCCGCGTTCCGCACCGTGGACAGGCGATGGGCCACAATGAAGGCCGTCTTATCCTTGAGCAGAACCTCCAGGGCCTCCTGGATCAGCAATTCCGTCTCCGTATCTATGGCGCTGGTAGCCTCATCCAGGATGACCACGGAAGGATTCTTCAGGACGATCCGTGCAAAACTGATCAATTGTCTCTCCCCTGCGGAAAGACCGCTGCCCCGCTCCTCCAGCACATGGCCGTATCCGCCGTTTAATCTTTGGATAAACTTATCAGCGAAGATCATCCGGGCCGCCTCCTTACACTCCTCGTCGGTGGCATCCCATCTTCCGTACCGGATATTGTCCAATATGGTCCCTTTAAAGATAAACGGATCCTGCATCAGCACGCCCACTTCCGAGCGCAGGGAGTATAAGCTGGCATCCCGGACATCCACGTCATCAATCTGGACGCTGCCCTCCCGGACATCATAGAAACGGGTCAGCATACTGATCACCGTAGTCTTTCCCGCCCCCGTAGGCCCTACCAGTGCAATGGTCTCCCCCGGTTTCACATGCAGCGTAAAATGCTTCAGGATATTCACGTTTTCCTCATAGCAGAAAGTGACATCCTGGAAATCCACCTTACCCCTGACATTCTTAAGGACCACCGGATTTTCTTTATCATGGATCTCCACCGGATAATCAATGGTGTCAAAGACCTGTTCCAAGTTGGAGCTGACCTGAGCCAACTCCTGGATAATGGTCGAAAGCTGCGCCAGGGGATCCTGGAAGGCTCCCATATAACTGGTGAACGTGATCACCATGCCCGCCGTGATGCCCACATCCCCACCCAGGATCAGCGCCAAAGCCACTCCAAAGATACACAGGATCCCGAGATGCCAGAAAAACTGAACCACCGGACTGTTCAGCCGGGAACGCTTAACGATATCCCACCACATACTCATGCTCTCCTCATGGACCTGGCGGTAAATATCCTGGTTAATGGTGATCCGGTTGTAATTCTTTACGATCTGCTCTCCCATAATGGACTCCACCAGGAAAGCAGTCCTGTTGGAATTCTTGATCCGATGGGCCGCATACATTTTCCGCAGGTAGGAGCGGAGCCAGAAAATCAGGGCCATCATAGGCACCACCGCAGCAAATACGATCAATGTCAGCATGGGGCTCAGAGAGACCATAAAGACCGTTACCACCACCAGCTTTACTATGTAAATGGCAAACATCATAACATAATTGGAAAAAAAGTCCGCCAACCCATTAATATACTCTGTCACCCGCACTACGATCTTACCGTCCGGCCGATTGTCAAAGTAATCGAAAGACAGCTGCTGCAGCCTTTCGAAAATATCCGTGCGGATCCGGGTAATGATATTTAATCCCATCCGCCCCATGCTCCTGGCCTGGACAAAGGTGGACAATATCTCCACTGCGGCAAGCAATGCCAATCCGCCGCCCACCAGGGCCAGCTGCCGGTTATCCTTTTCTACCACCACCTGGTCCACAATGTACTTCAGCAGCCTGGGCGGAAGCAGGGATACCACTGACGCCACCAGCATCATGCAGCTCACCAGGATCAGGAGCCGCCTGTATGGGAGAATATACGTCAGTGTACGCCACAACTGCCGCATATCAACCTTTTTTTCTATTTTTTCATCCTCAAAAAAAGTATTTCGTTTCGCCATTGCCTTACACCCCAGCTCCCCTCTGCCCGCTTTGGCAGACACTCAATCCGACTCCCGGTCAATCCGTACCTCATCCGCCTGCTGTTCCTGCTGTACCTGGTAGATATGCGCAAAGCTTCCCCCCTGCTCCATCAATTCCCGGAAGGTCCCTCTCTCCGTGATCCGGCCGTCCTTCATATAAATGATCTCGTCACAGTCCACCACGGAAGAAAAACGGTGGGCCGTGATAATCAGCGTCTTCTCCGAAAAATGGTCATGAATGTTCTTCAGCACCACATGTTCCGTATTCACATCCAGCGCGGAAGTGGAGTCATCCAGCACAAAGACAGGTGCGTTTTTCAGAAATGCCCTGGCAATGGATACCCTCTGCTTCTGCCCGCCGGAAATCCCCAACCCCCGCTCGCCCACAATGGTTTTATAGCGTTCAGGCAGGGCGTCGATAAACTTTGCCGCCTGGGCGTTGGTGGCGGCTTTGGTCACCATGCGTTCGTCAATATCCGCCCGGCTGAAGGCAATATTGGATTCAATGGTATTGGAAAAGAGGAATACGTCCTGGAATACATAAGAATACATCTTACGCAGATTTTCCAGGCTGAACTCCTTGATATCATGCCCGCTCACCGTAATCTGCCCTGACGTTATGTCACAGACCCGTACCAAAGTTTTCAACAGAACGCTCTTCCCTGATCCGGTCTCCCCCACGATCCCAAGCTTTTTGCCATAGGGGATGCTGATGCTAATGTGCTTTAAAATCTCTTGCCCGTCTATCTCCACAGACACATCCTTCATCTCGATGTCCGGCGTATCACAACGCAGCGTTGCCTCCTTATCCTCCGGTACCCGGCTTTCCTTCTCCATAAAACGCTTCAGGGCCAGTCCGGCTATGGTCTGCTGCTGCATATTAAATATATGGTTGTTGATTCCCGTAATATTGTTCATAAACCGCATGACATAGGTGGAGGAAGCCAATATGTACCCCACTGTAAGGCGCCCCTGTATGACCAGCGCCGCCGCGATCACGATAGTGCTGATATAGGCGATCTGCTTTATGGTGTTAAAAGTCAGGTCAAATTTAGATGACAGCCTGATCTGTTTCATCCGCGCCTCCAGGAAATCCGTATTTGCCCTGGCGAATTTTTCCTTCTCCAAAGCCTCGTTGTGGAAGGACCGGACAATACGTACCGCAGCAATGTTCTCCTGGGTGGTCAGGTTCATCTCCGAGCTTTTCTTACGGATATCCCTGAAATTTTCCCGTGCCCTGCGCTTAAAATTAAGTACTGTCTTCACCAGGAAAGGCATCAGGATCACCGGAATGACCAAAAAGGATATATCAATCCCCGCAATCAGCGTCAGGGTCATTATCAGCATGAATATGGAATCTCCCAGGTAAGGGATCCTGTGGGAAAACAGCTCCTTGAACATAATCGTATCGCTGTTCAATATCTGCAGCAGCTCACCGGAATTGTACTCGGCAATGGTGGCCGAATCCAGCTCCATGAGCTTCCCGTATGTCATATATCGAAGCTTGGTCTCCAGGTTCAGGCCGATCCGCTCCTGCATCAGGTCACGTACATAGATCAGCACAATACGCAGAAGAATCAATAACCCGTATACCGTCGCAATGGAAAAGAACAGCTCCAGGGTATGTGGCTCCCCGAAGCGGCCCGTAAGGAGAAAATGGAAGATTCCGCCGCTTTTTTCCCCCACCTCACCCTTTTGAATCACGAAATCAATTAAGATCCCTGTCAAAAGAGGCAGAAGCAGTTCTGCCAAGACCCCCAGGAAGCTTAATGCCTCCGCCAGGACCGCCACCGGCATATTTTTTTTGAAATACTGATATCCGAACTTTAGTGTTTCCATGCTTTCCGCTTCCGCTCCTTGCCCTGCCCTGTCTTCTGTCCCTGTAAACCCATGCAGCTATTGCTTCACAATCCTTTCGACATTATCCCCTACCGCCAAAGAAAAGTCAACCCTGTACGGCCGGATAATTTCTCTATTTTTATGGCCGATTTTTATAATCGGATATTTTATCCATTTTTTAGATTCTGGTAATTTCCCATTTATTGACAATAATAGCAAAAATACTTATTATGTATCATATATTCTTTACAAAAAACGGATAGACTCTATTCATCTCCCGCAGGGGCAAAAGCATAGTCCGCGATCACGGGGACTTGCCACAATCACAAAATTGACAGATAGCAATCAGAAAGGCGGACAAACATATGGCAGTTATGGATGAATTCAAGGAAGAACGGGAAGCGTTAAAACATGGGACACCCAAGCAGAAATTTACTTATTTTATGGATTATTATAAATGGTACGTGATCATTGCCGTGTTAGTAGTAGTGGTAGGTTCCTACACCATATATGAGATAGCCAACAAAAAAGAAACGGCTCTGTATACCATTCTGCTGAACGCAATGGAACTGGACGCGTCGGAGTACAACGCCGGTTTTGCGGAAGCTGCAGGGATCGACACCGACACTTATCAATTGCTCTTTGACGCCAGCACAAGAATTGATATCAACTCCATGGACGAGTCAACCATGGCAAACTCCCAGAAACTGATGGCGCACCTTGCTGCCGGGGAACTGGATATCATGATCACCGACACAAACTCTATCACAAATTATTCTTACCAGGACGATTTTTTTACTATGGAAGAACTGCTCACCCCGGAACAGTACGAGCGGTACAAGCCTTACTTCTATTATATAGACAAGACTACCATGGAAGAATGGCATGAATATATCTCCGACCCTGATAACCTGATGCTGGAGATTTCTTTCGATTTTCCCGACCCCAGGAAACCAGAGGAAATGGATGCCCCTGTGGCGGTAGGGATTTTCCTGGATGAAAGCGAAGCAATCAGAAACTGCTATCGTTTCAGTAGTGAAGATGTGGTCTTCTCCGTGTTCGTCAACTCCTCCCGCAGGGAAACCGCACTGCAATACCTGGAGTATCTGATGCCGTAAACCCATAGATTATAGGCGCGGCGCAGGCTTTCCTTATTCAAATGCCCCTGCTTTTTACAGTAATCCTCCATGTCAGAGCCGTTCCCTGCGATGGCACGCGTCGGAAATCTCAAATTTCCCACTGCGGTCAAGGCAATCCCCGGCTCTGACTTAAATTAACGATTACATTATTCCTGTTTTCCCCGGGATGTGCGTCACACTTTATGGGATGTAAGTCCCAATTGGAGAAGCGTAGTGGGACCATGGTGGCCAAATTGGGGCGCTGCAGGCCGCCAAGATACAGTCCTTATCCCAGCAGTTCTTTCAGCAGCCTGTTCACTCCGGCAGGATCGGCCTTGCCTTTCATAGCTTTCATGGTCTGCCCCACCAGGAAACCTATGGCTTTCTCCTTGCCGTTTTTATAGTCTTCCACGGATTGGGGGTTAGACGCAATGACTTCCTCAACCGTTCCGCGCAGGGCGCTTTCGTCGGTGACGGTTTTTAATCCCTTTTCCTCTACATACCTTTCAGGATCCACATCTTCCCTGAACATGACTTCAAATACCTCCTTGGCAACGGTTGAATTGATCGCCTTGCTCTCGGTCAGTGCAATGAGTTTCCCCAGGTTCTCCGGCGAAAAGCGGATGTCTTCGGAATCCAGCTCCTCTTCTTTCAGCAGCCTCAGCGTCTCCCCCATAAGCCAGTTGGATACCTTCTTGGGCTGGCTGCCCAAAGCCACGGTGGCCTCAAAAAGATCCGCCATGTGCTTGGACCCGGTGATAATCTCAATGTCGTAATCGGGAAGCTCATATTCCGACTTATACCTTGCCATTTTCTCCGTGCGGAACTCCGGCTGCCTGGCCCGGAGTTCTTCCAGGTACTCCTCGCTGATGCCCACTGGCGTAAGGTCCGGATCCGGGAAATAGCGGTAATCCTGGGCATCCTCCTTGGAACGCATGGCATAGGAGGTTTCCTTGGCATCATCCCAGCGCCTGGTCTCCTGCACTACGGCCTTCCCCTCCTCCAGGAGGCCTATCTGCCGCTCTCTCTCCCCCTGGATGGCTCTGGCAATGGCACGGAAAGAGTTCAGGTTTTTCATCTCGGTGCGGGTCCCGAACTGCTCCGCCCCCACCTCCCTTACAGACAGATTCACGTCCACCCTCATGGAACCTTCCTGCAGCTTACAGTCGCTGGCCCCCAGGTATTGGATAATCAGGCGTAGCTTCTCCAGATAGGCTATAACCTCCTCAGCGCTGCGCATATCCGGCTGGGACACGATCTCAATGAGAGGTACCCCGGAACGGTTATAGTCCACCAGGGTACAATCCTCCCATTCGTCATGGATCAGTTTCCCCGCGTCTTCCTCCATGTGGATCTCATGGATCCCCACCTTTCTGCTGCCACCCGCCGTTTCTATCTCCACATACCCGTCCCTGCAGATGGGAAGGTAGAGCTGGGAAATCTGGTAATTTTGCGGATTATCGGGATAAAAATAATTTTTCCGGTCAAATTTGCAATAACGTGTGATATTGCAGTTTGTAGCCAACCCTACAGACACCGCATACTCCAAAACCTTTTTGTTCAACACAGGAAGAGAACCGGGCATTCCGGTGCATACCGGGCAGGTGTGGGTATTGGGCCTGCCCCCAAAAGAGGTGGAACAGCCACAGAAAATTTTCGTCTTAGTGGCCAGTTCCACATGGACTTCCAAGCCAATAACGGTTTCATATTCTTTTGCCATTACTTTTCCCCCTCCCCTCTGCTCTGTTCAAAGGTATATGCGGCACGGATCAGCTTCTTCTCCTGGAAACAGTCTCCCATCAGCTGCAGGCCTATGGGCAATCCTTTGCCATCCCTTCCGCAGGGAACGCTGATGCCGGGCAGGCCGGCCAGGTTCGCAGAAATTGTATAAATGTCCCCCAAATACATCTTCATGGGATCGGATAGGCTCTCTCCCAGCTTCGGCGCAGTAGTAGGAGCCACCGGGCCAAGGATGAGATCGTATTTTTCAAAGGCCCGGTCAAAAGCCTTTTTCATCATCGCTTTCACTTTCAAAGCTTTTAAATAATAGGCGTCATAATAACCGGAACTGAGCACAAAGCTTCCCAGCATGATACGGCGTTTCACCTCCGGGCCGAAGCCTCCGGAGCGGGTTTTCTTATACATCTGGTGCAATCCCTCCGCATCCTCCGCCCGATATCCGTATTTAATACCGTCAAACCGCTCCAAATTGGAGCTTGCCTCCGCTGCGGCTATGGTGTAATAGGTAGGGATTGCATATTCCACCAGGCTCAAATCAAACTCTTCCACCACAGCGCCCTGAGCCTTCAGCAGCTCCGCCGCCTGTAGTACCGCCTCCCTCACCTCCGGGTCCAGGCCTTCCCCGAAGTAATCCCCGGGAATGCCGATGCGCATTCCCTTTACGTCGTTTATCAACCCGCTGGTGAAGTCCGTGTCCTCCCTCCTGACGGAAGTGGAATCCTTTTCGTCATGGGAGGCAATGGCCTCCAGGACCGCCGCGCAGTCCTCCACCGTCTTTGCCAACGGCCCAATCTGGTCCAGGGAGGAACCGTATGCCACCAACCCGTAACGGGATACCGTTCCGTAAGTAGGCTTCATCCCTACTATGCCGCAGTAAGATGCCGGCTGACGGATAGAGCCGCCGGTATCGGATCCCAGGGCAAAGAAGCATTCCCCTGAAGCAACCGCCGCCGCGGAACCACCCGAGGAGCCGCCGGGAACATGCTCCGGGGCATGGGGGTTCCTGGTCGCGCCATAATAGGAGGTCTCTGTGGTGGAACCCATGGCAAATTCATCCATATTGGTCTTACCGATCAGTACCGCTCCCGCTTTCTCCAGGTTTATGACGGCTTCCGCAGAATAGGTGGGAACAAAATTCTCCAGGATCCTGGATGCGCAGGTAGTCAGCATCCCTTCCGTACAAAGATTATCCTTTACCGCCACAGGCACTCCCGCCAAAGGCCCGGTGAGCTCCCCCGCCTCGATCCTTTTCTGGATCTTAGCCGCCTTTTCCAAAGCTGCGTCCTTATCTACGGTTATATAACAATGATTTATGTCCTCCCGTTCCCCAATCCGCCCAAACACCGCCTCCATAGCTTCCACTGCGGTAGTCTTTCCCGCTTTAATGGCAGCTCCAAGAGCTGTGGCAGACAGAGATAACAGATGTTCTTTTTCCATTTGCTTCCTCCTGCCCCTTTCTCAATCAAAAGTTTTCGGGACCACAAACATACTGTCCCTGGCATCCGGCGCATTCTGCAGCATGCTGCCGCTCCTGTCCCCGTTGGTCACCACATCCTCCCGGAATACGTTCTGTACCGGGAACACATGGGACATGGGTTCCACCCCAGTGGTATCCAGCTCATTCAGCTTATCGATATAGTCCAGCATCTCGCCCATGGACTTCTTGGCCGCCTCCTTTTCCTCACCGGATAACTCCAGCTTGGCCAGGATACCCACATATTCAATTGTTTCGTCATTTATCAGATTTGCCATATCATCCCTCATTTCTGTACTGCCTATACTAATCCCGAATTTTAATATGCACCTCCCGCAGCTGCTGCTCGGTGACGTCATTAGGAGCGCCGCACATCAGGTCCTGGGCGGATCCGCTCATGGGAAATGCTATGACTTCCCGGATGTTCTCCTCCCTACGCAGCAGCATCAGCATACGGTCTATGCCCGGCGCCATACCCGCGTGAGGGGGCGCCCCAAACTGGAACGCCTGATAGAGCGCCCCGAATTTACTCTTCAGGGTTTCTTCGTCATATCCGGCAAGCTCAAAGGCCTTTACCATGATGTTTATGTCATGGTTGCGGACTGCGCCGGAAGAGAGTTCTATGCCGTTGCATACTATGTCGTACTGGTATGCCAGTATCTCCAGCGGATCCTTGCCCTCCAACGCTTCAAGGCCGCCCTGGGGCATGGAGAAAGGGTTGTGGGTAAAGCCGATCTGCTTCGTATCAGGGTCAAGCTCATACATGGGGAAATCATTTACATAACAGAACCGGAATGCGTTTTCTTCCACCAGGCCAAGTTTTTCCCCCAGCTCGTTACGGATCTTTCCGGCATAAAAGTTCGCCCTTTCTTCTTTATCCGCAATAAAGAAAATGGTATCCCCGGCCTCCAGCCCCGCCAACTCTCTTAGCTTTGCCTTACCCTCTTCCGGGATAAATTTATCAATAGGCCCCTTATAAGTAAGGTCGCTGTCAACCTCCAGATAGCCAAGCCCTCCCATCCCCAGGGAAGTGGCGAAACCAAGCAGCTTTTCATGAAAACCTTTGCTCATCTCCGCATGTACCCTGATGGCCCGGACCGTCCTGCCGATAAAGGGTTTAAAACTGCACTTCTGAAAGAAATCCGTCACATCTATGATGCGCAAGGGGTTGCGCAGATCCGGTTTGTCACAGCCGAACTCCAGCATTGCCTGCCTGTAGCTGATAACGGGGTAAGGCCCTTCCGTCACTGATGCGCCTGCCGGGGCAAATTCTTTAAACGCTGCAGAAAGCACTTCTTCCCCCACCCGGAACACATCCTCCTGGGTGGCAAACCCCATCTCAAAATCCAACTGGTAGAACTCTCCTGGAGAGCGGTCCGCCCTGGCATCCTCGTCCCGGAAACAAGGCGCCACCTGGAAATAGCGGTCAATACCCGATGCCATCAAAAGCTGCTTATACTGCTGGGGCGCCTGGGGAAGGGCATAGAACTTTCCCTTGTATTTCCGGGAAGGCACAATATAGTCCCTGGCTCCCTCAGGGGATGAGGCGCAGAGGATAGGCGTCTGGATCTCCACAAACCCAAGCTCTGTCATCTTTTTCCTCAGAAAGGCGATGACCTGTGAGCGGAATAATATGTTATCCCGTACCTTGGCATTCCTCATATCCAGATAACGGTACTTTAAACGGATATCCTCCCTGGTCTCCCTGGAAGTCATAATCTCAAAGGGCAGCTGTTGATACACTTTCCCCAACACCGTAATCTCCTGCGCCTCCAGTTCAATGGTACCGGTTGGAATCCTGGGGTTATAGGTTTCTTCGTCGCGTTTTTCCACCGGGCCCAGGATGCTGATGCAGGTCTCTTTTACAAGTCCCTTTAACAGCTCCGCCTTGCGGATGACTACCTGGAGCACACCGTACATATCCCTCAGGTCGATAAAGGACACGCCTCCATGGTCACGTATGCTCTCCACCCAGCCGGCAACACGGAGGGTTTCTCCGATATGGCGCTGGCTGATCTCTTTCGTCGTAATGTCTCTGTACTGGTTCCTTACTGTCATAATCCACCTCTTTCCCGCTGCCGCCTGGGGAGAAATCCCCGGGGCAGGCAAGCGCCTTGGTGTCTCCGACTTTTCCTTACGAGTTCGCGTTGCTCGTCATAAGCTCTTGGGCCCTTCCGCTCATTCTCTCATGGCGGCTGTGCCCAAGTACTTCTGACTCTGCTCATTCGCGCAAATAAGTCCCGAGACACAGTTTACTGCATCCCGGGACGAATAATTGTAATTATCCGCGGTACCACCCGCATTGAAACGCCGCGCCTTCCAACAAAGGCGTAACTCGGCAGTTCCCTCTCTCGCACTTAACGCATGCAACGTGCTGCCCTAATAAGCATCCGTACCGTATTGCAATCATCCATACGCAATCAGTACCTGCCTTTCAAACAACCTGCTCCGGAGTGTTCCCTTTATCAGCTTCCGCGGTTGGCGCTCTCAGTCGGTGACGCCGTCTTCCTGTCGTTTCCCCTGACAAGAGTCTCCTTCATAGCATTTTCAATATGGAAACCATGCTACCACACTTTTTTTGTCTTGGCAAGAGCATAAATAAAAATTTTCCCTTTTGGAATGACCGCACCAATCGCATAGCCGGGCACCGCTACTTGATCCATCCCCAGGTAATGGCAAGGAACTCCCCGCAGTAATACATTCCCCGCAGCCAGATAAACGCCGTGATCCCCCACAGCATCCATGCCAGGTCTTTCCTCACGCATAACACCTTCTTTGCCAGGGACAGGATCACACAGATCAACAGCAACATAGTCCCGAAGGTAGCCCTGTCGGGGTAATGGGGGGAAAGCGCCATAGCGCCCCAGGAGAGCAGTGCGCACAGAAGCAGCAATCCATTTCTCCGCCCCAGCTCCTGTTTCAGGACTCCCATGCACAGCATTGCCATAAATCCCAATACCAAAAGAACAGGAAACAGATGTACCGCCACCGCACCGCTCTCCGCATAACCTCTCAGAAAGCACTGCCACAGGAAGCCATACTCATTGCTCTCCACCCGTGCGCTGCGGACAAAGTTTCCCGGCGCCACAATGACCAGGATACTTCCCGCCAGGCACCCTATATTTCCCAGGATCATCCACAAAGACAGCCTGCGTCCCTCCCTGGCTGTCAGAACAATTACTGCAAGGCTCAACAGCCATACCGCAGGCCCCATATTCTCATTACTCCAGCCTGCCAGGACACTCAGCGGAAGAATCCACAGCACAATCCCCGGCAAAGGCTTCGGCAGGAGGAAAGTCTCCCCTCCCGATTGGTTTTCTTCAGGAGCCGCCATGTGCTCTGCCCCAGCTATCGTATTTCCCGCCGAATTCTCCGCTCTGCCCCCCGGGGCAGTCCTGCCACTTCCCGCCTCGGCCCCTGGGACGGACTCGCGTCTTCCTACACCGGCCCCCGGAACGGACCCGCGTCTTCCTACACCGGCCCCCGGAACGGACTCGCTTCTTCCTACACCGGCCGCCTTACCAACTGGAAAAATTGTCCTGGCCCCCGGAAACAGCTTTCCCTTATCCGGCAATTCCCTTAGATAGCACCATGCAAAGAGAAGGATAAAGACTGTAATATACAGATAATTAGCGGCTCCAGCCTGCCAGAACATGCTCATCTTCCAGTTGGCATTCAGGCCCAGCATCAATGCCAACGCCGCCCAGAATGCAGGCAGCTTTTTATTTTGCGCCACCACACAGGCCACGGCGGCCAAAAGAAATGTCACAGTCACATTCAGGATATCCGCCCCACGCTCCCCCAAAAGCAGCGTGAGCTGCAGAATACCATGGGTAATGCTTCTGCCGCCCCAATTGTTATAATGCCAGACCTGGCTCTTTACAATGTCGGCAAAAGAGGTGATAGGGGTCTCGTCCGAAAGCATGGTAGAATACCACAAATCGTCCATCATAAAAGGGACCGCTCTGTGGGTCTTATATAGGACCAATATGGTTACTACAGTCAAAACGCATGTTATTATTAAAATACCCTTCCGTGGCCTCATTCTCATTCCCGTTACCTCTTTTACCCTGAACTGCCCACCGTATGGCTTCCTTCACTCTTAAGGGTTCCCCCTGCCAAATAAGCCAAACCTTATTTTATTTCTTGGATGTTTGCAGGCAAAGCCGTTGTCTTTAATAAATTACACCTGTATTGTTTTAATCCTGCCCACAGCTTCCACCGTATTCTCATAGCTTCCAAACGCCGTGAGCCTGAAGTAACCCTCGCCGCTGGGGCCGAAGCCGGAACCGGGCGTTCCCACCACGTTTCCTTTCTCCAACAAATAATCAAAAAATTCCCAGCTGCTCATCTTTCCGGGGGTCTTCAGCCAAATATATGGCGCATTGACACCGCCGGACACCGTGAAGCCGGCTTCTTTCAACCCATCATAAATATATCGTGCGTTATTCATATAATAAGCGACCTGTTCCCTGAGCTGTGCCCTGCCTGCCTCAGAGTAAACCGCCTCCCCTGCCCTTTGAACGATATAAGGCGCGCCGTTGTATTTTGTGCCATGTCTTCTGGCCCAAAGGGAATGAAGCGCCACTCCCCCGCATTTCAGCTCCTTCGGAACCACGGTAAATCCAAGGCGCACGCCGGTAAATCCGGCATTTTTGGAAAAGGAACGCATTTCAATGGCACAGGTTTTGGCGCCCTCGCATTCGTAGATGCTGTGGGGGACGTCTTCCTCTGAAATATATGCTTCATATGCAGCATCATACAGGATTACCGCGCCGGTTTTGTTGGCATAGTCCACCCACTGCTGCAACTGTGGTTTTGTCACGGTAGCTCCCGTAGGGTTGTTGGGAAAACACAGGTAAATCAAATCCGGCGTTTCCCTGGGAAGCTCCGGCACAAAGCTGTTGTCTGCCGTGCAGGGCATATAGATCACATTGCTCCAGGTCCCTGCCCCCGGATCATACACTCCTGTGCGCCCCGCCATGACATTAGAGTCCACATAAACCGGATACACCGGGTCACAGACGGCAATTTTATTGTCCAGGCTGAAAATCTCCTGGATATTACTGCAATCGCATTTTGCGCCGTCAGACACAAAAATCTCATCCGCAGAAATATCACATCCCCGCACCCGGTAATCATTCTCCGCAATCGCACTTCGCAGAAACTCATAGCCAAGGTCGGGGGCATACCCACGAAAGCTTTCCGCCTTTCCCATCTCATCCACCGCATTGTGCAAAGCCTCCGTAATGGCAGGCGCCAGCGGCTGGGTCACGTCACCGATTCCCAGACGTATGATCTTTTTATCCGGATGTTCTGCGCTGTAGGCGCTGACTTTTTTCCCGATAGTGGAAAACAGATAGCTGCCGGGAAGCTTCAAATAGTTTTCGTTTACCTTGGCCATAATTCTTCCTCCTCACCATTCCCCTTCAAACACGGTCTCTGCAGGACCGGTCATATATACAAGGTTCTGTTCTCTGTCCCATTCAATCTGCAATTCCCCGCCTAACAGCTTCACCGTCAGGCTTGTATCCGTCAGGCCATTCAGCGCACAGGCCACCGCCGTGGCGCAACAGCCTGTCCCACAGGCCAGGGTCTCACCGGTTCCCCGCTCCCAGACACGCATAAATACATGCTGCCTGTCCAAGACTTCCACAAACTCGGTATTCACCCGTTTCGGGAAAACGCCATGCTGCTCAAAAGCAGGGCCTATATGCCCTATATCCAGCTCCTGGACATGATCCATAAAAACAACGGCATGGGGGTTTCCCATGGATACACAGGTCATATGGTATTGCGCTCCGTTCACTTCAATAGGGGCATTTATTACAGCGCACGTTGCACTGCTTCCCGTAGCCTCTCCGGGCAGATTCACGGGAATCAATTTGGGATCCAATATGGGACTGCCCATATTTACCCTCACCCTTTTCACCGTCCCTCTGTCCCATGGGTGCTGTCTCTCTATGGCCATACTGAGGTATTTGATCTGCCCCGCGCTGACCACGCTGATATGCTCCGAATCTGTCAGTCCCTTGTCATAGACATATTTTGCCACACAGCGGATGCCATTGCCGCACATTTCCGACCTGGTGCCGTCCGCATTGTACATTTCCATCTCAAAATCCGCTTCTTCCGCAGGATTGATAAAGATCACACCGTCGCTCCCCACACCGAAATGCCGGTCACTGAGCCTCCTTACCAATTCCGCCTTGTCCTCTGCAGGTATCCTCTCCTGAGAACCGTCAATATAGACATAATCATTCCCACACCCCTGCATTTTCGTAAATTTCATGAATCAATGATCCTCCTTCCTAAATCCGCCCCACTGAGCCTCATTGCAGCTATCTTCCATGCCTCCATCATAGACAGCGCCATAGGGGTGGTTTCCGCTATACTCGTACCGCTGTCCATACTGCATTTACAGATATCTGTGGGTTTCCTCTCGCCATATGGTTCCGCGCCATCAAAAGCTCCTTCACCGCCTTGATGCCGTCCTCCTCATTGCCCACCCCGGGATCCTTTTGGGTATACATATTCATAATGCAGACCAGCCTCCCATACAATAATATTGACCCATCAATCCTTACTGCAAGGGAAGATCACTGAAAACTGCAAAAGTTCTTTTCATATTAATAAGGGCAGTTCTCACCTATGTAGAACGCCCTTGTCCCATAGCCATAATAACAACCACAGCGGCGCCTTGTCAATCATAAATCGCGTATATTTTCCGAAATCCCCTCATATATTTTATAAAGAGAATAATACGGATACATATTTAAGGGGAATAAGGATGAGCGCTAAGACAAAAATTGTTGTACTTCACATGAAAGAATTAATTTATACTGGTATCTTCGCCCTTCTGGGAATCTTGTTCATCATCCTGCTAGTGATGATGTTCCTGCCCGGCAAAGAAGAAGAAAGCAATCTGCCTGATGAAGAAGTCACCGCTACCGTGGGGCCCGTTTACATACCCGGTATTTATACCACTGAACTGATTCTTGGGACCCAGACCATCGATGTGGAAGTTATCGTGGATAAAAACACCATCACTTCCATCCGCATGGTAAACCTGAATGAAGCCGTGACCACTATGTACCCGCTGCTGGAGCCTACCTTTGATACTATCTGCCAACAGGTATATGAAAATCAGGCCCTGGATCAGGTCACTTATACTTCCGAAAGCAAGTATACCTCCCTGGTGCTGCTGGAAGCCATACAAAACTCCCTGAACAAAGCCACCATAAAAGAAACACCCGCACCTTCCGCATCGCCTTCAGCTGCCTTGCAGTAATGGCAGGCAGGAGGGACTGCCGGATCGCACAATATAATATGGCGTGTTTGTCAAAACACCCCCGGAAATGACCGGGGGTGTCTTTCTGCCGTTATTGCAATTTTTCCACTTCCGCCAGCCATAGCGAAGCGCTGGCATCTGAGGGCATGCGCAGATCCCCTCTTGGGGATACCGCCACGCTTCCCACCTTGGGCCCGTCCGGCAGGCAGGAGCGCTTAAACTGCTGCGCAAAAAAACGCTTATAAAAATTCTTCAGCCATTTCAGAATGACGGCTTTGTCATACTGCCCTGCAAAAGCCATCTGGGCCACGCGGTAAATCTTTGCAGGAGGAAAACCTCCCCGGAGCATATAGTATAAAAAGAAATCGTGAAGCTCATAAGGGCCTACAAGCTCTTCCGTCTTTTGGGCAATCTCACCGTCCACCGGCGGCAGGAGCTCCGGACTGACAGGCGTGTCCAGCACATCCCCCAATACCCGGGACAGCTGGCTGATGCCGCAGGTATCTGCATAATATTTTACAAGGTGGCGCACCAGCGTCTTGGGTACTCCCGCATTTACGCCATACATGGACATGTGGTCCCCGTTGTAAGTCGCCCATCCCAGCGCAAGCTCGGACATATCCCCTGTGCCGATGACCAGGCCGCTTTCCCTGTTTGCGATATCCATCAGCACCTGGGTACGCTCCCTGGCCTGGGCGTTCTCATAGGTCACATCATGGTTCCCCGGGTCCTGGCCGATATCCCTGAAATGAATATCCACGGCCTCTTTGATGTCCACCTCTTCCAGCGTAACGCCCAGAGTCCTTGCCAGTTCACAGGCATTATGATAGGTTCTGTCGGTAGTTCCGAAACAGGGCATAGTCACCGCAATGATTCCTTTCCTGTCCAATTGCAGCATATCAAAAGTCCTTACCGTGACAAGCAGGGCCAATGTGGAATCCAATCCGCCGGAAAGTCCCACCACCGCCGTCTTAAGGCCGGTATGCACATACCGCTTCTTCAGGCCATAGGATTGGATGGACAGAATCTCCTCACACCTGCTGTTCCGCATTGCCTCATCGGAGGGCACAAAGGGCATACTGTTAAAAGTACGCACCAGCGGCGTCTCCTCCACCCTCAGAGTAAAGGGAACCATAGCATATGTTGCCTGGGGTTCCTTTCCGAAGGTTCCCATCCGCCGCCTCTCCGACAAAATCCTCTGTATGTCAATATCTTCATAAAGCGTTTCGCATTGGAATGTTTTCACCTGCGCCAGGATCGTCCCGTTTTCCGCAATCAGGTTATGCCCGCCGAACACAAGATCCTGAGTGGACTCCCCCTCCCCCGCTGAGGTGTAGATGTAACCGCAGATCAGCCTGGCGCTGCCGGACTTCACCAGCAGCTCCCGATACTCATCCTTTCCGATGGTCTCGTTGGAAGCCGACAGGTTGGCAATCAGAGTGGCCCCCTTCAGCGCATGGTCTGTGCCGGGAGGGTTCGCTACCCACAGATCTTCACAAATCTCACATCCCACCGTCAACCCCTGCACATTTTCACAAGCAAACAAAATATTGGTTCCGAAGGGGATGTTCTTCCCGTTATAAGTAAATTCTGCCGGCTCCCTGTTTCCCTCAGCAAAATGGCGCCCTTCATAAAATTCCGCATAGGAAGGCACATTTGCCTTGGGCACCATACCCAACACTTCCCCGTCCCAAAGCACTGCCGCTACATTATAAAGCCTGCCGGCCCTCTCCATGGGCAGGCCCACCATGACCAGGGCATCCTTACCTTCTGTAGCCTTTGCCACTGCCAAAAGCTGCTCGGAAGCCTCGTCCAGCAAAGCGGACTGCATAAACAGATCACCGCAGGTATATCCCGTGAGGCACAGCTCGGGAAACACAATAACCTTTGCCCCCATGCCGTACGCCTCTTCCAGCCTTTCGCAGATCACTCCCGCATTGTAAGAAGGGTCTGCCACCCTGATCCTGGGCGTTACCGCCGCCACTTTGATAAAACCATGTTTCATATAATCCCATGCCTTTCCGCAACCGGTCCGCTATTTGCTTCTGCGGTATAATTGTTTCAAATCATCCATATAAAATTTGTAATCTTTATCACAAAAATGACAATTAACGGTAATCCCCTGGCCTTCGTCTATCATCTCCTGCAATTCTTTCCTGCCAAGGCTGACCAACGCCTTTTCCACACGTTCCTTACTGCAGTCACAGATAAAAGCCGTGGGCATGGTATCGGTCACCTCCACGGAGAAACCGTCCAAAACCATCTCCAGCATCTGCTCCGGGGTATTCCCTTCATCCAGCATGACCGTTACGGGACGGATCTTTTTCAGGTTCTCCTCCAGACGCTCAATCACCGCATCCTCCACAAAAGGCATCAGCTGTATGATAAAACCGCCTGCCTGACGCACGGTATTGTCACGCTCCATAAGCACGCCCAGTCCCACGGACGAGGGCACCTGCTCGGAAGTGGCAAAATAATAGGTCAGGTCTTCCGCAATCTCACCGGTCTGAAGTAAAGTCTGCCCTGCATAAGGCTCCTTTAACCCCAAATCTTTGACCACGCTCAAAATTCCGCTTCCTACCGCCCGTCCCACATCCAGCTTGCCGGCGGCGCTGGCAGGCAAGATCACATCCGGGATATTTGCATATCCCTTGACCTTCCCCCGGGAATCGGCCGTCACGGTAAGTCCCTGCACAGGGCCGTCCCCCCTGACCTGTAACGTCAGGATATCCTTTTCTCCTTTTAACATACTGCCCATCATGGCTCCGGCACATAAAAGCCTGCCCAATGCCGCCGTTACCACAGGACTTGTATTATGCGCCGCCCTGGCTGTCTCCACGGTTTCCCTGGCAGTGCAGGCAAAGGCCCTGATTTGGGCATTTGCAGCAGTAGCTCTCACAATGTAATCTGTCATATCCGTTCCTGTTTTGGTTCCTTTCCACAGTTCATCCGTATTCACTCCGGCACTCTATCCGGTCAGAAATTGAAGCCTGAAACTGCCTGTTCCGTACCGCTGCGTCGTTAAAATATCTAACCGGATGGCGCAGCATATGTTCTTTTATTATACTTCTCCCTTTTCCGAAAAGTATTCTCAATGAATAGCACACAGGTTAGAATGAATATATTCTCTTACCAAATCCCAAAAAGCTTCATAATCATTATGCAGCGCCGTCCGGCTTTGCAGTCCCGCTATTTTTTCTTCATAATCGTCGCTTTCAATATCTAATTGTCTTGCCTCATGAAGAATACGTGCTTCATCCAAAGCCCCGCAGTTTATTAAAGCACTCTGTATTTCCCCGCACATTTCAGACATGCCGCCTTCTAAAATCCCTTCTAACCCATCCATCTGCAATTCCGTATCATAATCTATTACATAAATTACATCCCGAATAAACGGGGGATATTTATGTAAAATTTTCCTGACTTCCGGCTCATTGTATATTCCGGCCATAGCCTGTAAAAAATCATCGTCACTCCGATTCTCTCTATCAGCCAGTGCCTTATCAATAAAATTCATCCTGTCTCTCCTATAAGACCTACCCGTTACAGTTCACCTGTAATGTCATTCGTTTACCCCTTTTATATTTGAAAACTATTATATAAATCTATGAATAATGCGGCATTTCTCGATATAAATGATTGAGCGGGCTTCCTTCATTAACGATTTTGGTTCACTTTCCCTGCTCCTGCGCCACAATATAGATTCTCTGGCTCTCCCCAGTCACTTCTTCTCCCGTATCCGCATCCTTTATCTCCAAGACCTTCATTCCTGCGCACTCCACCAACGTTTTCATCTGCTCTGCCCGATACCCTCTCTGGTAATGCGTCTCCGTAATTTTTTCAAACAGGCTGCCTTCCCGGCTTATGAAAAGGGTCAAATCGTACTCGTTGATCTCACTCTCCGGATCGTAAAAGTTCTCCCAGATAAAGCTGCAATCCTCCCGGTTTTCCGCTATAACGGTATCACCGATCACCTTTTCGTACTTATATACCGTGTTAAAGTCAAAAATAAAAATTCCCTTGGGATATAAATAATTATTTACCAGAGAAAAAACGGCGGACAGCTCTTCCTCTTCCAAAATATAATTTAAGGAATCGCAGACGCTGTACACCGTCCCCACCGTGCTGTACAGCTCCAGTTCCCGCATGTCCTGGTTCAGATAGAGAATGGAATCCCCCTTCTGCGCTCTTTTTTCCATAGCCACATTCAACATATCCCCGGAGACATCCACCCCAATCATGTCATATCCTTTGCGGTACATCAGCTCTGTCAGCGTGCCTGTGCCGCATCCCAGATCCAATACCAGGTTGCGCTCCGAGTCCAATTTGTCCTCCGCATCCCGCACAGGCTCCGACACGCCGTATTTTCCTATCAGCTCATGCAGCCTCTCACTCCACTGGCCATATGGCACATTATCCATAAGCTCGTCATAAACTGCCGAAAAATCCCCATATGCATCCATTTTAACCGCTTCCTCCATGCCGCAGCCCATATCCGGAGGGGAAATGCCCACTCATTATTCCCCTAACTTCATAGCCACGGAAAAACCTACCACCAATGCAGCCGCGCCGGCCACTAAGTGGGCAATCATCACTGCGCCCATGCCGCTCAGGGTTGCAAAGCCTCCCATAAGCGCAATGGCAACGGGTGACGCCACCACCAGGCCGATAATCGCCCAATATGCATACAGCGGATATTTTTCAAAGATAACCTCCACCAACTTTGCAACTGCGAAAATCCCTGCCACCACACCGATGCCAAAGGGAGCCAGAATGCCGATTCCGGCAAGAATCCCGTCCATGTCAAAGCTGGTAAGGGCCTCGATGAAATCCGTAATAGCGCTTAGTACAGGCTGATAAAACCCCATCAGCATCAACACCATGGAACCGCTGACACCAGGAATTACCATGGTGGCGGAAGCAATCACTCCCACTATAAAAAGCTTCAGCACATTCACCACCCCAAAAGACAGATCAGCAGCCGCGCCTTCTGTACCGCCAAAGGCAGCCATCCCTACAACCAAGGCAAAAAATGCCAGAGCCGCAATCAAATGGCCTGCCCGAATCTTATTTCCTTTTACATTTTTCCACATAATAGGCAGGCTGCCGAGGATCAGGCCGATAAACAGTAGGTTGGCCTCCACCGGAAAGCTTTCAAACAGCCATTCCAACCCGAAAGCGCTTGCAATAATGGCGATTCCCATGCCAATGGCAATGGGGAAAAGAAATTTGACACTTTCCTTAAACTCACTGAAAAGATGCGTGATGCAATGGATCAGCTTGTCATAGATGCCCATGGACACCATCATGGTTCCGCCGCTGACACCGGGGATAATATTTGCAATACCGATTAACATACCTTTTAAAATACTTTTGACCATAAAAAACCTCTTCTCCATTCTATATTTATTCGTTTCAACTATCAACCGGCTTCCGCCAGAAATCCTTTCAGAAATGCAATCAGTCGATCCATCTGTTGATCCGTACCGATTGTGATTCGCACGGAATTGTCCACCCTTGGCTTGTTCCAATAACGCACATAAATATCCGCCTCCCTGAGAGCCTTGAAAATTTTCTCCCCGGGTACCGTCTTATGGGATGCGAAAATGAAATTTGCCCTGGAGTCCGGAAATACAAACCCCAGCTCCGTCAACTCTCTCTTGACCCGCTCCCTGGTATCTACGATTTTCGATGTAACCGACTTAAAATAAGCGTCATCCCTGATGGCTTCCACGCCCAAAAGCTGGGAGGGATAATTCATGGTATAGGAATTAAAGGAAAACTTCACGTCATTTAAGTACCCGATCAGCTTCTTGCTGCCGATACAGAAACCAACCCTTAAACCGGCCATGGAACGGGACTTTGAAAAGGTCTGCACCACCAGCAGATTCTCATATTTTTCCAGCAGGGATAATGCGCTGACTCCGCCGAAGTCCACATAAGCCTCATCTACGATCACCACCACATCCCGGTTCGCCTGTATGATCTCCTCCACCGTTTCCAGGCTTTCTGCAAGGCCCGTGGGGGCATTGGGGTTGGGAAAGACCACGCCGCCGTTAGGCTGCCGGTAATCCTCCGGCCGGATATGCCAATCATGGTCCAACGCGCAGGTACGGTAAGGAATCCTGAAAAGCTCCGCCCACACATCATAAAAAGAATAGGTGACATCCGGGAATAGAATAGGCTGGCTGCTGTTAAAAAAAGTCATGAATGCCATTGCCAGCACATCGTCAGACCCCACTCCCACAAATACCTGCCCGGGTTCCACGCCGTAATATTCCGCCAGCGCATCCACAAGCGGCGCCGTGTTGGGATCCGGATATAACCTCAGCGCGCCGCAGTCCATCTGCGCTGCCAGCTTCTGTACGCCGGGCGCCGGAGGATACGGGCACTCATTCGTATTTAACTTTATTATACCCGGTTTATTGGGTTGTTCACCGGCCACATATGGCACTACTTTCCGTACATTATTCTCCCATTCCATGACAACCTCCATGATTATCCTGACCTATCATTTCACAGGAAATGCCATGCCGCAGTTCCGCCGCAACTCAAATCCTGATGAAAAATGCTGCATAAAACAAGCTGCTTTTGTACTATAGCCAAAGCACATCCGCGGCTCAGGCTTAGATTTCCGACCTCCGCCGTTCCAGGTCCCGGCGGTAATTTTCCGCCTGTTCCCGGCAGCCGAGAGCCTGATAGCACCGGATCAGTCCCTCCAGGCCGATTTCACCACCGCATGCGCGCTGCAGGGCCGGCTGTGTCTCGTACACCGCATTGTAATACCACAGCGCAGCTTCCTCATAGTCCTCCGCCTCCTCGTAAAACATTCCCAGTTCACAGCAGATTTCAGAGCATGCGCCCATTGCCAGCGCTTTAGACGTATATTTGCAAAAGGCCCTCATATCTTTATCCAGCCTGGCCGCCCTGGCCACCACACAATACGCTTCCAGCATCTCGTCACCGCTTCGGTTTTCATCCGCTGCAGACTGCTGGAAAAAAACCGATGCCCGGGCAAGATCCTCCTGGTCTCCTGCCATCAGCAGCTCCCTGGCATACATATTGTGGAGCCTGCGGGGCAGACGGTAACCCTCTGAGACATGCCTGTGGAAATTGGCAAGGTCTCGCTTTGCATGGCTGCTTTCCGGCAGATGCATAATGACCACATCGCTGTCATACACCACCGGGTCCAGCCTTACCGTCTCATGGATGGGTTCCGTCCATACGAATTCACGCAGCCTCTTAAACAGCTTGGGACGGTATTCTTCGTCGAAATTGTACACCGTACCGAACCTCATTTGATTGGCATACTTCATCTGGACAATCTCGATCTCCGGCAGCATAGCCTCCTTCATCACCCGAAACCTCTGCCTGTTCTCCTCATCCAGGACTTCATCCGCATCGGCAGAATAGATATATTCCTGTGTGGCCTTGGAAAATGCAAAATTTCTCGCCGCGCTGAAGTCATCTATCCATGGGAAATCAAAAATCCGGTCCGTATACTTTCCGGCAATGTCCTTTGTCCTGTCCGTAGAACCCGTATCCACAATGATGATCTCTTCACAGAGGTCAGCCACGCTGTCCAGGCACCTGGCCAGGATCTTTTCTTCATTTTTCACTATCATACAGAGGGAAATCGTAATCATAGTCTACCCTTGCCTCTCCTCTTTTCAATAGTAAACCTGGTGTACTGTACCGCATTACGTCACAGCACCTTCGATAAGAATTCCTGCAGCCTGGGACTCTTAGGATGGCTGAAAAATTCTGCGGGGGTGTTCTCTTCCATAATATTACCTTCGTCCATAAATAATACCTTCGTCCCCACTTCCCTGGCAAATCCCATCTCATGGGTCACCACCACCATAGTCATGCCGCTGTCCGCAAGCTCCTTCATCACTTCCAGCACTTCTCCCACCATCTCCGGATCCAGGGCAGAGGTAGGCTCGTCAAATAACATAACTTTGGGATTCATGGCAAGGGAACGCACAATGGCGATTCTCTGTTTCTGCCCGCCGCTGAGGGAACTGGGATAGGCATCCGCCTTCTCCTCCAACCCCACACGGCGCAGAAGCTTCAAAGCATTCTCCTTAGCCTCCTCCTCCGTCATCAGCTTCAGCTTCACGGGAGCAAGGGTTATATTATTCATAATGGTCAGATTGTTAAACAAATTAAAATGCTGGAACACCATTCCCATATGGCGGCGCACTTCGTCAATGTTTACTTTGGGATCGTTAATCTTCTGTCCGTCAAACCATATTTCACCGCCAGTGGGAGTTTCCAGCAAATTCAGGCAGCGCAGGAACGTGCTTTTACCGGATCCGGACGGCCCGATCACCACAATCTTTTCCCCGGGATGGATATGGTAGTTGACACCCCTTAACACTTGATTCTCTTCAAATTGTTTGTACAATTCCTTAACGATTATCACTTCTGCGCATCCTCCTTTCCAGCCTGTCCAGCAATTTTGTCAAAATCTTTATAATCACAAAATATATAACGGCAGCGCCGATCATAGGGGTGAAAAAGTCATAGGTCTTAGATGCGATCTGGTTCGCTACCCTCGTCAGGTCGGAAAGTCCCACATAACCCACAATAGCCGTCTCCTTCAGCAAAACGATAAACTCGTTTACCAGCGGCGGCAGGACATTTTTAAATGCCTGGGGAATCACGATGCTGCACATAGTCTGGAAATTGGACAACCCCAACGAGCGCCCTGCCTCCGTCTGCCCCTTGTCCACAGCCAGGATGCCGGCACGGATGATCTCCGCCACATATGCGCCGGAATTGATCCCAAAGGAAAGGCCTGCAATCAGGACTCCGTTCTTGCTGCTTGCGAGAATGGCGAAATACATGATCATCACCTGCAGCACGGACGGCGTCCCCCGGATAATATCTATGTATATATTGGCAATATGCGCCAATATCGTCTTCTTCCCGTTTTTTCTCACGGAAATTTTCATAAATGCGGCTACCGTACCGATGATGACCCCCAGGACTGCCGCCATGACAGCCACCTGCATGGTGATCCCCAGGCCTTTCAGGTATAACATCCACCGGTCACCGGTGAGAAATGCCGCCGTAATTTTCCTGATCAATTCAGATTGTTCCATCCCTAACCTCCCTGTACCCTGACAAGCGCTGCCGGCCCCGGCAGCCAACGCACAGTCTATTAATTATTTTCCACAACCCAACAAGTACTATCATACCAAAAAGAGGATAATGGCACAACCATTATCCCCAAAAAATAACAGAAATCAGTATCCCCGCACTTCTTTCCGCAGAGCGGCATAATCCTTATAACGCGCATCCGCACACTTCCGCATACGGGAATTTACAATATCGGTTTCCCCGCATTTCAGTGCTGCCCGGCAGACGCAGGCGGCGATATCCACAGAGTTAGGAGCCATCTCCTCACAACGCATCACAGCATCAAGCGCCTCCCTGTGGCGGTTTTGGGCAGTGTATACCTGGTGTAGCATAAAAAGGGGACGTATATCCCGGGGACTGGATTTTTGCGCCTCCGACAGGAATTGTTCCGCTGCCGCCAGTTTATTGATCTTCATATAGAGACTTGCAGTCTCCATCAGGGCAGGAAAATAGCCTTTCCTCAGAGATACCGCTTTCTCACCGTAAGAGATAGCTTCCTTGGTGTAACCCATCTCTTCCCTGCAGATCTCCCTGCAGTAAAGTATGGCCGCCTGTTCCTCCGGGATATAGCAATCTTCCAGCAGCTTGATGCATTTCTCGTCCGCCTCGGAATAAAGCTTGTTTTCTATCAAATGCAGGATATGGGTCATAGCCTCGCGGAGCTCCGTATCCAAAACAAAATAGTCACCTAGGAAAAGCTCATCCCTTACGTTTTGCCTCTTCCTCTCATACTCTATTTCACTGACCGTTTCGGGTGCGGACTTGATAAGCCTGCAGACAAGCACTATGAGGAAAAAGATACATACGATGCCTGTCACAATGGCCTGAAGTGAAAATAAGGTGCTGGTTCCGTCCATCCCTTTCCACACTCCCCAGACAAGCCAGGCAATCCCGCAAATGGCAGCTATCAAAACAAGTGCTACTACAATCTGGGCGCTATAGGCCACCTTCCTGGTGGCATGCCTATTCTCTTCCGCGCTCTTCTCCCTTTTCATTTGCTGTCTCTCCTGTTATCCTCAGATCATTTCCCCCGGATAACCCTGCGCCCTTTCCATAAATGCCAGGATAACCCATATATTGCTGTTACTACTGGATATACTCCGCAACCAGAGCGTCAAAAGTGCCGTCAGCCTTCAGTTCCGCCAGCGCCGCGTTTACTTTTTCCACCATTTCGCTGCCCTTGGGAAGCGCAATGGCATAAAATTCAGGTTCAAAGCCAAACTGTGCGCCGTCTATGATCTCCACCTGCCCGGAGAACTGCTCCTCAAAAACCTCCGCGGGATTCTTGTCAATAATGACCAGGTCAACCCTGCCATTTATCAAATCGTTCACCGCATCCAATGCCTTGTTATACGTCTTTACATCCGCGCCGGTAATCGACTCATCGGCGATAGTGTGTCCGGTAGTGCCAAGCTGCACACCGATGGTCTTATTCTCCAGGTCAGCTGCTGCTGCAATCTCAGAGCCTGCAGGGACTACTACAAACTGAACTGCCTCATAGTACTCGTCGGAGAAATCCACCTCTAACAGACGCTCCTCCGTAATACTCATACCTGCAATGGCCGCATCAATTTTTGTGCCGATGGCAGAGACAAGGGAGCCGAACTCCATATTCTCCATCTGCACATCCATACCCATCTTGTCCGCAACTGCTTTGATCAGAGCCACATCAAAACCATCCGGCTCCCCGTTATCCCCTACATATTCAAAGGGAGGGAATTCCGCATTGGTCCCTACCACCAATACAGGCCTGCCGCCTGCCGCCTGGGAATCCGCATTTGCAGGGGTATCTCCTGAACCGCAGGCTGTCAGCCCTGCCACACACAGAACTGCTGCCGTCAACAATGCCACTAACTTTTTCATAATATTTTCCTCCAATCCGCTATGCTTACTACCGCATACCTGCATCAATATAGCATTTTTTAATTGAAAAAGCAACCTATATTTGCATAAATATGCATTCTGTAATTCATAAACGATATTGCCGGACAATTACCTGTATGTATTACGGCAATGTGTAACCCAAACGCCACACTAATATATGGAAGAAACGCCACCGGATGCCTGAGATTTCCGTCCCTGGCAATGTTGCGCCTGAAAAGCTGCACCGGAAAAAGCAGCATAAGCGCCAGGAGCATCAGTTTCAGATAACCCCTAAACCCCATTCCCAGCGCAGCCTCCGCTATGGCACAAACACAGAACGCATAGCAATCCGCCTTACCGTACATACGGGAAAACATCCACATCTGAAGCGCCATAAAAAGGGCCAGCTGCCACAGCACCTCCGCCTTCCCCGGGCAAAGGCTCTTCCACAGCAGTCCGCCGGCTGCCAGGCCGCCGAACCACCAGGTGAAATTATATACCCTTTGGCTCCTGAGATCCGTGATGCAGCCGAATAGCAGACTGCACCACAGAATGCCCCATAACACCGCCCTCACCGGAGCCTGGTGCGGAAATCATCCAAGACCGTTCCGCTTACCTCTACAACACTGAGTTCGGGATATTTCTCCAGCTTCCTGTCACCCTTGTACGCCCTCACGGTGACCGTATATTCCCCATTTGCGGGAGTGTATAAAGGGATCATAAATTGCACCTCCTCTTCCTGACAATACTTTGGACTGCCTGCATATTCGATCCGCCGGTTCAATCCGGGATCCTGTTCCGCCATTTCCGGTGGAAATTCTATCTCCACATAGTCGGGATACCCCCATGCCGAAATATGCAATACACCGCTTTCCCCATTTTGGAACACAGGGGTATGAGGTGACAGGATTCTCTCTACCTGAGCCGTCAACCCAAATTCCGTGGTTTCTCCGGCCACACTTATTTCATTTCCCACATTGTCCGCCGCATAGGCCACTGCCGTGAAATCCCCGGAGAACAACGGATCCGCCGCCGTCAGCTCCACCTGTATCAATCCCCCATCGTCAGGTAATATCTTCCTGCTGCAATTATTGTCCGTATTATAGACCATCAGATAGAAATCCCTGACACCGCTTAGCTCATCCGCGGCGGTAAGGCTTAAAACCGGGGCATTGACCCTCCGGTCGATAAGAGGCAGGTTCCGCAGGAGATCCATCCCGCTGATCACAGGCGGTTCCCCGTCGCCGATCAATACCAGCCCATGCCGTTGGTCTTCTTCCTGTGCCGAATAAAACATACTCCCCATCCATTGGGCCCCCGCCCGGGGATATACTTCTACCCTTTTTCCCGATGCGGCTTCTTCCAATGTGTATTTCTGAGTGACCGAGAGGATACGGTTCCTGTCCTCACGGAATGCCTGCGTATAGGGATAATACGCCAGATATGTCTCATTTTCTGCTGAGAAATCCAACAGCCTGTCCGGGACCCTCAGCTCTCCGGGCGAGATTGCCTGATTCCGGACGGAGATACGGCTGCAAACGGGAACCGGGTCCTCCCGTTCCCGGGAGACGAAAAGGGCGTGGTTGATCTGATAACGATCTGTTGCCCTACCGTCAATATATCCCCGATACCCCAGTGTAAACGGCGTTGCCCCATCACTGCGGACATACCAGCTGCGCTCCCCTGCGGGGTAAATATTATCCCCATCCGCCGCAATGGTAAGCGGCTCCGTGTGCAGAGGCCTGGCCGCCGCATCGGCATCCAGGAGGACATGGACGGTTTCGCTTATATTTCCGGCCACATCCACCGCAGCAATATGCAGATAGCAGGCCTTGTCCCCAACCTCCACCGCCAGTTCCGGCGCCTTTGTATATTCTGCCCCGGCTGTTGCCTCTGTATCTTCCATCTCGTCCACACAACAATAATACCCCTTTACTCCCGATACCAGCGTGTTCACTGTTTCGTTGGAGCGGCATAAAGCCTGGCCGACACCGGCAAAATAGGATTCCGCCATATGGTAATATGCCGTTCCACGGTCTTCCGGCTCCTCCCATGTCACCAGGACCATGCCTGCTGCCAACCCTTCCTTTTTTATGGATTCCATAGCCACCGGGTCAGGCGCTTCCAGGTCTGTGGCCCGGACACCCTCCAGGCTGTGCCCATCCGTAAACCCCACGGATATGGACTGCATTCCGAAGCTGCCGTCCCCCTTTTGGGTTCCCGGTTGTTTTGTATAAGAATACGCATACTCTTCATTTACATAACTGCTGCCGCCATAGGAAGGACTGGATGCGATCACCTGTCCCTCCGCCATGCCGCATACGGTCTCCCGTCCGCCCCGAAGATTTACTTCCGTGATCATGGCATTCACAGTGTCATGGGAAATGGCAGACCCTCCCCTGGACAGGGCCTCCACGTAAATTCCCGTGACACCCGCCGGGATATCTATGGTGTAATTGAGGAGCACCCCTGTTTCAACACATCCTACACTCCTGACAAAAAATAAAGGCGTGTTTTCCAAATGATACCCCGTATCACCCGTAGCCTGAAAAGCACGTTCCGGGAAAAGAGGATAATCTCCCCCGGTGCCGTTCCCTCCAAGCTGCACCACAGGGGCCCCTTCCATGCTCTTAAATTCTCCCATGACCCTGGATGTGCCGTTGTCGCCCCTGACCGACCAATACTTTGTATGCCCTCCGTTATCCTGTCCATCCTCATCCTTTTCCGGCAGCATCCACACAAATTCCGTATGGAACCGGGGGAAAAGCAGGTTGGTACCGTCCTGCCGCCATGCCCTCTCCTGCCTGTCAAGGATCTCCCGTTTCAGCACGCCGCTGTTATGGAGGAGACCGCTTAAATCCCGGCTGAAAAAGCATCTTCCGTCCTGGTCATATATCCGCAGGCAGGAGTCCTGCCACAGCTCACCATTCCTGCAGATCTGCTTCCAGAGCACCGCCTGTACGTCGGCAGAAGTGTTCCCTCTCACCGGAATCGGATTGGCCTTGTTCCCAGCCATCCGCAGGACATACTGGTAGCACCGATCACATTCATAATCCTCCGAATCGTGCCCGATGGCCACATGATAGTCTATTTTGTGGGAAAGCAATGCTCCCTCCAGGCCATTATATGAAGAATCCCGGTAACAGGAATCCTCATGCCGATGCACGATCCGTTCTCCTGCGGCGCCGCCTCTGTAACCGCCTCCCCCTCCGGCGCCTCCGGATCCGCCGCCATATCCCGTTCCAAGCAGGCCGCTCTGGCTTCCCCCGGCTCCGCCTGCCCCTGCTTCGGTGGCCCCGCCGCCTCCTCCGGCAACCAGCAGCACACCTTTCCGATCCGAAGTGACTACCGTACAGCCTCCTCCGTCCGTATACATATCTCCTTTGCCGCCCCCGTTATATCCGTCCGTTCCGCCCACCGTATATGTCAACGTTTCTCCGCATTCCAGCCAGAACACAGCCGCAGCGCTTCCGCCCTGCCCGCCGGCATGGCTGCCGTAACTGCCTCCCTGGGCCCCGGCAGCCGTCAAGGTATACAAGCCGGCATCCTTCACGGTAAAGGTTCGGGGACTTCCCTCACAGGAACCTGCCACCGTCTCTGTTTTTTCTTTACCTATCTCCTCCGCACGGTAAATCTTATCCCAGTTTTTCCCGTCCGTGCTTTGGTACAACAAATACCATTTGTCCTTCCCGTCTGTCTGCTCCCAGGAAAGATCCACCGCCCCTTTCCCGCCGTTGGCCTGATAATTGTCCTCCCCACGGAGCCTCAGGTCCACCCATTGGGCATACAGTGTCAAATCCGTCCCGGGGACGATGCTGTCCCCGGGGGCCCCCGCCGGAAGCTCAAATCCGGGGTCGTAGTACCACCCCCCAAAGGAGCTGCCCTGTTTCTCCGTAGCCGGAAGGATGATACTGTCATACTCGTAACATGCTGTCAGTCGATCACTCTCCCCCTCCGCGGATTCATAGCTATAAACTCCTCGTATAATAAGTTTGTAAGCAAGAAAAACAGCTTACAGACTTATTCTT
>CANRWO010000004.1 GCA_947643615.1 uncultured Lachnospiraceae bacterium
AGGTACCTTAAGGCTGCTTAATCTCTTCCTTAACTTACTGACATTGGTTCACACGCGCCATTCGCAAAACCGCACTTTCAGTGCCCGCCGCTGCTGCGCAGCTGTTTTTGCTCATAAAAAGGCGCTCCGTTCGTACCCAGATAACTTCTTATGCAAGCATAAATTTATCTGGGTACGACTGACGTGTGAACTGTAACCATAAAATTTTCCGAAAATCTCACACCCCTGATTTGAGTGCCCGCCAAGGCGGGCGCTCACTTTTCAACGATCACAAAGTAATTGTCATAGAAGGATGTAATATCATACCTCTCCCCGTCAAACAGATGCAGGAAATTGGCATTTACCAGGTATACCACCGCCTTCCCTGCATTCGCCGCCAGGACCTCCTCAGATACGTCCGCATACAGATATCTATCCCTGTATGGCAGCCTTTCCACTCCCGCCTGAAAATTGCTGACGCCCTGATAATACAAGGCGTCTATCTCATGGCAGTACATGGTCAGGATCTCTCCAACAGCGCCCACGCCCTCCCCCTGGGGATCCGGCGTAATATGATAGACATCACACTCAAAATTCTCTGCAAACTCCAAAGCCTGGACATAGGGGTCATAATAATAGATGCGGCTGACATCCGCCCATGAACCGAAATAGGTGGCGGCAAAAAGCAATGCGCAGACACCGTAATAGGCCCCTATGGGCAGAAACAGCAATTTCCGTTTTGTAATGCACCAGTCGATTCCCACTGCCCCGATAGCAAGGATCACATAAAAGATCACATTGATACGGTTGATGGTCACTTCCTTGGTGACCACGCCTACCCAGATCCCCATAAAGAGCCAGAACAACAGTATCGTGTAGGCCAGTCCCCTCGTTTCTGTTGTTCCCGTCGTTTCCGACCCCGCCTCCGCATTCCGCTGTCCCCTTCCCCTGTACAGCCTGATTCCCATCACTGCCAGGCCCAGGATAAAGAAACCCACCGTGAGATAATAGACCGGGCCGAAGCGGACTATGGTGTTGGTAGCGCTCTTATCCCCATTCCCCCAGGCTACGCTCACCATGGAAACCACGTTTTTCCATAGCTGCGCCCAGGAAAAATTGGTAAGCAGGATATCCTCTCCCCGGTTGCTCTGTAAAAAAGAAGGAATTGTAAAAAGCGGTGTCTCAATGGATTCGCCGCCCAAAACCGTAAGTGCCATGGACAGGTACTCGGGCAATGCAATCACCGTAAAAATACAAAAACAGATTACCAGCTGCCTTATGCCAATCCGCTTCCGCATCAGCAGGTAGGCGGCTGCAGCCAGCAAAAACAGCGGGACAGAATAATCCGCCACGCCATAACTATAGCAGCACAGGGCAAAAAAGACCATGGACACATAAAGCATCCACTTTCTCCTCACCCCGGAGATCAAAAAACAGACCCCGAACAGAAACATATGGGGAAACATGTTACAGTCAAAAGACCACCTGCTCTGCATGTAATGCCAGGGGCATATCACCCCCAGAAGTTGCAGCAGCACACCCGTCCTGACCCCGCCCAAGTGCTTTCCCAGAAAATACAGCGCCAGAATCCCCAGGCTGCTCACAATCAGCATAGGCAGCCGGATGGTTACCGTAGAGAAGCCAAAGGCCTTGATCAAGGGCACCATACAATATGCTAACAGCACACTCTGCTGGCTGCTGATCCATGCCGTTAAGTGCACGGGAAAACGCATCCCATACCGGTCCGTTCCGTATTCGGAAAGCGCCAGCGCATCAACGGCAGTCATCGCCTCGTCCTGGTGGACCCCCACCGGCGACATCCCGAAATGAAACCCACGTATGAAAATACCTATGCCCAAAAGAAACAGGACCAGAAGGGCCTCCTGTCTTTTGGAAAGTTCAAATTGCCGCCTGCCCGTTATCACCATATGCTGAAAATTCCTTTGCATTACTTTCGCGTATGCACGCTCTTAATCCTTTTTCCCGAAGGTCACCTTACTGAAATATTCCAGGATACAGCTCCGCATCAGGGACAGAGCTGCGGCGACGGAGGACTCCCTCACTTTGCCGCGGTTCCCGCTGAACTGGTATTTTTTCACCGTGACCTTACCCTTTACGCAACAGGCTATATACACCAGGCCCACAGGCTTCTCTTCCGTTCCGCCGTCAGGCCCTGCGATGCCGGTCACAGCCACGGCGACATCCGCTTTGGAAAACAAAGCCGCCCCCTTAGCCATCTCCTCCGCCACCTGCCCACTGACCGCGCCATATTTCTGCAGCGTGGACTTTTTGACGCCCAACAGCTTCCGCTTCGCTTTATTCGAATAGGTGACATATCCTGACTTATAAACCTCCGACACCCCCGGCACGTTGACAAGCCTGCCGGAAAGCAACCCTCCCGTGCAGGACTCCGCACAGGTCAATGACAGATCATTGGCTATCAATAGGTCCGTCACGGCCTTCTCCAGTGTGGTATCCTCCTCCGTGGTGTAGATATTGTTGCCAAAACGCGCTTTCAACTCCTTGACCATAGGTTTGATCAGCTTACCTGCCGCCTTTTGGTCTTCTGCCGCTGCAGTGACACGTATATGGACCTCCCCGGTCTTGGCATAAGTGGCAATGGTAGGGTTGGTCTGCCCGTCGATCAAATCCTTCACCATGGTCTCCACCCTGCTCTCCCCCATGCCGCAGATTTTCACTGTCTGGGAACAGATGACCTGAGGCGTCATTTTCCGCAGATAGGGTTCCACTTTCTCTTCAAACAGGGGATACAGCTCATTAGGCGGCCCCGGCAGGAGCACTACCTTCGCCTGTTCCGTCTCCATCACCGCACCAGGCGCCGTACCGTTGGGATTGTCCAAAACAATGGCGCCCTCAGGCATCATAGCCTGCTTCCAGTTATTCTCCGTGGGGACGGTTCCCCGCTTCTCGAAAAACTCCTCAATGCTCTTCCTGCTGGGTTCATGCATCACCAGCTCCCTGCCGCAGACTTCCGCCGCCACTTCCTTGGTCAGGTCGTCCTCCGTGGGCCCCAGCCCGCCGGAAAGGATCACAATATCGGAACGCTCCATGGCTGTCCTCAGCACCATGGAAAGCCTCTCCGCGTTATCTCCCACTACCGTCTGGAAATAACAGGATAGTCCCAGTCCCGCACACTTTTCGGCCAGATAGGCCGCATTGGTGTTTACAATATTTCCAAGCAACAGTTCCGTACCCACACAGATCAGTTCTACCGTCATTGTTTCCTCCCTTTCCCCCAGGCAGGCTTTCCATAAATCCTACCTGTCCCAAGCCGGCTCACGTCCCAATGCCCTTCTTCACATTGCTCTTCCGGTATCCGCCGGAAAGAAAGACCCCGGGTATCTATTTCTGTTCTTTCATAACGTCCTTATTTTTCACCAGATAGTCCACAAGGGAAATTACCGTCAGGGCCAGCGCAATCCACATAACGATATCCGTGGCCAGCTGCAGCTCCTCCGTATTGCCGGACAGAAAATGGCCGTTATTCACCAGCATCAGGCAGATCATAACCATCTGGAAAGTAGTCTTAAATTTCCCCCAGTAGCTGGCCGCGATCACCACATGGTTGTCGGAGGCGATGAGCCGAAAGCCGCTGATGATAAATTCCCGGCTGATGATAATGATCACCACCCAGGAGGGGATCCTGCCCATCTCCGTCAATGCGATCAGCGCCGCACAGACCAGCAGCTTATCTGCCAGCGGGTCCATAAATTTCCCGAAATTGGTTACCAGATTGTATTTCCGGGCGATCTTGCCGTCGGCCAGGTCCGTCAGGCTGGCAACCACAAAGATCCCCAGGGCAATATAATCCGAATACTCCATGATCCCGCCAAAAAGAGCCGTAAACCAGCTCCATCCGTGATAATTTCCAAGGAGCACCGCCACAAAGGGCAGGATCAGTATGACTCTGAAGATGGTCAGTTTATTGGGCAGGTTCATTTTACCCTTGGTTTCCATACTGCTCTTCACACTACTCATGATATACCTCGCCTATCAGATCATATTCATTGGAATCCGTCACCAGGGCCTTCACAAAATCTCCCGTCATCAGATTCGCGGTTGTATTCAAAAACAGATATCCGTCCACGTTCGGCGCGTCCCGGTAAGTCCTTGTGACATACACATCCTCGTCTGCCACCTTTCCCTCCACCATGACGGTCAAGACCCTGCCCACCATATCCTCCGCCTTTTCGAAAGCAATGGCCTGCTGAAGCTCCATCAGCTCGTCCCTGCGCGCTTCCTTTACGGATTCCTCTATCTGGCCAGGCATCTCTGCCGCCGCCGTGTCTTCCTCCTGAGAATAGGGGAACACCCCCAGCCTGTCAAATTCCATCTCATTGACAAAACGGTACAGCTCCTCGAAATCCTCCTGGGTCTCTCCGGGGAAACCGCTGATCAGTGTAGTCCTCAGGCAAATATCGGGAATCCTTTCCCGCAGCCTCCCTATCTGCTCCCGCAGCTCTTCCTCCGTAGTCCGCCGGCCCATACGCTTCAGCACCCCGTCGGATGCATGCTGGATAGGGATATCCAGATAATGGCATATTTTTGGCTCTGCAGCAATGGTCTCTGCCAGTTCCTCCGTGATCTCCTCGGGATAACAGTACAGAAGCCTGATCCAATAAAGACCGCTGACCCGGGCCAGCCTGCGGAGAAGTTCGGGCAGGCATTTCCTGCCGTACAGATCCGTGCCGTACAGAGTCGTCTCCTGGGCCACCAGGATCAATTCTTTTACGCCCTGGTCCGCCAACACCCTGGCCTGGGCTTCCAGTTCTTCCATGGGGATGCTCCTGTAGCCTCCCCTGACCTTGGGGATAATACAATAAGTACAGCGCTTGTTACAGCCTTCCGCTATCTTCAAATAAGCGTAATGCCCGCCTGTGGTGAGCATCCTGTTCCGGTAAACCGGAGGCGCGCTGTCCAGTTCACGGTAATGGTTCCCGGGCCTTCCTTCCAGTATCCCGTCAAGGGCATCCGCAATCTCTTCAATGGCCATAGTCCCGACTATGGCATCTACCTGGGGGATCTCTCTCTGGATCTCCTCCCGGTAGCGCTGTGCCAGGCAGCCTGCCGCAACCAACGCCCTGAGTTGGCTGCTGTCCTTCAGCTCCGCCATATCCAGCAGCGCTTGAATGCTTTCCTCCTTGGCATCGCCGATGAAGCAGCAGGTGTTTACGATCACCGCCTCCGCTTCCGCTTCGTCGTCCGTAAAGGAATATCCCCTGTCCCTGAGCATTCCCAACATCATTTCCGTATCCGCCAGATTCTTGTCACAACCCAGCGATACAAACAGTATTTTCATAAAAAACCTTCCTGATAATAAAGTAGCTGGCAAAAACCAGCTACCTCCGCTTTTATTCTTCGTCGCCTAAAATCTTAATGGCCCCCTGGTTCAACTCGTCTACCGCAACAGAGAGGGGTTTCTTACCCGCTTTGGCAATCACCAGGGGATCCTCCCCCGCAATGATCTGCCTTGCTCTTTTTGAAGTCGCCATAACAATGGAATAGCGGCTGTTTACCACAGGTGACTCACCGGGTTCTACCTCACTGTTTACTACCTTTATCAAATCGGAATAAGATGGATGTAACATTATTGTGCTCCTTTCGCAAATGCTTTTAACTCATTTCTGATCTGTTGAATAAATGCCTCTCTTCTGACAGGCGCCCTGCGGGAAGCCTCCACCAATTGATGAACCTCCTCCACACAGACATCCAGGTCATCGTTTACCGCTATATAATCATAGGCTTCTATGCCTTCTGATTCCTCCGCTGCACGGGCAAGGCGCTTCGCGATCACATCCTCGCTCTCCGTCCCCCGTTTCACCAGCCTGCGTTTCAATTCCTCCCCGCTGGGAGGTGTGACAAATATCAGCAGGCTTTCGGGAAATTGCTCTTTGATCTTCAATGCGCCCTGTATTTCAATCTCCAGGATCACATTGTTGCCTGCCTGCATCTGCCGCTCTACATAATCCCTGGGGGTACCGTAATAGTTATCGCAGTACTGTGCATATTCGATCAATCCGTTCCGGCGGATGGTCTCCTCAAAATGCTCCCTGTCCGTAAAGAAGTATTCCACGCCGTCCCGCTCCCCCTCCCTGGGTTTCCTGGTGGTCATGGAAACCGACAGGGCATAATTGTCATATTTCTTAATAAGCGCCTTCACAAGGGTTCCCTTACCCGCCCCTGAGAAACCTGATATCACCGTGAGTATTCCCTTATTTTCCATAATAATCCCCATTCCGGAGCGTTTACGCGACGGAGCGACGCAAATATCAAATTTGCGTCTGCAATCAAACAAATTTGTGACGCTCCAGCACAAATTTGCGTGTGAAAATCAGCACATCAGTGTGATTTTTCACACTAATCCTCCATGTCAGAGCAGTTTACTGCGATGACACGCGATGAGAAATTCGCGCAGGCGATTTCTCATCTGCGATCAGGGCATATTTGAGGCTCTGACTCAAATTGCCGATTGAAAAATAAAGTCATCAGACTTATTTTTCAATCTAATCCCTCATGTCCTCCAAGCGTCAGCCTTCCCTGCTGCCGTCCTCCATTCCCTCCGCCCCCTGGCCCATATGGACTCTGCCCGCGATAGTCTCGGGCAGCAGCGCGGACAGCACGATCTGGCTGTTCTCCATGACCAGCACCGATTTCGTCTTGCGCCCCTGGGTGGCGTCGATTGCCGTACCCTTTTCCTTTGCACCCTGCACCAGGCGCTTTACAGGCGCCGAATCGGGACTTACGATAGCTATGATCTTGGATGTATTTACAATGTTCCCAAACCCGATGTGGATCAGCATAGGATACCTCTATTCAATATTCTGGATCTGCTCGCGCACCTTCTCGATCTCGGTCTTTAACTCGATGGCACAGTTGGAAATCTCCAAATCGCTGGCCTTTGATAAAATGGTGTTGGCCTCCCGGTTCATCTCCTGTGCGATAAAGTCAAGCTTCCTGCCGATAGAACCGCCTCCCAGCAGGGTATTCCTGGTAGTCTCGATATGGCTGCGAAGCCTTACGATCTCCTCATCCACACAGACCTTATCCGCAAAGATGGTGACCTCTGTCAGCAGCCTTCCCTCGTCCACTGTGGTATCGGCCAAAAGCTCCCGGACCCGGTCCTCCAGTTTCTGCCTGTATTCCGCAATTATCTCAGGGGACCTTTCCGAAATAAAATCAACCAGCTTCCCCATCCCGTCCAGTTTGTCGATCAGGTCGTCCCTTAAGTGCCCGCCTTCCACAATGCGGGTTTCAACGAACATCTTCGCCGCTCCCGCCACCGCCTTCTGCAGCTCCGTCCACAGCTCCTCCTGATCCACGTCAGCCTCTTCCATGGTAAGCACATCCGGATACTTGGACAGAGCGGATACGCGGATATCATTGTCCAACCCAAAGTCCTCCGCCATCCGGTTCAGATACTTTAAGTATTCCTCCGCCACCTCTCTGTTGTAGCGCACTGTAGAACGGCTCTCCGAAAGATCCTCAAAGGTGATGAATACGTCCACCTTACCGCGGGAAATGTAATTTTTCAGTTCCGTGCGGACTGCGGACTCAAAGATCCCCAGCGCTTTGGGCATCTTTATGTTCACATCCAGATAACGGTGGTTCACCGACTTCATTTCCACCGTGAACTTTCTGTTGTTCTCGGCAGTCTCGCATCTGCCGAAACCTGTCATACTCTTTATCATAAGCGCTCCAATCCTGATAGGAAAACTCTGCCACGGATACCATTTTATCACAAAGAATGTGTTTCTTCAATTAAAATATTCTTACTTGAAATAATCTTTGGCAGCGCCTGCTTTTGCTATTCCCATTCCCCCGGACTTTTGCTATACTTATTCTCAGCCGGGCGGACATGCTGCCGGCCCGGACATGAACCATATCCTTTCCATATAATATAATAAATGAAAAGACAAGAAAGAATCGAGGATCCAAAATGGCATTTGACGGCGTTACCATAGCGAATGTAGTATCGGAAATGAAAAAAGAGCTTATAGGCGGAAGGCTCTATAAGATTGCGCAGCCGGAGGAAGACGAGCTGCTCCTTACCATCAAGCAGCCTGCAGGGCAGAAGCGGCTGTATATTTCTGCCGGGGCCTCCCTCCCCCTGATCTATCTGACGGACCGTAACAAACCCAGTCCCATGACTGCCCCAAACTTCTGCATGCTGCTGCGGAAACACCTGCAGAACGGAAGGATCACGGACATTTCACAGCCGGGCCTGGAGCGGATCGTCCATATCCAGGTAGAACATCTGGACGAGATGGGCGATCTGCGCCACAAGACCCTGGTGGTGGAGATTATGGGCAAACACAGCAATATCATTTTCTGTAATGAGGAAAATGTGATCATCGACAGCATCAAGCGTGTATCCGCAGCCCTCAGCTCAGTGAGGGAAGTCCTCCCCGGAAAACCCTATTTTGTGGCCCGGACACAGGACAAGCTGGATCCCCTTTCTACGGATTATGACACCTTCCGGAATACCCTCGCTTCCAGGGCCCAGCCTGCCTTTAAGGCCCTCTATGGCAGTTTTACAGGCATTTCCCCCATCCTGGCACAGGAATTGTGCTATGAGGCGGGAATCGACGGGGAACGCCCCACTGCCGCCATGGAAGAAGCGGATTACCAGTCACTGTACCGCCAATTTACCAGTATGGTCAACGCGGTAAAGGAGGAACGCTTCTCCCCCGGCATTGCCTATACAGGCAAAAAGCCTGTGGAGTTTGCCGCCCTGCCCCTGTCCATGTACACCGGGGGTGGGGACAGGCTCGTGCCCTACGGTTCCATGTCAGAGCTGCTGGAGCATTATTATGCGGAGAAAAATACCCTCACCCGCATCCGCCAGAAATCCTCGGATCTGCGCCGCATCGTGCAGACGGCGCTGGAGCGCAATGTGAAAAAATACGACCTGCAGCTGCGCCAGATGCAGGATACGGAAAAGCGGGAGACCTACCGGGTCTACGGCGAACTGTTAAATACCTATGGCTATGACGCGAAGCCAGGCGCAAAATCCCTGGAAGCGCTGAATTACTACACCAACGAAACGGTCACCATCCCCTTGGACCCTACCCTCACCGCCACAGAGAACGCCAAAAAATATTTTGACAAATACAACAAGCTGAAGCGGACCTATGAGGCGCTGACCCAATTGACCAAAGAGGTCAAGTCCGAGATCGACCATCTGGAATCCGTCTCCGCCGCCCTGGACATCGCCCTTCACGAGGAAGACCTGGCCGAGGTCAAGGAGGAGCTTACCGAAAGCGGATACATCCGCAGGAAAGGCGGCGGTAAAAGGCAGAAGATCACCAGCAAACCCTTCCACTACATCAGCAGCGACGGGTTCCATATGTATGTGGGGAAAAATAATTTCCAGAACGACCACCTGACCTTTCAATTTGCCACGGGAAACGACTGGTGGTTCCACGCGAAGAAAATACCCGGCTCCCATGTGGTGGTAAAGCTAGGCAATGCGGAAGAGCTGCCGGACCGCACCTTTGAGGAAGCGGCAAGACTAGCCGCTTACTATTCAAAGGGCCGGGACCAGGAAAAAGTGGAGATTGACTATATCCAGAAAAAGCATGTCAAAAAACCCGGCGGGGCAAAGCCGGGGTTTGTGGTCTACTATACAAACTTCTCCATGGCCATCGACAGCGATATCTCCGGGATACAACAGGTATCGGAATAACATCTGCTGCAAATGCCGCTGCCCATGCAAAACGACCGGGGCGGCGCCGGCCCGGCCGTTACCAGAATGTCGTGAAACAGCTTCCGCCGTATTGACATAGGTTTGCATAATTGCTAAAATGAAAATATTAGATCATTTACATGTAAAGAGGAGATAAAAGGTATGTACAATTGTTGTCTTCACATTTATCTGGCAGGGCATCCTTGCCGTGCGTTCGAAGTGATAAAAGAGATGCCTTCACTTGAATACTTTACCCATGTATTCTCTGAGAGCGCCATGCCCGACGAGGCTATGGCATCAGAGGCGGATGTGATCGTGGCCGACCTGACGGGCCAGGACACAAAGAAAGCGCTACAGGCTCTGTTGTCAGCTGCAGGCGCCGACACCCAGGCCATATTACTGGCAGATAAAGAACAGGCACAACTCCTGGCTTCGGATCCTGACTTTGGGACCCATCCGTCTGTCAGGGATATCTGGATCACACCCCTGTCAGAGGAGGAAGTGCGCTTCCGCTTTTCCAGATGGCAGCAGACCTGTAAAATGAGCAAAGATTACTGGCAGACCAGCCAATTTCTGGATGCAACCATAAATAATATTCCCAACCTGGTCTGGTACAAGGACAAAAACGGCATCCATGAGAAAGTAAACGACAGCTTCTGCCGGACCGTAAACAAGACCAAGGAGCAGGTACAGGGACAGGGGCATGCCTATATATGGGATGTGGAACAGGATGACCCTGCCTGCATAGAGTCGGAGAATGAGGTCATGGCCAAGAAACAGACTTTCGTCTCCGAAGAAACCATCAAAGCCGGGGAGAGCATGAGAACCCTTATGACTTATAAGTCGCCGCTCTACAATCTGGACAACAGCGTAATGGGCACCGTTGGCGTCGCCATTGACGTGACACAGGAGCGGGCATATGAACGGGAGATCATTCAAAAGAACCAGACATTGGAAACCATATTTACCAATATAGACTGCGGCGTTTTGTGCCATACCCTGGACGGCTCACGGATTCTAAGCATCAACAGGGCCGCCCTCAAAATATTGGGGTATGAAACTCCGGAAGAGATGATCTCAGACGGTTTCGACCTTGTGGCGCCTTCCATCGTCGCGGAAGACAACGACAAACTCCGTGAATGCATCAAGACTCTGGACAAAGAAGGAGACAGTGTCAGCGTAGAGTACCGCGTGCGGCATAAAAACGGGGACATTCTGCATGTTATGGGCAATATCAAGCTCTTCAAGGAAAACGGGGAACTCCTCTACCAGCGTTTCCTTTTGGACTGTACCGCCCAGAAGATCCAGGAAAAGGAAAACGAACGTCGCCAGAAGGAATTGGTACAGGCTCTGAGCATAGACTTTAATCTCGTATGTTTCGTGAACCCTGAAACCGGTACCGTGACCCCCATCCGAAACGACGGGCGGGGAATCGATAATATCTTCAACGGGGAGATCCCCCTGAAGGAAAGCATGGATGAGTACATACAGGAATGGGTGCATGAGGAGGACCGGGAAATGCTGCGTGAGGCAGTCTCCCTGGAATACCTGAGAAAGGAGCTGGCCGCCAAAAAACTGTTTTATGTAAATTACCGGAAATGTAAAGATAATGAGATCATCTATTTCCAGATGAAAGCGGTAAGCGTGGGCATCGGCGACGGAAACCTTGGGATCGTCCTGGGATTCCGCAGCGTGGACGGGGAAATCCGCAAGGAAATGGAGCAGAACAACCTGCTGGAAGCCGCCCTCTCACAGGCCAACAGGGCCAGCAAGGCCAAAAGCGTCTTTTTGTCCAACATGTCCCATGATATACGGACGCCCATGAACGCCATTGTCGGGTTTACCAACCTGGCTATCGCCCACATTGACCAAAAGGAGCAGGTTGCGGAGTACCTCAAGAAGATCATGACCTCCGGGAACCACCTCCTGAGCCTGATCAATGATGTATTGGATATGAGCCATATTGAGAGCGGCAAAATCCATTTGGAGGAAAAACCCTGCAGCCTTCCGGACATCTTACACGGCCTGCGCAATATTCTCCAGGCAGATGTAAACGCAAAGCAGCTGGATCTGCAGATTGACACGGTAGATGTGCTGGATGAGGACATTTATTGTGATAAGCTCCGTTTGAACCAGGTTCTCCTGAACCTTCTGAGCAATGCCGTAAAGTATACGGGCGCAGGCGGCACCATCAATATGCGTATCACGGAGAAATCCGGCGCTCCTGCCGGTTATGCCAATTTCGAGTTCTTAATCAAGGATACCGGCATGGGTATGAGCCAGGAATTTGTGGACCATATCTTCGAACCCTTCGAGAGGGAACAGAACTCTACCATCAGCGGGATCCAGGGAACCGGCCTGGGCATGGCAATCACGAAAAATATCGTGGATATGATGGACGGTTCTATCCATGTGGAAAGTGAACAAGGCGTCGGAACGGAATTCACGGTTTCCTTTACCTTCCGCCTGCACTCCGAAGCGAGAGAACTCCAGGACATCCCTGAGCTGCGGAACTGCAGGGCCTTAGTGGTAGATGACGACTTTAACACCTGCGACAGCGTGTCCTATATGCTGGGGCAGCTGGGCATGCGCGCCGAATGGACATTGTCAGGGAAAGAGGCCGTGCTGCGCACCCATCAGGCAATCACCAGGGGCGACGACTATTCCGTATACATTATTGATTGGATCCTGCCCGATATGAACGGCGTGGAAGTGACCCGGAGAATTCGGAAAGAAATTGGTAAGGATGCGCCGGTCATCGTCCTCACAGCCTATGACTGGTCGGATATTGAGTCGGAGGCTACAGAAGCGGGCGTCACCGCATTTTGCAGTAAGCCGCTGTTCCTGTCAGAGCTGAGGACCTGCCTGCAGTCCACTATGCAGCCGGAGGAAGCCGGTAACGGGAAACAGTCGGCAAAGGAATCCGAAAAACAGCATACCGGGCGTATCTTGCTGGCGGAGGATGTGGAGCTTAACCAGGAAATCGCAGTGGCGATTTTGAGCGATGCCGGATTTACCACAGAGGTTGCCGAGAACGGCAAAGTGGCCCTGGAAATGATAAAGCAGTCCCAGCCGGGATATTACCAGGTCGTGCTGATGGATGTCCAGATGCCTGTAATGAACGGGTATGAAGCAACCCAGGAAATCCGTAAGCTGGAAAACCACAGCCTGGCGTCCATACCCATCATAGCGATGACTGCCAATGCCTTCGAGGAAGATAAGCAGGATGCCCTGAGGTGCGGCATGAACGGCCATATTGCAAAACCCATTGACATCCAGAAACTCCTGGAAACCTTGGACAGTGTATTATAGAATATATGGCAGAACGTGCGCCGCAAGGCGCACTGTAAGAAAAACGCTTGTGGCAAAAATGCCACAAGCGCTTTTTTAACGGCTCCAAAAAGCCATTTATACATCTCACCTTCCCCAATGCCTGGCTGCGGAAGGATACATTTCCTTTCCCGGGATCAACCCTGCCCTCACCATCAGCTGATGCTTTTTCCTGTTCACCCGCTTCATTACCGACGGAGGCAGCGCCTCAAGCATATCATCATAATCCAGCTCCGCCAACTGGGATTCTGACGTCAGGAAAATCAGCTGCGAATTGACCCATTCCTTCCATAAATCCTCAAATAGCTCCTTACTTTCTGTAAAAGTATATACTTCACAAAACCCGAATGATTCTCTGAAATCATTCAATTTTACAAAACCATATCGCCCCGCATCCAGCACCAGCAGATTCTCATGCTCGTACATGTCGCTAAACACGGCAGCTACTCTCCTGCACTTCCTCCTCTCTGTCTCCGATATGTAAATCTTACCTCTCACGGGCTTCAGTTTATTACTCAGCCTCAGCCAATCCCAATTCCTCATTTCTTTGACCCTTTCCGTCCTCAACCATTCTTCCTCCTCCCGGTTATCATGCTTCCTTACCAATCAGTACAATGATATACTGTACGCACAAGCCACGAGATTTCGTATAAGCTGATTATCTTATTCCATTTTATCCTATTATGCGCCCATATGCAACCCTAAATTAGTCAAATATTGCATAATTTGTCATAAAAAATAAAACGGGCCGTCTATCGGATCAATCTGCACTTCCTGGCTGCCTTCACCAGCAAGTGCCCCTTGGGAAAACTTCTCAGTTCATTCTCTGTCACACCCCGCATCAGAATCAGCATCACGAAATACACCCCTGCGCCCGTCAGTATCCCGGGGATCACTGATATACGGGGTGATTTCGTAAGGAGCAGCAACCCTTCGTACACCGCCCATGCGGCGGCGCCCATAAATACGGCCGCTATGGAGGGGATCAGGAAACTACGCATGATTTCCTGCCGGTATCCCACCGTCCGGCGGACGGCCATCTGATTCAACACACACATGAGAAAGGAGTACACGGTATTGGCAATGGCAATGCTGTACAGATCCAGCTTCGTCCAATACAACAACCCCATGGAGAGTCCCGTCTGCACTGCCAGCGCAACCGCCGCATTGATAATAGGCGTATTCACCTTTCCAAGCCCCTGTAAGATAGAGCTGTTCAAAGTGGACAGGGCATAAAATACCACGGACAATGCCAGCGCCATCAACAGCGTTGTGGCCAGGTCCTCCGCTTCCGCCGTCTTATTCGTAAACAGCAGCCCCGTTATGGGCCTTGCCAGTACCAGAAGTCCCACCGCACAGGGAATGGAAATGATCATGGTGGTTTTCACAGCCAGGCCGATCTTCTCCCTGGCCCCGTAAATATCCCTTGCCGCAACCAGCTGCGCCACCGAGGGGATCATTGCCGATGCCATGGCGGAGGCAAAGGCAATGGGAATATTGGATATGGTCAAGGCCTGGGCGGAAAATATGCCCCATCTGGAATAAATATCCACCGCCCCAAGTTCCTTGACGCCCAAATACCATTTTGTATAGACCGTGTTATTTATCGTGCCGCTGAGATTGTATATGGCAGTGCTCAGGATAAAGGGCATGACCACAAAAGTGATGGTCTTAACCATTTCACCGTAGGTGTCCACCTGCCTGTGCCTGTCCCTGGCAATCCGCCTCATGATCAGGCCACGGTTCAATCCGTAAATAGCCAGCATAAACAGAAGCGCCACCAGGACGCCTGCACCGGTCCCCAGAGCGCTCCCCACTGCGCCGCTGGTGGCCCGGGTCACCTGTTCCGCTTCCGACACGGGTACTTCCAGGGTTCCCATAACGGACTGGATCAGCAGATATGCCGCCCCCACACTGACCACCGCGTTGGCAATCTGTTCCAGGATCTGGGACACCGATGTCTGTGCCATACTTCTGTGGGCCTGGAAATAGCCTCTCAATACGCCCAGTATGCCGTACACAAAAATGGTCGGCGCAAAGGTACGCAGCACCGGGACAGCTTCTTCCCCCACAAACAACCCTGCCCCAAAAAACAGAAACAGGCTGGCGGCGCTTCCCGCTACAAGCACATAAGCCAGGGCACAATAAAACAGCCTGTGGGCATTCCGGAATTCCTTTTCCGCCAGCTTCTGGGCAATCACCTTGGAAATGGCAGAGGGAATACTGTAGGAAGATACCATCAGAATGATCGTATAGTAGTTATAAGCGGAATGGTAATACCCCATCCCCAGGTCACCAACCACACGCTGTAAAGGGCTCCTGTAAAGGAGCCCTATGATCCTGCTGATAATACCGGCCGCTGCCAGTATCCCTGCCTGCATAATGAAACTGTCTTTGCCGCCGTTGTTAGGACGGCCCTTCCTGTTGCCGTTGTCTGCCATACAATCCCTATCCTACGAGCCAGTCGTACATTTCCTGATATTTCAGCGCAGATACATGCCATGAGAAATCTGCTGCCATGGCGCGGTCCACAATCTTGTTCCACTCGCGCTTCTTATCATAATAGATATGCTCGGCATAGCGAATTGTATTCAACATTTCGTGTGCATTATAATTTACAAAGCTGAATCCGGTTCCCGTATTCTCGTATTCGTTGTAAGGCTGTACGGTATCCTTCAGTCCGCCCGTCTCACGCACGATGGGAATCGTACCGTAACGCAGGGCCATAAGCTGGCTCAACCCGCAGGGTTCGAACAGGGAAGGCATCAGGAATGCGTCGCAGGAAGCGTAAATCTTATGGGACAGATCCTCCGAATAATAAATATTGGCGGAAATCTTATCCCCATACTTCCAGTCAAAGTGGCGGAACATATTCTCATACCGCTCCTCACCGGTCCCCAGGATCACCAGCTGTACGTCATCCTGGCACAGCTCATCCATAATGTAAGCGATCAGGTCAAATCCCTTCTGGTCCGTCAGGCGGGATACGATACCGATCATCATCTTCCTGTCATCCTGGCACAATCCCAGCTCCTGCTGCAGGGCGCGTTTATTTTTTACCTTCTCTTTACGGAAGTTGGCCGCGTCATACTGGCGTACGATACGCTTATCTGACTCCGGGTTGAAATCCGTATAGTCGATACCGTTCACAATGCCCCGCAGGCTTCCGCTCCTGGCCCGGAGCAACCCGTCCAGTCCTTCCCCATAGAAAGGTGTCTTGATCTCCTCCGCATAAGTGTCGCTCACGGTAGTCACCGCATCCGCATAAACAATTCCGCCTTTTAACAGATTGGCATCCTTGTATGCCTCAAGCTTGTCGGGAGTAAAATAGTGTGCCGGGAGCCCCGTGATCCCCTGGACTGTCTTTGTATCCCATTTGCCCTGGAATTTCAGGTTATGGATGGTAATGACCGACTTCATGCCCCGGAAAAAGTCCCCTCCCTGGAACCGCTCTTTTAAGTACACAGGCACCAAACCTGTCTGCCAGTCATGGCAATGGATCAGATCCGGCTGGAATCCCACTGCCGGAAGGGCGGACAACAACGCTTTGGAAAAGAACGCATATCTTTCAATCTCCCACTTGGGATCGTCGCTGTACACCTTCATGCCGCTGAAATAATATTCATTGTCAATAAAATAATAATGGACACCGTCTTCAACTATTTCCATTACTCCCACATACTCATTCTTCCAGTTGAAATCCATGTAAAAATGAGTCACATACTGCATTTTGTCTTTCCATTCCTGTTTCATGCAGGAATACTTGGGAATAATGACCCTGACATCGAAATATTCTTTATCGATACATTTTGGCAGAGATCCCACCACATCTGCCAAGCCGCCCGTTTTGATAAAAGGGACCCCTTCTGATGCTGCAAATAATATTTTTTTCATCGTAACCCTCCACCGATTATAGATATAATCATTATACATCATTCCCCATTCAGTGGAAAGCTTTTCTTATCAATTTCGGTAAGATAATCTGATTCTGTCGGCAATCAGCGCAATGAATTCAGAATTTGTCGGCTTCCCTTTCCCGGTATCAATGGTATAGCCAAACAGTGCGTCCAGTGTTTCCATCCTTCCTCTGCTCCAGGCCACTTCGATAGCATGCCTGATGGCCCGCTCCACCCGGCTGGGTGTGGTCTGGAAACGTTTTGCTATGGTAGGATACAGGATTTTTGTAATGGAACTGATCATCCCGGGATCCTCCACCGACATCATGATCGCCTCCCTCAGGTACTGGTATCCTTTGATATGGGCAGGGACACCGATCTCATGTATCATGTTGGTGACGTCTTTCTCCAGGTCGCGTACCGCCTGTTCGTCTTTCTCGGCGCTCTGTATGGTCGCCTTGGCAGATTTATTCTTGGCAGAAGGCACCGTGATCATGATTTGAAATTCTTTGTCAGCATCCATCAAATCTCCCAAAATTTTGTATATTTTCTCGTTATCCTTCGCAGCGGTAATGTTCAATTGTTCCATAATGCTACCTCCAAGAATAAAAATATCTAAATTTCGTGCTTTCCTTATTATAAAAGATAAAAGAATGCCGAATCAACTCAAAGGCATCGCAGAAAAACCTTATCTTCTGCAAAAAATATGACTTTCACTTAAATTATCCTTGATTTTTCCAATATTTTGGGAGAAATGCTATCATAATCTGTCGGAATTTGAAAAAATGTTACTGTTCAATGCGACTCGTCCTTTCCTCTTTTTCCGTTGCATGGGAAAAAAGAATGGGGTACAATATTACATATCATGTGACAAATCCGCTTAGGCCCAAAGAAGGGGTTATAAACTCTCCTGGGGCAGCGTAGGAACGGAGAAGCAAATGAAACAGATCAGCGAAGACATCAAACAGGGAAATTTCAAGCAGGCCTATCTGCTGTATGGGGAAGAACGCTATCTGCGCAGGCAGTACAGGGACCGTCTGCGGAAAGCTCTGTGCGGTGAGGACGACACCATGAACACTCACTTCTACGAGGGGAAAAACATCAACCTGGGAGAGATCATCGATCTGGCGGAAACGCTTCCCTTCCTGGCAGAGCGACGGGTGATTTTCATCAGCAACAGCGGCCTGTTCAAATCCGGCGGAGAAAAGATGGCAGAGTATCTGGCGGCGCCCAACGGGTCTACCTTTTTCGTCTTTACGGAAAGTGAAGTGGATAAGCGCAGTAAACTGTTCAAGACGGTCCAGTCCAAGGGTTACGCCGCCGACTTTGCCGTCCAGGACGAAAAAACGCTGAAACGCTGGATCGGCGGGACACTGGGGCGGGAAGGGAAAAAAATCACAGAAAATACGGTCCAGCAGTTTCTCACAAAAACCGGCACGGATATGGAAAACATCCAGATGGAGCTGGAAAAACTGATCTGCTACTGTATGGATAAGGAAGTGGTCACTGACGAGGATGTGGAAGCCGTCTGCACCACCCGCATCAGCAGCCACATCTTTGACATGATCAACGCCATTGCGGACAAAAAGCAAAAGGAAGCCCTGGAGCTTTATTACGACCTTCTGGCTCTGAAGGAACCCCCCATGCGGATCCTGTTCCTCATTGCCAGGCAGTGCAATATGCTGCTGCAGGCAAAAGAGTTAAAGTCCAAAGGGCATGACCAGCGCTCCATTGCATCCAAGATCGGGATCCCCCCCTTCGCAGCGGGAAAATACCTGGCGCAGGCATCCCGATTTAAACCCGAAAAGCTCCGCCAGGCCGTGGTAAAGTGCGTGGAGGCAGAGGAGGCTGTCAAAAGCGGCCGTATGAATGACGTAATGAGTGTGGAGATCCTGATCCTGTCGGTGCTGTAAGGTACGTCTCCACCATGACCATGCCCTGCCCGGCATACACCCTGACCGCTCCCCTCCCGCTGGTGGCCACCGTGATACTCCCCGCCTTGTCCAGCCGCTCCAGCAACTCCTGATGGGGATGGCCGTACCGGTTATCCCTTCCGCAGGATATCACCGCCAGGGCAGGCGCGGCCTGTTCCAGCAGAGTTTCGGGAGTTGAGTTTTTTGACCCGTGATGGGCAACCTTCAGCAATGACACACTGCCGATTCCCCTTTCCCGCAATTCCGCAAGCAGAGCCTCCTCTCCGGCTCCCTCCACATCCCCTGTAGCCAGGAAATCAAATTCTTTCTCCCCATCCCCGTCCATAAACCGGCCATAGACACAGAGGGAATAGACGTTGGGTTCCGCCAGCCCCCAGTCCCCCGGGGGATGCAGGCAGACAAATTCCGCCCTGCCACACCGAAAGCTATCCCCTGCGGCGAGATAACCTATGGGAATCCGGCAACCCCAGTCTTCCTGCTCCGCATACTGCCCCAGCTGGCTCAGCATTTTTTCCCTCTCTGCTTCCGACACTCCCGGGAGTACCAGCTGCCTGACCCTGACCCCGCTGTCCCGTCCCATTGACAGCAGCTCCATCACACCGTTCACATGGTCTGCGTCAGGGTGTGATAAAACAGCCGCATCCAAAGTCTGTATTCCGTAATACCGAAGGCATGGCAGCAGCACATATTTCCCTGCCTGGTTCCGGCTGCTGCTCCCACAGTCAAAGAGATAGTTCTCCCCCGAGGCGGTGCGCACCAGTATGCAGTCTCCCTGCCCTACGTCCAAAAACAGCAGTTGGTTTTCTGCAGGCGGCCGCCAGGCAAAGATCACCGGGCCAAAAAGCATCGCTGCAAGGCAGGCTATGGCTCCACCCTTATATTTCCGGAATTTTTGCAAGTTTTCCTGCAAATTTTGCCCGTTCCTTCCGAATGAATCCTTCTCCCGGCCTCCCACCATGCCTTTTTGCAAATTCCGGCATTTATTTCCCAGGTATTTTCTGCCCCACACGGCTGCCCCAAACACCGTATAGTAACCCCCTATCTGCCAGAGCCGGGGTTTCCCGGGGTTCCATGTATGGTAAGGAAAGCTGTCAAATATCCCGCACAATCCCTCATATCCCCATAATATCAGCCGGTCTGCCCAACCACAGATGCCCAATCCCGGGACCAAGGCCAGGCCGCCTGCCCCCATCAATATTTTCATAAATGGCAATATGAGAATATTCAGCAGCACAGAATAGCTGGGAACCTGATAATATGACCATAGCTGTACCGGAAGCGTGGCAAGTGTGATGGCCGTCCCCGACAGGGCGGAATCGGCCAGCCTATCTTTTACAGTTCCTGCAATTTGGGCCAACAGTCCTCCTGTTCCCACACCTTCGGACCCCAATCCCCCAGGTCTCCTGCCCCCGGCCATACATCCCCCCGGGGCATTTCCCCACCGCCGGAAAGGGATCCGTTCCCTGCGTCTTTCCGCCGGAGGCTTAGCGCTTTTCAGGGAAGCTGCGGCACAGACCCCTGCCATGGAGGTAAAGGAGAGAAGAAAACCCGTATGCCTCAGGTAATAGGGGTTTTTTACCACCAATACCGCCCCCAGCACGCCCAGGGCAGTGGGCATATCGTAGGTCCTTCCGATGACCTCCGCCAGCATCCTCAACAGGTACATCCCCAGGGCACGGCATGAGGACACGCCAAATCCCGTCATCATGCCATACATGAAAAGGAAACCGCAGCCTGCAATGGCTGCCGGGCACACCGGTATCCGGCATCTGCGCAGCAGCTTATACACCGTCATCCCGATCATAGTAATATGAAGGGAGGAAATGCTCAAAATGTGCAGAATCCCGTTTCGCTGGTACAGCTCTTTCAACCCGGGGTCCAAATCCTCCTTGTCCCCTAACAGGAGGGCGCACATGACGGCAGCCTCCTTCTCCGGGAATATTTTCTCCAGGCGCTTTCCAAGCGCCCCTCTCAGCTGATACAAAGCTTCCCTGAGCTCCCAGAAGGACTCTCCCTGTGCCAGTACCACAACACTTTTGACCCTTCCCCCGATGCCCAGCGTCCTGTAGTACTCACGGGAATCAAATTCCCCCGGGTTGGTGGCCCCGGGAAAGGGTTGGAAAGTGCCCGTGGCCAGCACAACGCATCCCAGCGGAACATCCGCCTCCTGCTCTAATATGCATATAAGATTATCTTTACACGGAATTGCCGGCTGTGAAAATTCAGCCGAAGAATAAATTTGAATAGATCGAAGATAAAGCTTCTCGGAATCTTTTTGGTATACCTGTCCCGTAAAGGCCAGGGATTCGCCGTCAGACAGTGCATCCGCGCCTGTCTGCCCTTTGGGCGTCCGGTCAAACACGCCCAGGTGCAGCAGGAAACCCATGGCCAAAACCAGGCATATGGCAGCCAACAATAAAGGTCGCCGCATATCTGTGCCCACTCCTGTTCTTTTGTTATTTTGTTCATTTGTTATTCTATAACTGTTTTCGTTGTCTTAAATTTGTTATAACGTATTTCATTTCTTATCTCGTGTTTCTTAATTCGGTTTTCCTGCTATGCTTTCCCGCTTTCATGCTTCCCGTTACACTCGCCTGTTATTTCTTGTTTTCGCGGATTCCGTTACCTTTTCAGATTCCGTTACCTTTTCAGCATCCCTTATCACTTCAGTTTTTCAGCGAAGTCACTATATCCAGGTTTCTCTCAAAGGTGGAATTCTGGAAAATGGAGGATGTGGTGGGCACTTCGCCGTTTACCAGGATCTGTACCTTGTTGATATTGCTCAGCTCCACCAGGGAATTCACTATGGAATAAACCGCTGCTTCCATGGACACATTCTCCGGCACTGTCAGGAAATTCTCATCCAGGTTGACATAGCATATCCCGTCTTTGGTAGTCACATTGATTATTTTGGTACTGGGATTGATGGTGGAATGCAGTCCCGCCACCTGCCCGCTTGGGCCGGCGATCAGTTCTTCCACAATAAAGCGCTCAATGGGCGTATTGGTGGAATAATGCTTCTCCCTGTAAGCCGCTATCAGCTGTGTCCCTTCGTCACTGGCAAAAAACAGCTTCACTCTGGCAAGCTCATAGGTGTTGATCTCATTGCCGTCATTGTCAATGAACTGGTCCGCGGCCATCCTTCCCACCACATTGCCCAGGCTGTCCTCCAACGGTTCTCCTTCCACTGTGATCTCCACATAACTGATTTCCGGAAGCTGGGTCAGAGTCCGCACGATGGCCGCCCGGATCAATACCTCCGTAGTGACAGGCAGTTCCAGGTAAGCCTTGTCCACATCAATCTTCATCTTTTCCTCTTCCAGGTCAATGGCCAGGATCTCAAATCCCATGGCAAGAGGCGCCTGGTATTCCAATTTCTCAGGTGTGGAGGCCAGGCAGCGCATCAGCTCCCTGAGGATGGCCTGGCTGCTTTTCGCCTGCGTCCAATAGGGATGCATCTCTACTTTCATCTCGGATTTGCTGATATAATAAACCTGGTATTCCGTGCCTTCCGGCACTTCCTCCCTGCCGCAGGCGGACGCCGCCAGCAGGAAGATTATCCCCCAGATCAGACATAAACATTTTTTCACATTTCTACCCGTCTGCGCGCTGCTCCGCGCATTCATACAACAGAGAACGCCCCGTTGCCGGGGGCCAACGGCTGAATACGCATTTTTATCCAACCTTCCAAACATGCCTGCACTTTCCCTATGAAGCGATATAAGTAAGGGGAATCCTCACCGTAAAGCAGGAACCCTCCCCTTCCACACTGGTGACGGTAATGGAACCGCGGTGCATCAGCACTGCGCTCCTGGTGATAGCAAGTCCCAATCCCGTCCCCCCAATCTCCCTGGAATGGGATTTATCTACCCTGTAAAATCTTTCATAGATATGGGACAATTCATCTTCCGGTATCCCCACGCCTGAATCGCTGACCCGGAAAGTAAAGAACTGATGGTCTGCATCCAGCTCCACCTTCACCCAGCCATGTTCTTTATTATACTTGATCGAATTTTCCACAAGGTTGGTCATGATCAATGTCATCTTGACCTCATCCACCTCCGCCACCACGGGGCGCATGCTCTCAAAGACCACCTCCACATCCCGCTTTCTGGCTATGGGGCGCAGACGCTTCAGGATCAGCTCCGTAAGGTCATTGATATTCAAGGACGCGATATTCAGGTCCTGGACCTTCTTGTCCATCTTCACCAATGCCAGGAGATCCGTAATGATCCGGCTCTCCCTGTCAATCTCGGACACGATATCTTCCATGAATTCCCTGTAAAGCTCCGCCGGGGCATTTTCCTGCATCAGCAGGGAGTCTGCCAGCACCTTCACAGATGCCATGGGCGTCTTCAGCTCATGGGACACATTTGCCACAAATTCCTGCCTGGAGTTGTCCAGGACTTTCATCTGCTTAAGCAGCTGGTTAAAGGCATCCACTATGTGGGCCGTCTCCGTATAATCGGGGACGGAAATGGCCTCGTCACTGTACCCCGCCTTGACTTCGTTGATCGCATCCGTGACACGGGCAAAAGGCTTTGTCAGGACCACGGACAAAACAAGGGCAAACCCAACCATGACCACAATCATCAGCTGCTCGATGACCATGGATTTCCGGTTCAGCGTTTCCATGGTTTCCACAATGGAGCTGTTGGATATGCTGGTCAGCATGACACCCACTATCTTACCGTTGTTCTTTCCCTCTTTATCTGCGGCGGAAGCGTCTATAATAGGGGTTGTCATTTCTATAAAGCCGTGTTCCTGGTCGTAATAATTGGTGTTTTCCCCCCGCAGGCACCGGATCACTTCCTCTGAAATAATGGTTTTGCCGTCACTGATCCCATAAGTGTCCTTTATTACTTTTAAGCTGGAGTCTATGATCATGACACGGCCTTCATACAGGTTGGATATCATTTCCAGCTCCGCATCGATCACCGCCCTGGAATTCCGGTATACGGCTTCGTCTGATTTATAGGTGACAAGATAATTATTGTTGAGAAGGTGGTTGCTTACCACCAGCAGCTGGTTCTGGACCATGGAGATCCTGTTATTCACCGCGTGCTCCTCATAGTTGTTTACAATGGCGCCACGCATTAGGATACTGGGTATCACCCCGGCAATCAATATAATCGCAAAAATGCGTATTTTCAAGCTGCGCAACGACAAAGCGGCCTTCAGCTCACCGAATATTTTAGCAAACATCTTTTCCCCCATATGGCTGAACGGATCCCCGCCAACCCTCCCATTCCTGACGGGGTGGGTTCCCCTCCCCGGCGCATGCTACGAATTCAGGAAGTAGTATCCCACGCCCCACTTTGTATGTACGTACCTGGGTTCGCTGGGATTCTGCTCTATTTTCTCGCGGAGGCGGCGGATGTGTACGTCAACGGTACGGACATCCCCCGGATAATCGGTGCCCCAGACGATCTGGAGCAGGTTCTCCCTGCTGTATACCTTATTGGGATTGAGCATCAGAAGCTCCAGCACCTCAAATTCCTTTGCCGTCAGGCCAATCTCCTGGCCGGAAATATATGCCCTCCTGCCCTCGCAGTCCAGGCGCATCTCCCCGCTCTCAATGGCCTTGGGCGCTTCCCCGGTGACACGCTTCGGCTCAATACGGCGCATAATGGCCTTGATCCGTGCTTTCACTTCCAAAATATTAAACGGTTTCGTAATATAATCGTCCGCCCCGTACTCCAGGCCAAGGATCTTGTCCATATCGTCGCCCCTTGCCGTCAGCATTATAATAGGCACATTGGAGAATTCCCTGATCTGCTGGCAGACCTCAAACCCTGTCAGCTTTGGCAGCATGATATCCAACAAAATAATGTCATATTGATTGTTGCGTGCAAGCTCAAGCGCTTCCTCCCCGTCATAAGCACAGTCCACCTGCATATCATCCTGCTCCAGGCTGAATCGTATCCCCTTTACGATCAACTTCTCGTCATCCACTACCAATGCCCTTTTTCCTGCCATTTTGACCTCCCTCTAAACCCTTGCTGTTTTTCCCAAACCCTGCCGCCGCTCCCTCGGCCATCCCCGCAGGGCCAAAGTCTTACCCATTTTATTTTACTGTTATCATATGGCTTATCTTGCCGTACACGCTTTCCTTGATTCCCGGCACCTGCATAATGTCCTCACAGGCCCCAAAGCCTCCGTGGGCCTCCCTGTAGGCAATGATATCAGCGGCCCTGGACGCCCCGATCCCGGGAAGGGTGCACAGCTGCCCGGAATCCGCAGTATTGATATTTACTAACCCGTCCCCGGCGTTCTCCCCCTGTGCTTCCGGCGCCGAATATTCTTCCACGCCGGGAAAATACAATTGATCCCCGTCGGAAACCTTTGCCGCCAGGTTCACCGCTTCCTCCGCCGCGTCCCCGGCAAAGCCTCCCGCCGCGTCCAAAGCGTCCGCCGCCCTGCTGCCCTGGGGCAAAAAGACCACCCCCGGAGCCTCCACGGCCCCGCAGACATAGACGCAGATTTCCTCCATTGCCTCTTCCTCCGGGGTCTCCGATCCCGCTTCCGGCAACCGGGCGGCACAGGATGGGCCCGGTTCCTGCAGTTCCTGCCGCCCGACCAATAAAACCTCCTGCCCCTGCCTGCTGCAGGCGGAACAGCTCATCACGAAAACAAGACTGCATATAGCAGCCAAAATTCTGTTTTTACTCATCATATCCCCTTTCCGATGGGCCGGCAATACGGCTTACCGCCATCCAAAAGGGTTGCCTCTCTATGCTGATGTATTTTATTGTAAATTAATCACAGCCTTTTTACAAGTGCTATTTCCACTTAAAGATCACAATTCCCGCAATGGCTACCGCCATCCCCAAAGCTTTTCTCCACTCCCAGGGTTGTTTCTCCACACCGAAAATTCCCAGAAGCTCAATCATATAAGCTACCGCCAGCTGAGCTACCACAATGAGCATCACCGCCTTTGCAGGCCCCAGCATATCCATGCTCTTGATCACCGTATAGGTTATAAACGCACCGATAGCGCCTCCCAGAAGCATATACTTCGGCTGGACCTGAAACACCTTCAGCAGATTACTCCTGTCCGTGCATATCCACGCCCCCAGGCAGACAATCAGCGCCGTCAGCTGCACAAAGGCGCTGGCCGCCCAAATGCTGGAAGATTTCGTCACCTGTGTGTTAAATACTCCCTGCACGCTCATAAGCGCACCGGATATCAAAGCAATCAAAAAACCAATCATAAGGCACCTCCTATGTTCCTTTTCCTATAAGAAGTGTATCCTATGATTGGTAAATTATGCACCCATAAGCATACCGCCATATTCATTGGCAGGCACGCCGTCTGATAAAGCATGGCCGTAGGGTCAGGACCCGTCCCCCATCTGTGAAAGGATCTGGTTCGACAACTCCTCAACAAGGGCCGTGACATCGGCGCCATTCCACACGCTGGAAAACAGCCTTTCCAGCTGCAGCCAGAAATTTCCCGTTTCCATCATCTTGGGCAGGGGAATGCTCTCCCCGTACTCCAGCATGAATATCTGTAACGCCCCGTTGTCCAAATTGGCGTTCCTGTTGGCCGGCACCTTTCCGCTTCTCTCATACAGGGAACCCGCACACTCCGTCACAAGGTAGGAAGCAAAACGGTTTGCCAGGTCCTTATTCTCCGAATAACCGTTTACCGCCACAGCCTTTGTGACAGACATGGAACGGCTCTGCAGCTGCGGGCTGACATCAGGCATCATGGCAAACCCATAGTCAAACTGAAGTTCGCCGTTTTCCTTTGCCTCCGCCAAACGCGCCGCGGCATCTGTGGTGGCAATGGTATAAACCGTTTTCCCGTCTATAAAATCCTGCAGCACGGAGTCATACGTCACCGTATCCGACTCGATAAAGAAAAACTGGTTCAATGCCTTGTAGACCTCCAGGCACTGTATCGTCTCCTGGTTATTGATATCGATCCGGGCCTCGTCGTCCCCCGCATCGCCGCCTACGACCATGTAATTCCCGACGATCCAGTAATTGTAGAAAATATCCGTCACATCCCATTTCAGCACACCGTCCACGCCTTCCGGCAAGTCAAAAGTATTGGCAATATTTAAGACATCATCTACCGTGGCCGGTACCGCTTTCCGGAAGTATTCCTCCGTCAGGGCCGCCAGCTGCGCCTCATCCACGGGGATCCCGCTTTGGTTTTCCTCGGAAGCCAGATCCTCCCCTGCGTTGAGCAGGTCCCTCTGGGCAGTCTGGGCCGCCCATTCGGCCAGATAAGTTTCGTTGTAGACCAGGATGCTTGTCTCGTATGAGAGAGGGTAGGCCACCGTCTTGCCGCGGTACTCAACCGCCGACAGAGCGGCGCCGGGGAAATAGGACTCGTTGCAAACTGCCCCCCCATCCCTTACTTCCTCCGCCAATCCCGCAAGATACGCTTTTTCCAGGGAATCGTTATTGATGATATAAGCGTCCGGCACCTGGTCGGAATGCAGGGACGCCTGGTTTAACGCTTCCAGATACTCACTGTCTTCGGTGAGCACCGGAATGACCCTGACGTCTTCCTGCTCTCCGAAGGTAACGGCGGCGCTGTTGATAAAATTTGTCATTGCCTCATCGGTATACCAGAAATAAATGGTATCCGTCTTCTCAAACCACAGATGGCTGCCGCCTGTGTCCTCTTCCACAACAGTCCGCATTTCCAATGTGCTTCCATAAAAAAGCGCGGCAGCCATAGCCACTACAGCTGCCACAGAAAGGAATCTCTTATTTAATAACATACATAAACCTCTTGCGTGCTCCGGCACGCGTACCAATATCTACGCATTCTCTATACATTGTCCCAAAATGGACACCATTTCATCCACATTTTCTTTTGTGATGGTAAGAGGCGGCACAAAACGTATAATATTTGCCCCTGCATTGATCAGGATCAATCCCTTTTCCATTGCGGCAGCGATCATATCCCTCACAGGCCGGTCAAATACAAGTCCCTGCATCAGTCCCATGCCCCGCCGCTCCGTGACACAGGGAAATCTGTCCTTCAGCTCTTCCAGGCGCTGTTCCAGATAGGGGGCAACCTCTCTCACATGTTCTATTATATGGTTCTTTTCAAATAAATCAAGCACTTTTTCGGCCGCCGCACAGGCAAGTGGATTTCCCCCGTAGGTGGTCCCATGGTCCCCTGCCTCCAGGGAACGCTGCGCTACGCGCTCGGTCATCAAAAATGCCCCCACGGGCACGCCGCATCCCAAGGCCTTGGCCGTAGTCATAATATCTGGCTTTACGCCGTACTTCTGCCAGGCATACATATAACCGGTCCTGCCCATGCCGCACTGCACCTCGTCAAATACCAGCAAAATGTCCCGCTGGTCACAGAGTTCCCGGAGCTTTTTCAGAAATTCCTCCGAAGCGGGCTGCAGGCCGCCCTCCCCCTGTACCGGCTCCAGCATTATGGCACAGGTCTTACCCGTCACCTGTGCAAGGACGCTTTCATAATCATTAAAATCCGCAAATCTCACATTGCCGATCAAAGGCTCAAAGGCTTCCCGGTAATGTGCGTTCCCGGTGACAGCAAGCGCCCCCATGGTCCTGCCATGGAAAGAATGATGCATGGCAATGATCTCATGGTCCGTAGACCCGTCTTTCAAAAATGCATACTTCCTGGCCGCTTTAATGGCCCCCTCGTTGGATTCCGCACCGGAATTGGTGAAAAACACCCTGTCCATCCCGGATGCCTCTTTGATCTTCTTTGCGGCCTCAATGGCAGGTACATTGTAATAATAGTTTGAAGTGTGTATCAGCTTATCAATCTGGGACTTAAGGGCATTGTTATACTCTTCGTTGCCGTAACCCAGTGCGAACACCGCGATGCCCGCGCAGAAATCCAAATATTTTTTGCCCTCGATATCGTAGAGATATACCCCTTCCCCCCTGTCAAGGACGATCTGATAACGGTTGTATGTGTGGAGCAGCACGCTTTCCGCCTGCTGGATATATTCTCCCATGTCCGGTTTCTGTCCTGATATCTGTTCCATTGTCTGTTCTCCGTTCCCGTGTTTCCACGCACTTTCAATATGCCGCACCCGGCTGGTTCCTCAGTGCATTATGGCATTGGCCTTGAGGGCGTCAAAGGGTGCTGCTCTAAGGGTTTTAAGGCGTGTTTGAAAAATGCTTTCCCGGGGTGTGCGCCATACTATGTGGGATATAAGGCCCGATTGGGGACGCGCGAAAGGACTGGGGTGGCCAAATTGGGGCGCAGCAGACCTCCAAGTGGGGCGTACATACCGGGGAATGTTTTTTCAAACACACTGCATTGTTAATCCATGCAGAAATGGTCCCTCCTGGCTCCTACGGCAAGATTGTCGTCGTCGGAAATAATGGCGGTGCCGATTCCCTGCTTGGTAAATATTTCCAGCAACAGGCAATGGGGAACCCGGCCGTCCAGGATATGGACTCTGCTGACGCCGTTCTCGATGGCGGAGGTACAGTTGTTCAGCTTTGGCAGCATTCCGCCGCCGATAATGCCGCTATGGATCAGCTCCTCTGCCTCGGAAGCCGTGATGCGGGAGATAAAGGTACTCTTATCGTTGATATCCCGGTAAAGGCCCTCTATATCCGTCAAAAATGCCAGCTTCTCGGCGGAAACGGCCTTGGCGATGGCACAGGCCGCGTCATCCGCATTGATATTGTAAGTCTGGAAATTCCCGTCCAGTCCGATAGGCGCCACAATGGGAAGGAAATCCTTCTCCAAAAGGTCGTACAGGACTTTGGGATTCACCTCTGTGATCTCCCCCACATAACCGATATCCTGCCCGTCGGCATACTTTTTCTCCACCTGCAGCAGGCCGCCGTCCTTGCCGCTGATACCCACCGCCTTGACCCCCAGTTCCTGAACCATGGTCACCAGGCTCTTGTTCACCTTATTCAAGACCATCTCGGCAATCTCCATGGTCTCGTCGTCGGTAACCCTCAGGCCGTTGACAAACTTAGCCTCCTTGCCTACCTTCCCCACCCAGCGGCTGATCTCCTTGCCGCCGCCATGGACGATGATAGGCTTGAATCCCACCAGCTTAAGCAGGGTGACATCCTTGATCACATTTTTCTGCAGCTCCTCGTTGCTCATGGCGCTGCCGCCGTACTTTACAACGATGATTTTGCGGTTGAAGCGCTGGATATAGGGGAGCGCTTCGATCAGGACCTCCGCCTTCTGCAATACCTTTTCCATATCTTTTTCCATGATGTATCGTCCTTTCTGTGTGGTTCTCCATCGCCGGGACATCCCTGCCGCGGCTTTTCTCCTCACGGCCCGTTCCGTATCCGCAGCAACAGAGTCAGCTCCGGTAATCGGCGTTGATCTTCACATAATCGTATGTCAGGTCACAGCCCCATGCAGTTGCCGTCTCCTGGCCTGCCTTCATATCCACAAGCACCGTGACCTCCGGCTGGGACAGGATTCTGGTTGCCTCCTCCTCATCGTAGTCCGATGCCGCCCCGTCCTTATAGATCAAAAGCTTTCCTGCGCTGCTCTCAAAATACAGCTCCACCTTTTCCGGGTCGAAGCTCACGCCGGAATACCCGAGGGCGCACAAAAACCTTCCGAAATTCGCATCATGCCCATAAATCGCCGCCTTGCAGAGGCTCGAACCGATCACGGATTTTGCCAGCGTCCTTGCATCCTGCTTCGTAGCCGCATGGATCACCGTGGTTTCAAAAAGCGCCGTTGCGCCCTCCCCGTCCCCCGCCATTTTTCTGGCAAGGTACCGGTTGATAAAGTCAAGGGCCTCACAGAACCTGTCGTAGTCCTCGCCCTTCTGCGCTATCTCGTCATTGCCCGCAAGGCCGTTGGCAAGCACAAGGCAGGTGTCGTTGGTGGAAGTGTCCCCGTCTACGGAAATCATATTATAAGTATCCACGATACTGTTGCTCAAAGCCTCCTGCAAAAGAGCCTTGCTGATCACTGCATCCGTTGTGATATAGGCAAGCATGGTACACATATTGGGATGTATCATACCGGAACCCTTGCTCATTCCGCCAATGGTCACAGTCTTACCGCCCAATTCTATCTCCACGGCAATCTCCTTGTTCACCGTGTCGGTGGTCATGATTGCCCTGGACGCAGTGGTTCCGGCTTCCAGTGTATTATCCTTTGCGGCAGCGAGCTTTTTGATCCCTTCGTTAATGCGCTCCATGGGAAGCTGCATACCGATCACTCCGGTGGAACCTACCAGCACGGAATTCTCGGGAATGCCCAAAAGGCCGGCGGCTGTCCGGGCCTCTTCCCGGCAGTAATCCATTCCCTGCTTTCCCGTACAGGCATTGGCTATTCCTGCATTCACCACAACCGCCTGGGCAAACGGGCTGTTGTCCACAATGTCCTTATCCCACAGGACCGGGGCCGCTTTCACCACATTAGTGGTAAAGGTTCCCGCCGCCCTGCAGGGCGACTGGCTGTAAATCAGCGCCATATCCATCCTGTCCTTATATTTTATATTTGCCGCCGTCCCCGCCGCATAAAAACCCTTTGCAGCCGTCACTCCGCCTTCAATCTGTTTCATCCGTATACCTCCCTGTGGTTTATTACAAATGGATTCTCTTTTCACAAAAATATTTCCCGCAGTGCCTATTGATTAAATGCCGTAATGTTTGCATCGTTCAATGTAAAATCATAATAATTCAGGTCTTCCCTTTTCGTCCATCCGATGCAGTTCCAGAAAGCGTTGCCCACATCATTTTTCGTGAAAGCGATGAGGCTTACCTTGTTGATCCTCTCCTCCTTCAGGGCGTTCATGCAATGCACCACCATGGCCTTTCCAATGCCCAGCCTTCTGTAGTCTTCCCTGACGCAGACATGGTACAGGCAGCCCCTCCTGCCGTCGTGCCCGCAGAGGATCCCTCCCACAATGGAGCCGTCCTCACCCACAGCTACCACACTGGTATCGGGATTCCTCTTCAGAAAGCGCTCCACGCCCTCCCTGGAGTCGTCTATGCTGCGGATCCCGAATCCCCGGATGGTCATCCACAGTGCCTTCAGGCCGTCATAGTCCTCCGCTGCCATGGTCCTGACCGTATATGTTTTCCTGCTCATATCGTAAATTATATCCTTTCCAGATGGTATTCTGCCGCACTCCCCTGCCGGCAGATTATATCACAGCTTATTCTTTTGCGGGTTTTTAGGGGAAACAGGGAACCAGCTCCAATCCTTCGCTCTCCTTCAACCCAAACAACAGGTTCATATTCTGTACCGCCTGCCCCGCTGCACCCTTTACCAGGTTATCCAGCGCCCCCATCATAATGATGCGGCCGGTGCGCTCGTCTATGACAAAATTGACATCCACATAGTTACTGCCCTCCACCCACTTTGTCTCGGGGCAGACGCCCTTTTCCAGGACGCGGACAAACTTCTCCTTGGCATAATATTTGTCGTACACCGCCTTGACCTCCTCATAGGAAGGGAGCGACCCGTCCGCTTTTCTCCTCAGGGAAGCGTATTCCGTGGCAAGGATCCCTCTGTTCATGGGAACCAGATGAGGGGTAAAGTTGATGGTTACCCGGCAGTTCCCCGCATAACCCAGCTGTTCCTCAATCTCCGGGGTGTGGCGGTGGGACGCTACACCGTAAGCCTTCATATTTTCATTGACCTCACAAAACAGATTGGGAACCTTGGCCCCTCTTCCCGCACCGGAGGTTCCCGATTTGGCATCAACGATCAGAGTATCAACATCAATCAGGCCCTCCTTTACCAGAGGGTATGCCGTCAGGATAGAGCAGGTAGTGTAACAGCCGGGATTGGCAACAAGGCGTGTTTCCTCCGTGATCAACCCCCGGTTGACCTCACACAGGCCATACACTGCCTCCGGGATAAACTGGGGCGATCTGTGCTCGATCCCGTACCACTTTTCATAGACAGATACATCCTTAATACGGTAATCGGCGGACAGATCCACGACCTTAACCTTGGAAAGGATTTCCTCTGTCAAAACCCCGGCCAAAAATCCCTGGGGGGTAGCGGTAAAGATCACATCCACCTGGCCTGCCAGTTCCGCCAGGTTATCGTCCTTACAGACATCCTCCACGATATGGAACATATTCTGATACACTTCGCTGTATCTCTTATCTATGTAACTCCTGGAACCATACCACACGACCTGGGCCTCCCTGTGGTTTGCCAGCAGGCGCACAAGCTCTCCTCCCGCATAGCCGGTTGCTCCGATAATTCCAACTTTTATCATAGTCTCTCCTCATTCTGAAGAGGGCATTCCCTCCTCCTTGTTCTCGGCTTTTTTCACCTTCCCGCTCCGGCGGGTTTTCCGGTGAAAAACAGTATCTTTTGTAATCATACCACTTTTTGCATAAATGTCCACTATATTTTTAATCTTTATGCAAATAAATTTGAAGTTATTGCATATTTATGCAGAAACATATGCATAAATATTACTTTCTTGTGTTTTTATTCATTTTACAATACTATAAGTCAAAGGATCATCAGCATTGTCCCCACCACAATCAGGGCCAGTCCGGCCATCCCTTTCTTGGACAGCCTCTCTTTAAAAACCATATAGGAAAACGCTATTGTCACCAGGATACTGAGCTTGTCTATGGGCACTACCACACTGGCCGGCCCCTCTTGGAGCGCCCTGTAATAACACAGCCATGAGCCTCCTGTGGCAAGTCCCGACAAGCAGATAAATAGAAGCTCCTTTCCCGTGATCTCCCTGACCGTATGCTGCTTTTTAGTGGCAAACACCACCACCCATGCCATAACCAGCACCACCGATGTACGGATCGCCGTGCCCAGGTCGGAATTCAACCCGCTGATGCCTACTTTTCCCAGAATGGATGTAAGGCTGGCAAAGACTGCGGAAAGGCAGGCATAGAGAAACCATGTTCCGACAGCCTCCTTCTTTTCTCCGGCTTCCTTCTTTTCCCCGGTTTCCTTCTTCTGGATCATCAGGTACGTGCCAAGCCCGATCAGGACCACACTGACAATTTTCAGGGGACTGACGCTTTCATTGAGAAACAGGAAGGCAAGCACGATCGTCAGCACCGTGCTGGATTTGTCAATGGGTACCACCTTGTTTACATCCCCTGTCTGTAACGCCCTGAAATAGCAGAGCCAGGATGCCCCTGTGGCAATCCCTGACAGGATCAGGAAAAGCCATGTGTGGCCTTCCACAAGTCCAATCTCCCCCTGCGCCCCCACCATAAATACCAGGACCCATGAAAAGACCAGGACTACCACCGTGCGGACTGCCGTAGCCACATTGGAATCCGTCCTCTTAATACCGCACTTTGCAAGAATCGATGTGACCCCCGCAAAGAAAGCCGACCCGAAAGCATATGCCAACCACATTTTACCTGCCCTCCTTAAATATGACCATGCCGGATATCCAATCCGGCTTATATATAAAAGATATTATATACCGTTTCCTGTCATTTTAAAAGGAGCAGCACTCCCCGACCGCTGCCGATCAGGGGTACTGCTCCCATATCACCGTAACCCGTTATCCGGAGGATATGCCTACCTTTCATCCCCCGTATCCGTAACATATAAAGCCGCTTCCCCAGTCTCATGGTTTACGTAACCAACGCCGGAAGCTCCGTAAGATACTATTCGGAAGTTTGTGCCCGAGCCGTAAGTAGATTCCATATATTCCCGGTGTATCCCGTATATTTCGTCTTCGGCTAAACTTCTTGAACCAGATTCCGCATATTCCTTTAATGTCTCCTGCGTCTGCTCAGAAACCCAGCCATTTGAACTTACATCACTTGTGTTTCCATGCAGAAGAATCCCGGAAATGGCAAATAGCATAAGTACAGATATGGCTGCAAAATATTTCTTGTTTTTTAGCATTTTTATGATTCTTTCCATCCTTCTCCCTCTACTCCCGATAGAATCCCTTAATAAACAGATGCACTTACGCATACCGGGGCGTATCAACGGTTACCGATAGTTCCTGTGAATCTCCTATAGAATGTCCAATAAAACCTTCCATTATTTCTTAAAAGTAGTATATACCTTTTACGCCTATATTTCAATTACATTCCATAGTTTATTTTTGTTTTCCCTGCGCTGCTTTCAGCCGGGCATACGGCTGATCCCCTCCAAAGCCGATGATGCTTTCGTCTACATAAAAAATCCGTCCAGACGCTCTGATTACTTGTATAATTTATTTTAAATTGGGGATATTGACCTTGAGGTGAAATAACATGGATAAGAAAACCCAGGAACAGATTCAGGAGCAAAAGAACCACAATAAATTCAATAGTATAACGCAAAAGGTTACACCGGAGAACCAGAATCAGGCACATAATTCCAGAAAAGAAGGATTGCAGCCAATTAACCGGAACAGATAACCGTCCCCTTTCTGTAATCATATATTTCTATTTTTCAGTGAGGCAATGGGAATCAATGCCGATTACTTTTGAGGTTCCACTACCTGCCAAAAGCGACCTGTAAAAAACTGCAAAAAAATTTTGAAAATAAATAAATATTGTTGACAAACAGAAATACATTTGCTACAATGTAAAACGGTGATTGCGGAAGCAGTCGCGAGGTGCTGCTGTGGCTCAGTCGGTAGAGCGTCGCATTGGTAGTGCGGAGGTCACGGGTCCGATTCCCGTCAGCAGCTCTGAAGAGCAGGATTGTGAAAAAGGCGGAAACTATTGTATAGTCAATGTTTCCGCCTTTTTCTATCGCCTAAAATACAACCGTGATTTTTTTAATTGCGCTGTTCTTGTGAAGTGGGGATTTTATTTCGCAATACAATTCTGTATGCCCTTCACAGGTTATCGCTTACAAATACTGGCTTTGACTAAAAATTATATTATGTTGTATTTTGTCTATATATTTACTTTCTTATTCTGCATCTGATTATTTTAATGACCACTATTTATGTATAACTGGAATTTGTACGATATTGTTATTGTGTTTCTGTCAACTTTTGTATTGCCGCTTCTTTGGTTGACACAAAGAAGAAATCATTACCATTATTTGATTCGTAAATAAAATCTTTTAATGGTTTGCTTGTATACTGTGTGTAATCTCCATAAATGGCAATTTTGACATGGTAATTGATAAACTTTTGAAGTATTTCGCCCGCCATACCGCTACTAAGGATAAAAAATTCCTCACATACCGCCGATTTATTGATTACTATATTTGTTGCACCCGTTTCATACTTAACAGTCATAGCCAAATCTAAAGCGGATTGCGTATCTACAATAAGCTTTTCATCACTGGAAATAACTACAATATCTGTTTCGTTGTCTTTCAAGTGTTCAATATTCATAATATCCTCCTAAACCTCATTTGCAGTACAAATTCCAGTTAAGGATATATTCTATTTATAAAGCGTTAAATTGTCAAGCATTGCACAGTTTAACACGCTTGATCGCTTGACCTACAATTACTGACAATCTCTTTCGCCGCCGTTTTGGTTGCCCTGGCTCATTCCTCCCGGAAATTCTTACCAGAAAAGAGAACCGGGGCGCACCGTTCCAGTATGCGGTCATATATCCTTGCGTGGGCAAGGTCTGGCAGATTTTTAATTCTGATTTCTCCCCACTTCTCTCTGGCTCTGGCGTTACTGTAACCCTCGTCAGAGAGGAAAAAGCGGTATGGCTCTCCGGGGAATCCCACCGGACTGTCACTGTTCAGAATATCCACCGTTACCATATGCCTTGTTTCCGGCAGGAACCGCTCCATGCCTGCCAGGCCATGCCCCTGCAGAACCGGCTCCCCCTTCCTGGCTTTGGCGGCGGCAAGCCTCTGGCGGATAGAATTATCCCGCCTACAAGTCCGGCGGCATCCATAAAAGCCTGTGGCAGGCCATTTAATCCAGAACCTAAATCAAGTACAACTCCAATTATAAAGGGTGCACCTGTTGTAATCAGGGACTGTATCAATTTTTATTTGATTATTTCCAACATAGTAGCAATATCCTCGGTTGCCATTGTTACTTTTGATTTTTCAATTAAGATATTCCCTCCTGTCATTATGTATGACGGCATTACCCGAATCCCCTTATAATATATTTGGCTATTCCGCAATTTATAGGTGGAAACAGCGGGAACAGCGTTTTTCTTTGTTGACTTTTTCGTAATCATGTTAAAGGCTTTCTTTGCAACATCTCCCATAAGCATAATAACCTTTGTGTTGGGGAATAAAGAAAGCTCTGCTTCTAAATATGGCAAGCTACTTTCAATACTGCTTTTGTCAATTGCATATTCTGTCTTTGGGATTTTAACTGCATTTGTGATATAGATACCCATTTGTAATATATCTTGTATGGAGGTAACTGCTGTTCCCGCTCCTTGCAAAAGGGGGATAGTGGTTTTCAGATAATCAGCATCGGGAAGTCCATAAAAATCCTGTAAAGGATCAGAGGGAACAACTTCATTTATCATAATTGCCTTAATCGTAGGTGGAGAAATATCAATATCGTTTAGATAAATGCCGTTTGCTATACCCACTTTCTTTTCAAGTTCTTTTTTAATGTTCATATCTTTATTCTCCTTTATGATGTTCTCTTGCAGCCTCATGTTTTGCTTTCAATGTTTGACGAATAGATTTCGGCTCAATTATTGTTACTTTGTTTCCGAATGACATAAGGAAACCATAGAGCCAATCATTTTCTGGCAGAGTGAGCTTATTATAAGATGAGCAGTAAAATGTAATAGGGTGACTTTCCGGAAATTTATTCCTGCGAAAAGGCCGGTGCAGTAAGCTATACTGCACCGGCCCATAGGTCACAATCTCACACTTATTTTTCCCCTCCGGCAGATCTGCGCTTACGCATGTATACCAACAGACCTGCGCCTGCCACTGCTGCCAGCAGGATGACGCTCCATACTGCCGCTGCAACGTTCATGTGGTCACCGGTCTTGGTGGCCTGTGTCTTCACATTTTCCCCTGTCTCGTCCACATCATCGTCGTCATCGTCATTATGGCTACCATCATTATTGTTGTTGCCACTGTTGTTGCCGTTATTGTTGTTGTCATTATCGCTGTTGTCGTTATCGCTGTTGTCGTTATCGTTGTTGTCATTATCATTATTGCCGTTATCGCTATTGTCGTCATCCGACGCTTTTTCATTAGCGATCACAATGGTGCTGAATTTGTTTACCGTGAAGGATAAGGTATTGTTCTCCAGGTCGAACTCCGGTTCCAGTTTGACGGGTTCTTCACCCTCATGGATATGGTATACCAGAATATCACGGGTTTTGTCAACCCCTTCCGGGATCTGCATGGTAACCGTCACGGGAGTCCAGAATTCCGTTGACCATACGATGCCATCCAGGTACAAACTCAAATCATAGGCAACGGCATTATCAAATGTCACACCGGGAATCTCAGTCTGCGTGTGCACAGGACTTACCCGCAGTTCGATCTTCTCAACACCTTCCGGCGCATATGCCAGGAATTCTTCATTCAAGCTTACTCCGCAGGCATCGTCCAATCCACCCTTGTACGTGATATCAAAGACCGTCTTACCCGACTCATCCTCAGGGATCTCGCTCAACTCCAGGGAAGGATAAATCTGGTTATCCTCATGGTCGATCAGGACCACATCCGACACAACCGCTTTCGCTCCCAGCAAGCCGATTCCGTAACGCACAGGGTCTCCCGCCTGCATGGAGCCTTCATTGGCTTTAAACTCCTTCGTCCCCTTCTGGCTTCCGTCTGCGGTGGTCCAGGTCACAAGGTACCCGCCCTTTCCGTTGGGTTTAAATACCACTTCATATTCTGTATCCAGCACTACGTCCTGCTTCGGATTGCCGTTTCCGACATTTCCGCTGTTCTTGGTCCAATAGCCGCAGAGAGAGTCCTTAGCGCTGGGCCTGAAACCAAGGGATGAGAACATATTTCCCTCGATATTGAACGCTCCTACGAACACACCCGAGTTATTCTTATCGTTCGTTCCTGTCAGCTCTTTGATCGTAATCTTCATGGACATGGTCTGGAATTCCGTAGTTTCAGGGAACAGGATATAGCTCATGTTCACCGCAGGAGTATTGATATTCTTTGCCACCGCTCCTGTGGTTGCGGTCTGGGTCAGCGTTATGGTGCCGTTCCCGTTGTCCTCCACTGTCAGGAATCCGCCTTCGTCCACGGCCTCATAATCCACTTTAACCACTTCACGCTTGATGCCGATTGCCTTGACCACAATATTTTGGGTCACATTGGCCATGAAGATCATCCCGGTTTCCTTGTCATAAGTGAATTCAACCGGCTCGCCCTTATCCGTGCTCACCAGAACGCTCTCGGGAAGCAGATACCCCTTCTTTGTGGTCAGCCTTACAGACAAGTCCTCTCCTGACGCAATTCTCTCTGCGCCCTCCATCTCCAGGTTCTTCACTATATAGTCGATAGATACAAAGCCTGTGTTAATCTTGATGTTGGAAAACTTAGCCGTGGAATAATTCTCCAGGTCGTTTGCCACCTTGTTGGCATCCACCGCAAAACCCACATAAACCGTATCCGGCAGGTTCGCCTCAAGGGTTCCCACAGGAATCCAGGTAGTGCCGTCATTTGATACAAAGCCATGGAAGGAGCTTCCCTCCCTGGACAGTTTCAGCCAGGTTCCGTTATAGGTATTGCCTTCCTTAAAGTTCAGCTCCGAAACCAGAGGGATCCCGGCCTTTTCCGCCGCTTCCGGACTGTCTATGGTCTCGCTGATCATACTCATATTTCCGCCGGTTTCCGCTCTTTCTACCATATAAGCGGACCATGTGGTATTGATATCGATTTTTACCAGGGACAGTCCCAGGCCCACCGCCGCAGAATTGGCATCCAGGGATTCCCTGAACATAATGCCGTTAAAGGTATGGTTATCCACGGTAGTAAAGTAATCCAGTTTGGTCACCAGTTCCATGTCACCGGTAAACTGCTGATACACGTAATGGAAATCATCCGTAGTGGCATCCGAATACCTCTGGCCGCTTAATGAGCTTTCACTCCTGCCCAGCTTACCGGAACCTTTCACGGTCATAATGCCATCCACCAGGGAAGCCGTTCCTGCCACTGCAGGGTTCCCGATGTCCGCGCCGACCCACTCCCCGGTCCCTGCCGTAGAGTTCACATGCAGCCTGGAGGTATTGCTCTGGGTCGCAAAACCGTTATTGTCGTATGCCCTTACACTGATATGATAAGTCCCGTCAGCCAATCCTGTATAAGTATGCTGATAAGGCGCGCTGTCGGCGGTTCCCACCAGCTGGTTCCCATTATAGAATTCCACCCTGGCAATGCCGCTGTCATCGGAAGCACTTGCAGTCACTGTCACGCTGTCGCCTTCGTTCATCAGGGTATTGTCAGGCAAGTCGATGGACACCGCAGGGTTGGAAGCCACATATCCGTTCATCCGATCTTCTACCATTTCGTTTGCGTATACTTCAATCCACGAATATCCGTATCTTCCGTCGCCCATGGTCCCGGTGCGGATGATCTTTTTGCTGTCCTCCGGGTCGTTGGGGTTCAGTCCGTTCTCAGTTTCCCAAGCATCCGGAATACCGTCGCCATCGGTGTCAAATCCGTCTTCCCTGTGCACTTCCGGCGCACAGTAACCGCCTACTTCTTCCGGAACATTGATAAATGTGCCTGTGTCCGTCCTGACCTGGTTGACCACTCTTGCGTCTATGGCATCACGCCTGGGATAGGTAACGCCTGCGCTGTCAAGAACCAGGCCGTAAGCCTCCTCTGCGTTTCTCAGAGTGATCGTGTCAAAACCGTTAAATTCGATCCCTTCTTTGGATGTATCCGGTACATAAGGCGTCCCGGAAATGACAGTCATGGTATCTCCCTCCAAGTCGCCGGAGTTCTTGATCCCGCTGTCACCATAAGCCTGCACCGTACCGTCCTGGTACTCCACCACATTACCCGCTATGTAGAATCCGCCCGGCTTGGTCTTCTCTCCGGCATCCATCTGCTGTTCCTTGATGTTATCCCTGGTGCCCTGGCCGATCTTGTGGTAATTGTTGATATAATTGCTGTAGGTATAGCCGCCGCCGTAGCAGTTATTATACCCGTAATTGTACAATACGTTATTGCTCAGCTGAAGCGTCGCCATGCTTCCGTCCGACGTAGGATCCCCCATGGAACCGCCGCCGATACGGGGATTTCTGGACGTGTGGTTGGCTACAAGGTTATACTGGAACACCACATTGTCCCCGCCCCAGATTCCGCCATAACCATGGCGTCCTTTGGAATGCCCTGACACCGTAAGGCTCTCCGAAACGATGCACCACTGCACCGTACCGTTCCTGCCCCTGTAGGTGGAAAGGGTCTCGTCCGTATTCCAGCTGAAAGTACAATGGTCCACCATAAAGGTATCGTTATCCCTGCCCCAAAGCGCATCCATGGAGTCGCCGCCGCTGAGCAGGTTGTCCGTTCCCACGCGGAAATGTATGAATCGGAAAATCAGGTTTTTGGAGTTGCTGATATCCGTATCGTATCCCGCAATGGTAATACCGTCCCCGGGCGCCGTCTGGCCCTCCAGCGAAATATTCTGGAGTCCGCTGAAGCTCAGGCGCTGCTTCAGGTCGATCGTACCGCCCACGTCAAACACAATGATCCTGCCATTGCCGGGCGCACTCTCAATACCGTACCGCAGAGATCCGGGGATAGCCTCCTGGCCCTTGGCATAGTCTTCCAGTGTGGTCACTACATAGACATCACCGCCTCGTCCGCCGGTGGCATACATTCCGCCGCCCTCTGCGCCGGGGAATGCGATCACACCGTCAATCAGCTCCTCCCCGCCGGGCGCTTTCTCTACCTGATAGGAGTAAAGGATACCCGCGATGGTAGCTTTGGAACCGTCCCTGCAGGCATAATAAGTATTCCCTGCTTCCAGGTCATAGCTCACCGCCACATAGCCTTTTACAGCCGCACTTTCGTCGAGCGCTTCCGCATTGGCATCCTGGCCCTGCATGGAGAAAAAGAACTTCTTGCCTGTATTCTTTTCCAATACAAGAGTTACCGTACAGTCTGCTACCGCTGTAAACTGTACCACTGCACCTGCCGTAGGGACTCCACCGTTTTTGGAACCCACAGGGTTGGTGGTTCCGGCCACCGTGCACGAACTGGAGAAACCGGAAAGATAATTTGTAATATCTCCTGCTATATCAGCGGTACCGCTGTGTATCACCTCTTCCACATTGTCCGTCACGGAGACCTTGGGAGGCGTCTTTGCAGGCATGTCCTCCAATACGGTAATGTTCACATACTGATCACTTCCATAAGTCTCACCGGCCTTCAATCCCTCGCTCAGATCCAGGGATTTCGTCACGGTTTCCATCTCCACAGGCGCTTTCTCCACCTGATGGGAGTAAAGGATACCCGCAATAGTAGCCTTGGAACCGTCCCTGCAGGCATAATAAGTATTCCCTGCCTCCAGGTCATAGCTCATGGCCACATAATTCTGTGCAAATGCGCTTTCATCCGGGGCTGTAGCATTGCTGGCCTGGCCCTGCATGGAGAAAAAGAATTTTTTACTGGTATTCTTTTTCACAATAATCGTTACAGTACAGTCTTCTACTGCCGTGAACTGAACCACTGCCCCGCCTGTAGGAACCGCTCCGTTTTTGGAACCCACAGGGTTGGTTGTCCCGGCTACTGTAACTGTACTGGAAAAACCGGAAAGATATGTTGTAATATCTCCCGCTACAGAGGCCGTGCCGCTTTGCGTTACCTCCCCTATATCAGTGCCGTTTACCGTTGCGGCGGCAACATTCATATCCTCCATTACGGTAATATTCACATACCGGGCATCTCCATATGTGTCGCCGGCCTTCAAGCCGCCGCTCAGGTCAACCGATTCTGTCACGGTTTCCCGAGATGATAAGGCGTCCCCTCCGCTGACTGTGCCCTGCCTCGTCAACGTATCCTCACTTTCCTGGCCTGTCCCAGGCTGTACGGAAGGCGCTGTGACGCCATTGGCGGCCCCTGCGTCACCTTCGGACACCGTTTCGCCGCCTGCCGACCCGGGCGCCACTGCCGCTGCCGCATCTGTACTTGGCCGTGCCGATTCGTCCGGTGCCGTCTCGTTGCCAACAGTCTCCTGTTGTGCCGGCGCCCCTTCCGCCCGTACGCTGCTTACGGTTCCAGGGTTAAATACCCCCCCCAATACCATGATTGCAGCGAGCGAAAGAGCCAAAAGCTGCTTTCTTCGCTTCATTTTGTTACATCCTCCTTTGGGTTATGTTTTCATCATATTACCATTTTAGCAATATATGGAACAAGGTACATTTCTTTGGATAAAAATAGTTCCCCCCAATTGGAGAGAACTATTTCAACACAAAAAGCTATATTTTTCCATAATCAAATGGTTTTACTGCAATCTTTCGCAATTGCGCATTCACTACAATAAACATTCCTTCTTTTCACACAATTCCTGCACAATCTGCCGCTGCACAAAATGTTTTATTTTATCCGGGTTTATCCGAAAACATTCCTCCGTGCTGATACTCAGCATATAAGTCAGGAGGCCGGAAAAAACCGTGTACACCATATATTCCAGGGGCAGGTCGTCCCGGATCTCCTTCCGGCGGATTCCCCGCCTCAGGATATTTCCAAAGACATTTATGGGATGATATTTCTCAAAGGATTTGGATGTCATCTTACTGCGCACCTGGAGGCTGAACTCAGAATTATCCGTCAAAATATGCACCATCCGGATAAAGCAATATTTCCTGTTGCTCTCCCTCCCCATCTCCTCCAAAAGCCATGAAAGCTGCTCCCGAAAGCAATCATGTTTCAGAAGTTCCTGTTCCAGCAGGCTGAAGATCCGCCGGATATGGAATACCACCGCACAGGCGACAATGTCCTCCTTGGTGTCAAAATAATCATATGCGGTACCTTTGCCGATACCTGCCCTGTCAGTGATCCTGGAGACGCGGATGCTTGACGCATCCTCGCCCTCTTCTATCAGCTGTATCACTGCGTCATACATCCGCAGCACCTTGGAAGGAATCTCGTGGAACTCTTCCAAACCCGTCATTTTAGCCATAATCCCAACTCCCTCATATTTACCCGCCGGACTGCCCCAAGGCGATACTGCCTCAAGGCGCTTTCCGTCCGGACGCCAATCCTTCCCGCCTCAGGCTTCCATGGAATGTCCCCCGGAAAGGATCTCTTCGTCTGTCTGCTTTTTCTCCCTGATCATGATATCATAGACGCAGGGGATCACCACCAGGGTCAGCAATGTGCCGTACAACAGTCCGCCGATGGTTACCACCGCCATGGGTTTTCCCATCTCGGAACCCATGTCGCTGCTGAACACCATGGTAGACAATGCCAGTATGGTAGTCAGCGCCGTCATCAATACAGGACGGAGCCTGGTACGGCCTGCGGTCAGGATGGCTTCCTTCTTCTCCATGCCGCCCTCCCGGAGCTGGTTCATATAATCAATCAAAACAATGCCGTTGTTTACGATAATGCCTGCCAGCATGACGAAACCGATCATTGCGATGACACTGACCTCGCTGCCGCTGATAAACAATCCCATAAAGCCTCCTGTGAATGCCAGGGGGATGGTGAACATTATGATAAACGGGGACAGCAGTGACTGGAACTGGGCCACCATGATCAGGTACATGAAGGCAATGGCCAGCACCAGCATCAGCACCATCTGCTGCATGGCATCCTCAATCATTTCGTTTTCACCGGAAAATACCAGCTGATATCCTGCCGGGACCTCATAGTGCGCCAACGCCTTCTCCACATCATCTGCCACCAACCCTACATTATACCCTTCCGCAATTGCCGCAGATACCTGGACATACCTGGTCTGTTCCGCCCGGTTGATGGAGGTCAGGGCATAAGCAGGTTCAAAAGATGCCACCTCTGACAAAGGGATCTTCACGCTTTCGCCGTCTTCATCCGTCCCCTTGATCTCAATCTCTTCCACCAGCGCCCTTGTCAGTTCCATATCGGTGCCGCTCATCACATAAACGCTGTAATCCTTATCCGCCGCTACCAGGGTGGTGCTGCTGCTTGCCGCCGCAAGCTTTGCGGATATCTGGGTAAATACCTGGGCAACGGTGAGGCCGTAGTTTACGGCCTTGTCACGGTCGATGAGGACCCTCAGCTCCTCCTCCGCCTCTTCCAACCCGTCGCTGACATCGGCAGTGCCTTCCACATTTTCCAAAATAGCCGCTACTTCCCCGGCAATCCGCTGCAGGGTATCCAGGTCACGTCCCCTGACTTGGATGGAAATACCGCTTCCGCCCATAGCGGACATATCCATGCTTGAAGTGTCAATGGTAATCTCCGCGTCCAGGCCGGCTGTCTTCTCCTCTATGATATCTCCGATCTTTTCATTGCTCATGGACTTGTCATCCTTCGTCACCACGTAGATCGACGTGGCATTGGCAGGGCCGCCCGCGCTGCTCCCACCCAGGAAAGCCATATTGTTACCGCTTGTCATAGCGCCCACATTCCGGACATCTTCTATGGAAAGGATTGCCTCCACCACCTGATCCGTAAGTGCCGCCGTCTCCTCCAGAGTGGCGTTTTCCCCCAGCTCCACATTGACCGTCAGCTGATTGGAATCCATATCTGACATAAAAGCCGTGCCATTGGTAAATGCCAGCGCCGTGCTGGCCGCCAAAAGCAGCAGGACCACAACAAATACCACCGGCTTCACTTTCAGGGACACCGCCAGCAGCTTCTCATAACCTTTTGCCAGGCCGCCGAAGAACCGGCCTTCCTTCTGCTCCTTTGTCTTCACCAGCATCTTGGAAGACATGGCGGGTACCACTGTCAGCGCGATCACAAGGCTGGCGAGCAGGGAATAGGCAATGGTCAGCCCCATATCCACAAAGAGCTGCCTGGTGATTCCCTCCGTAAATACAATCGGCAGGAATACACAGACGGTAGTCAGGGTAGATGCCATGATGGCCCCGGAGACTTCCTTTGAGCCTTCCATGGCGGCCTCCCGCACCGAATATCCCTCACTCCGCAGACGGTAAATGTTCTCAATGACCACAATGGAATTATCCACCAGCATGCCGATACCCAGCGCCAGGCCGGACAGGGAAATGATATTCAGCGTGACTCCGCTGAAATACATGCACACTATAGCCGTCACGAGGCTGATCGGGATGGAAAATGCGACGATCACCGTGGGCCTCATATCCTTTAAAAAGAGCAGCAGGATCAATATGGCCAACCCTCCGCCAAAGAGGATGTTGCTGAGGATGGAGTCCATGACCAAATCTATGTAGATGCCCTGATCCATCAGCGTGATCAGCGTAAGGTCAGGATTCATCTCCATCAATTCCCCGAAACGGTCTGCCAGCAAGTCGGAGACCTCACCGGTGGAATACCCGGTCTGTTTCTGGATCGTCAGCATAATACCGGCGCTCCCGTCCACATTGGCATAAATCTCATGGGAATTATCGGTGTAAAATACATCCGCCACATCCCCCAGGGTGATTACAGGCACACCGTCCATATGCAGATCCAAAAGAGGCATCGCCTGCAGTTCTTCCACCGTGGCAGGTTTATCCCCCACACGGACCATATAGTCAATCCCTTCCTCCGTCACATATCCCGCAGGCATGGAAAAGTTCTGTGCTGCCAGAAGGCCCTCTATGGCTTCCACTGTCAAAATGCCGTTTAAGTCGGCGGAGTCATAGGCGCTCTGCCTTGCATCCTCCAGCTGCTCCTCCCCGTCCTTGAGTTGATCCTCCGCATCCTGCATCTGGTCCTGTGCATCCTTCAGTTGGTCCGCTGCGTCATTGAGCTGGGTCTCGGCATCCTTCATGGCATCCCAGCCGCTGTCAATCTGCTTCTGGGCCGCTTCCAGCTGGGCATCGGCAACCCCCATCTGGTACTCGCCCAGGGAGATGCCTGCCTTACCGTTGGCAAATTCTATGGCCGCCGTCATCTCCCCCTTTTCGATCTCTGCCAGTCCCCCGTTCACGGTGGCCAGGGCAGTATCCAGGTCTGACATACCCATGGCAGCCAGCTGCTGGTTTATCATGGCGGAATAACCTGCGTATCCGAGGCCGGAAGTCTGGGCATTGAGTGCCGACACCAGGTTCTCCCTCTGGGATCCCGCCAACGCTTTCCCGTTTTCCGCTTCTGCCCTGGCCTGCTCCAGAGCCGCCTTACTCTGTGCCAATACGGCTTTGTTTCCTTCCAGTTCAGCGATCAGGTTTGCCACGGAATCCTTATCCGTCCAATCAATCAGGGACAGAAGCTCCTGGTTTCCCCCCAGCGCTGCCGACAAGGCTGCCTGTAGGGCGGAGATAGCCGCGCTGTCCCCCGACTCCACCGTGGTCCTGAAGGTCTCTTCCACCAGGGAAAGGCCGCCGATGGCTCCGTCCAGCTGAGCGGCGTTCTCTTCTACCTGGGCCAGGTTTGCGTCGATCTCGGATAAGCCGGCGTCAATCTTCGCCATCTCCTCATCCAGCCGGGCAATGCCGTCCTCCAGCTGCTTCGCAGATGTCAGGCTGCTCTTCATATTATCCAGCTGGGACTTCACCGTGAGCAGTTCCGTCTTTTTCGCCGCCAGTTCCGCTGCGGTTTTGGCCTGTGCCGCATCCAGCTGCTCCTTGCCGTCGGACAGCGCATCCTTCCCCTCCTCCAGTTTTTCTTTATTTTCGTCCAGCTCTTTCTGCCCGTCCACAAGCTCCTGCCTGCCGTCCGCAAGCTCTTTCCGTCCGTCGTTGAGCTCCTTCCAGCCGTCGGAGATCTCTTTCCGTCCGTCCTCCAGCTGCTTTCTTCCGTCCTCCAGCTCCTCCTCGGCATCCTTCATCTTATCGTCAATTGCGGCAAATATTTTCTCATTCAGCTCATCCACCTTATCCTGCCGGATGATCACATGGACGCTCTCCTCCAGCAGGCCGGTGGCGCTGACGCTTGCCACGCCTTCAATGCTCTCCAGCTCGGGCATAATGGAATCCTGGACATATGTACTGATCTCGCCGTTGTCCATACCGTCCACGCCCACCGCCGCGATCATGACCGGCAGCATATCCGGGTTCAGTTTCATGATAATGGGATTTCCCACGGAATCGTCCCAATAGCTCTTGATCTGATCCAGGCTTTCCCGGATTTCCAGTGAAACAGCGTTCATATCCGCTGTCTGGGCAAATTCCAGTACCACCATGGAATAATTTTCGGCGGACACGGAGCTGATGCTCTCAATATTGCTGACAGTGGCCATACTGGCCTCCACCGGCTGGGTGACCGCCATCTCCACCGTCTCCGGACTGGCCCCGGGGTATGTGGTCATAACGATCACATAGGGAAGGCTGATGCTGGGCAGCAGGTCCGCCGTCATTCTGGTGAAAGACACCACTCCCAGAATGATGGCCAGAACAACTCCCACAAATACAGTATAGGGTTTCTTAACGCTGAATTTCGAAATCATCTCGCTCGCTCCTGTTCCATTGCCTCTATAGGCAGCTTCGGTTGTCCATACGCCTCCAATGCTTTTGGGGGAATCCCCCCGGCGGAAAACACATGGCAAATAGCTCCGGCTGTTTTTCTGCCCGTCCGACCAGTCGGTCGGTTTTATCCTGTAAAATTATATGGCCTTGACCGTCCAAAGTCAAGGCACATACTAATAAGTTATATTTTTATAATAATTTTTTTATTTTTGCCTTTAATCTCTGCAGAGCGTTATCGGTGGCTTTTTCCTCCCTGCCCAGCACTTTGGCGATCTGGGAATAGCTCATACCCGTCATGTACAGGTCCAATACCTGCTTTTCAAAATCGCTGAGCTCCGTTTCAATGGTCTTTTCCAAATAGGCCACGCGCTCCTTGTCCAGCACCATTTCCTCAGGGCTCAGCCCTGCCCTGTCGGCAATCAGTTCCGCCAGTGTGCTCTCCTCCCTGCCCTCCTGGTTAGTGCTGCCTGCATCCAGCGAGATATAAGTGTTCAGCGGAAAATGCTTCTGCCGCTTTGCGGCCTGTACGGCCGTGTACATCTGCCGGCTGATGCACAGCTCCGCAAAGGTAAAAAAGCTTGCATCCCTTCCCATATCATAATCCCGCACCGCCTTAAACAGGCCGATCATGCCCTCCTGGATCAAATCGTCGCTGTCCGCCCCCAAAATGAACATGGATCTGGCTTTGCTGCGCACCAGATTTTTATATTTGTCGCATATGTAGTCCATAATGGCATCTTCCCCATGGCGCAGGCGGTCTATCAATTCTTCGTCCGTACAAGGCTCATAATCTTCATTCCGGTACACCATATCCTAATTCCGTCACACCCCTCTCTGGCGCAGGATCTCATATGCCAGTACGCCTGCCGCCACAGAGGCATTTAAGGAGTCGATATCTCCCTTCATGGGAATGGCTGCCGCCATATCGCACTTCTCCCTGACCAGCCTGCCCACGCCCTGTCCCTCGCTGCCTATGACAAGGCCGATGGGCCCTTTCAGGTCTAACCGGTACATCACCGTCCCGCCCATATCCGCGCACACAAACCAAAGTCCTTCCTTTTTCAGGTCCTCAATGGTCTTTGCCAGGTTCGTCACCTTGGCAACAGGCGTATAATTTAGCGCCCCCGCAGAAGTCTTTGCCACGGTTGCAGTCAACCCCACCGCCCGGTTCTTTGGGATAATGACGCCATGGGCGCCCGCCAGGTTGGCAGTACGGATGATGGCGCCCAGGTTATGCGGATCTTCAATATTATCCAGGAGGATGATAAATGGAGCTTCCCCCTTCGCCCTGGCTGCCTCAAGGATGTCTTCCACTTCCGCATACTTATAAGCCGCCGCTACTGCAATGACACCTTGGTGCTTTCCGGTGGCAGACAGCTGGTCCAGGCGTTCCCTTGGCACATATTTGACCATGGTACCCTGCTTTTTTGCCTCCCGCTTGATGGTCATCACAGGGCCGTCCTGACAGCCGTCCAGGACATAGAGTTTATCGATCGTCCTGCCGGATCGGAATGCCTCTATGACAGCGTTCCGCCCCTCTATCGTATACTCTTCATACGCCCTGTCTTCCTCCAGCTTCTCCGCCCTGCCCCCGGCCATATCTTCCGCTCCGTTTTTTGCCATGCTATTTTCCATATTCTTTTTTATTTGATTATCCATATTCTTTGCCGTATTCCTCGGCATGCCCTGGGTCTCTTTCCCCGCCACATGTTTCCTGTTATTCTTCGCCATGTTCTTCCATCCTCTTTTTCGTCTCTCATCCCGGTTTCTGTTTTGTGGATACGGCATCCCGGCATCCCGCCAGCCGGATCCCCTTTTCCACCAGCTCCAGCACTCTGTCCATGCGGCCAACCAGATAAAGGTATCCTATCACCGCCTCAAACCCGGTGGCCTTCAGGTATGCCTCCACAGAAGCGTTTTTTGCCGTAGTGTGGGGTTTCGAATTCTTCCCCCTTCGGTAAACCGCCAGCTCTTCCTCGGTTAAATGTTCCATAAGCGCCTGGACGATCCTGGACTGGGCATTGGCGCTGACATATTTTACCGTGCTGCGGTGAAGGTCGTTAGCAGGCCGGTTGGCTTGTGCCACCACAACGGTACGGACCACAAGCTCATAAACCGCATCCCCGATATATGCCAGCGCCAGGGGAGAATAGGTTCTGATGTCCTGCTGCTTTTGGGGAAAGGCCTCCATAACTCCGGCCAGGAAACCATCCGCAGGGCCGTTCCCTGAAAAAGTACCCATTCCCGTTACGCCTTCTTCCATTTTACACCCTCTCGCGTGTCTTCCAGCACAATGCCTTTTTCCAGCAGCTCATTTCTTATGGCATCGGCTTTGGCAAAATCCTTCTCCTTTTTCGCTGCTTTCCGCTCCTGGATCTTGGCCAGAATATAGTTTTCTGTTTCGGCATCTACCCCGTTATCTGCTTCTTTTGCCTCATGGGCGGTGGTCAGGTTTAGGGAGAGAACCTGGTCAAAACTTTCCGCCAGGGCAAATTTGGTGGCATCCGTCATCTCCTCCTTCAGCATATCGTAGAGCACGGTTATAGCCATGGAAGAATTCAGGTCATTGCAAAGAGCCGCCTCAAACTGCTTCCTGTACTCCGCAAACTTGGCCCCGTCTACTTCCCCTTCCTTCTGCAGTCCTCCAATCTTCTTAACCAGCTTGTCGTAAGCGGCCGCCATATTGTCCAGATTCTCATAGGTAAACTCCAGAGGCTTGCGGTAGTGGGACTGTAAGCAGAACAGTCTGTATACTATAGGGTCATACCCCTTTGATTCCAGCAGGGACACTGTCAGGAAATCACCTTTGGATTTGCTCATCTTGCCGGATTTGTCATTCAGATGGTGTACATGGAACCAATAGCTGCACCATTTATGTCCCAGATAAGCCTCGCTCTGGGCCACCTCATTGGTATGGTGCGGGAAAATGTTGTCCACGCCGCCGCAGTGGATATCCATATATTCGCCCAAGTGCTTCATGCTGATGCAGGAACACTCAATATGCCATCCGGGATATCCGATCCCCCAAGGACTATCCCATTTTAATTCCTGGTCGTCGAATTTGGACTTGGTAAACCACAGGACAAAGTCGCTCTTATTCCTCTTATTCCGATCTTCGTCCACATCTTCCCTCACGCCTACCAACAGCTCTTTTTCACTCTGGTTGGAAAACACATAGTAGTCCTCTAACCGGGATGTGTCAAAGTAAATATTGCCGCCGCTCTCATAAGCGTATCCTTTTTCCAGAAGTCCCCCTATCACGCGGATAAAGTCCGAAACGCAGTTAGTTGCAGGCTCCACCACATCTGGAGTCTTGATATTGAGCTTCCCGCAGTCGCTGAAAAAAGCATCGGTGTAAAACTTTGCGATCTCCAGCACGGATTTATGCTCCCGCTTTGCCCCTTTCAGCATCTTATCTTCCCCGGTATCCGCATCGCTGGAGAGATGGCCTACATCGGTAATGTTCATAACCCGCTTTACGTCATAACCCACGTAACGAAGCGTCTTTTCCAGCAAATCCTCCATGATATAGCTTCTCAGGTTCCCGATGTGGGCATAGTGGTATACGGTAGGGCCGCAGGTATACATTGCCACCTTTCCGTCTTCGTTAGGGACGAACTGTTCCACCTTTTTAGTAAGTGTGTTGTACATTTGTAATTTATTTTCCATTATATTCCTCATTTCTGCGTTGCTCTCTGCGCATAATCATACAATATCCCTGTCATTCTAAGGTGCACCCTGGAGTGTATTTGAAAATTCATTCCTGCCGGATGCACTGTTTCATCTGCCGCTCCAGCTCCAGGATGCGGTTGATCAGTTCCGTGTTTGCCCTCTGAAGGCCAATGATATCCTCCCGCACGGGATCCGGAAGGTCGGTCTGGTTCATGGTCTCCTGGGGCAATACCATGTTGCAGCGTTTCACCACCCGGCCCGGCACGCCCACCACAGTGGAATTGGGCGGCACGTCACAGAGCACCACGCTTCCGGCACCGATCTTGCAGTTGTCCCCTATGGTACAGGAACCCAGTACCTTGGCACCGGCGCCGATCATAATATTGCTGCCCAGGGTAGGATGGCGCTTTCCATGTTCTTTGCCGGTGCCCCCCAGCGTCACTCCCTGGTACAGGGTGACATTATCCCCTATGATGGTGGTCTCCCCGATAATAACTCCGTTTCCGTGGTCAATAAAGAAACCTGTGCCGATGGCTGCCCCGGGGTGTATCTCAATGCCTGTCTTCCTCACCCCCCGCTGGGAGACCCATCTGGCCCAGAAATAGTGGCCGCCCTCATATAGCCTGTGTGCCAGACGGTAGTGCATCATGGCTTTAAAACTGGGGTAGAGAAATACCTCCATGGAAGAATGGATCGCCGGATCCCTTTCCCTGATAATTTTAATTTCCTCTCTAATACTGCCAATCATTCCCATAGCTGTCTCCTGTGGGCATTTCCTCTTTCCGCCCGCTCCCTGCATTCCGGCCGGCCAGTCCCTGCACAAAATAAGTAACCCGGCCATAAACGGCAGGTAAACGGTAACAGCAAATAACCGCGGAGAATCCATCCCTGCTTAGAGACGAATTCATCCGCGGTTCCACTCTACTTAAAGGCACATGCCCTTCCCTCAACGCGTTTAACGCACGCCTACGTGCCTGCTTTTCAACAAGCCTGCTCCCGGGCGCACTTCCCTTTTCTCCCGCGGAAGCTGCTCTCAGCCTGCCTGCAGCTCCTCTCTGGCACGTTCCAAAAAGATACTCTTCCCGTTCTCCGCATTTTTCTGTTCTTTCTTAATTAGGATATGCAAAAAATCAGTTTTTGTCAACCCTTTCTGCTACAGCCGCCGCAGCCTTCGCAGTCGCCTGACACCTGCCGGGCCGCCAAGTCAAACGGACTGGTCAGCATACAGATTGCCTGGGCCGCTATCCCCTCCCCGGCGCCTGTAAAGCCTAACCCCTCCTCCGTGGTGGCTTTCACATTGACGGAATCCACATCCATCTCCAATGTCCCTGCAATGTTTTCCCTCATACGGTCAATGTATGGCCGCATCTTCGGCGCCTGGGCAATGACAGTGGCATCTATATTCTCAATAAAATACCCCTTCTGCGCCAGGAGTTTCCCTGTTTTTTCCAACAATACCAGGGAAGAGATTCCCTGATATGCAGGGTCGGTATCGGGGAAGTGTTTCCCGATATCCCCCAGGGCCGCAGCCCCCAACAATGCGTCCATGATGGCATGAAGCAATACATCCGCATCCGAATGCCCCAACAAACCTTTCTCATGGGGAATCGTCACGCCGCCGATGATCAGGCTCCTGTCCTCCACCAGGCGATGGACATCATATCCCATACCAACTCTCATTCAATCCCTCTCTCCCTGTGCCGGTGCTTACATTTTATATATCACGTTTCCTCTTAGGCGACCTGCTGCCAATCTCCTGGCTTCCGTAGTCCCATCCGCGGACGCTGCCGTCACGGCGTACATCACGCTCTTTCGGGATTCTTCCCTTGCCGTCCCAGCCGCTCTTTTCTCCGCGGAAATCACGGTCACCGCTGGCACGTTTATTATCCCTGCGCCTGTCGTCCTCCCAGCCGCCGCTCCTTCTCCTGTCGCGGCCGCCGAATTCTTTTCCGTCTCTGCGGCTTCCGCCCTCTCTCCTGTCACGGCCGCCAAATTCTTTTCCGTCTCTGCGGCTTCCGCCCTCTCTCCTGTCACGGCCGCCAGACTCTTTTCCGTCTCTGCGGCTTCCGCCTTCTCTCCTGTCACGGCCGCCAGACTCTTTTCCGTCTCTGCGGCTTCCACCTTCTCTCCTGTCACGGCGGCTTCCGCCCTGGCTGCCGAAGCGGAACCCCCGGCGGCTCCCGGAATCGTCCACCTGTATTTCCGGCCCCTTATCGCCTACCTGCTGCTTTAGCATCACGGCCGCAATCTCCAGGGCGTCACAGCCTTCTTCCTCCATCTTCCGCTGGACATACGATCTCATCAGTTCCATATCTTCATGCTCATGGAGTTCCCATGCACGGTTCAGGTACTTGTCCGCTTTCGCCTTCAGCACTTTCCCTGCCCCAGGCAGCTTTTTCTCCTCGATGACCGTGTGGCAGACTCTCTCGATCTCACGGATCCTGTGAAGCTCCCTGCCCCCCGCAAAGGTAAAGGAGCGCCCTGTCCTGCCGGCACGGCCCGTCCTGCCGATACGGTGTACATAATACTCGTTGTCCTGAGGTATGTCATAATTAATGACCACCTCCACGTTATCCACATCTATGCCCCTGGCCGCCACATCCGTAGCAATCAATATGCTGGTGCTGCCATTGCGGAACCGGTTCATGGCCACATCCCTCTGATGCTGTGACAGATCCCCGTGGAGTCCTTCTGCCTGGAATCCGGCCCTTTTTAACACTTCCGCAAGCTCGTCCACTTTACGTTTCGTATTACAGAAAATCAGGCACAGCTTGGGTTGGTAATATTCCAGCAGGCGCACACATGCGGCATCCTTATCATGGCTCTTTACCTTATAATACCTCTGGGACACCAGAGGGATGGTCAGCTCCTTTGCCGCAACCCGAATCATCCGGGCATTGTTCTGGAACTGCTTTGTAATGTCCAGGATAGGCTGAGGCATCGTGGCGGAAAAAAGCGCCGTCTGGTGCTCGTTGGGAATCTGCCCCAGGATTGTCTCCATATCTTCCCGGAATCCCATATTCAGCATTTCATCCGCCTCATCCAGCACGACCATAGTCACGTCATCCAACTTTATGGTATGGCGGCGCATATGGTCCATAACACGGCCCGGCGTCCCCACGATAATCTGCACGCCCTTCAGTCCCGCAATCTGCCTTCCTATCTCCTGTCCGCCATAGACGGCGAGCACTTTGATGCCATGCATATATTTAGCCATTTTGCGCAGCTCCTCAGCCGCCTGCATGGCAAGCTCTCGGGTAGGGCACAAAATGATGGCCTGAAGCTTTCTCAGCTCCGGATCTACTTTCTGCAATAAAGGTATCCCGAATGCAGCTGTCTTCCCGGTGCCCGTCTGGGCCTGCCCTATCACGTCATCCCCTTCCAAAAGATAAGGGATAGCTTCTTTCTGGATTGGGGACAGCTTCTCAAATCCCATTTCCTGCACTGCACGTTTGATACGTTCATCCAATAATTCTTCCAATAAATCTTCCACTATATTCTCCTTCTGCTCTATTAATCAACAAATAATGACATTGTACCATATACCTTGTGATTTGTACAACAAAATTTCCATGTTTGATGAAAATTTGATAAAAATTGTTTTACGGAAATTTTTTATGGGAATTTTTTTGTTATTTCTTTTTACATTTTCTTTTTTACATTCCTTTTTATATTTTTCTTCCTGTTTATTTTAGCATCCATGTTTTTCTGCACTTTACGGAAATAATACTTGCATTTCCAAAGTATGTCCATTATAATGTTCCTTAACCTTATGGGATTGTATTATATAACTTCCTTTTCAGAATTGTGTACCTATTAACTATCAACTTGTAAATAAGATAGCAGATAAATATTTTATAATCAACTACATAAACTTATGGGGATATGAATAATGGAGTATGAAAGAATTAACAGTCTGAATAGGAATCGGATTGATACATTTATTAAGCAACATTGGTATACAACAACGATGATTATTCGTGGCAAAGAGATTGATATGACTAAAACAGAAGGATTTTATTTTAACGACGGAGAAGATATCATTGGTTTGATAACATATATTGTTTATGACAACATATTAGAAATAACATCTCTTGATAGCCTGCACGAGAAACAGGGAATCGGAAGTAAACTTGTAGAAGCTGTGATACATGAAGCAAAGGAGAGAAAGCTCGAAAAAATTGTTCTCATAACAACAAACGATAATATCAATGCAATCAAATTTTATCAAAAAAGAGGATTTGATATGGTACGCTTGTTCCATGATGCTTTAGAGGTCTCAAGAAAATTAAAGCCTGAAATTCCCTTAATTGGTGAAAATTCTATACCTTTGCGCCATGAAATTGAGTTTGAACTTTATATAAATCCATTAATGATAGAAGAAAGTATATAGGATACTTTCAGTTTTACGTAATAGAAACAATTTTTCAAAAAGGGAGTTATATAATTCCATCATTCTGTCGGATTCGCCGGCATATCGCCGCGTTTTTCCCAATTGGAGTTTTTTGTATATATGTAATAACATAATAAAACCTATTTCTATTTTAACAAAAGAAAGAGAGGCCATTTTATGAACCACATTCCAGCATTTACAGGAGACAGGCTGTGGGACGAGATCTTCAAAGCTGTCATAGACACAATGCCCGAACAGCTTTTCCCACTCTTTAAAGAAGTATTCGGTAAGGAATATCCACCCGGGTCCGCCGTCCGTCTGCTGGCAACAGAGCATTCCACCTATCTGGACCACCCGACACAGCCACCCTCATCAAAGCTCATGGATATTGCCCTTCTGGTAGCCGGTACCGACTACTACCACATCGAATGCCAGATGCATAACGACTGGCAGCTGGTCCTGCGCATGATCGCCTATGACCTGCATTTCTCCCTGCTGCACACCGCTTCCGCCGGCCCGGGCACAGGCGAAGTGACTATCCGTTTCCCACAGTCCGTCATTATCTATCCTGACCAGAACAGTGCCCTGCCGGACAGGCTCCGTTGCCGCATCCTATTCCCTGACCAATCCGAGTATACCTACCAAATACCAACTGTCAGGATACAGTCTTATTCCCTCGGTGAGATCCACCAAAAGCATCTGAACCTTTTCCTTCCTTATGTATTGCTGCGCCTGAAACCAAGGCTGAAACAATCCTCTCCTTTGACAAAAGAGGAATTGACATCTTTCATAAATGCCATTATAGTAATCTTAGAGGAAGACGTTGCTTCCGGCTATCTGACACCACAGCAGTCATATGACTACATACAGCTGCTGACTCACGCTTCCAGGCATATCTTCCAAAAATACCCACACTATCACGAGGAGGTGCTGCAATTGACAAAACCTTTGATCAAACTCCCAAGCGTTGAACTACGCGAAGCTTATGAAGAATTGAACAGAATACAAGCCGAGCTTGCAAACCGCAGGAATGAACTTGCTGACAGTGAGGCCAGGCTTGCCGACAGTGAAGCCAAGCTCGCTGACAAAGATGCCAAACTCGCTGACAAAGATGCCGAACTTGCCGACAAAGATGCCGAACTTGCTGACAAAGATGCCAAACTTGCCGACAAAGATGCCAAGCTCGCTGACAAAGATGCCAAGCTCGCTGACAAAGATGCCAAGCTCGCCGACAAAGATGCTGAAATCGCCCGATTAAAAAGACTGCTTATGGAAAAGAACAGTTAACTACTCTTTTCAGACATCGTTTATCCCAAAATGTATTATACCTCAAGCTTTATGCAACAAAATTACTCATTTGAAGAATGAATTATTTTATTATCGTTGACTACTGTTGCTCCATCCGGCACGTCTTTTGTAACTACGGCATTAGCACCGATTTTAACATGATCCCCTATTGTAATTCCTCCGATAATTTTCGCTCCCGCGCCTATAATAACATTATTCCCTATTACAGGCGCGGCACCGGGATCCGTTATCTCATCAACGCCAATAGTAACTTGATGAAAGATTGTACAATTTTCGCCGATGGACGCATTGCCAGAAATAACGATTCCCATATTGTGAGGAATCCTAATGCCCCCCCCAATTGCTGTACCATAGGAATAATGATTATATTTATTAAGGGTAAGCCGCATTATACCGCGGCACAAATAATAGGAAGCATACGCCGCCAGGTTTTTCCTATAATTCCAATGCCCCCACTGCCCCATTCGCAGGATCCTGATAAAAAAGCGGTTTTTACTAAGGTCCCGGTTTCTATCTATATCCATTTTTATCAAATGCCTTGCTTCACCGAATGTCATATCTTTACCTATTTTTAAATATTCCGGACAGGAGTATCTCTAACAGTTAACTCTTTCCCAACAGCCGTCTGATATTGCGCTTCAGGGACCACACTGTTTTAAACAATAGCACTTCTATTAAAGAAGGCATTTTCAGGCCATTCTTGCGTGCAAAATCTACATTATCTGTGGCAAAGCCTTCCTTTTGGTAAAGCGCTGAAATTTTCAGTTTATTAACATATGCTTTTTTGCAGTATACTTCCAGATCAAATACATCCGCAAAATCCTCCAGCTTTCCTAATGCGTCAAGGGGAATCATTGTCCGCATGCATTTAGAACATTTAGAGCAATTTGCCGTATCTGCGGTTTTGGCCACACATACATTTAAATGCTTCTTGGCAATGTCCCAGCCTGAGATAAGCTGTGTCTTCTCGCTCCTTGTATATTGCGCTCCCTCCAGTATCAACTCCATCTGTTCCGTCTGGATCAATGGGATAAGGTAGGAATCCGAAAATTCTGCCATGTCAAAGTCATGGGACTGTTTTCCAAATTCCATGATCTGGCCATATTCATACGTGCCGGATATGTAATATTTGCTAATGGCTTTCTGCAGACTCAGGATACAGGATTCAATGGCAAAGTAGCCTACCTTCTGTTCCGATATTCTATGTGTAAAAGCATGCAAGTTGGAATCCACCAAATAGATAGGCAAATCCATTTCCATCGCTGCAGTACTGTTTTGTTCATACCGTGCCAGATATTTTTCCCTTGTCCCTGCTTCCTCATAATCTCCATGGGTCCCACAGTTAAACAAAAACAAACCGGTTATCCGGTAGTCCGGATCCTGCTCCGCAACAAAACGGTTGTAAATTGTGGACAGGGAATCTATGCCGCAGGATATGCCTGTACCGATAATACCCCCCCATTTATATTTGTTTCGCAAAACCCGTCTACACTTACCTTCACCTTTCTCAGTGCAGATGAGAAATTGCAGAGAATCCTCTGGCCGTAATTCATCATATTCCGGTATAGTTTTTTTGATACATTTCCCCGTATTTTTAAATCTGTTCCGTAATGCATGCATAAATACAGGGGAACCAAAAAAAAGGGATCGTATGTTTCGGTGGTAAGCATTTCCGCATTTTCATTCTTTACGGCAAACCACATGGTACTCTCCTGAAAAGGATTTTCTATCTCCGTAACATGGATATCACACACTAGCTTCGTCCACTCTTCCTCTTTTTCCAATCTCAAATTACATAATTCCAACATTTGTGTTCTCTGCCTTCCTGGAATGATTATTTGCTTCTAAACATTTTTATCAATGAAAAAAGGAGCTCTCTTTTCAGTATGGCAATACCCGCAAAAACAAGGAGTAACAATAACCGGACCAACAAATACGGATACAGCAATGTTGTAACAAATGCGACAGCCAGGACACAGCCCGAAATGATCACGCAGTTCCTTATATTGTATACCTCTTCCCCTTCCATATAATCCTTCACCACTTTTTCATAAAAAAATACATGCATCACCAAAAGCACTATATGGGATATCAGCGTCGAATACCCTGCGGCATAATAGCCAAAATGGGGAATCCACCATATATTCAGCACAATGTTCAATATGGTTGCCGTCACCGTTCCCATTACCACATATGCCTTTTTCTCATAATACAGCTCCACACGCCCGAAGACCTGATAGACAAATCCAAAGAACACGCTGGCGCTTAATGTGGGAATCAGATAAACCGCCCCCACATATTTCGGCCCGGCCAAGACAGCCACGACCTCCGGCGCAAATAAAATCAACATGAACAACAAAAGCGCCACTATCACAAAAACAATGCTGGCAACTTTGCCCAACATTTTATATTCTTTTTCCTTCAGTTTCTGATACTGCCATGGCACAAATGCAGTATTCAGCGATGTAGCAAAAATAGAAAACAGGGATGCCGCAGAATAAGCGACGCTATAGACTGCTGCATCCCCCGTCCCGCTATATGCATTTATCATAATCCTGTCAGTCTGGTTTAAAAGGCTCTCGGAAAGATAATGTGCAACCAGGGGTACGCTGAACCCCAACGCATATGTCCATAATGTCCTGTCATAAAATGTCTTGTCCTTTTTATAATTCACAAAGTAAAACAGAAACCCCGGCGCAATCCCATTGGCACATACAAAAGCAATAACACGGGCAACCCCCTGATTACCGGTTGTAAAAAAGATTGCCAAAAGGCTGGCAAGGGGTGTTATAAATGAGACTGTGATCGTCACAGCCGCAGCTTTTTTATAATCGTACTGATATCTTTTATAAGCAATCCATATCGCATACGGCTCCCTGAATACCAATCCCAAAAACATAAATACTACCACGACCACCGGCAACCCCATTACTGCCGACAATTGTTCCCTGAACACCACGGCTCCGGCAAAGCATATGCCGGATATGACCAACGCCAGGCTTTGAAAAGACGATACGATCTTTTCTTTTGCTGCTTCCATTTTAATAAACGCATTGTTTAAAACGCTTAGATCCAGATTAAGCGTTATAATAATCGCCAAAACAACGTAATATGCGATAAAAACGCTGAATATCCCATAATCCTCCGTTGACAGCACACGTGTAAATATAGGCGTTGTAATGACGCTGATACCCTTTTGCAGGACACCTATAAAGGTAAACCAAAACACCAGTTTCAGCTGCCTGTTCATTGATTTATATTTTAGGAATATTTTCTCAATCACGATAGTACACTCCTTGACAATGTCCAAACCCCTCCGAATATTATACAAAACCGATCCACAATAAAATATCTTTTTTCTTGATGCATTTTCTGGCAAGCCGAATTACCAAGATGCATATGACCGCCGTAGCCGAAACCTGTATGGCATGGATAACCGGCAATGGCAATTCCCCGGCCCCCAAGCAGCTCCGAAGCAATACATTTTCACATTTTAGGACAAAGGTATGTAAATAGAATATCCCGTATGAATCATTTCCAACCTCAATGATCCCCGGCGGAAAATGAATCTTTCCATAAGAGGCAAACAGGAACCCTGCCACGCCACAGGCCAAAAGGAATGTGCCGACTTTCAGCTGCCCCACTCCCATTGGCACATACCCTGCTGTGTAACTGAAATAAAAGCCTTCTGTAAAACACAATGCCAAACCTACCGCTGCAAGCATAGTACAGCGTCTTACAGGGACACGCAATCTCCCCGCCCTGAATAACATTCCCAAATAGTAATAAGAGACCCACGCACAAAAGACCCTGCCCTTCCAGTCCGTTTCAAACCCGCAATTCAACTGGAGAAAATTAAAGAACATAAAATAGGCAGGCGATGCCATCAGAATCAATGCCGAAACCGCCTTACTGCCGATTGCCCGCTTCAGCAGCGGTGTGATCAAATTTAATTGAACCAGCACTAATATGAAATACAATTGCACGGAAGCTCGCCCGGTCATGATCCGTTTCACGCAATCTCCAAGCTGCAGGGAATCAAGATTGTTCACGACGGCATAAAAAGCAGACCAGCACAGATAAGGTATGAGCAGTTTCCTGTACCTGCTCTGCCCCCCAATCGAATCAGCGGAAAAATATCCTGACAGAACAAGGAACAGCGCTACTGCTATGGAGCAAAATTGCCTCACTGCTATCCAATAGTTCAATTCCCAGGGCGCTCCCTTGTCACCGGCTGCCGAATGAATATATATGACCATCAAAATGCAGATTCCCCGAATCGCCTGAAAATAAGAGTCCCTTTTATTCCCTTTTTTCCTAATAGAGTTTCCGGCATTATTCCCAAACAAAGTTCCCCCTCCTTAATGATGGAGCGTAACCGTTCCACTGCCACCAGTCATATAAAAGGTATCCCCTATAATCAAATTTCCCATATTGCTTACCATAAAAGTCGCCAGCGCAGCAATTTCACTTGGCATGCCATAACGCTTTACAGGGGAAAAACTCTCGTGGATACTGTCCCCTTCTTCTTTATGCAGCATTGGCGTCGCCACCGGCCCGGGCGCTATGGCATTTACAACAATTCCGTGAGGAATCAATTTATCAGCCATTCCCAGCGTCAGTCCCCGCACCGCCCACTTTGACATCTGATATGCCGTCCATGCTGGACGAAGTGCCGATGATGATGTCACGTTCAAAATATGCCCTTTGATTTGGTTTTCTATCATGTAGCCTGCCATTGCCTGCCCCATAAAGAAAGTCCCCTTGGCATTAATATCCATAATCGAATCGTACTCTTCTTCCGACATATGGAAGAAATCCGAATGGCAGACCACTCCCGCCGAATTTACAAGAATATCGATTCTGCCCTCGGGAAACAAGGCGGCTGCTTCCCGTATTTTTTCAGGCATCTCTTTGACCTCCAGGACATTCAATACAATATATTTGATTTCCGCCATCCCACCGCAGAGCTTTTTTAGCTTATCCTCGTTGGTCCCTGCTATGATCACTTTGCAGCCAGACTTTTGAAATGCCTGCGCCATAGCCCAGCCGATTCCGCCGCTTCCTCCTGTGATCAGCGCTACCTTCCCTTCCAGAATCTTCTGAGCGTCTACAGGATATGGAATGGGAATTTTCTTCTCGTCCTTCAATTCCCTGATAATAGATTTAATGGCAGACTTTACCTTAGAGCGAAAACCCATATCTTATTCCCCTTTTCCCATCAGTTTCTTCACACTCCGAACGCCCTGCTCCCCCAACATTTTCCTGACAAATTGTTTGGTGCTGCCCTTTGCCGATGATACAAGGTTATGCATCTGTTTCAATGCCTCGCTCTCGCTGCTCCCGTCTGTAAACACCTCAAATATCATGGAACGGTCCCTGGGTTGGCCGCTCAGGAACTTGCCGATATTATTTTCAAATTCTTCCTTGTTTACAGCCGTTAAATATTCAAACCCCAGGTCTTCCGCATAATGCCTTACCAGCTTATCCGATTTGTTTCCGAAATGGCCTCCGGCAGCAATATAGCTTTCCGTTTCCTCACCAAACATTGCGCCCGGATGATTATAATTTGTAAACTCCGTCCCATGTCCGTTATTGATGAGCATAAGGCGCACATTATTCCCAATATGACGGTTCCCCAAAACATTCATATCGTAAAAAAAGGCCAAATCACCGGTAATGCAAAAATACAGCCTGGCCGGATCGACAAAGGACGCCCCTATCAGGGAAGATATGCCGCCGTCAATGCCAAACCCGCCCGTATTGCTGTAGCCTGTAACTCCCTTCGGAGCCTCAAAATAATTCCAGCTCCGAAGAGTATTTAATATAGCATAATATACCGTACTTCCGCCGGGAAATTTATCTATTGTATTTTTCGCGATCCACACATTGGAAAAGGGCAGTTCCGGTATCCGGGCGCTGACTTGCCTGCATTCCTCTTTCCATTCTTCATAGAATGTATTTGTACTGCTGTCCCGGCCTGGATCCGTGACATAGCCTTCAAAAAAATCCGTCTCACCCATTTCAAAGACATAACCCAGCTTTCTGAAAGTATCCCGCACTTTTCCGTCCGGATTTACACGCCATACAACAGCGGCATCCATCCACATATCGGCGCCTGAAATATCCCCTATATGAATCAGCAGGTCCACTTTCCGGCAAGGCGACTTGTATTGCGCCTGGCTGCATACCAGGCTTGGATACACTGCAAACTTTCCCTGGTAATTGCTTGTCTGGTCACAGAATACCACTCCGTTATGTTCCGCGCAAAACCGGTCAACCGCTTTGGTCAACCGCTGGCTCCACCTTAAATGCGCTCCTACAAAAATACCTACCCTGCCCTGGGTGATCGGCGGGCGTCCGTCACTGCAGCCAATCCTCCTTATCACTCTCACGGCAGGCAAATCTTTCACATTATATATCTTGCTATATGTGGTAACCATGTTAATGTGCACCGGGCCTGAACCGCGATGCGTCAGCTCCAGCAGCGCTTCGTTAATGGAGGCAACCGTGCTCCACCGGTCTTCCGCCGTATGTATTGACTGCACATTGATACTCATATTGACAATATCCTTCATCTGTGCAGAACGGTCAATGACCTGCGGCATATTATGCCCTACCCGGCCTACATGCTGTGTGGAGGTCAGCGCCAGTACAGGAAGCTTTCTGTAATATGCTTCCGTCAGCCCTGGAACATAATTCCTTGATGCAGTAGCGCCGGTACAGCTTAACACCACAGGTTCCCCGCTCTCGGCTGCCATTCCGCATGCAAGATACGCTGCGGAGCGCTCGTCCACCGACGAATAGACGAGAAAATAGGGATCCTTCTGGATGCTTGCCACAAAGGTAATATTCGTAGTTCCCGGACTTGCGATGACGCGCCGTATGCCATGCTCCTTCAGCAAGCTGATCAAAATCTGGATATGCACTTCATCCGTATAAAAAGCGTTCATATACACTGCTCCCTTCTCAAAGACCGGGTAAGAAAGTCCACAGACTTCTCCCTTGCTTCCGCAATCCGCCCGGCAATCAGGCCATAATCCCATTCAAAATCAGCCAGGGATTCCACTTTGTCCATCTGTACCAGCTTGTCAGCCTGGGCAATGGTATTTAAATAGTCTGTCAGCCTGTTTCCAAGATTGCTCCCTGTTCTCTCAACCACCAGGAATCTCTTCCTGAAAATGGTGGAAAAAGCCAATCCATGGAAACTATCCGTCACTATATATTCCGCATGGTGAACCAGCCAGACCCAATTGGGGGGACTGCATTCCCACATCTGAATATCACCGATCTCCCTGTCTTCCCCGTTTCTCTTCCCTGAGGCATAAGGTATGACTGCCATCTTCAACCCTGCATTACGGCACACTCTCTCGATTTCCCTGTACTGGCGTACATCGGCCCCCAAAAGGTAAACAAAAACGAATCGCTCCCCTTTTATCTCTTCAGGCTCCGCCTCCACCCCTTCCCATTCTTCTGCGGTTAGAAGCAGCGTTGGGTCTAGGGCATGTACACATCCTTCCACTCCCATGGAACGGAGCATTTGTACGGAAGACTTCTCCCGGACGGAAACAGCGTCGAAACATCCGAGGCATCTTCCCACCGCTTCCCTGTTCTCCTCCGGGATCCAGTCTCTTCCGAAAGATGCCGCATAAGAGATCCTCCGGAAAGGAGCCTTTCCCTGAAAATCCAGAAGCTTCAGCCTGTTGATGCCATATCTGTGCTGTGACCAGACCACGTCCGAACCAACGATATAGGCATCATAATCCTGCTGCGCCATCTCCTCATACGCTATCCTGCCACTGCTCTGGGGTATATGGTTTCCTGTAAATTCCATAAAGGCATTCCTGCGCCCCTCTCTCTCCGGGAAACCGTCTCCGTTACACACCTTCCGCTTAAATATAGACCAGGCATTCCACAACACGACCCTGGCAGGGACTCTCTTTGTCCACAGGCTCATGCTCCACGAAGGACGGATCCTGATGGTTTCCACCTGGGCCGTTCCCATCCATTGCCTGAGAAAAAAATTCAACGCATATGCCTGCAGGCTGTTTCCGTAATTCACTGTATCTTCTGAAAATTCCGTAATGATCCCTATCTTCATTTTCCCTCACATTCCGCCATATAAGCGGCGCTTCCCTGTCCTTTTCGGTATATTTTCCGCATTTGGATATATAGTCCGGTAAATAACACAAAGCCTGCTCCGCTCAGTTTCTTAATCACAGGAACCTCGGGACTCACTATCAGGTACTTGAGGTTTTGCCTGTACCGGCGCATCATATCCGAATAGTATTGTTTCCGGAACACAGGATTTCTATATTCTTCTATTATTATATCCCTTAACTGCATGGCATAACGCCCTCCCGCAGAGCGGGATGCCTCCGGCACATCCCGGAACAGCTTAATGATATTTTCCCACGCTGTGGTCACAGTATACTTTTTGTGGTCAAAGGTCCTCCGCATTGCGGAATTTGGATGAATAACATAATGATACAGCTTTTGATTTGTATAACCCATCGCAGGATCCTTCTGGACCACACTGGCAAAAAACAGAGCGTCTTCCCCCACATATATATCTTCCCGGAACCTGATATCGCCTATTGCCGCTCGTCTGTATAACTTACACCATACACTTTGCAGGATATCGGAGTACCTCAAGTAATTAAAACCCTGTGTCCGCGAGAAACGTGTTATCCCGAAATCCTCCGCTCCGCTGCGGCGCACCCCCTCCTGTTTTGCATTTTGCCCCATGCCATTCTCGGCATAATAATCACATAAACTGATATCCAGATTGTTTTTTTGCAAGCCAGAATACAAGGCTTCCACATATATGCTGTCCACAAAATCGTCCGCATCAATGAACGTAATATAATCTCCCCCTGCCATATCCAGGGCGGCATTTCTGGCAGCGGAAACGCCCCTGTTCTCCTGGTCAATCAGCCGGATCCTTCCGTCCCTTGCCTTCCATTCCTGTACCACCGACAAGGTATTATCTTCTGAGCCGTCATTTACAACAATGATCTCCAACTCTTTATAGGTCTGCCCGCATACGCTTTCCAGGCATCTGGAGATCACACTCCGGCAGTTATATGCCGGTATGATAACTGAAACCAACTCTTCCATACTGCTCCTTCCTGTTGTATGCGCGCTTACCTCATGAATAAATACGGCACCGTTTGCCCGGACTGCCTGATACCGTATACAAACACCCAATAACCCAGCATTAAAGTGGTCAAAAGCGCTTTGTTTATGGCCCTGCCCCCAACCTTTACGTTGATTCTAAAGTTTCCGGCAATAAAAGGGATGATAAATATCAAGCAGACATCAAAGTAATAGCCTATTCTCACCGTATAAATCATGCGGAATGCCAGGGAAGAAATAAGTGTGGAAATAATCAGATAACATATCAGTACATTCCTCTCTTTTTTATAGCTTTCCTTCTTTACAAAAAACAAGAGCAAAAGCAGGTAGGGCATACATAAAAGAAACAGACGCACATATCCCCCGCCTCTGGACACATTATTTATATACGTCATATATCGCATTGGCAATATTCCCCTTTGCAGCAATATTTTCATCAAAGGGAAAAAACCCACAATCACGGCCGCTGCCCCAGACAAAATGCCTATCTTTGCCAGGTTGCCGAATTTTCCGTTGACCACTTTATAAATCATATACATTGCAAAGACAACAACCGCGGTCATGTGCGATAATACAGCCAGCATGGCATAAACCATAAAGGGCCACATCTTTTGCTTTCTGATATATGTAAACGCGCATGCCACAAATGCAATGGCAAGACTCTGGCGCAGTATATTCAGCGTCTGGTTGTAAAAAAGGAAATAAAACGTAAGCATGGCAAAGGGGACGTCCCCCAAATCTGCATTGTCTTTGGCCGCTTTGTAGATCAGGCTCACCGTAAGCATATTCAACACGAAATAGAACCAATGCGGACTTCCAGTAAACAGTGAGGTAAAATAATTCACAAAGGCATAGACAATCCCGATATCAGAACTCGTAGCCATTCGAAAATATGTCGTAGCCTTATTCCATCTGGCATAATAGAACCAGCTGTTCCCGTATACCTGCACATCCGTCCCTATGGAATAGTCTCTAAGCCCTGCCAGTATGGCGGGCAGAAGCAGCGCCATTACCACCAAAGCCTTTTGGGAACGCACGTTTTGGTTTTCCTGGCTTACACACAATAATTTATATGACACAAAAAATACAATTAAATATATCAGCATCCCTGTCTCCACTTACGCCTACATCTTAACCCGCGCCCTGTAAAACGCATCCAGCCTCTCAGCCTCTTGCCAAATATCATATCCGGCTTTTTTCAATTGCGATGTATTATCCTGTCTTTCCATACCGATCAGTTCTACACATACGTCATTCCACTTCTCCACGCCGCTCTTTAAGCTGACAAACCGGACATTGGGGCAAAGCTGTACTTCGTGGGTAATGCTTTCGGAAAGTACACACCCCAGTCCCGCTGCCTGCGCCTCGATGGCGACTACAGGCAGACCTTCATACAGGGATGGCAAAAGACACAAATCCATTGCCTGAAGCTTTCTGGTAACATCATTTACCGCGCCGCAAAAAATCACCGAATCCTGCAGTCCCCGCTGGCATACCTTTTCCCTTACCCTACCCTCCAGCTCCCCGTCGCCGATCAGCATTAACCGGGAATCAGGCATTTTTTTATGAAGGTGTTCAAATATATCAATCAGGAACTCATGATTCTTCTGCTTTGAAAATCTGCCGATATGTCCCACCAGCCTCTCATCCGTCCCTATCCCAAGCTTCTCCCGCTCTTCCCTGCGCGTCTCTTCGTCAAATCTGTACTCCTGCAAGTCAATGGCATTTTTTAATTCTGTAAAAGGGGAATCTCCAAACAAAAATTTACCGGCCGCCTCACCGCATGCAAAAGAATCCGTTGCCACCATCCCGGAGAGGAACGCCAACACTCGGGATTTTACCGTATTATTTGACGCCAAATGGGAATGGCTGATCCGAACCTTTGTCCCGCAAAGCAGCGCAACAAAAAGTGGGAAAAAGTTCGTCAGGGTCATATGGGCATGTACGATATGATACCTTCTTTGACGCATAAGGGCAAACAACGCTTTGAAATTCCCAAAAAGGGAATCTTTCTTAGAGGGCACCATGCATACGCGAAAGCCTCTGGCCCCATATCTGTCCATATACAACTGCTTTGGTTCTCCCTGGGAAATAATGTCAACCTCATAGTCGTCAAGTGGCATGTGGTCAAAATAATTCAGGATCACACTGGCAACGCCGCCATCCAACCCGCTCAAGCAATGTGCTATCTTTATCTTATCCTTCTTATCTGCCATCGGTCATTTCCTGCCAATCTACATTCGTCATTTAGGGCCAACCTCAAAAACGCTATCTGTTCTGAAAGGTTATAAATTTTTCAAATAATAATCCTGCAGGAAGCGGGCTGTCTCTCTCACATGAAAGCCTGCCTCCCGGACTTCTTTTTCAGCGTTTTCGTACCTCATGCCTCTAAGTTCCAGTATCTCTTCCGCCCATTCTGCCGCAGTCTTTTTCAGGGAAACCATCCTGCAGTTCCCTGCGATCACCGTTTGCTTTGACATGGTGTCTGACAGGACCACAGGCAAACCTGCACACTGTGCTTCCACCGCCGCGACAGTCAATCCCTCATGGATACTGGGCATCACATAAGCATCCATGGCCTGTAATATTTCTTCTATATTGCTGCAGCGACCCGGCAGGATCAGGCTGTCTACAACCCCCAGGCTCTCCCCTCTTTTCCATATCTTACCCCGCAATTCCCCATCTCCGCAGATCAGCAGCTTTGTATCCCCATATCTCTTTTTTAATTCACAAAGTATCTCCACGAGGAAAACCTGATTTTTCTGTGTGGTCATCCTTCCCACATTTCCAATCAGAAAGGTGCCCTCCTGCAGCTCCAGTTCTCTCCTAACCTTCCTCCGGGTTTCGCCGTTATAGGCAAATCTCTCTGTTACGATCCCGTTTCGTACATAGGCCACATTTTTTTTATCAACACACCTTTTTCCGAACAGCCATAGCGCCGCCAAATCCGAACAGGCAAATCTCTTGTCAGCCAACCTGTTCAGGATCGGGCGGTTGATAAAGTGAAATATTTTGCTGAACCGCCCTGTTGTAGGTTTTGTATTATGGGAATGTGCAACAATAACTTTCACCCCCGCCTTCCTGCATGCTAAAAACGGAATAATATTTGCCGCAGAATTTTTATGTATATGTACAATTTTATACCCGTTTTCCGAGATCAGCTTTACCAGTCCTCTATAGTAATCCAACATATTTCCATAGGGAATACTGAATATTCTGCCACCCAGCTCCGTATATTGTTGTTCCGTAAGCACCCTATCCCTAACTGTCACAAAATCAAACTGCAGTTTGGAATGGTCAATATACCGATAGACATTCAGCAGGAATGTCCCTATGCCGCCCAACCCACTGCCGATTTCTATATGTAACACTCTAGGCTCCGAATACATGCTTCTCTCCCTCCGGTGATTAACGCTTCTTATTCCCGAATAACCTCTTATAGCACTTCCAAATTATTTGATATATTCCCAGTTTCATTGCCATAAGCCTTACTACCTTTTCAAATTTGGCAGAAAAACCGATGGGGAAATACTTCTCATATAGTTCCTTGCCTGTGAGCAACGCCATATCCCTGAAAAAAATGTCTCGGCTGCCGTTTCGCTTAACAGACCCTGTCATCTCATAAGCGCCTTCCACAAGAACATCCGGATCAATACTTTTATAATACAATTTCCGGCAAAATTTCTGGAAATGCCTGTAACCCGCCTCCGAATGTATCAACACCTTTGTGACCCCCCTGTTATTGTCCGCCTCCGGCATAACTCTATGCACATCAAAGCAGTCCCACAGGGTGAAATCGGAAACGCGGTATCTTTTCTTAAATGCACAGCTATAACAGGATGGCCTGTTGCATATTTCGGAAAAAAAGGCTCTCAGCCATTCATCCGTGTCAATACCGTTGTGATAAATGATTTTGCCCTCTCTATTCAAAATACTGAGGTTAGAGTATCTGTAACCAAAATATTTATCACGGAATCTCACTTCGCTTATTTTTTCTTTCCCCAGTTTTCCTTGGCGGAACTCAATATATTTTTGAAAAGCCAAAGGAGAAGGGACCGCATGGCAGACAACATCCACGGTAATCAGATTGTCATACTTTTTTCCCAGGAAACGGAGCAGCCCCTCTATTTGACATGGGGTTCCGCTGAAACAGACTAATCGGCCGGCTTCCAGTTCTTCCCTGGCTTCCAGAAAAGTCCTTCCTATTTCGCTCTGTATATATTTGGATCCACGAAATTTGCATAATTCATCCCTGTTTTCCACACTTATGTGCCTGGCAGTTAATTCCACGTCAAGGGACACCCCGTAAACGATACCTCCGTTTTCCAGTACATATTCTGCAATTGCCGTGAATGCCCCCCCCGATGTGCTTTCCCGTAATATTTTCACATCCCTGTTCTGCACCGCAAACCCGTGCTGCACGCATACGCTTTCCTTCTCACGTTCCAGCACAGGGCACACTTTACGGCATTTCCCACAGTTGATACAATGCTCCTTAATCCTTGGATAAACAAACCCTTCCTCATCGGCTTCCATTATGATAGCATTCACCGGACAGGCGCTATAACAAGCCGCACAGCCACAACAACTGCCTTTTTCTACCACTTCCTTCAAAGATCCGTACCCCCCCCCCGCGTCTTCCAGGGCTGCTATCAAATACTTGTATGAATATTCTCTCACTTCCGCCAGTTTCCGATTTACAATCCCATAATCTATTTCCTCTTCCAGACATCGCCCGATATCCTCATCCCCCCTCAAAAGCCTTCCCCTAAGGCCTGCCTGCATAACCAAAGTATCAAGACGGCTGTTAGTGGAGCTGCCGCTGTTATCGGCAAAACGACGGAATGTAAAAAAGACTTTCTCATAAAGCATGGAAAAGACGGTGCAATGAAACGAATCCGTACAAACGTATGACGCATTTCTGACCAGATTCAAAAAACCGGACGGGCCGATATCATAGGGAGTTTCATCGGCATATTCTCTGTCAGCCTTTACAAACTCATCCAAATGTAGCAATGCCACAATTTTATACCCGGTTTTTTCCCGCAGCCTTTTCGCAAATTCTCTATGTAACGGATTATTTCCCAGAAAATAGCAGAATATATAGGGCGCTTTTACCAGAGGCTCATTGCTTTGGATTTCCATCCACTCATCGCCTGTGAACAGCAATGTGGGATCACATACCACCGGTACAAAACGTCCTGCCAGTTTTTCGATCAATTTCTGCCCGGATTCCTCCCGGACACTGAGATGCCTTATTCGGCAGAGAAAAGTTTTCGCCCTGCGCTCCGAATCTTTGGGGAGGACAGACTGGCCAAAACTGGTGGCATATGCGATAGAATTTACTGTGTCCGGCACAAAGTTCAGCGTATAATAGTCTGCTGCAATATTCCCGGGCAGCCACAGTTGATCGCTTCCTACCAGAACCGCAGAATAGTTCTTCCCACATTGATCTTCCAGCTCCTGTTTTGAAGCATACTTGGAAGACAGCCTGAAATACTTTTCCCGGAACTCTTCAAACTTTGCGTCCCGCTCCTTAAGGGAATGCACAAACCCCTTTTTAAAAAGCTTCTTTGCCAAAACAGTTTTTACTCTTCCCAGCTTGGAAAAAAGGATGTCTGACGTAAACGCCGCTTTTATGAAAAAAATCAGTTTTGCCTTCCTGATTTCACCGGAAAACCCACATATATCAATTGTTTCATTATCATACCCCAACTTATCCAACACTCTCTGGGTGGCATATGCTTGAAGCATACTGCCATAATTATGTTGAAAATAGCAAGATACAACAGCTATTTTCTTCTCATCGTCCATACTCTTCCCCATAGTATCCCCACATATATCCTAAGTAATGTATCGGAAAGAAATCCCCTTCAGCAAAATATTCTGTTTTTCAAAGGCCTGACGTATACCTGAAAGAAGCCGGCAGTTCTTGTGCTGATACCTCTGGGAATTTTCGGGTAAATCCATGAGCAAAACCGTTTCCAGTCCTGGCGGTCATCCTGCCGCAGAGACATATTTCTCCATGGACTCATGTTCCTGTATCGCATCCATTCTTCCCCATATTTATGGCTGCATCCTTCCATCCATGGCCTCCGGCTCATAAAACTTGTCGTGAAATGTACAATCACAGGATCCTCCACAGCCTTCCTTACCTGTTCCTCGCCATAGAATACAGGCGGCTTCCGGTAAATACACATATCCTCATAAGAAAAGTCAAAGAAAATGGTCACTGCATTGAAACAAGGCTCAAAACAGTAAACATCCTTGCTCAGGACCGCATTTAACACTCCCTGATCCCCTTGCTGGACCTTCCCTTTCTTTTCCACAATAAAATTGAGGATCTTCTCCTCAATATTGTCCCCCCTCCACCGCTTCAGGTCAATCAGCATAACCCCTGAGTTAAACATGATATCCTTACTCTGTAACCCAATATTCCCACGATAGTATTTGCTGAACGCATCCAGAAGGGCTGCTACCGTTTTCCCTTTCATATCCAGCTTCCAAAGCTCCTCCACAGACTTGTGCAAAATGATATCACAGTCAAGATACAGCACTCTGTCCAGGTCAGCCGGCAATGCACTGGATATGAACAGTCGCGCATATTGGTTTAAGCTCCCGCGGTCCACCGTTACTTTCATATTTAATTCATGGCATATATCCTTTGCCTTGATCCAAACCGGTAACTCCCTTTTATAGGTACCGCATATTTCGTGGATACGCCTTTTGTTTGCCTCTGAAATATTTCTCTCCAAAATAAAGAGATTAAACTTCTGCACATCCCCGCTTTTTGCAAACAATGATAAGAGTGACACACCCAGCATTTCCGCATAGTTGTCATCTGCGGCGTATACAATATTAACAGGGTTTTCCGGTACCGTGTGGAATTCATCTTTCGCAATATATTTTTCAATCGTATCACACACTGCCTTGCCCATCTGAATATACGCCTTTCCTTCTCCCTTACATTGCACCCACACGCCCAAATACTACGCGTACCGTTTTCAGCAGGATTTTCAGATCCAAGCCGATGCTCCATTCTTTAATATACTGAATATCCAGCTTTACGACTTCCTCAAAATCCGTAATCCCGCTCCTGCCGCTGACCTGCCACAAGCCGGTTATTCCCGGCCGTATGGCGAGCCTGGCCCGATGATGCAATTCGTACTTTTCCCACTCGTCCACCGTAGGCGGCCTGGTCCCTACCAGACTCATGTCACCTTTCAGTACATTAAAAAATTGTGGGAACTCGTCCAGGCTCAGGCTTCTCATATAATTGCCCAAACCCTTCTTTACCGTACCGTCCGGAAGAATCTTACTTCCGATAATGCGTGGATCCCCCTCCATTTTAAACATTAATCCGCCTTCACAGCGGTTTTTTTCCATTAGTTCTTTCTTACGTTCCTCCGCATCCGGATACATACTGCGGAATTTATACAGCTTGAAACGTTTCCCGTTCTGCCCGACTCTTTCCTGTGCAAAAAAGATCGGGCCGGGAGATTTAATGTAAATTGCCGGCGCCAAAAAGAGAAACAAAATGCAGGTGGCAAAGCTTCCCATTAACCCCCCTGCAATATCAAAGCTTCTTTTAAGGAACTGTTGGAACGGTGTGGCGTAATTCAAGCTCATGGTAAGCACGGTGTAATTACCCAGTCGTTCTACAAACTGTTTCTGTTCCTTCAGTTCGGGAGTTTTGAACAACCCTCTATGCACTACAATCCCCATCTCCAGGAACAAAACCGCCAATTCCTCCGGAAACGCCTCGCTGTCCGGCAGATTGATCAGTGCTTCGTCCACCCACTTTCTCCGCACATAATCTACTGCGTTCTGCAGAGTGCCAATTACAGGCACTCCCAAAACAGACTTGCCCTCCATATTGCAGCCGGCAATGACCAGGCCTTCCACCCGGAACTGTTCATAATTATATTTTAAGATATTCTCCACCACTTCTTCTGCCTTTTCCCAAGAAGTAACAATAAGCAGAGAACGTTTCTTTTCTTTCTTCATTATTTTCCTCAGGTGTGCTTTCCACCAGAGGCGTACACAATAGCTCATCACCACATATATCATCCCCATCAGGTAGATCACGATCCTGGAATAGGTAGCGCTCTTGCGCATGGTAAAAAAATAGGTGATGATCACTGTTTCCACAATACAGGCATGCTTTACAGTAACGGTGAACTCCTTATAAGTCCCCCTCTTCAATACATTCTTAAAACTGTCAAACAGCATTGCCACAGCTATATCTGCCAGCAGGAGCACCAGGCTGACGCTGCTGTATACTTCGTCCGCGAACATATTCAGCGAACCCATACGAACCGCATATGCCAGAAAAAGCGAGAGGTACAGGCAGACACAATCAAGCATTATGAAATCAAGGTGTTTAAACCATCCCTGAACCTTCCTGTTATACATAACCGCATCGCTCCCATTATCTGTTAAGTGCTTCCAAGTTTTTTTCTGTTCCGCTTCCCCATACAACCGGGGAAGCGGAGCAACCACATGTTTTGAAGTACAAAAATGGTTATAATACTAAATTACTTATTGTAACGAACCTTGCTTGCGCAAATTGCAGCGCCTGCCAGGCCAATCAGCGCCATAACGCCTGCCAGAGGCAGGGTCTCAGCTGTCTTAGGGGAAGTAGCAGGGTTTGCTGCCGCTGCCTGCTCCGGATGACGGGGCTCCAGCCACTCTTCAGCAGCGGGTTCGTCGTCCTTCACATCCTCACCTAAAGGAACGATGATTGCGGGATTTACAAGTGCCGGGGAGAAACTGCTGAAGGTTACTGTCACCTTGCCGTTCTCAACCTTATCCGGTACAATGATCTCCCACTGGCCAGTCTTGGAGTTCAGATGCATTACAACATATGTGGTGGTGCCGTTAGGCTGAATGTTCGCATTTGCGATTTCCAGAGTAACAGATCCTCCCTCAGGGATGTCTTCACACTTAATTTCAACTGCCGCAACCGGTGTGGAATTAACCGTAATCTTGTCTACCTTGTCTAATGCAAGGCCTGTGCCCGAATTCTTTACCATCTGGTCAACTGCCTGTGCCCAGTCAGCATCGGAAATAGCATCCAGCGCGTTCTGAACAACATTTGTGTTCATAACCTCTGCAACGGTTTCTGTTTTAACATCTTCGACCGTAACCGTAACGTCTGAACCTACAACTGTTACTTCAGCCTTGCCGTCTTTAATAACCTGCTCAGCCTCTGTAACCTGTTCCTCAGTGGGTTTGAAATCCGGGTTCTGTGTAGTTGTGCTCCCTGCAGCGCTTACGGTCATACCAAAGGTAAGAGCCAGCGCCATGCCCAGAGCCAACATACTGGATAATTTTTTCATTGGCGTATTCCTCCTTTCTTCATATTCATGTGGTTATATCAAGCCTTACGGCCTAATACCTGTTTCAGGCTTCAGTCCTCCACTTCCTCATAGAACACTTTAAGGATCAACTCGTAAAGGGCCGTCTCATCTATATAAAACTCCTCGTATCTGTCACCCATGACTACCTCCCCTTCCAGGGAATACATATTTTCACTGTCAAAATGGTAACCCGCCGCCTGGACGGCAAGGTAACTGATCTCATCCAATGAGATATCTGTTACCATGTATTTACTCAATTTATTGTACAGTGTGACAGGAAGAGTGATATCGCTTTTCAATGCCTCAAGGGCTACAGCCGCGTAAGCCGTCAGATACTGCTTCTGGCGCTCCAGCCGCCGGCCCGCGCTCTCCGGACTCTTCGTATCTCTGTTGTGCAGATAATAGTAGGCATCCATCCCTTTCAGCAGGATCGTATCGCCTTTCTTGATTTTTGTATAAATCACATCCTCCAGGGCCACCAACTCTACGCCTCCCACCGCATCGTTGAGAAGCGGAATCGCACCCATGTTGACGGAACAATAGCCGTGGATTGGCAGGTTGTAAAAAAGCTTTGCGACCGCTTTCATACTGCGCTCACAGCTCACTGTGGCCCCGTCTCCGTAGCCATGCTGCAGCGTCAGCTGTCCCAAGGCAGTTTTCTGGAAAAATCCCTCCTTATCATACACATCTATATCCGTCATGGTATCCCTGGGAATCCCGATTACCGACATCTCTTTGCTATGAGGATTTAACACCAACAGAAATATGGCGTCCGACTGTCCGCCGTCTATGCCGTTTTTCACCGGCTTCACTTCCGTCATCTTATCTATCCCCAGAAAGAGGAAAGTCAGGATGTCTTCATTATAACGGTAATGGACTCCCTGATAGCGCACGTCCCCCTCCTGCCAGTTATCGTCCTCCGGCTGGGCAGGCACCGTCTCCCCCACCGGAGGCTCTTCCGTTTTATCCGACAGGTCTGACAGGTTCAGCTCCGGCACAGCACTTCCGGCTTCCCGGTTCAAACGGCTCCTTCCGGATATCTGGAGTCCTACAAAGGCAAGGATTCCTACCATAATCAAGATCAAAATGCCCAGCAGCGTTTTCGCCACGGCACGATATACTTTTACGTTAACCTTCATTCGCAGCACTCCCCATGGCTACCCCCGTATCGGGTTCCTCTTCCAGCAGCACTCCTTGTAACAGATAGCGTCTGTCCGATTTGTTCGCAACACAGGTGGAAAGGGTGATGATCCTGTTTCCGGCGCCGATTTCGGCCTCCTCGTTTATATTCCCATTCATGGTCCGGCTAGTAAGGATCTTGGCCAGATATTTCCGGAATACATCCCTGTCTGTAAAGTCATTGTTATACAATATGTGCTCGTTGCCGCTCTCATAGGCAGCAAAGATCTCATAGACAAACAGATCTTCCTCTGTATAGATATACACATAGGGATGCTCTGCAAAATACTCGCTGTCCTCAAAACGGTGAAGCCCCGCAAACATAGTGCCGTTCTTCATGTTATGCCCGTAAATCACTGTGTTGGGATCCGTGAAATCCTTCGTATTATAATCTTCCGTATAAATGCAGCCGGGATAACCTTTGCTGCCGTCCAGATTATACTCCAGATAATAATAATTATCCGTAGGATGCTGCAGTATGGGATAATCTATCTTAGTATCAGGTATGTAGATCCATGCGTAAATATCCTTGTTCACATTGGCCTGCAGATCCTCAAAGTCAACTTCCTTCTCAGGAACAGGAATCCCCTTTTCGGTCAGCATCCGTATGTAACTGTCCTCAGGGACTTCCGGCTGCTCTTCCGACTCCGGCGCCCGGGTGGGCACTGCTGAGGCCACCACCTCCCGGGAAGACTCCGTTTCCCTGCTGACCGATGTACTTTCAGCAAGGCGTTCCAGCTCCTCCTCCGCCTGGTTACGGTTACGGATCTGCAGACAAGTGACGACCACTCCAATCACCGCCGCTGCCAGGAAAATACCGAATAAAAGTTTCCAAATCCAATTCTTCTTTTCTGACATATCAGTCCTCCATGCCGCTTCTTACTCTTCCCCATAATTTCCGTAATACTTGCCGTAATACTTGCCGTAATACTTACCATAATATTTGCCGTAATAGCCTTTGCCAGACATATTGATCTTATTGAGCACACAACCCAGGATACGGCATCCTGTCACATCCAGCTGCTCCTTTACCTTCTTCACGAAATGGTAGCTGATAGCGCCGCTTTCCACCACCAGGACAGCCCCGTCACACATCTTTGCCACCACTGCGGTATCGATTACGCTGCCAAGAGGCGGCGTATCAATGATTACCATATCATACTCTTTCCTTGCAGTCTCCACCAGGGCACGGAACCTGTCGTTTCCCAAAAGCTCGCTGGGGTTCGGCGGTACCGGGCCGGAAAATATCATATAGAAACCTTTAATGTCCGTAGCACAGACTACGTCTTCCATGGCCGCTTTCCCTACCAGGTAATTAGCCAGGCCCAGTCTGACTTTCCCCTTTTTATGACGGTGTTTCATTACCGATTTGCGCAGATCTGCATCAATAAGCAGCACCCTTTTGCCGTTCTGTGCAAAAGAATGGGCCAATTCAAACGAAGTATCCGATTTTCCTTCATTGGGGGTACAGCTGGTAAGGCAGATTACATTCACGTTATTCCCCGAGAATTCGATATTGGTACGGAGGGTCTTGAAAGCCTCCTTTGAGCGAAAATCAAGTTCCATGTGGTTCAGTTCAATCGACTGCATTCATCTGTCCTCCCTGTGCGCTTATCCGATGCACATTACTTGCTCTTCTACTTTTATATCCGTTCCTGTCGGTTGCCCGCTCCGTTCTTCCGGCAGACGGACCGGCTACGGCCGGCCTCACACTGATCCTCTCCTGTTCCGCATCCGCCTCCAGGGCATAATCATCGTTCCCCATGTCCTCCAGGTCGATTTCTTCCAAATCTACCCCCTCCAGGCCCACACTTACCGCTTCCATACTTGCGGAATCCATTTCATCCTCAACGTTCTCTGCCGCCATTCTTAACTCTGACGCATCCCGCTCCACGCTGGTCCCTTCCCCGGCTTTCCGCACCTGTCTTTGGGAATCCGATTTTCTCATAGCTGCGTCCGCCAAAGCGCTTCCTTCTTTTCGGGAAGGTTCCTGACCGGTTCTCTCCCTGAAATGGCTTATATGCCCGGACCCTTTATGGCTCTTATCGGGGTCTTCCCTTTCCGGTATCATGCCCAGAGTGCTGAGGCCCAGATATTTTTCAATGTCATCCGCGGTCTTGATCGTATCATCCAACATAAAGCGCAGCAGTATGGCGGCCATACACAGAAGGGCGCCGATCAGCGCACCGATCACAGTCCACTTTCCCACACTGGGACTGGCCGGGTGCTCAGGGAAATTGGCCTCATCCACCACATTGACAGCCTGGATATCCATAACGCTCTTAATCCGCTCCGAAGCAACTTTCCGGACCTCATCTGCCAGCTGTTGGGCCATCCACGGATCCTCATCTGTGACGATGATGGAAATGATACGCGTATCCGACTGGGTCACCACACTGATCTTGTCTGCCAGAGTCTCATAGCTATAGGGCAGTTCCCACGCGGCAATCACCTGTTCAGCCACATATCTGCTCTTGATCAGCTCCGGGAAATCCTTTGTCAGCTGTGTGCCCAGCTGCACGTCGCTATAAGTCAATGTACTGTCATTCTGCCTGTTCAGCACATATATCTTTGTAATGGATTCATACTGCTCCGTTACCACAAACTTACTGAGCACAAACCCTGCCGCGCCGGTAATCAATGCACAGATTATGATCAGCCACATCCTGTGCCACAGCAGTCCTGCCACCTCCATCAAGTCAATCTCGATTACGTCCGAATTGTATTTGTTGGTATCCATTTAAATAACCATGCCTTTCTCAATTCCAAAATAAATTTTAGATTATAGGATTCTCCCCGGGAATTCTATAACAGGTACTTTTCCGCATTTCCAAAAAGCAACGCATCCGTGTAACGGCTGCCGCATTTCTTATACAAAAGGCCGGCGCACTTTTCCATGTAAGGCGCTCTCCTCCCGTCGCTGTGGGCGTCAGTAGCCACAAATTCCACCAGCTCGTCCTTCAGCAGGCTTTTCACGTCTTTCCTGGCCTGCCTGCCGTTATCTCCCACCACCGATGCGGCGTTTACCTGAAACAGCACGCCCATTTTATGTAAATCCTTCAACAGGGAAATATCCTCCAGAACCTTCCCATACCGCTCCACATGGGCCGTCACCGGCCGGTATCCCGTCCCCAGGATATCCCGCAAAGCATTACGGAAATAGGCCCGGTCTACCATGGGGTCAAACTCCACCAGTACACAATCGGAACCGCCCAGGGTTATCGCCCGGTCCTCTTCCAGCAGTTCAAGCACTTCTTCACGGAAATAGTACTCCGTACCGCAGAGGATCTGTATCGGCAAATCTTCCCTGTCGGCTAACTCTGCCAGCTTCTCCACGTTTTGGTAAACCAGCTCTGCATCAGGGCAGCCTTTCCCCGGCATATTGTGAGGCGTTGCTATCATCAGGTCGATTCCCTCTTCGCAGGCTATGCGGAGCATGGACAGAGACTGATTCACAGAGCGGGCGCCATCGTCCATATTGGGCAAAATATGTGAATGTATGTCTATGTATCCCATACCCACACCTTTCCACATCTCCAAGTATATTCACCTGCAAAATATAAGTAAGCCGGCAAATGTCGCCTGTCACTTACAGCAGGCATTATCCATGTAGTCACGTACGTGACCATATCTCCTACATTATAGTCACCTTTCTGACCATAGTCAAGTACATAACCGTAAAATAAAATTTGTTTACAAGCAGACAATTGTACAAACTGTTGAAAATACGGCTTTACAACCATCAATGGTAATTTCAGGGAGACAGGAATTTAACCTCATAAAGCATAAATTTTGCCCATGATAGATAGTAACCACACTTTTTTACAGAAGAAAGAAGGAGAAACTTGATCACATATGACCCTTTTTGGGAAACTCTGCGAAATTCGCACGAGTCTACATATTCATTAATAAATAACCATCGCGTTTCCAGTGCCATTATCGACAAACTCCGTAAGAATAAGCCAATGAATACCACCACAATCAATGATCTTTGCCGCATATTGCAATGTGATATTCAGGATATTGCCGTTTACATCCCTTCCGACGAAGATCAGGTGTTATGACTTTTGTTATAGAGCACCAAGCCAATCTGATTTTGGAAAATATTGATATTTCGTAAACGTTAAAATCCGGGGTGGATATTCTCACCCCGGATTTGTCATTATATTGATTGTCGAATTGAATGTGAATTTAATATTCGGACTTGATCGGTTCTGACGGCATTTTCAGCTTGGATAAAAAGAAAAAATGCCGGAAACATCGCATTTTCCGGCATTCTCCTGCATAGCGAGAGGGGGATTTGAACCCTCGACACCACGGGTATGAACCGTGTGCTCTAGCCAACTGAGCTATCTCGCCATAATGGAAGTTATAGGGTTCGAACCTATGACCCTCTGCTTGTAAGGCAGATGCTCTCCCAGCTGAGCTAAACTTCCAAACCGCCGGCCGACAGTCTTACAACCGCAGCCGACTTACATAGTATACAATGGACAAACCTGTTTGTCAACTATTTTTTTATCATTAAAAACACTCTTTAGCAACATTCGTTACAGTTCATACGCGCCATTACATCCGTTCCGGCGCGGAGAAACCCAGTACATCTATGCAGCACTCCAGCACATCCCTTGTGAGGCCAAGCAGCGCGACCAGACCGGCGCGCCTTGCCTCATCTTCCTCACCGAGGATCTTCGTCTCATGGTAAAAGTGGTTAAAGGCGTTTGCCAGGTCATATACATATGCGCACACCCTGTGGGGGGCAATCTCCTCCGCAGCGCTTTGCATCATGGCATTGAACCCGGTCAGTTCCATCATTAGTGCCTTCTCCGATTCATTGCCTGCCTCCTGCAGCAGAGCCTTATCTATTTCACCGCCCTGTTCCCTGTATTTACCCAAAATGGATTTAATCCGCACTATGGTGTACAGGATGTAGGGCCCTGTATCTCCCTCGAAAGAAGTAAAACGGTCAATATCAAACACATAGTCCTTGGATGCCTGATTGGACAAATCTCCGTACTTTAATGCTGCCACGGCGACGATATCCGCCACTTTCTCAGCTTCCTCCTCCGGCATCTGGCGGCCTTCCTTTATTTTCCGGAGCATCTCCTCCCTGGTATCACGGATCAGGTTCTCCAGGCGCATCACGCCTCCGTCCCTGGTCTTAAAAGGTTTCCCGTCACTTCCGTTCATGGTGCCGAACCCCAGAAATTTCAGTTCCGTCCCGGGCGTCACCAGCTTTGTCTTTCTGGCACAGCGGAATACCTGTTCAAAATACAGGTCCTGCCTTTTATCAACCACATAAACGATTTCATCCGGCCGGTACAGCCTCATACGCTCCATAATGGTAGCCAGGTCCGTGGTATTATAAAGAGAAGCGCCGTCCGACTTTAAGATCATGCAGGGCGGGATCTCCTTGGTGTCGGTCTCCTCCTTCACATCCACCACCAGGGCCCCTTCGCTGATATACGCATAATGGTTGTCCTTCATATATGCCACCAGCTCCGGGATCAGCTCATGGACGTCGCTCTCCCCTTTCCAGAGGTCGAATTCCACATTGAGGCTGCCGTAGTTTTTCTTCAGGTCAGCCACAGAAACATCCATCATGTGCCTCCACAACGCACGGTAGCCTCTGTTTCCACTCTGTAGTTTATAGGTAGCCTCCATGGCCCGGGCCTTGTATTCGGGATCCTCCTTTGACCGGGCGCTGGCGGCGGGATAAATCTCCTCCAGCTCCGAGATGGTAAAAGGCGCCTCCTTGGGATACTCCCCCTGGAAATCCTCGTCGAAATAAACCATCTCAGGCTTACGCTCCCTCAACCCCGTGATAATCAGTCCCATTTGCAGGCCCCAGTCGCCCAGATGCACGTCGCCGATCACTTCATTCCCCACATAACGGCATATTCTCTTCACACTCTCACCAATGACTGCGGAACGGATGTGCCCCACATGAAGAGGCTTGGCCACATTCGCCCCGCCATAGTCAATGATAATCTTCCTGGGACGGGGGGACGTTTCCAGGCCGAATTTTTCTTCCGCCGCCATCCCTTTTACGTACTCCAACAGAAAGCTTTCCGAAATTTTTAAATTCAGGAACCCGGGAGGTACTGCCGCCGCTTCCTTGAATACTTTACTGTGGGCCAGCTTTTCGGCAACCTCATTGGCAATCGCCACCGGGGCCTTGCGGTACTGCTTTGCCCCTGCCATAGCGCCGTTACATTGGTACTCGCACAGATCCGGGCGGTTCGACACCGTAACCTTCCCCAAGGAAGCATCATAGCCTGCTGCCTCGAAGGCCCGTCCCGCTTCTTCCGATAACAAATCCAACAATTTCTTCATAACAATACCCATTCCTTTCCTAATAAAAACCCTTCCCCTGGGAAGCAGGCCCAAATATGCAGATTGGCCGGAATCCTCTCGGCGCAATACTTTTCCTGAATTAATATGCCACAGCCTGTGCACCCAAGGGCACATGGAACCAGAAGTCGGCACAATGGTTTTCTGTGATATTTTACCTTAATTTCCCGCATCACGCAAGGAGTATCCGCATCCACAATAATTTTGCCGGTAAAGGCCATACTTGGCGGACAGTTCCACGGAACGCCTGTAGCCGTCCCTTTTCTTAAAGTCAGACGGCAGCCAGGGCACACCGTATTCCCTGGACAATGCCAATCCGATCTCATTCAGCTTCCCGGCATTTTTCAGGGGGCTTATGGTAAGGGTTGTACAGAAAAAGTCGTATCCTGCCTCCTTGGCCCGTTTTGCCGTTTCCCGGAGCCGCAGGCCATAACAGCGAAAGCATCTCTCCCCGCCCTCCGTGCAATCTTCATATCCCCTTGCTGCTTCATAAAACTTTTGGGGTTCATAATCCCCTTCCGCAAATGCAATAGGATACCCTCTGCGCACGCCTGCCTCTATCTCCCCGTTAAATGCATCGATCAGGCGTTTCTGCTCCTCCACCCTCTTACAATACTCCTCAGGGGACGAAATATTGGGATTATAATAAAATACAGTAATGAAGAAAAAGCTGCATAAATACTCCAGCACATAGCTGCTGCAGGGGGCACAACAGCTATGGAGGAAAAGGCGCCTTCCCGCCTCCCGGCCCGGGGAGGCGGACTGCCCGCCCTCCTCCAAGGTACCCAAAATTTTATCCAGTTCTTTTTGATAATTTACCGCATTCATTTTTTACCTCATTTCTGTATTGCTTTGTAGACATGATTTTTCAAACACGCTCCGGCACAGATCCCCGGTTGAATATTTTCACTGCCTGTTTGTCAATTTCCGGCATCGAAATTTACAACCGCCTCATTGCAGGGACAGGCAGAGAGCATTATAATCTTGTCAGGAGGTGGATGTCAATGGCTAATGAAAACAAAAAGGATTTTAATGCTATGCTTCATGACAGCAAAGATATGCCAAAGACCCAGACGGTCACGGATCAAAAAAGTATCGAAAAATATGGGGGCAGCCGGATGTATTTTGCGCCGCCCATAGACTATGACAGGATAATGAGGCAGATTCCCTTTGGAAAGGTAACCACCATCGGGAAAATACGGGAATATTTTGCCAGATGCAGCGGCGCTGATTTCACCGAACCCATCACCGCAGGAGTTTTCGTGTCCATTGCCGCATGGGCAAGCTACCAGCGGCCCCACGACGAAACACCCTACTGGAGGACCCTGAAGGCAGATGGCGAGCTGAACCCCAAATATCCGGGAGGGATTGAGGAACAAAAAAAGAAATTGGAATCAGAAGGGCATACCGTCCTGCAAAAAGGCAGGAAAAACATCAAATATTACGTAAAAGATTTTGAGAATGTACTTTTTGAACTGGCCGAATAGGCAAAATACTCCCGGAACCTCCGGCGCAAAGTCCGTCGCAAAAGATTCCGGGAGCCTGCCTGTTCTATTTTCCTATGGCTTCCTCATAGCGCTTCTGGGCCTTACGCCAATTGACCAGGCCAAACCAGCCGTCCACATAGTCGGCTCTTCTGTTCTGATACTGTAAATAATAAGCATGTTCCCAAACATCCACCAGAAAAAGCGGTGTCAATTTATTCAGGTCCGGCACATCCTGGTTTGCGGTCTGCAGGATGGACAGCTTTCCGCCATTATCGGTCACAAGCCATGCCCAGCCGGAACCGAATTTGCTGACAGCAGCCTGTTTCATCTGCTCCTTCCACTGCTGCATGGATCCGAAGTCTCTCTCGATGGCCTCCAGGAGCAGGCCGGAAGGCTCCTGCCCCACAGGGCTCTTCATGGAATCAAAATACAGTTCGTGATTATAGACTCCGCCCCCGTTATTGCGCACGGGAGTCTGGATCGCCGCAGGCAGCTGGTCTATCCGGCGCAGCAGGTCTGACAACCCCATCTTCTGCAGTTCAGGATAATCGGACAGTGCAGCGTTGAGATTGTCCACATAAGTCTTATAGTGCTTGTCATGGTGGAACTGCAGCGTTTCCTGGTCCAACACGGGCACCAGCGCGTCATACTCATAAGGCAGAGGTTTCACAACAAAAGGGTAGGTTTCTTCTCTCATAATCTAAATTCTCCTATATAAAAAAGAAAAGTTTACATGGTTGAGTATATTTTATGCAAACTTTTCCATTTTATTCAATTAGGAAAACAGATTCATTTAAAAACCGGAATCACTGCCCTTACAGCACTGCCTTAATTGCCTCCATCAGCTCCTCATAGGTCTCGTAAGCAGGCAGTTCCGGGTTATCTGCTTTGATCCTTTCGGTGCTCTTAAACAGGAACCCTGCCTTGCCTGCTTTGATCATGCCAAGGTCATTGTAACTGTCGCCGCTGGCGATGGTCTCATAGCCGATGGACTGCAGCGCCTTCACGGTGGTGAGCTTGGAGTTCTCTATGCGCATTTTAAAACCTGTGATCTCCCCGTCATCCGCTACCTCCAGGGAATTACAGAAGATAGTGGGCCATCCGAGCTTCTTCATCAAAGGGGTGGCAAACTGGGTAAAAGTATCGCTGATGATGATCACCTGGGTCAGGGACCTCAGTTCATCCAGAAATTCCTTCGCCCCGGGGATGGGGTCTATTTTCGCAATGGTCTCCTGGATCTCTTTCAATCCCAGTCCATGCTCCTTCAGTATACCGATACGCCACCGCATCAGCTTATCATAATCCGGCTCATCCCGGGTAGTCCGCTTCAGTTCAGGAATACCGCTGGCCTCCGCAAATGCGATCCATATCTCGGGGACTAATACGCCCTCCAGGTCCAAACATACAATATTCATTCCGTTCCGATTCCTTTCCGTTGTCTTATAGTTCCTTATCTATCGTTTTTCAAACACGCCCCAATGCGGCAGCGATGTCTTCCCGCATGGCAATCACCGCCGCCCTGGAAGCATCCGCATAGTTCTCCTCCCCGTACCGGGCATACTGTTCCTGCTGGTACGCCGCGATAATCCCCCTGGAAGAATTGACTATGGCCCCCAGGCCGTCCTCGTTGAAGAAATGTACCAGATCCGAACCTTTCCCTCCCTGCGCACCGTAACCGGGTACCAGGATAAAGGCCTTGGGCATGACTTTCCTCATGATACGGCCCTGCTCGGGATAGGTTGCGCCTACCACGGCGCCCACATAGCTGTAATCCCCGCTCTCAGGCATACATTCTGCCCCCCATGCGGCCACCTGCTCCCCTACATGCTCATAAAGCGGCTTGCCGTCGATGAGCCTGTCCTGAAATTCCCCGCTGCTGGGGTTGGAGGTCTTCACCAACACAAAAATCCCTTTCTTTTCCTCTGCACAGACCTTTATGAAGGGTTTCACGCCGTCAGAACCCAGGTAAGGGTTTACCGTGACAAAATCTTCGTCAAAGCCATAGAAAGAGCTGCTGCCTACCTGCACCTTTCCAAGATGCCCCACGGCATAAGCTTCGGAAGTGGAACCAATATCCCCCCTTTTGACATCGCCCACCACCACCAGGCCCTTCTCCTTACAGTAATCCACTGTCTTCTTAAATACAGCCAGTCCGGGAATGCCATATTGCTCATACATGGCAATCTGGGGTTTCACTGCCGGAATCAGGTCGCTGACCGCGTCTACGATTCCCTTATTAAACTGCCACAGCGCCTCTGCCGCGCCCTCCAGTGTCTCTCCGTATTCCGCAAACGCCGCCTTCTTTATAAATTCCGGCACAAACTTCATCAAAGGATCCAACCCTACTACAATAGGTGCATTGGTTTTCCGGATATTAGCAATCAGTTGATTGATCATATAAGCCTCCCTAAACTCTGTTAATGTGTATACCCATATGCCCGCTTCGGCAGGCACGGCCTGCCTTATGCCAGTGTCCTGGCCGTTTGCAGCTGATCCGCATATTTCCTGATGTTGGAAACATTGACATATTTCTTATGTTTCTCACCATCCACCACTACCAGCGACGGCGCCTGCATGACACCGTAACGCCCCGCCAGCTCCATATTTTCCTCGGCATCGATCAAGACATAATTCATGCCCTTCAAAAGCTCCTTGGCAATCTTACAGTTCGGGCAAGTCTTCGTGGTGAAAAGGTATTTGATGCCCTTTGGTTCCTCCACGCTTACTTCCACATCCTCCCTGCAGCCGGAAAGAGTGACCAGGCTGCTTGTAGGGCGTTTCTCCACGGAATTCGCCACATCATATTCCGTTCTGTTGGCATATTCCTGCAGTTTACCGTCATTCCAGTTCTGCACCGGGCGGTAGTACCCCGTGATCCGGCTGTACACCTCTGTCCTGGCGCCGCAGTGAGGGCATACCTTCACTTCCCCTGACAGATAGCCGTGTTCCCTGCAGATAGAATAAGTAGGGGACAGAGTATAGTAGGGCAGCTTATAGTTGTTGGCAATGGTACGCACCAGCGCTGCCGCAGCCTTCCAGTCCGGAAGCTTCTCCCCCAGGAATGCGTGGAACACTGTCCCGGAAGTATACAGGGTCTGCAGACCATCCTGGATATCCAGTGCATCGAAGATGTCCGCAGTGTAATCCACCGGCAAATGGGAAGAATTTGTATAATAAGGCGTATCCCCCGGTTTTCCCGCCGTCTTTATGGCAGGCCATCTCTTTCTGTCATGCTTGGCCAGACGGTAAGCGGTGCTTTCTGCGGGGGTAGCCTCCAGATTATAAAGGTCACCGTACCGCTCCTGATAATCGGACAGACGCTCCCTCATATGGTTCAAAACCTTCTTCGCAAAAGCCTGTGTTTTCCCGCTGGCCATATCCCCGCGGAGCCAGTTCGCATTTAACCCTACCTCATTCATCCCGATCAGTCCGATGGTGGAAAAATGATTGTCAAAGGAACCCAAATATCTCTTTGTATAAGGATACAACCCCTCCGCAAGGAGCCTGGAGATCACATCCCTCTTAATCTTTAAGGAACGCGCCGCAATATCCATCATATGGTTCAGACGCGTAAAGAACTCGTCCTCATTGGCTGACAGATACGCGATCCGGGGCAGATTTACAGTGACCACGCCCACGCTCCCGGTGCTCTCCCCGGAGCCGAAATATCCTCCCGTCTTCTTCCTCAGTTCCCGCAGGTCCAGACGAAGCCGGCAGCACATGCTGCGGACATCGCTGGGTTCCATATCCGAATTGATATAATTAGAAAAATAAGGTGTGCCGTACTTTGAAGTCATCTCGAACAGCAACCTGTTGTTCTCCGTGTCGGACCAGTCAAAATCTTTCGTGATAGAGTAAGTGGGAATAGGGTACTGGAAACCCCTGCCGTCGGAATCTCCCTCGATCATGGTCTCGATAAACGCCTTGTTGACCATGTCCATTTCCTTCTTACAATCCTTATATCTAAAATCCATCTCCCGGCCGCCCACAATGGCAGGCAGCTCCGCCAGGTCATCCGGCACCGTCCAGTCCAGGGTAATATTGGAGAAAGGAGCCTGTGTCCCCCAGCGGCTGGGAGTATTCACACCGTATATAAACGTTTCCACACATTTCTTCACGTCATAATAGCTTAAGTTGTCCGCTTTCACGAACGGCGCAAGGTATGTGTCAAAGGAGGAGAACGCCTGGGCGCCGGCCCATTCATTCTGCATGATCCCCAGGAAATTCACCATCTGGTTGCACAGCACCGACAAATGCCTGGCAGGGGCGGAGGTGATCTTCCCTGTGATCCCGCCCAACCCTTCCTTGATCAGCTGCTTCAGGGACCATCCGGCACAGTAACCGGTCAGCATGGACAGGTCATGGATATGGATGTCCGCATTTCTGTGGGCCGCGGCAATCTCTTCGTCATAAATCTCAGAAAGCCAGTAATTTGCCGTGACGGCGCCGGAATTGCTTAAAATCAAGCCCCCCACGGAATAGGTGACAGTGGAATTTTCTTTTACACGCCAGTCTTCCACTTTAACATAGCCGTTCACTACTTCTTTATAGTCCAAAATGGTGGAGGTCATGGTACGCAACTTCTCACGCTGCTTGCGGTACAAAATATAAGCCTTTGCCACTTCCTCATAACCTGCCTGCCCGAGGACACGTTCCACACTGTCCTGGATATCCTCCACATGGATGGACTCCTCCTTCACCTTATCCTGAAAATCGGCAGTCACACGTAACGCCAGCAGATCAATGATATCATTGGTGTAGCTTTTCCGGGTGGCAGTAAACGCTTTCATGATCACATCATTGATTTTTGTCAGCGTAAATTCCGCCTTCTCCCCGTCTCTTTTGATTACCTGCATGAAATAGGACCTCCCTTTGCGGAAATAAATTTTTCCCAATTAGTATAAATCTATCATCCTTTTGGGTAAAAGTCAATGTGTACATACAAGATATAGTGTTATCGGTATACATAGATAATATCATAGTATCGGCAGCAACCCAGCCTGGATAATCCCTCTGCCAGAACGGCAAATTTTAACCTGTTACCTGGTAGACAGGAAATCCAGTTCCCGCCTGGCCTGTTCATCATCAGGGTAATTTTTCATATAATTGGTCAGGAGCGCGTATGCCTGCTCATACTCCCCCAGATATTCATATGCCACGATCTCATTGTAGGCCAGGGACTGCAGCATGGAATTGTCCTCCAGCTGCATACCTGCCTGGAACGCAGCAAGGGCATTCCCGTATTCCCCCTTTGCCAGCTCACACAAACCCAATTGGTTATAAACTTCCGCATTCCCGTCGTATTTGGACAGATAACTGTTGTAGACATTTGATGCATAATTGTAATCTCCGGTAGCCTCATAGGCCCGCCCCAGATAAAGGTAGCTGTCAACACCGCCTTTATCTTTTGCCGCCTCCAGGGCCAGATAAGCTTTCTGGTATTCCTCCAAATAGTAATAGATCCTACCGGTGACATAGGTGTCCATGGATTTATCGCCGGATGCCAGCGCCGTCTCCAAATATGCCTGCCCCGTCTCTTTATAACCGAAATCCTCCAGCACCTCATAAATCTTGATCAGGCGGTCATAGTTTTTAGGCTCCATGGAGATCACCTGGTCAAAATCCGCCTTCGCCCCCTCAAAATCGGAGAGGTTCAGACGCACATTTCCCCTCAGGAAATAAGCCTCCTTCTCATTACCCCGCAGTGCAAGGATAGCATCATAGGTATCTTCCGCCTCCTGGTACATCCCACTCTTCACATAGGCAGCCGCCATATAATAATTCAGGTCAAAATCAACGTTTTCCACAAGTCCGTTGCTGGAGGAAAGAGCCTGCCGGAAACAGGCCACCGCCTGTTCGTAGTCCGTCATGCCCATATATGCGATTCCTCTTCCACGGTTAACCAATCTGATATTTGCACCGCTGTTTTCCGCTTCCTCAAACTGCGCCAAAGCTCCTTCGTAATCCAATGATTGCACCAGGGCCATGGCATTCTGCAACGCCTCGTTCTTCTCCCCGCACCCGGTAAGGACAGCCGCCAAAACGGCGCAGCAGGCCATACATACCCATTTTCTTATAAAAACATCCCTGCTTATCCTGTATCGAATCTTTCCGTTTTGTCTTTTTCTTTCCACATTTACTCCCATTCGCCCGCTTTAGCGGGCACTCATTTCAAGATGTGAAACTTAGCACTTCTCCGCAAAGCAGCCTTTACTGCGAGCGGCTAGAAGTGCTTTTCACATTAACCCCGTTCGCCCGCTTTAGCGGGCATTCATTTCAAAATGTGAAACTTAGCGCTTCTCCGCAAAGCACCTCATTCCCCTGTCTGCATTCCCTAATCCAGCTGTGACGTACAATGGGGGCACCGGATGGCGTCGATGGCAATCTCACTCTTGCAAAACGGACACTTTTTGGTAGTCGGCGCAGCAGGCGCTTCTTTCTTGTGTGAAAGCTTGTCCCCGATGGCGTTGATCCCCTTGACCAGCAGGAAAATAACTAACGCCGTTATCAGGAAGTTGATCACAGCCGTAATAAAATTCCCATAATTCAGCACAGGGGCGTTTTCCCCGCTCCCCAGCGTCACATACAGATTGCTGAAATCAGTCCCCCCGAAAATCCCCAGCAGAGGAGTCAAAATATCCTGGTTCAGCGAAGTCACAATCGAAGTAAACGCCCCGCCTACAATGACGCCCACTGCCATGTCCATCACGTTTCCACGCATAATAAACTTTTTAAATTCCGCTATCAGTCCTTTTCCCTTACTCATGTTTTGGCTTTTCCTTTCTTTTTGCCCGATTGGCTGTTATAACATTTCCATCTATATCTATTATTGTTCTATTTTCCTGTAAGCAACCGCTCTGTTTGCAATATTTACCTGCCATCCCCAATGTATACTTCTTGCCTTATTTTCAGCGGATATCCAATTCCGGAAAGGGCGCTGCCTATTACGGCTCAACGGAATGGCGCTTCCGGCATACGGTGCAGAACGGCAAATAAATGCGTCCACAGCTATAATAGTAACACAAGAAACTGTCCTTCACAAGAGTGCTTGCCCACTTTTCAAAATTGGGTTATACTTACGTGAGAAGAACGCCGGCGCACCGTTCCCGCCCAAGACAGAAGCAAAGTAACGCCGGCGACGGACAAGAAAGGCACAGGTACAATATGACAAAACAGGAAATTTCCGAGATCAAGAAACTCCTCACCCAGAAAAACTGCTCCATCACCAGGATCTGCGGCTGTTACGTGGACGGTGAGAAAAATAAGAAAACAGAATTAAAGCAGGCATTTCTGGCTCTGCCTGAGGAGGAAATGTTTAAATATTTTGAAATTCTGCGCAAGACGCTCTCCGGCACACTTGGGAAGAATCTTCTGACATTGGATTTCCCCCTGGCCAGCGAGGAGGAAGGGGGTTCCCAGGAATTCCTGCTGCGTCTCAGGGACAGCAAGTTGAAGGACGATGCACTGCTGGAGGAATTTTATGATAAAATTATCTCTACCTATGAATATGTGGGAAATTATCTGATCCTTCTGGTGCATGATGCCTATGATGTCCCCGGCAAGGCCTCAGACGGGATGGAGATGGAGGATGCCTCCGATGAAGTTTATGAATACATACTGGCCTGCATCTGTCCTGTAGATCTTTCCAAACCCGGCCTCAGCTATAACGCGGTGGAGAATACCTTCCAGAACCGGATCCGTGATTGGGTGGTGGGACTCCCTGAGACCGGCTTTCTGTTCCCCGCCTTTAACGACAGGTGCTCGGATATCCACAGCACACTTTATTATACCAAGGATGCGGAGGAGCTGAAAGAAGGCTTTGTGGAGCAGCTTCTGGGCTGCCCTCTGCCGCTCACCGCAGGCAGCCAGAAAGAAACTTTCCAGGCAATCATTGAAGAGACCCTGGGGGAAACCTGTGATATTGAGATCGTAAAAAGTATTCATGATACCCTTACCGAGATGGCGGAGGAACACAAGGAAGAACCAACGCCGCTGGTGCTGGATAAGAACGAAGTCAAGACTATCCTGGCAAACAGCGGCGTTGCAAACGATAAGCTGGAACAGTTCGACCGCTTCTATGATGAAACGGCCGGGGAGCAAACCTCCCTTTTGGCAAACAATGTCATGAACGCCCGGACTTTCGAGATCAAAACCCCTGATGTGGTGGTCAAAGTAAGTCCCGGCCGTACCGACTTAATCGAGACACGTAACATCAATGGCCGTGACTGCCTGGTGATTGCCCTGGACGGCAATGTAGTAGTCAACGGCATCAACGTGCGTTCCGTCCCTGACCCTGGTGAATCTCTCTGATTACCCTTTTTGCGTATTTCCTTCCGCAAGCCTCAGCGCCATAGTGATTGGCAGGACCAGGATCCCGCAGAAAAAATTGCTGATGCCGTGGATGCAGTCCATGGGCAGGCCTGCCAGGATCCAGGCTGCCATCCCCTTGAAGCTCAGTCCGTACAGCAGCGCCTGGGCAGGGGCATACAATGTGCCAAACAAAAACCCGTGCATGGCGCACACTGACATATACACAAAAGGGCGTATCTTTTTCGGCATTTTCTCCGGAAGAAGCATAACTGCACCCCAGAGGACCGTCCACAGATACAGATATGGTATCCACCATGTGGCAAAACCGCTGAATATACCGTTCAAGAGCACATAAATATAAATCGGGTACAGCGCCTTCTTCCGGTAAACCACCGTAAACGCCACGGTAAATACGCCCAACAGATGAATGTTGGGCAGTACCTCCATAATAAACTTGGATATATACATGACCGCGCCAAGCATTCCAAACACGGCCATTTCCCTGACGGTAAGCTTCATGCCCCTCATCCCCGTCACTCCACTTTAAAGGCGTAGCTTTCCCCTTCCGTCACCTTGGTGGCATCCACTCCTGTGGCCGCATATTCCCCGTTGACATAAAAGGCCCAGTAAACGCCGTCCTTGTCATAGTCTGCGGTGATGCCGTTGACGGTTTTTACAAATAAGCCGTATTCGCTTTCGTCCCCGTCTATCAAATCCAGCTCCAGCAGGGCCTCTCCTACCGTTTCCCTGTCAGTGTGGATCTCAAACTGCGTTTCCACGCCCTCCCGGTCCACTACCGTAAACAGGAATGCAGTGCTGCCTTCCCCCAGCTGTTCCGGTTCAGCCGAAGTTCCGCCGTCCGCCCGGGAACCGGTGTTTCCCGCCTCCGCCGAAGAACTCCCATTGCCTCCGTCTGCCGCGCCGTCATTACAACCAGTTGTAAACAGTGCCATAGCCACAATAAGCACCATACAAAGGATGCATGACAATAACTTTCCGTTATACTTCTTCTGCATGTTATACCTTTGCCTTTCCCGCATGGGCCTTTCCCCTGTGGGAGCAGGCCCGGATACGTAGATTGAAAATTTCACTTTTCAATCTTCTATTTATTTTGCCAGTTTATTCCCCCTGGCCACGAACCCAGCCGGCTTGGATGACATTGTCAACCTAGTACATCGTTGCATTAATTCTTGAGTAATCAGCACTCGCTGTTCACGCCATCGCCGCGTTGTCGTCAGTCAACGATGCCACCGCATCGCCTCCTTCCTCCGCCTTACGCTGACGCAAACATCTAGCACTGATTTACTTCAAGATTAACGCAATGCTGTACTAGTTGGTTTTGTTAACTCTGTGCCGCACTTGGCTTGGCGAATGCCCCAGGGGTCTCCCCATAACGGCCGGCGCCCGCGGCCAAAAAGTACAATGGGGGATCAGACAGACCGGATATTTCGACTTGGCATTCTATTGACCGGCCTTCTCAGATTCCCTCCAATGGCTTTTCCCCGAATTGTGGCTTCGGGTCAGGTCAATATTCTTACACATGCCTCACGGCGACGGGCTCGTACAGGATTTGCACCTGTTTCCCCGGACAGTCCAGTTCTTATCATAATATCTCACGGCCATTTCGTCAACAGGAGAATGAAGCCAAAAATCCCTTCCGCCGGATAGGGTGCCGGCGGAAGGGATTCGTCTCATAAGGCTTCTCCAAAATTACTTTTTACGGACAGGGAAATAAACCTCTGTTTCCCAATCGTCCGAGGCCAGGGAATCAAACTGTGTCTTAATATACAGTTCAAAGGGTTCTCCCGCCATCTCATATCCATTTTCCATAATCCAGGAAATCAATGCGCCATAGGCCTCCGAGAGTGTGGAATATCCTCCGTGATGGACGGTCATTGCACATTCACAGGGTTCCATGACCACATCCGCCTTATCCTTCTCCTTGATCCCGATAAATACCTCAATGTCAGAGGACTCCTGGTTAAACTCTTTATCATAATATTTCGAGCCGTTTAATCCGGTGGGTGTGACCTGTTCCTTGGGCACACGCTCAAAGAGCACTCCGTAATATTTGCCGAATTCCTCCACTCCCATCATGGCACGGTTCGCCAGGACGTTCATTTTGGGCGAATTCTTAATCTCAACGGTATATCCTTTCTGGTACGTCATAATGTCACCTGTCCTTTCAAATACAGAAATATGGGTCTGAAGCTCATTCAGGATAATGGCCATCTCCCGCTGTTCCCGCTTCAGTTTTTCCTTTTGCCTCCGCAGCGCGCCTACAAGCTCCTTATGGTCCGAGACAAGGATCAGACACTGGATCTCTTCCAGCGAAAATCCATAACGTTTCAGGCGTTGGATATAGTTCATCCTGTCAATTTGCTCCGTCCGGTAATAGCGGTATCCGGTAAGGCGGTCCACCTCCGCCGGCGCCAGCAGTCCGATTTTGTCATAGTGATGGAGCGTCTTGACACTGACCTGGCAAATCTTTGAAAATTCTCCTATCTGCAGCATCCTTCCATGCCTCCTCCATAAGAATTGATTCGAATCTGAAATCAGTATATAGCCTGCCCTTAGAGGAGAGTCAATGCTTTTTTTACAAATGATGGATGGCCCGGTTTCCTGTGATGCAAAAAGCTCCCCCATGGCCTTTCCTTAAACCCAGGCACAGGGCAACGCTTAACGGCATTGTCTGTGGGGCCACACATTGGACGTGTGACGACGTCCCGGCTACAGAACGTTTTCACGATATAACTGCTCCCTGTAATCCGGATCTGAAATCGCACGAGTGATATCCCTTTCCCTACCGGCATCAGAGAGGATCTGCAATAGCTTTGCCAACCTGGCCTCACCTTCCCGCAGTCCCTCTTTTATGCCTTCCCTGCGGCCTTCCTCAATCCCTTCATCTCTGCCACTACGAAATGCCTGCTCTCTTTCCGTTTTCAGGTGCTGCTCTTCATTATATTCAAATATGCTCATAGCAATTGCCTCCGCACGATTCTCTGACAGAAAATCTTCCAAAATCCCATTTCGGATACAATAATCCACTGCCTGTTCCACCGCCTCCGGAAATGCCATTTTCTTTGCCAGGCTTCTGACCAGTTCCACATACCGGGCATACTCCTCCAGCACACAGCACGCTTTCATCAATTCCGGATTATTCCCTCGATTAATATTATAGACTGTCACGGCCAGTTCGAGTTCAGGCCTTTCCTGTCTTTTCTCAAACGCATCCGACAGCTTTAAGACCTGCTTCTCAGGCCGATGGTCAGCTCCGTTATAAAAAACCACAAAACGGGGTGCGGGAATCAAGATCAGGGAAGATCCGTACAAATCCCTCTTTCTCGTCCTGCGCTCCAGCACTCTCGCAACATAGAACAAATCCCGCAGAGGCATATTAGGGTTTGCAGTGGACTGATGTTCATACAGCATTAGCCGGAAATCAAATACAAAAGAAATATCATTTTTATAGTTCATGTAAACTGCGTTTTCCAATGTCGTAATTTCCAGGCTCTCTTCGTCTGCGTAAACAGTTCCGTTCAAGGCGTTATACAGGCTTAAAAGATTTGCCTTATCACTGAAAAGCATGCGGAACACCGTGTCCTTATAATTGCGTTGTACCCCGGCCTCTCCTTTGTGTCTGTTCATATAGTGTCCTCCTGTCTGACGGGCCCTTCCCCTGCGGGAACGGCATTCGGCTGCAATCGGACTGCCTCAGTCCTCCTGCTTGTCTGATTTATATGTTTGGAATCAAAGCATGGATTTTCTGAAGCTTGTGAAAACAGATATTACGGAAATACTTGAAAGAAAATATGCTTTTGTTTAGCATACCACGGTCAACGATATCTTGCAAACTATTTTTGCAAAGACCCTTCCTTTATTTCCCCCGGCAGGTTCCAAAAAGAGTTCACCGCTCCCGGGCACTGTCCCTGATTACATGAAAAACGATCCCCTGCAGAAAATCATCCTGCAGCTTCGCAATCCCCCGGGGCATTTTATGGAAGGGTCCTCTGCTCACGAACTATTACCATTCCGCATCCATAGGAGGCAGTTCTTTCCCTCTTGTCAGGTAGAATCTATCATACCTCATGCCGGATGAGAGGGCATATATATGAAGTATATGTTCTCCCGGCGTAAGCTCAGCCTGTGCCGCCGGCGTCCAACGGTAAATCTGCTCCGCTTCATAACGCCAGAGGCTGCCCATTGCGTATAACTGTTCGCCGGGTATCTTTTCCCCGTCAAATCCTACGGAAAAAAAGCCTTCCTCCCGCACATTAAATTTGGACAGCATCCAGAGCGTATACCTGCCGCCCTCACAGGAAAAACGGTAATTCAGGCTGGGAGCGCCCTGTTCCTGCCAGCTCAACCCCGGTTTCCGGATGTACAGGGCAAGTCCGCTGCGTCCGAAGGACTCGCCGGCACAATGGCGCCACAAACCATTCCCTGCCAAAGGGGTTTGCGCCACTTTCCCTTCCGGCTCCCGGAACCACGCATAATCGCTCTGCGCCAGCGCTGCCGCCGCGTCTATCTTTACCGCGCCGCCCCTCTCCCGGAATATGTGGCTGCCCTGATCCCGGTACCATTCCGGCTCCACCTTTTTTCCGTAACGCTCCGCCTGCACCCCCCGGCATGTTACCGTAAGGTTATCCTCGCTGTTCTCAATGGCCGAATAGAATACAGGCCTCGGCTGCAATTCATATTTGCCATAAAATAAATCGCACCATTTCAATATTTCCAGCCCTGACGGCAAAGGCTGCGTTCCCCTGATTCCCGCCAGGCTGTTTTCTTTCCGGGGACTTGTGTAAATGACCAGGCGGGAAAAGGCAAAATATCTGTCCACCGCCCACAGTGAAAGCCTGTGTTCCCCCGGCTCTGCCACAGACAGTTCCAGATACAAGCGGTCCACATTGTTGAGCACATTTTTCCTCCAGTTTCCCTTCCATTCATCATTGGAGAAGGACTCCACGATCTGCACCGGGCCGCCGTCCAGGGACGCGCCGATCCGGATCCTTCCCACGGAATTCAGGGAGGGGAAACGGTGTATCTCCAGCAGGAATTCACCTTGGCTGTAAGTGGTAAAGCTGTAACACAGAGGAAGCGCCTCCCGGCCCCCAGATCCTGTGCCCTTCCCAATGCTTTCCGCATCCCTCTGGACCCGGGTTTCCACCAGGCTGCCCTGCATACGTCCCAGCCTGGGTATTACTTTGAAGTCGCCGGAAGGCTCCAGTCCTGACTGCGCCTGTACCGCCTCCAGCGCCACCATTCCGTCCTCCTCCAGCGCCGCCCACTCCTTCTCCTGCAGCGCGCAAAAACGGCTCCTCCCACAGGCAGGCAACCCGGCGCTGTCTCCTGCATTACGGGTTTTTGCATTGTCGGCATTTTTCAGATTTATTGTCCTTACCGGGATCTGTTTTTTTGTACCGTCAGCCATATTCTCAATGACCATCTCACCCTCACGGTTTTCCCCGGTATCTGTTACCGTAACCGTGATCCGCTTCTCTATACGGACCACCGCCTGTTTTTCTGAAAGCACCACCCATTCCGGGGCACGGAGGCGAACCTCCATTTCCCCTGTTCCAAGGTTCCCGATCTCAATCCATTTTTCCCCGGGAGTGACGAAACAAAGTTCTTCTCCTTCATTCCATACATATACCTCCATAAACGGCTTTCCGTGCGTCTCCGGAGAGGCATGGTTTTCTGAATGGGGATTTTCCTCCCCAGGCTGCGCCGTCTCAGTCCAAAGGGGCGGCGTACAGGCCGGCATCATGGCTGTCCTTGGGGGCGGGAAACCTTCGGGATCTAAGATCCTGTTCCACTTTCCGCCGGACATCACATGATTATAATAATGCAAAAGCCGTCTCCGGGCATCCTCCGCCTCTCTGGACTTTTCCGTGTAAAGCCGCGCCCCCTGCCTGTTCCCCCTGTCGTACAGCAGGGTGCTCCTGTCCCCGTAATAATAGGCCAGGCCGGTAAAATACGCTGCATGGATCCGCATCAGCACCAGCTGGTAAAAGGCATCCCGCTCTTCCCCGGGCAGTTTTTCATACAAGGCGTTTCCCTGCGCAAACAACTCCTCATACCGATGGATCCGCATAGCCGCCTCGTCACCATAGGCGGTTTGGGAAAAGGCGTCATAATCCATATTTTCAGGCTTCCGCACATTGGTGAGCTGGGAAAAGTCATTGAGCAGTACAGACACCTGTCTGCCAATATTTCCGGTAAACATATGGTTGACCCAGTCCTCTACAAAGGCCTCTACATCCTCCGTGAGGGCCCCCGGCTTCCCGATTTCCCATGCCAGCCTTAAAAAGAAGGTGACCTCCTGCTCCAGAGGTTTTATGGCGCCGCAGTTCAGCACCCACAGTTTCCGGATCCCCTGGTCCCAGGCCTTCTGCAGCTCGTTCCTGGTATGGGCCAAAGGGATAGAGCATAAAAACACATAGGACATACTGGGCGGGGCCCAGTAGGAATTGTGGTAATAAATGCCGTTCCCGCCTTTTCTTCCCTTTTCTTTGTCGGAAGGATAGCGGCGGATATAACCGTAATTGTCGTTTGCCCAGACTAAGGTCATATCCTCCGGTATCTCCAGGCCGTTGTCATATAGCTCCAGCACTTCCTTATAAGGGATAAAAGTCATCATGGTCTCACGCCCCAGCGTTTCCTTAAGAATCTCTCTCTGGTCTCTGATAATCCTTCCCAGAAGTTCTATCTTGGCCCTACGTCTCTCTTCCTCCGTGGTGCCCTCCAAATTTTTCGTCTCAAAACCGGAATCATGGATGCCCCGCATACCCAGGGTATAACAGACCTCAAAATCGCGGTTCTGTTCCACGCTCTCCCGCCAGTATTCCTTTAATATATCCCGGTTCCTTCCCTCAATGGAATAGTCATAGACCGCATCATTGTAACCTTTTTTCTGTATCCAGGGTTTCCATTCCCTGTTGTTGGAGCGCATCAGCATATCGCAGTGGGAGGTTCCCACCACAATTCCCATACGGTCCGCCAAAGCGCCGTTTTCCGGTGTCAAATTAAAGGAATTCACATGCATGGCAGGCCAGATATAGTTTGCCTTCAGGCGCAGCAAAAGCTCGAAAACTTTCTCGTAGGTCTTCACCCCGATGGTGGGTTCGCCCATATAATTCTGCACCCAGGCTTCCAGTTCTTCCTCGTCATTAATAAAAATACCCCTGTACTCCACCGATGGCCAGTCCGCCAGGCAATACCCCTCTTCCAGGGCAAGCTCCTCCTTTTCCCTCACGGGCACATCCGCAAAGAAATGCCAGGGCGACACCCCCATCCACTGACAGAAGGTATAAATGCCGTAGACGGTACCCCTGCGGTCCGTTCCCGCTATGTACAGCGTACCATTCCGGACCTGCAGCTGATACGCTTCTTTCCGTAATCTGCCCTTCCCGTCCCTAAGCAGGCTTCCGTCAACGGCATGTCCCACAGCTTCCCAGAATCCCTCCGGCCCTCCGGCACTTCCCCGTCCAAGCGTCTGGACCACAATGGCCGCAGCTTCCGGCTCTGCCGGGCCGAAAGGCTCCCCCGGGTTCTCCTCCCGGATGACCGCCTCCGCTCCGGGCAGAACCTTTCCCAGATCCAGCACAAGATTATGTATGGCAATCTTCACAGCCTCCGGTTCCCCACTGCTGAAGCGCAGCTCCACTCGTTGTCCCTCTCTGATCGAAAATCCCATATGCCCTCCTTTTACCTCTGTTGCACGGTTTAACTCATTTTACAATTCTCCCGTTCCCTGCCCGTCCCATCTTTCCATACTGCAGCCTGCCGCAGTGGCCATATGATTGTAATTTCTCCCTCCGCCGCCAGCCACCCTTTATCCGAGACTTTTTTATGGCTAAAACCAGCCGAAAATACAGTGTTTTTATAGTCCGGCTATTTAAAGAGCATTATACTAAGGCTCTGTGAGACAGATTATACCATACTGGCCACAAGACACGGACAGATTTTTTTTAAATCATGTCCAAATATTATACCAATCCTTCTTTTGTCAGGCGGTATACCTTATCACACACCTCATCTATATATTTTCTGTCGTGGGAAATGCTGATGATGGCTCCCGGGAATTCCGCCAGCATCCTGCGGATCACCGGGCCGGACAAGGGTGAAAAATTCCGCGTAGGCTCATCCAGCAGCAACACATTTGCCCCTGACAGGCTCATCTTCAGCAGCAGTACCTTTGCCTTCTGCCCTCCCGACAGCTGGGCTATGGGATGATCCATCTCATCGGCGGTATATTTCAGGGAACCGAGATATGTCCTGATCCTGGTCCGTTCCTCCTTCTCCCCGGAAGTGTCCAGGTAGTCCACAGGCGTCATTTCAAGCTCCAGCAAGTCCTCGTAATTCTGGGGCATATACTCTGCATGGATATCCTCCCTTCCCAAAAGTTCCTCCGCCATCCTCTTTAACAAAGTCGTTTTTCCGGCTCCGTTGCCGCCCACAATGCAGACCTTTTCCGGCCCCCGGACCAGAAGCCGGATATTCTCTGCAAGAACCCGATCCCCGCCCGGAGTGCAAAGCCTGGCCAGGGTATAATCGATAACCCCTTTTCCTGACGGGATCGCAGCGCTTTTGTCTCCCAGCTTGAAATAGATGGCGCTCTCCTCCTCGGGCATTTCCGTCATTTCCCCATCCTCCCGCTGAAACCGCTTTTCCATGGCTTTCACAGCATGCATCTTCTTTTTCAACAGCCTGGCTTTGCTGGGGCACTGCCTCGAAATGCTGCCCAAAGCGTAATCTACGCTTTGGTAAACCCTGCTGAACTTTTCATCCCGTATCTGCTTCTCCCGCCTCTCGTTCAAAGCCTGCTGCTCCTGTTTGTCAAATCGGTTACGCCGCTCCTCCAGATACCTTTGATAAGGCATATGCGCAACGGTGAACCTGGTCATGGTCTTCCTGCGGATCTGTTCTAAATGGATAACCATATTTGCCGTATTTTCAATCAGCATCTCGTCATGGGAAATAAAGAGGACAATATGTTCCCAGGCGTTGAGCATCTCTTCCATCCACTCCAGGGTTTCCACATCAATATCGTTGGAGGGTTCGTCCAGCAGAAGCACCGTGGGTTCTCCCAACAACAGCCGCATCATCTGCACTTTCACTTTCTCCCCGCCGGACAGGGTCCCCATTGGCTGTTCCCCGTAAAAGAAATCCTGGGGAACATGGAAATCCCTTGCAAGCTTTCCCAGCTCTTTCGGGGACTTTTCATAAAATGCCGGTTCCTCCGCAAAATATTCATAGACGGTTTTTCCCTTCTGCTCTTTCGGCAATTCCTGCGGCAAATAAGCAAGCCTTTCCCCAGCCACGGTTCTTTCGCCTGCCGCTTCGGCATATTCTTCTATGAACCCGGGATCATACAGCCACTTTAGCAATGTGGATTTCCCATTCCCTTCCTCCCCCACGATCACGGCTTTGTCCCCCGGGTTCAGCACGCAGGAAAAATCCTGTATCATTACACGCAAATCTTTTTTATGGGTAATGCTTAAATTTTTAATCTGTATCATAAATCTCCTCATTTCTGCGCTGCTTTCCGCGCCCTTCCATCCATATCCGAAAACCCAAACGGATAATGCGCAAAAAAAGCCTGTTTCCGTTGCCGAAAACAGACTCATACACAAATAAAACCTCTATATTTCCGGAAAAAATCTTCCGGTAAAAACAATGGTTTTGAGATGAATGAGATAATCTGATTCGGCATACACAAACAAGACAACCCATTAAGGTTTCGTCTCTGTCAACGTTTGTTTTCTCCTACTCAAACTATCTACTGCTCATCCTCTCACCACACACATTTTCTGTGCCTTTCCTTTTAATGCGTTCATTCTATCACAACGCTCCGGCATTTGCAAGACTTATTTATAAACGCAATCCGGCCTTATTTTGCCCGAGAATTCTGCCCTTATCTCGCAATGGCCTGTTTTCTTGCCCTCCGAAGGATCCAATCCACTGCCGCCTCGGCATGAATGGGCAGATTTGAGGTACCCTGGGAAGGCGTCCCGGATTCCTGGCTTTCCACGCCCTCATAAAAAGCCTGCAGGGCATACCTGGCTAACAGGCCCGAAACCCGGCCCCTTTCCACGGAATCCTCCGTGCCCAATACAATGACCACCAGGTCATGTTCCATGGCTCCGTCGTCCGCAGTCAGGGATGTCACCAGACAGGCCCCGGCTTTGTTGGTGGTCCCGGTTTTCAGGCCGGTGACCTGGGGCATATTGCGCAATAAAGGATTGGAATTTTTCACTTCCAGTTCCAGAGATTCCAGTGTGGCACTTTCCAGGGATGTGAAATCCGTGACCTGAGGATAGACCTTCAGGAAATAAGTCACCAACCGAAACATGTCCTCGGCGCTCATACGGTTCTGGCATTTCGCAGGAACGGGATCCTCCGTATAAGCAGGCAAGCCATGGCTGTTATAAAAGACAGCCTGGGTAAGTCCCAGCTCCTGAGCTTTCTGATTCATCATCTGGACAAAAGCTTCCTCTGAACCCCCCACGGCTTCGGCCAGACACAGCGCACATTCGTTGCTGGAAGGCAGGAGTGCGCCCAACAGCAGCTCCTGCACAGTGACCTGCCCTCCGGCCTCCAGCGGGATCACCCCGTCGTCCGAGTCGGCCAACGCCTGTGCCAAAGGGGAAATCTCTATCATATCCCCGGCGGAAAGCCGCCCCGCCGAAATGGCATCCATAGCCAGAAGACAAGTCATAAGCTTGGAGGTACTGGCAATGGGAAACGGGACATCGGACTGATATCGGTAATAAATCTCCCCGGTTGTGGCATCCCCCACCAGTACACCGTTGACACCGTAAAAATAACCGGCCTGTTCCAGCTCCTGGGGGGAAACCCGGAAAGGGGCCTGGGTATGGAATTGGATTGAGCCTGCTTCGGGCACGGTGATATCCACATCCAGGATCATAGCCAGGTCAGCGGCCATCATAAAACAGTCGTAATAACCCGATGGCAGCTTCGTAATCAGGGTATAATAATACACCTCCTGCCCGTTTACCTTACATTCGTTCCGCCGCAGGGAAATATTGGGGTTTTCGCTGTCCTCCCATGGAACATTTTCCGCACCCACAGGCGTATAGGCATTTCCCAGGTTCATGGAGACGGTACTTTTCGTGATCTCCAATGAGAAGGCTTTTTCCGTATCCATAAGAGCCACGGCAACGTCCCGCAGGGATAGATACGTGTTATGCCCGTAGCCGTAATCCAAGGTTTTTACGGTGTATGCGGCACCGGTATCCGTCTGTACCCGGCAGGTCCCGGGGATCTCAAAGCTTGCATCCGCCCTGGCAGGCAGAAGGGCGCATACCAGTATCACAGACAAGAGAATGGAATTCATTTTACGTACGCTTATTTTCATGGCATCTCACCTCCCTCTCATTGCATCTCCGTCAAAGTAAATATCACAGGATAATCCTCCGAAAAAACGCCGGGAAGGGCAGGTTCGGCTTCTTCGGCCAGAATCAGGCTGGAATCCTTTCTGATATAGCGTTCCATCCTCGTTGCATTAGTCCCCTGGCCATCATAATATCTGGTCAGAATGCCTTCCCCTGTCTCATACACACCGCTGCCCTCGTATTGTGCCTGCAGCTCTTCCAGGGCAGGGAGCAGCGCCGGGCCATAGGACATCAGATAAGAGACCGTCGGCATACCGAAGGATTCCACCACAAGGGCCTCCACCGCATCCTGGTCCGTGCTGCCCGCATAACCCGCCATATGGAGCCTTTCGGCCAAAAGCTCCCGAAACACTACGGCAAACGCCTCGTAGGCCGCCCGGCTGCATGCATCATAGCTTTCCTGGGAAACATTACAGCGGAAAGTCCCCCGGGAACCGCCCGTTTGCTCCATTGTAAGATTGACCTGAATAGTCATTCCCTGCATATGGGCCTCCACATCTTCCAGTGAAACGGATACGGCCTCTATGTCCTGCAGCCAGCCGGTCGCCGTGACCGCGGCCCGGTCCCCCATATCCAGCTCTGCGGTCCATTCCCCGGAAAGGTTCCTGTCGTTTGATGCAAAAAAATGTAAATATACCAAAAACACGGTAGAAATGCTTAAGGTCAAAAGCAATAGAGTAACCGTGGTGTTCCGCATTGTTTTTCTCATAAAAGTCCCCCTTGGCCATTATTTTCAGCAGAAGACGCATCAAGCCACAGTCCTGCAAAGGCGCTTTCCCACTCTTTATAAAGTATATCTTTTTTCCGTCTTTTAATCAACATACAGTCATTACTTTCTTTATCAATATTTCCCGCCGATATTTCCCCCATGGGTTGATTTCAGATTCGGCTTGAGGGAAATTGACGTTAAGGTTGACTTCAAGCTTAGCAATAAGGTTGTCATTAAAAAGGGAACTTTTGCGGCTCTTGCAAAAATCATATGGAAATGCAGCTTAAAACATGATAATATTATCAACAGATATTCCTGCCGGCCGGAAAATATTTTTCGGGGGGAACCTTTTTTTAATGAAAACAGGCCTTTGCAAATCAAAGACCCCGCTGCAAGCAACGGGGTATCAAACTTGCAGCACTGCAGAGCAGCGGGGTATTTGACCCTCGCGGCAGTCGCCAAATGTCTGCAAGCAGCCACTTGGCTCGTTGCTCGCGGGAATAAAGGGGCAACTGCAGAATACACTTTGGGAATATGGGAAGAGCAAATTTGTGCCGGAGCCGCAAATTTCAATCCCAGGGCCGAATCCGGCATTCGGCTGGCATGCCTACGCAAAAATGCTCCGGTATGGAGGGTCAAATGAAAAAAAGAGGATTTTTATTGTCGGCTCTGACCATCGGAATGGTGCTCACAGCCTGTAGCACTTTGGAAGAGTTATCCGGCATAACTCCCGGCAGCGCTGCAGGAGATTCCGCTCAGGCGTCGTCACCGGAAACAGAAAAGCTGCCGCCCTCCCAGGAATATGTTTCCTCAGACGGCACTTATAAAGTGGTCCTGCTGGAGGGACTTTCACAGACCGACACACAACTCCAGGCGGGATCCACTATGATGGTATTTGACGGTACCGGCTTTTCCGGTATTTCCCTGAAAAGCCCTAAGTCAAGTGTTCCCGGAAATTCCGGTAACCTGGAAACGCTGGAGGATTATGCGGATCATATAATAGGCATGATCTTGGACGGTTCCGGTGTGACGGTTAGCTGGGAGGACACGGATGCCCCCTCCGCCGAAGGAGCCGTACAGTGCCTGGCCAGGGAAGGCGTGGCCAAAGAAGGGGCGTCCAAAGGAACGGCTTTCAGCTATTATGCGGAGTCTGCAGATTGCTATTTTTCCGTGTTCATTGTGGGAAACGATGACGATATAGAGGATGCCAGAAAGGTCTTTTCCCTGGAGATCCTGGACGTGGCGCCGACCCAAAGAGGAACCAGGGATTTTATCAACGGTATGACTGTAGCGCTGGACTCCCTTAACGGATTCAGCCTCCGGGAAACCTATAAATCGCTGGAAGATATGGGTTCCGACCAGAGCCAGCTTGAGTCCCTGGCATCCCAGGCCCGGCAGAACCTGTCAGCCAGCTGGGACATAGAAAATACCGCTGACTTAATGGAAACTGCGGATTGGCTGATATATGAAGGCCACAATCAGGATGCCCTGGATTTCCTGGGGGAATATGGCGGAACCGATGAAACCCACCGGGATGTTTTTGACGCTGAATTAAAAGAGCAGAATCTCGATGACGGAACATATATAAGCCTGCTTGCGGCGTATGACGCATGGTCCGCTTATGGGGATGGGGCAATAGCCGCCTGGGACTTAAGCCGGGTAGGAACCGTCATGGGTTTTGGCTATGCATCCGGTTACTGTACCTACGAAGAAGCCATGGACAAAATCCTGGAAGCCGCGGAAAGGTCCCAGGAACTTTATGGCTCCTGGGAAGACTTTAACCAAAGCTATCTCTATGGCTATTCTTATTGGTCGGAGGAATCTTTGGAGGATCCGGAAAGCAGCGCCGCAAAACGCGCAGAGCTTATAAGCAGCATGGAATCCCTGGCCAACGGGCCCTTTTATATGGATTGGGATATGGAACTTAAGAAAGAATGGTAACGCGCAAAAAAGGAACGCATACAGGCTGCTGGTGCGTTCCTTTTTTATCATGTCCCGCGGTGGGTGGCACGGTCTGCCAAACCGGCATATATTCTTTTTTGTACTGCCTTTGCGACAGGCCCGGAAAGCGCCCCGGCAACAATCCCTGTCATCCATACAGAATTCCAACCCACAAGAAAACCGGCAAAGACCATGACGGTGACAGCAATCAGCCAGTACAGAAACCGGAACTTCGCATTCGCCTTGTTCAGCTCGCCTATGACATCCATACCGTCTGAAGAATGGGGCGCATTCTCTATGAATTCCGCTGCCCCCACAGCACCGGGACAGGCACGAAAATCCGCACTGCCTTCGGCGGCGGCATTTCCGTATGACTGATTGTCCAGGATCTCCTGTACGGATGCCCTGATGCCTTCCGGAGAATCCTCCTCCAGTAAAATACCCGCACCTATCTCTGCCACCCTCCTGGCTACGGCATTCTGCTCGCCTGTTTGGGGATAAAGGACCATGGGCGTGGCCATATAAAGGCTTTCGGAGACGCTGTTCATTCCGCAATGTGTAATAAAGACGTCAGCTTTGGCAAGCACCCCTGGCTGGTCCACATAAGGGTACACCCGGATATGGTCAGGCACTGCCCCCAACCCTTCCCGGTTGACAGCATTTCCGCAGGATATAATGACATCCGCATTCAGGCTTTTCAGGGCATCTATGCATTTGCCGTAGAAATCCGGGCGGTCGTTAATGACCGTTCCCATAGAGATGTATATAAGCGGCCTGTCCTTCTCTTTATGGGGCAGGATTTTAGAAAATACCGAGGGGCCGACGAACGCATAATGGCCGGAAAAACTCTCTGCAAAGGGTTGGAACCTTCGCGAAGTATACACCACAGAGTCCGTGTGGTTGTCGCTCTGTACCAGGGAAAAAACGCCTTTTACATGGTATCCGCAAAGTTCCAGTTTTTTCAGTTCCCTGGAAATTCTCGGCAGTCCCAAAATCAGGCCTGCCACTTCTCCCGGACTGTTCTTCATGTAACCGGAAGACATTTGGTTAAAGGCGAAGGTGCTTGTAGACACCACCATAGGCACCTGATGCTTCCATGCATTCAGCTTCCCCCAAAAACAGACCGAGTCCGTATAGACCACATCCGGCCGGAAGGATTGGAATTCCTTCTCCAGAAAAGCATCCATGCTAAGGGTAACGCGAATATCCTGCACCGTCATTTCCGTAGCAGAGACCCTTTTTAAGCTGTCCTCTTCCTGCTTTGTCAGTTCCGGCAGAAACGAGTCACAAGAGATAAACTCCGCTCCGGAAGCGTTGATTTTCTCCTTAAATTCGTCAAAAGAATAGAACCTGACTATGTTCCCGCGTCTGACAAGCTCCGCGGCAACCGGCAGCATAGGATTTGTGTGGCCATGGGCAGGAATGCAAAAGAACGCAATTCTTTTCAATCCCCCTCACCATCCTTTTCCTGAAACGCCACGGCAAACAGTTCCGCAAACGCTCCTTTGGGAGGGATTGCAATGCCCCGCTCCTCATCCCCAAGGAGGAGCAGCGTATCTCCCGGCTTAATTCCAAATATCTCCCGCGCCTGTTTTGGAATCACGATCTGGCCTTTTTCCCCAACAGTAGCCGTCCATGCATATTTGCCTTTTGGTGTATTCATTTTCATCCTCGTTTCTGTCCGGTCCGTCCGGCATGCTAGTATGATTTGTATAACAAATTATACCTTTTTCTTCCCGGGATGTCAATGGATTCCCTTTTTTATGCATCGTTTCCCATCATGGCCCAGGCCTTTTCCTTTCCCTGAAAATGGCATACAGCCGGTTTGCAGGGATCCATACCTTCTGCGGTGCGTATTCAGGATGATAAATTTTGTGTTTTCTTCTGAAATACTTTCATACCCAGAAGAGCCATGATCAGAAGCAGCGGAAATATGCATCCTGCAAGCATCCCCTTTTGGAGATTGTCATCCGCATGCTGCGTAATGTTTCCCACCAGGCTTGGGCCGAAGGCCCCGCCCAGATCTCCCGCCATAGCCAGCAATGCAAACATGGCTGTTCCGCCTGCAGGAAGCTGCCGGGAAGAAATGCTTATGGTTCCGGGCCACATAATACCAACCGAAAAGCCGCATACAATGCAGCCGGCCAGGCCAATGTAAGGGTTGGAAGACACGGAGGCCATTAAATAGCAGATCAGGCACAAAATCCCCGAGCCAAACATAAACTTCATCAAATCCATCCTGTCACCATATTTTCCGTAAATCACCCTGCTGATTCCCATGGTCACGGCAAACATGCAAGGGCCTGCCAGGTCGCCTGCCGTTTTTGACAATCCGATAGCTGCTTCCGCATAAGCGGATGCCCACTGCGCCATGGACAGCTCCGACGCCCCGGCGCAGACCATCAAAAGGATGGATATCCAGAAAAGCGGAAACCGCAGCAGGCTGCCAATCTTCATTCCCTTTCCCTCTTCCACCAGATGCTCGATGGGGCATACCGCAAAATTGTATATATTATACAACGGTATCAGCGCCCATATGCAGGCCAGCCATTTCCAACCGTCCATCCCGAAAACGGCAAAGAACAGGGTGGATAACAGCACGACGCCCACTGATCCCCAGCAATAAAACGAGTGCAAAAGACTCATCACCGCCTCTTTATGCTCAAACGGGCAGGCTTCCACGATAGGACTGCCTAGCACCTCGATCAGGCCGCTTCCTACCGCATATACAATGACACTGATGAGGATCCCTACAAAAGGATCCCGGAAAACGTCCGGCAAAAACGCAAGCCCTGCCAGTCCTGCGGCAGAACATAACTCCGATGCCACGGCGCATTTACGGTATCCTATGCGATCCACGTATTTTGCGCATAAAACATCCACAGTAAGCTGTGTCAGAAAAAACATTGTGGGGATCAGCGCAATCTTTCCCAGGGATATGGCGTAGTCGCTATGAAATTTCAAAAAAAGCAAAGGGGCAAAATTTGCAGCTATCGCCTGTGTGATAAATCCCAGATAACAGGCAGTCAGTGTTTTCTTATAATTTTTCGCCATGTTGATTTTATGACCTCCTCTTACGTCATATCAAATAAAAGTTATCCTGTTTCTACCTGCATCTATCTTAGAATGGCTGCCCGCAAATGTCAATTTGTTTGGAAAAACCATGCTATTTTCTCCCGTATCCAGCGCTTACAGCCTGACACGATTCTGCGATAGTGAAAACCCACAAAAAGGACTGCCTCAATGGCAGTCCTTTTCTGATCCGGCATTATTTAATTGATGCTTAAGCCGGCGCTTGCATATCCTGCTACGGTATTGACCAAAGACAGTCCGCTGGCCGTGGCTGAAAATACCAGCATCAGCCGAGTTTGTGCAGTTACCGGGATATTAAGCCCTGTAAGCGCGCCATTTAACAGGGTTCCGACGGATATCACTCCGGAAAGTGACGGTGTCAGGCTGATCAACGTTCCGGCAACCGGAGAAAAGACATTGTTCGGCGTTGCCGACTGGTAAATCTGCGCATTGACCGTAACTGTGGAGCCTACCAGGGAAAGCGCCGCCGTTGTGCTAAAATACGCACTAAATGAAGTGATGATACCGGCACGCGGAACCTGAAATGCAAAGTTAGAAAGCGTTCCGCTGGCATTTGTAATATCTATGGTAGCTCCCAACAGCGTAAGGCCCTGAGCACTGCTTCCAAATCCCACAAAAGCAGGAAGTCCTGCAAGTCCCCCGGCGATTGTCGTCAGGGAAACAGGAGTACCTGACGCAAAAGGAATGATTGCTCCTGTTCCTGCGGCTCCTGTGGGGCCGGTAGGGCCGGTGGCTCCAGTAGGGCCTGTCGCTCCCGTGGCTCCGTCTGCCCCGGTGGGGCCTGTGGCTCCTGTAGGGCCGGTTGCTCCCGTGGCTCCGTCTGCCCCGGTAGGGCCGGTTGCTCCCGTGGCTCCATCTGCCCCGGTAGGGCCTGTCGCTCCCGTGGCTCCGTCTGCCCCCGTAGGGCCAGTGGCTCCCGTGGCTCCGTCCGCCCCAGTAGGGCCGGTGGCTCCCGTGGCTCCATCTGCCCCAGTGAGGCCAGTGGCTCCGGTGGCTCCGTCTGCCCCGGTGGGGCCGGTGGCTCCGTCCGCCCCAGTGGGGCCGGTGGCTCCCGTGGCTCCGTCCGCCCCAGTGGGGCCGGTGGCTCCCGTGGCTCCGTCTGCCCCAGTAGGGCCGGTGGCTCCCGTGGCTCCGTCTGCCCCGGTAGGGCCGGTGGCTCCCGTGGCTCCGTCTGCCCCAGTGGGGCCTGTCGCTCCCGTGGCTCCGTCTGCCCCGGTAGGGCCGGTGGCTCCCGTGGCTCCATCTGCCCCGGTGGGGCCGGTGGCTCCCGTGGCTCCGTCTGCCCCGGTGGGGCCGGTGGGGCCTTCATCTCCCGGGCAGCCTTTCGGGCCCTGGATTCCAATTGGCCCTGTCACACCCTGGATTCCCTGGAGGCCGGTCACACCCTGAGGGCCCATAGATCCGGTAGGGCCGGTGGCTCCGGTGGGACCCGGAATCCCCCTGGGACCCTGGGGACCGATATCACCCTGAGGGCCGGCCGGCCCGACAGGCCCTGTGGCACCCTGAGGACCCTGGGGACCCACATCTCCCTTAGGCCCTTCACAGCCGGGATCACCCTTCGGGCCAATATCTCCACGGACACCCTGAACCCCTTGGATACCCTGGGGACCTGCATAACCTCTTGGACCGGCGCAGCCTCTCGGACCGGTATTTCCGGTAGGACCCACAGGCCCCGTATTCCCTCTGGGACCCCTTGCACCGGGAGCTCCGGGAATACCCTGGGGACCCATAGGCCCCTGCTCTCCTCTGTCACCCTTAGGGCCGGGACAACCCGGATCCCCTTTGAGGCCTTGGGGACCCATAGGGCCCTGATCGCCCTTTGGACCTGCAGGACCACGTTCACAGCAAGAGGGATGACACGGATTCTGATTGCAGCTGCGTACATTATTCTGATTCATTCGAACACATCCTCCATAAAATATTTACAAAAGGCCGCTGTACACCTTTTTCTACAAATATTTTATGCTTCCCTGAGACAAATGCTACTTTTTGTCGAAAACATCCTCAAAATATCTCTTATTGTATAGATATGCCTGAGAATAAGGCTTGCAAGTGCCTGCCTTTTCATTGTATTCTTTTGCCTTCTGCCGGTCTCCCAATTTGTCATAGCACACACATAACTGTAAAAAAGGGATATAATCATGGCAGTCCGGCAGTATAAATCCTCCTGAATATTCATTCTTAGGTGTATTTAGCGCAGTTTCATACCAGTAAATGGCAACCTTGCAGTTTCCGTGTTCCAGAAAATATTTGCCAATCTCACAGCACAACTCCGCCCTGGGCAGATCAAAGCTCATACTGCGCAAAAGTGTTGTCAATGCGGCCGACTCCTGTCCCAGCCGGAAATAGCAATCCGCACATATGGAACATGCTTCTATTTTATTTTCAATCCATCCATCGGCCAAAAGCAAAAAGTTTTCCAACACGGAAGCAGCTTCCTCATATTGTTTGTGGTAATATAATTCCCGGCCGTAATAATATTGCTGGCGGGGATCCAAAAGTTTCCCTTCCGATATTATCTTTCGGTATATATTCAGATTCCGGTCAGGGTTCCCAGTCCCTGTCTTTTTGTGGCTGACTGCTATCTCGGAATAGATTACCCTGCCGTTTGGAGGGATTACTTCATGGACAGCGCCGATCCAGCGATATTCCGTGCAGTTTCTGATCCATCTTTCCCTGAAATAAGAAAAAGAAGGCTTACCGGCCTCATCAAAGGAAGTATTATATTTCATCATTACAATGTCAATATCCGGCGGCAAAGACTGCTTTAACTGTAAAAATTTTTCCTTTTCCGACGCCTCCAGAACATCGTCAGCGTCCATCCACATGCAATACTCCATGGACGCTTTGGAAAAAGAATGGTTTCTGGCATCAGAAAAGTCGTCTTTCCACGGATATGAATAAACCTTCGTCGTATATCCGGATGCTATTTCCACCGTCCGGTCAGTCGAGCCGGTATCCACGATTACGATCTCCTCTACGAGGCCTGCCACACTGTCAAGGCAGCGTGCAATGTGCTTTTCTTCGTTTTTAACGATCATGCATAAACTAATGGTCGGCATACTAATCTCCATTCCGGAGCGTTTACGCGACGGGGCGACGCAAATATCAAATTTGC
>CANRWO010000005.1 GCA_947643615.1 uncultured Lachnospiraceae bacterium
TACCGGGCGGATTCCGGACTTGCACCGGTTAGAAACGTGCGCCGCCGGGCGCACCAGAAAAACGGCACAACCCGGAGCTATTCCAAAATGCTCCGGGTTATGCCGTTTTCAAATGCAAACCATATTCTTATTTCACAGGAAGTTTAACTTATCAACAATCCCTAACCGTTCTTCACATGTACGTCCAGCTGATTATAGGGAATCTCAATTCCCGCCCCGTCCAGCGCCAGCTTGCAGTTTTCCGTTATGCGCCACTTCCCGCTCCAGAAATCTTCCTGGGCAAACCAGCATCGGACACCCAGGATCACAGCGGACTCCGCCAGCTCGTCCACATACACCAGCATATCCCTGTCCTTGACCGTCTTCTCGTCTTCCTCCAACATCTGCCGAAGTACTTCTTTTGCTTTCCGCAGATCTGCCCTGTAAGAAATCCCTACCTTGATATCCATTCTGCGGAAGGCTTCCGCTGACACATTGACCAGGCTGTTATTGGCCAGGTTCCCGTTGGGAAGGATCACCGCCTGGTTGTCAAAGGTCAGAAGCTTCGTGTAAAAGATTTGGATCTCCGTGACCGTTCCCTCTTTACCGGAGGAGTCCTCCCGGATATAATCGCCTACTTTAAAGGGTTTTAAGATCAGGATCAGAACACCTCCCGCCAGATTTGACAGGCTTCCCTGGACCGCCAGGCCAATGGCCACCCCGGCGGAACCCAGGACTGCCACAATACTGGCCGCATCCAGGCCAAAGGAGGAAGCAATCATCAACACCAGCAAAACGTAAAATGCCGCCTTCACAAAGGAATCCACAAACTGTACTGCTCCCACCTCCGCGTTGGCGCGGTTCATGGACTTTCGGATAATGCTGCGGACCAGCTTGATCAGCTGCACGCCAATGAAAAATGCCACCACCGCAAGCAAAACCCGGATGCCGAGATTCCATGCCTTCTCGGGAAGTTGGGACAGGAATGCCTTCAACACCCCCGGCTTCATCAGCTCCTCAACTTCCTCCATTATTTCACCTGACCCTGCCGAAGCGGCGGACAATGCTGACATATATCCCATCATCTTCTCCAATCTCATATCGAATTTATGCCGCCCACGCTTTTATGCGGTTTCCTCTTTCGCATCCGGCTTTGCTTTTTTCACCGTCTCCTTTTTCTTCGCGGCCCCTGTCTTCTTCACAGTCTCCGCCTTCTTTGCTGCCTCCGCCTCTTCCATGGCCAATGGCTTCGGATGATCCGGCTCCTTTTCGGCAGCCTCGGTTTTCCCCTTGCCGAATGCCTTATCTGCGGTCCCTGCCTTGTCCGGTTTCTTTTCTTTCTTCGCAGATGCCGCCCTCTTTGCAGTTCCCGCCTTCTTCGCTGCTTTTTTCACCGGTACGTTCTCCCGGATCCGCCTCTCGATCTCTTTCTCCAGCTCTTCCTCCGTAAAAGGAATGAACTCCAGGATACTGAGGGAAAGGGGCGCCATTTTTACCGTAATGGACTGATACCTGTCGTCACACTCCCTGGGTTTGGTCTTCCGCAGCCTGTTGTTTACCACATTGGTACCGCCGTACCTGGCGTCATCCGTATTCAGGATTTCCTTATATTTTCCTTCAAAAGGCACTCCTGTTGTGATCTCCTGGGGAATACCCGCAAAATTGGCTACCACCAGGAGTATCTCCTCCTGCTCCTTGCCCTTTCTCACATAAGTCAGGTAACAATCCTGTGCCGACACATGGTTGAGCCACTCAAACCCTTCCGGGCTGTCGTCCAGCACAGATAACTCCGGCCTTGTGCGATACAGATGGTTCAGGTCGCTGACCAGCCTGGCAACCCCCTCATGGTCTTCCACCTTACGCAGCTCCCACTGGACGGTGCGATTCTCGTTCCACTCGTCAAACTCACCCAGATCCTGCCCCATAAACAGCAGTTTCTTTCCGGGATGGGTCATCATATAACCATAAGTAAGACGCAGATTTGCAAACTTCTGCTCCCTGTCCCCCGGCATTTTCCCCAACATGGTGGCCTTGCCGTGGACTACCTCGTCATGGGAGAACACCAGCATAAATTTCTCCGAATAAGCATAGATCATACTGAATGTCAGTTCCCCGTGATGGTGGCTCCTGAAGTAAGGGTCGTATTTGATATATTGCAGATAATCATTCATATAACCCATGTTCCACTTCAGGTCAAAGCCTAAACCGTCCTCCTCCAGGTCACCTGTGATCCTGGGGAAGGCAGTGCTCTCCTCCGCAATGGACAGCACGCCGGGATTGCGCTTTTTCAAAATGGAATTCAAATGCTTGATCATTTCAATGGCTTCCAGGTTCTCATGGCCACCGTAAATATTAGCCACCCACTCACCATCATTTTTACCGTAATCCAGATAAAGCATACTGGCAACCGCATCCATCCTGATTCCGTCCGCATGGTACTTTTCCACCCAGAACAGCGCGTTGGCAATCAAATAGTTGGACACCTGGGGACGGCCGTAATTATAGATCAAAGTGCCCCAGTGCGGATGGCAGCCCTGCCTGGGATCCAAATGCTCATAAAGGCAGGTTCCGTCAAAATTGGACATTCCGTATGCATCCCTTGGGAAATGGGCAGGCACCCAGTCAAGGATCACGCCGATCCCCGCCTTGTGCAGCTCATTCACAAAATACATGAAATCCTCCGGCGTGCCGTACCGTGCGGTAGGGGCATAGTAACCGATTACCTGATACCCCCAGGAAGCGTCAAAGGGATGCTCCATCACAGGCATCAGCTCCACATGGGTATATCCCATCTCCTTTACATAATCTATGACCTTCACCGCAATCTCCCGGTAGTTAGCAAACTCTTTCCCAAGCTTTGCCCTGACGAAAGAACCCAGATACATCTCATAGACGCTGACAGGTGCGTTTCCTTTCTGGAACTTTTCCCTGTTCTTCAAAAAGGCTGCATCCCCCCATTTGAAGCCGTTGATATCGGTCACCACGGATGCCGTGTCCGGGCGCAGCTGCGCCGCGTTTCCGTAAGGGTCCGCCTTCAGGTAAGTCAGTCCGGTCTTAAGCTTAAACTCAAATTTATAATTATCCCCTTCCTTTGCATCAGGAAGGAACAACTCGAAAATACCGGAATCCCCCAGCCTGCGCATCTGGTTCGTCCTTCCGTCCCAGTTATTGAAATCACCCACCACGCTGGCACGAAGCACATTCGGCGCCCAAACGGCAAAGTAAACGCCTCTTACACCGTCCAGCTCCATGGGATGGGCGCCCAGCTTTTCGTATATGGTATAATGGATACCGTTGCAGAACTTGTCCATATCATTTTGGGTAATCTGGGGCGCAAACCGGTAAGGATCACCGTGGATGGTCTCGTCTCCCTGGTTATCCGTCACCAGATAATGGTATTCCTTCAGGTTCCTCTCCGGGATCAGCACGGCAAAATACCCGTCCTCATCCGCCATCTCCATAGGCACCGAACGGCCGGTCTTTTCCAGCTCCACAGATACTTTCACGGCTCCCGGGAAGTAAGCTTGCAGCAGAGTCTGCGTACCGGATTTATGAGGCCCAAGCAGAGCGTGAGGATTGTCGCTCTCCGAATAAGTGATCTCCTCTATCCCTGCCCAATTCATCAGTTTATAAATTTTGTTGGTCATATCCGTTTTCCTTTCTTATAAAGTGTGTAAAAACAGTCCGCTTCTCAGCTTCGGCTCAAACCAAGTGGATTTCGGCGGCATAAGCCTGCCTGCGTCCGCTACCGCGAAAAGCTCCCCTATGGAGGTGGGGAACATGGAAAACGCCACCTTCATATCCCTGTGCACTCTTCTCTCCAGCTCTTCCAGTCCCCGGATGCCGCCAACAAAATCAATCCGCCTGTCGGTCTTGGGATCCTGTATTCCCAATATCGGCTCCAGCAGATGCTTCTGCAGCAGGGAAACATCTAACCCCTCCACCGCATCCGATGAGAGAATTTCTTCCTTTGCGGTGAGACAGTACCACTGGTCTTCCAGATACATCCCAAACTCGCCCTTCCTGCCGGGCCGGAAAGGCTCCGTTCCCTTTTCCTCCACCCGGAAAGCCTGCCCGATCTCTGCCAGGAAGCCGTCCGCATCATATCCGTTCAGATCCCGGACTACACGGTTATAATCCATAATGTGGAGTTCTTCGTCAGGGAACAGCACGGAGAGAAAATAATTGAAATCCTCCTCCCCGGTATAGTCCGGGTTCTCCTCTCTCCTCTTCAGGCCTACCTTTACGGCGGAAGCGCAGCGGTGGTGGCCGTCGGCAATATAGACGGAAGGAATCCGGGCAAATTCTTCATGTATATCCGAAATCTGTTTCCCGTCATCTATGATCCAGACCTTATGCCCGATACCGTCCTCGGAAACAAAGTCATATACCGGATTTCCAGCCTTTACCTCCCCCATGATTTCCCTCAGCACGCTGCTTGCGCGGTAAGCCAGGAAAATAGGGCCTGTCTGCATATTACACACATCCACATGGCGGATACGGTCCTGCTCCTTTTCCTCCCTGGTGTTCTCATGCTTCCTGATCACATTATTGCGGTAATCGTCAATGGAAGCGCAGGCCACAATGCCGGTCTGGCTCCTGCCGTCCATGGTCTGTTCATAAATATAATAGCAGGGTTTCCCCTCCTGAATAAATTTCCCCTCTGCTATCCTTTCCCGGAGCAGATCTGCAGCCCTCTCATAAACCTCCGGTGCATAGGTGTCCACCTCAGGCCCGAAGCCTGTCTCCGCCCGGTCGATGGCAAGGAAAGATTCCGGGTTTGCCGCCACCACTTCACAGGCCTCCTGTCTGTTATATACGTCATAAGGTAGTGCCGCAATTTTTGCCTCCTGCCCGGGAGCCGGACGATAGGCGGAAAAAGGTCTGATTTCTGCCATAATAGAATTCCTTTCTGTAAAAGCTTTCATGATTTGATCCGCAACCTCATCCGGTCCAAGATTCGGATTATCTATTTTCAAATGATTTTCAAACCGGATCCGGTCAGGATCCTAATTCAGCCTGTGCGGCGTTTCATTTCTCTTAAGCCTTGTTTCCAAATCCCAGCCAAGCTCAACAAAATAAAAATTGCCTCCGCCATGACACACATGCATAATTTATTTTAACAAAATAAACTATACATAACAAGCATCAGGTGCTAAAATTATGAAAAAGTAAAATGCACATTCCGGAATCTTATGAATGGCATGGTTGAGCTGTTATATAAAACGATATCAGAAAGGACAAAAAAATGACGGACGAAAACAAAAAAATTTTAGCCAGAATCAATTCCTATGCGGAAAGCACCCTGGGCGAGATCGATCCCCAGAAGGTTCCTGTATCCATGCAGCTGGAGAAGCTGAAGCCTGTTATGGAGGAAATCGCCAGGGAAAAAAATATGAGCATGGAAGATATGTTTATTCTGTACATGGATCTCCAGAGCGAGGCCTCCTGCTCGGCCCAGAAGAAGCTGGAGGACAGCCTGGTGGATTTAAATGACGGAAACGACGGCGGCATGCCGCTGCTGTTCCGCTAGTACAGCATTGCGTTAATCTTGAAGTAAATCAGTGCTTGATGTTTGCGTCAGCGTAAGGCGGAGGAAGGAGGCGATACGGTGGCATCGTTGACTGACGACAACGCGGCGATAGCGTGAACAGCGAGTGCTGATTACTCAAGAATTAATGCAACGATGTACTAGAGATTACTTTCAGCTAAATAGCGCAGAATGAATTTTCAGCCTGCGCCAAACATACGGGCAATTAGGGTGGATTATACTAGTGTTTGAAAAATGCTTTCTACCACCGGAACCGAATACAGGCCAGTAAAAATCCCCGGAAGCCTTCTCCGGGGATTTCTCATTATCCTGTTTTGAATTTATTTTTATTAGCGCTTTCAGGTATCCTGTCCGTACGAATTTTTCTTTTTATAGATGAGACCCGCCATCAGGGATGCACATACTATGATTACCATGATCATCTGTACCGGATGGTAATTATCCCCTGTCTTGGGGGCAGTCACCTTATCAGGAGCAGGGGCAGCATAATTCTGGTTGTCATCATCATCGTCGCTGCCATTATCATTGTCACTGTCATTGCCCTCTACCGATTCTGTTCTCTCCTGCAAAGTAAACTGTGTGGATGCCGACTTACCGTCCGTATACAGGAAACGGATGCTGTGAGTTCCCAGAGAAAGCGTATCCAGAAAAGCCTTTTTCAAAGTCACGATGGTGCTTCCCTCTTTCACTTCATAGTTCGCCCTGTCTACTTCTTTGCCGTCAACCTCCACTGCCTGGAATAATTTAAAATCACCGTCTGCAGTAATGGTCAGACTGCCTTCCGAATCTGTTGCATAGGACGAATTGGCTCCGCCGGTAATCACATAAAATCTCTTATAACCACATGCGTTGCAGTCATGGTCCGCATCATTGTCATACATATGCGCCGCCTTCACGATGTCTTTTCCGCAGACATTACACTTACCCCAGTGGCCTGTCCCATCCATACTCCACAGGTTCACCGAATGTCCTGTGGCTTTCAATACCATATCCGCATCTGCAAGCTCCTTTGTGCCTGCCGCATCCGCATAGTTCCTGCCACATTTACTGCAGGTCCAATGCTCCATATTTCCATCTGTTTCACATGTCGCTGCCACACCGTCCACTTTCGCCAGAGTATGGGAAGAACAGGTCACCGTGACCGTACAGGAAGCCGTATAGCCTCCGTCACTGGTAGTAACCATAATGACAGCTGTTCCGCCCTTTCGCGCCGTCACAACACCGTCTGCCACTGAAACCGCTTCTTCATTACTGCTCTTCCATACCACACCTTTGTTTTCCGCGTTCTCCGGTGTTACAGCGGCTGTAAGCTTCAGGGTTTCACCCTCCTTTAAGGTAACAGAAGACTGATCCAGAGTTACACCGGTTACACGAACCACTTCCTTCAGCCGTACCGTAATGTAAGCGTCACTGTCCCCTTTGGGAGGAATAACATCTATGTTCAGACGTGCCGTTCCGTCCTCATAGACCATGGCTCCGTATATATAACCGTTCCCCTGGTCATAGGTATACACGATCTCCGGAGTGCCGCCTGTAATTTCCATAGCGTAAATATTTAAGCTGTCGTTAAAGTAAATCTGATTTCCCTGCCTGGAGAGATATGCCTGGGCAACCGGCAGAAAGCCTGCGTTGGTGCCCCAGATTTCTGTACTGGTATATAATACCTGTTCTGCAGCGCCTCCGGTTCTGCGGACAACCTGAAACTTTCCATTGGCAATGTTTTTAATATAAATGTAATCATTCTGACCGGCTCTCACAATCTGGGAAGCAATATCCTTCCACCAGTAGGAATTGTCATAAACCGTAGAAATACACTCCACATTGTCTGTCCAGCCATTGTGACCCCGGACGGCCATCTCCGTGTCACTGAGCAGGAAATAAGTATGGTACACTCTTCCCTCCCTGTTCCAGGTAGGATCGTCCCATGTGGCATCCACATGATACCAGTTTCCGTTTATGTGAACCACATTCCACGCATGGTTCATTTCACTGCTGGAACACATCTCAGACGCGATGCCGACCTTACGCAGCAATGCGCCATAGGCAAGGGCATACCCCTGACAGACAGCCTTTCCTCTTACCAGCGCGCCATAGGCATCATAAACATTGGGGCAGCTCCGGTTCCCTGTACCACAGCCTGCGCTCCGTCCCCCGTTCCCGACGGCGGGGTGGCTTCCTGCTCCGGCAGATGTACATATTCCTGAAGCAATTCATAGGTGACCGTTCCTTCCGAATATTCAAACAGCTCCCGGATCAACGAGACCACTGCCGCAAACCCTATTATTCCCAACAGAACCAGGATGATAATCTCAGCTTTCTTCCGGTTTTTACGCTCTTCCATTCCCGCCCCTCCGCTCCGGCTTACATATCAAACAAACCGCTCCCACATTTTAGCCGGCCTTACTGCCTTCATGGCTGCCCTATCAGAAACAGGCCCCGACTTTCATAAATCATATCATTATTTTCTTTATGGCACAAGTCTTGAAGCCGCCCATGGCGCGCAAACAAAAAGCTCCGGATGATTTCCATATCATCCGGAACCCTTTCTGCTTCTGGTGCTATTTCACGATCCTTGCACGGAACACACCGTCAATCCTTTCCAGTGCCTCAATGATCTCGGCGGTGGGAGCTGCTTCCACATCCATCATGGTATATGCCACCTCTCCCCTGGATTTATTGGTCATATCACTGATGTTGATACCCTTGTCACCGAATTCAGCGGTAAACTTGGTAATCATATTTGCAATATTTTTATGGAAGATCGCCACACGGCCTGCCTTGGTGCAGACACCCATATCACATGCGGGATAGTTCACGCTGTTCTTAATATTGCCGTTCTCCAGATAATCCATCAGCTCCTGCACTGCCATCTTAGCACAGTTGTCCTCCGCTTCCTCGGTGCTGGCGCCAAGGTGGGGGATCACGATACAACCGGGCTGCCCTGCCGTAACAGGGTTGGGGAAATCGGACACGTAGCAGCCAACCTTACCGCTCTGAATGCCCTCCAGGACTGCTTTCTCGTCCACCAGCAGGTCACGCGCAAAATTTAGGATCACAACACCGTCCTTCATTTTGGAAATGGCTTCCGCATCAATGGTATTCTTCGTAGAATCCAGCAGCGGAACATGGACGGTAATAAAATCACACTGGGCATAAATGTCTTCCTTATTGGTCACATGCTTTACCTGGCTGCTCAGGCTCCATGCGGCGGCAACGGACAGATAGGGGTCATGGCCGTACACTTCCATGCCAAGGCTGATAGCCGCATTGGCAACCTTTGCGCCGACAGCGCCAAGGCCAATGACGCCAAGCTTCTTTCCCTCAATCTCCATGCCCGCAAATCTCTTCTTTTCCTTCTCCGCAGCCTTGGCGATATTCTCATCTGCGGCAGCGCCTTTTACCCACTCGATACCGCCCACAACATCCCGGGAAGCCAGCAGCATACCCGCAATCACAAGCTCCTTCACGCCGTTTGCGTTGGCCCCAGGGGTATTAAATACAACAATCCCCTTCTCCGCACACTTATCAAGGGGGATATTGTTGGTGCCCGCTCCTGCCCTGGCTACAGCCAGCAGGCTGTCAGGCAGCTCCATATCATGCATGGCGGCGCTTCTTACCAGAATGCCCTCTGCCTCCTCCACATGATCGGTCAGGGCATAGCCTGCCGTCAGGCTGTCCAGGCCAATCTTGGAAATGGGATTTAAACATTTTATCTGAAACATGGTATTCTCCTTTTATATGATTCTACTTTTGATTCTGCTTTCCGGACTGATTCTGTTTTGGGTTCCTGTTGTTCCGGCTCCTGTGTTCCCGGGGGCCTGTTGCAGAAACTCTTTATTTCCGGTTTTCCGCCTCGAACTTCTTCATGAACTGAACCAGCTTCTCCACACCTTCGATGGGCATTGCATTATAAATACTTGCCCGCATGCCCCCTACGCTTCTGTGGCCTTTCAGGTTCTCAAACCCGGCCTCTTTGGCTTCCTTTACAAACTTGGCATCCAGCTCCTCGTCGCCGGTCACAAAAGGCACGTTCATGAGGGAGCGATCCTCCTTGCGGACAGTGCCCTTAAACAGGCTGCTTTCGTCCAGAAAGTCGTACAGGATCTTGGCCTTCTTTTCGTTGTACTCCTTCATGGCAGCCAATCCGCCTTTTGCTTTCAACCACTTGAACACCTTGCCGCAGATGTAGATTCCGTATGCGGGAGGGGTATTATACAAAGAGTCATTATCGGAATGCGTCTTGTATTTCAGCATGGTGGGCGTGCCGGGAAGCACATCCTCGGTGATCAGGTCTTCACGGATAATAACAATCACAACGCCGGCGGGCCCGATATTCTTCTGTACGCCGCCGTAAATCACCCCATACTTGGTCACATCCACAGGCTCGGACAGGAAGCAGCTGGAAACATCGGCTACCAGGGTCTTTCCTTTGGTGTTGGGTAATGTCTTAAACTTTGTTCCGTAAATGGTATTGTTTTCACAGATATATACATAGTCTGCATCCTCGCTGACCGGCAGGTCGGAGCAGTCGGGGATATAAGAAAAGGTCTGATCCTCGGAGGAAGCGATCTTATTCGCCTTGCCGTAAATGCAGGCTTCCTGATATGCTTTCTTCGCCCACTGGCCCGTAACGATATAATCCGCCACCTTATTCTTCATCAGGTTCATGGGGATCATTGCAAACTGCTGGCTGGCGCCGCCCTGCAGGAACAGTACCTTATAATTATCCGGAATATTCATCAGATCCCTCAGGTCAGCTTCCGCCTCTTTAATAATAGTGTCGTAAGCTTTGGACCGATGGCTCATCTCCATAACGGACATGCCCGTTCCTTTGTAATCCAGCATTTCCTCGGCTGCTTCTCTCAGTACCTCTTCAGGAAGAACCGCAGGGCCTGCGGAAAAATTATACACTCTGGACATTTCATAATCCTCCTCAACTTTAAGTATATACGGCTAAAACTGTTTCAGAACATAGGTATAGAATAATCTCTTCCTTCACTTTAGTCAACTACATTGTTAAATTTTTTAATAAAACATGACAACCGGCGTGCCGATTTCCACCGAGTCATACAATTGTGACATGATCTCCGTAGGCGTATTGATACAGCCGTGGGACCCGTTGGTCTTATAGATCTCACCGCCGAATTCCGAACGCCAGCTGGCGTCGTGGATCCCGATGGCACCCTTTACGGGCACCCAGTATTTCACCGGGGAAGCATAACCCTGCCCCCGAAGCACTCTATTCCGCTGCTTGTTGTAGACAAAGTTAACTCCCTGGGGCGTACCCATCCTCCGGCCGGTATTTCCCGTTACGATATCTGTTTCAAGGACAAGCTCGCCGTCTTCATAATAGTACATTTTCTGGTCGGTCATATCCACCTCGATATAGGTATCGCCGATATCGTTCCTGCCCCGCACCAACCCCTGATGCAAATATGCCGGGATATGGATTTCTTCCCTTTTTTCCTCCAGGGCCTCCGTCAGATAGGCAAACTCCGCCTCCTGGTCGATGGCGGTGCCGTAAGTGCCGTTCCCCGGCACCTGTATGATGTCCCCCCTGGTACTCTGGAAACTGATCTCTTTTCCGTAAGTATCATATTCCTCCGCCAGCCGGCCGATAAATGCCCTGATGCGCTCCGGGTCAACCACCGGTTCCCCGTCCCCGTCCAAAAGAGGCAGGCCGGACTGGTCCACTGTCAGAAATCCCGCCGAAACGCTTCCCTGCAAAGGGATCTCCTGGTCACCCATGTCATAGACAATGCCACATTGCTGGAACGCTTCCACTTTCTCCCAAAGAGTAAGCATATTCAACTGCTTTGCCGTGGGAGGAAGGTCATAAACACAACCCGATTGCACCATATCAACTTCATAGCTGCCGTCAGAAACGCTTTCCAGGACACACCGGAAAAAAAGCTCCCTGTCAAGCCTGTGCTCTAACCCGTTCTCCAGCTGCCAACCGTCCGTCTCCGAAAAACGAATCTGCACATCCTCCCTAACAGCCGCCTCCCGCTGCACAGGCTCCAGCTCACTGAGCAGCTGCCGCAGCATATCCTCGTCAAAAAAAGAATCCGGGAGCAGCTCATGGCTTCGCTGTGTCATGATATTTTCCATCCAGGACAGCGGATCCTGCTGACGGATAAAGGTTTCCAAAGGCTTTGTATAGTCTGCCCTGTAACCGGTCTCACTAAGGTCAACAGGCCAAATATTCCCCTCCTCGTCCAGAATACGGACGACAGGAGCCTCCGCCCTGGCAGTAAGCTCCTGATTCACCTCTTCCACAGATTTTCCTGTGCAGTAGACACCGTTTATCCATGTATTGACCGGAAAATTATTTCGGTAATAAAGCGCCAGAAGAAAAAACGCTGTCACCGCAAGAAACAATCCAAACAAGAGAAATTTAACCAAAAACCGACGTAATTTCTTCATGTCAAATCCCTATTACTGCGTTCTCCGTTTCGCAAAGCCATGTATGGCTTACGGCTTTTCGAATTTCCCATTATTTTATGCCAGGACCTTCTGTCTGTGAACGATTGGCCCCATGGCATAATCGGGAATCCCCCTGGCACACTCACTTCAGGTCGTCCCCGTCAAACACTTCGGCAATGGGCGCACCTGCGGGAACCATAGGGAACACCTTGTCATCCTCTGGAATCATACATTCAATCAAGACAGGCTCTTTCCAGTCAATGGCTTTCCGGATGGCAGGCTCCACCTCTTCCTTTGTTGTCACGCGGATGGCCTTGCAGCCGAGGCCTTCCGCCACTTTACAGAAATCCACTTTATCGTTTAGTACCGTCTGGGAATACCGTTTTCCGTAAAACAGGGTCTGCCACTGGCGGACCATTCCCAGTACATGATTGTTAATGACCACTTGGATGATGGGAATATTATATCTGCTTGCCGTGGCAAGCTCATTCATATTCATACGGAAGCAGCCGTCTCCTGCAATATTGATACAAATCTTATCAGGCTGCCCTACCTGCGCCCCGATGCAGGCGCCAAGTCCGTATCCCATGGTGCCGAGCCCGCCTGAAGAGAGAAATGTGCGGGGTTTGGTGTAGTGATAATACTGTGCCGCCCACATCTGGTGCTGCCCTACATCAGTAGTGATCAACGCCTCCCCTTTGGTCACCTTATCAATGGTCTCAATCACATACGGGCAGGAAAGCTGCCCATTATCATACTTCAAAGGGAATTTTTCTTTGAGCTCCCTCACCCTCTTCATCCAATCGCTGTGGTCCTGCTGTCCCAGGTTTTTGTTCAAAACCTGCAGGATCCGTTTCAAATCACCAATCAGGCTGGCATCTACGCGGATATTTTTGTTGATCTCCGCGGGGTCGATATCAATATGCACAATCCTTGCCTTTTCAGCAAATTTCCTGGGGTTGCCAATCACACGGTCAGAAAACCTGGCGCCCAGGGCGATCAGGAGATCGCATTCACTCACGCCCAGGTTGGAGGCTTTTGTGCCGTGCATGCCGATCATTCCTGTATAGCGGTCACTGTTTCCGTCAAAGCCACCCTTGCCCATCAGTGTATCACACACAGGCGAATCGATCCGCTCCGCAAACTCCGCCACCTCATCGCATGCCTCTGAGAGAATGGCTCCCCCGCCAAGATAAATAAAGGGTTTCTTTGCCTCCCTGATATACGCTTCCACCTTCTCAAAATCTTCCGGGGATGAAATGATATCCCTTTCATTCTGGGTTACCCCGCAAGGCGTATACTCGCAGACTGCCGCCGTCACATCCTTGGTAATATCCACCAGCACAGGGCCGGGGCGTCCCGATCTGGCGATAGCAAACGCCTTCCTCAGGATGCCTGCCAGTTCCTCCACATTCTTCACGATAAAACTGTGCTTAGTGATAGGCATGGCAACACCTGCAATGTCCACCTCCTGGAAACTGTCTTTTCCCAGCATTGGCAGCGTCACATTCGCCGTAATGGCAACCATGGGGACGGAATCCATATAAGCGGTAGCGATACCTGTCACCAGGTTCGTAGCGCCGGGTCCGCTGGTAGCCATGCAGACACCCACCCTGCCTGTGGCGCGGGCATAGCCGTCCGCCGCATGGGCGGCTCCCTGCTCATGGCTGGTCAAAATATGGCGAATCTCACTGCTATGTTTATAAAGAGCGTCATAAATGTTCAGAATGGATCCTCCGGGATAACCGAATACGGTATCCACCCCCTGCTCCTTCAGGCACTCCACAACAATTTCAGAACCGTTCAACTGCATTTGCATATCCTCCATCACAAGTTTGGCCCTTAAAGGCTCCTACAAAACCGTCTTATTTGCCCTGTATTTCCAATATGGCCCCTCTGTTGCCGCTGGTGACCATTTTCTCATACCTGGACAGATAGCCGGTTGTTACCTTAGGTTCTCTGAGCTGCCACTTTTTTGCCCGCTCCGACATTTCTTCCTCGGAAACTTTTACATCCAAAGTGAGCTGGGGAATATTGATACTGATGATATCCCCTTCTTCCACCAAAGCGATAGGCCCCCCAACCGCCGCCTCCGGGGACACATGGCCGATGGAGGCGCCTCTGGACGCGCCGGAGAAACGCCCGTCCGTGATCAGGGCCACACTGGAGCCAAGTCCCATGCCTGCAATAGCGGAAGTGGGATTCAGCATTTCACGCATGCCGGGGCCTCCTTTGGGGCCTTCATACCGGATCACAACCACGTCTCCTGCGACAATCCTGCCGCCCTTGATTGCCTCAATGGCATCCTCCTCACAGTCAAAGACCCTGGCAGGTCCTTCATGCACCATCATTTCTTCCACCACTGCGGAGCGCTTTACCACAGACCCGTCAGGCGCAAGGTTTCCCTTCAGTACGGCAAGTCCGCCTGTCTTACTGTATGGATTGTCCACGGTACGGATAACCTCAGGGTTCCGGTTTACGGCGTTTGCGATATTTTCTCCAATGGTTTTTCCGGTAACCGTCATACAATCCGTATGCAGCAAACCGATATCCGCCAGTTCTTTCATTACCGCATATACGCCGCCTGCCTCATTTAAGTCTTCCATGTAAGTAGGGCCGGCCGGCGCCAGATGGCACAGGTTAGGCGTCTTTTCACTGATAGGGTTGGCAAAGCTGATATCAAAGTCAAAGCCGATCTCATGGGCAATGGCAGGCAGATGCAGCATGGAATTTGTGGAGCATCCCAATGCCATATCCACTGTCAGTGCATTCATAATGGCATCTTTCGTGATAATGTCACGGGCACGGATACCCTGGCGGAGCATTTCCATCACTGCCATACCGGCATGCTTTGCCAGTTTGATCCTTTCGGAATATACCGCGGGAATGGTGCCGTTCCCGCCAAGTCCCATACCCAGCGCCTCTGTCAGGCAGTTCATGGAATTGGCTGTATACATGCCGGAGCAGGAACCGCAGGTAGGGCAGACCTTGTTCTCGAATTCGGTCACATCCTCCTCCGTCATTGTCCCTGCCGCATAGGAGCCAACCGCCTCAAACATGGAGGAAAGGCTTCTCTTCTGTCCTTTTACATGGCCTGCCAGCATAGGGCCGCCGGACACAAATACGGTGGGGAGGTTTAACCTGGCCGCCGCCATCAAGAGCCCCGGCACATTCTTGTCACAGTTAGGCACCATCACAAGGGCGTCAAATTGGTGGGCAAGCGCCATACATTCGGTAGAATCCGCTATCAGGTCACGGGTCACCAGGGAATATTTCATGCCGATGTGCCCCATGGCAATGCCGTCACAGACCGCAATGGCAGGGAACACCACCGGAACGCCGCCGGCTTCGGCCACACCCAGCTTCACGGCATCCACGATTTTATCGATGTTCATATGGCCGGGAACGATCTCGTTGTAGGAGCTTACGATACCCACCATCGGTTTCTTCATTTCCTCTGCGGTAAACCCCAACGCATTGAAAAGGCTTCTCGCCGGAGCCTGCTGCATACCGGCTCTCGCATTATCACTTGTCATCATATACTTTTCCTCCATATCATTTATACTCTAAAAACCCCGGGAAGCAATTTTGCAATCAAGCCTTCCCTGGTCAGGCAATCCGCTCTGCCAGCAGGTCACCCATCTCACTGCAGCCTACTTTCTTACACCCCTGGGACATAATATCCCCGGTGCGGTAGCCGTCCGCCAGTACCTGTTTCACCGCCTTCTCGATAGCGTCCGCTTCCCGATCCAGGTCAAAGCTGTAACGCAGCATCATGGACGCGCTTAAGACAGTGGCAATGGGGTTCGCTATATCCTGCCCTGCAATATCCGGCGCAGAACCGTGGCTTGGCTCATAAAGTCCGAACTTACTGTCATTTAAGCTGGCGCTTGCCAGCATACCGATAGACCCGGTGACCATGCTGGCCTCATCCGACAGAATATCCCCAAACATATTTTCCGTAAGGATCACGTCAAACTGTGCAGGGTCCTTCACCAGCTGCATGGCGCAGTTGTCCACCAGCATATGCTCCAGAACCACATCCGGATAGTCCTTGGCCACTTCCTCCACAACTTTCCTCCAGAGGCGGGAAGAATCCAGCACGTTGGCCTTGTCCACGCTGGTCACTTTCTTACGGCGTTTCCTGGCAATGTCGAATCCCTTGACGGCAATACGCCTGATCTCATTCTCATCATAAGTCAGGGTGTCGATGGCTTTCATCACACCGTTCTCCTCCACCGTCCTGCGCTCGCCAAAATACAGGCCGCCGGTGAGCTCCCGCATAATCATCATATCAAAACCGGCCCTGCTGATCTCCTCTTTCAGGGGACAAGCTCCCGCAAGCTCTTCATAGAGGATTGCCGGACGCAGATTGGCAAAAAGGTTCAAGGCTTTCCTTATGGCTAACAGACCTGCTTCCGGCCTTAAATTGGGCGGCAGCTTATACCAGGGGGATGTGGTGGTATCTCCGCCGATAGAACCCATCAGCACGGCATCCGCTGCTTTTGCTTTGGCCACAGCCTCCTCTGTCAGGGGAACTCCGTACGCATCAATGGAAGCGCCGCCCATAAGGATATCCTCATATACCATTTTGTGCCCATAGGCATCCGCTGTTTTGTCCAGTACCTTTTTGGCCTCTCTTATGATCTCCGGCCCAATCCCGTCCCCGGGAATACATGTAATGTGAAGTTCCATATTAATCCTCATTTCTGCGCTGCCCTTAACCTATAAGCGACTTTGTGGCATGCAGCGCGCAGACACAAATCACTGTGTGAAAAAACGTTCTGATCTGTATTTTCCTTCAATCCCGCGTGATACTCCCCACTCCCCGAAAACACTCTGATATCTGCCCTCCGGGAAGCAGTATTCCGCCGGGCACCACTTCATCTTATCATACATGAAACAACGACAAATTTCAACCCGATAATAGAATGTATCAATCAATGGATCATAGATTAAATCCATCAAACCCGGGCCCAAAAGGTTTGCGCAAAAAAGGGCAGCGCCCTGTGTAGCACTGCCCTTTACCGCATTTACCATATAAAACAAGACCCGCGCCTGACGGTCAGTTTGCGTCCGGCTTTTCCACCCGGCTGATTGCCGACTTTTCCATGGGGATACGGCAATTTTTGTTATTGCCGAATTCTACAATAACCGTATCATCCGATATGTCGATCACAATGCCGTAAAAGCCGGATGTGGTGCACACACAGTCCCCCACTTCCAGCGACGACAGCATAGCAGCCAGCCTCTTCTTCTCCTTGCTCTGGGGTCTCATAAAGAAAAACCACATTGCCGCGATCAATACGCCGTACACCAACACCATGCCCAAGATTCCTGCTGTCCCGCCTGCAGCCGCCATCTCTGCTTCCGTCAATAAAATTCCCATATTTCCTCCGTTCCGACGCACTGCGCCTGTCTGTCATTCCAAGGAACAATGATACACAATAATGTAATTTATGGCAAGTACTTTATACTTTTTTTATAGAAGCATTCCCCATTTTTTCCAGCTTTTGCTTTTTATATTCCGCAAAGCGGCCGTTATCCAGCGCTTCCCTGATCTCTTCCATCATAGTATTGTAAAAATAGAGATTGTGGAGCACACACAGGCGCATACCCAGCATTTCCTTCGCCTTCAGGAGATGCCTGATATATGCCCTGGAATACCGCCTGCAAGCCGGGCAGCCGCAACCTTCCTCAATGGGCCGGTGATCCAGCTCGTATTTGGCATTGAACAGGTTGATCTTGCCGTAGTTGGTATACAAATGGCCATGCCTGCCGTTCCTGGTGGGATAGACACAGTCGAAAAAGTCAATGCCCCTCTCCACTCCTTCCAGAATATTCGCAGGAGTGCCCACCCCCATCAGGTACGTAGGCTTGTCCTTGGGCAGGAAGGGAACCACCTCGTCTAAAATATGGTACATTTCCTCATGGGTCTCACCCACTGCAAGTCCCCCTACTGCATAACCGTCCAGATCCAGCTCCGAAATCTGCTTTGCATGCTCAATCCTGATATCGTCGTATACCGCGCCCTGATTGATGCCAAAAAGCAGCTGGTGTCGGTTAATGGTGTCCTCAAGGCCGTTCAGCCTTCCCATCTCCCTCTTACAGCGCTCCAGCCATCTTGTAGTCCTCTCCACGGATGCCTTCACATAGCTTCTGTCAGCCTTGCTGGGGGCACATTCATCGAAAGCCATGGCTATGGTGGACGCAAGGTTTGACTGGATCTGCATACTTTCCTCAGGCCCCATAAAGATCTTGCGCCCATCTATATGGGAGTTAAAATAAACGCCCTCCTCCTTGATTTTGCGCAATCCTGCAAGGGAGAAGACCTGAAACCCGCCCGAATCCGTTAAAATCGGTTTATCCCAGGACATAAACCTGTGAAGTCCGCCAAGCTGCTTTACCACCCGGTCCCCGGGCCTGACATGGAGATGGTACGTGTTGGACAATTCCACCTGTGTCTTGATCTGTTCCAAATCTTCCGTGGACACCGCTCCTTTGATAGCGGCAGCGGTACCCACATTCATAAACACGGGTGTCTGTATCACCCCGTGCACTGTTGTAAGCTCTGCCCGTTTGGCCCTGCCTTCCTGTTTCAGAATACGATACATCCCTTATTATTCCTCCCACAACTCATCCCAGAACTCCTCCAGGGTAATTCCTCTCTCCGTTATCACCGTAGCGGCATCCACCCCTACGTACCGGAAATGCCACGGCTCATAATCAATGCCTGTTATATCTTCCTTCCCCTTTGGATATCTCAGTATAAAACCATATTTATAGCTGTTCTCCGCCAGCCAGATTCCGGCCGGCGTCTTGGCAAACCCCTCGTCCAGGTTAATATAGGAATCCGACACGATATCCAGGGCAAGCCCCAGCCTGTGCTCGCTTGCGGCAGGCACCGCAACAATCCGGCTTCCCAGCTGGTATGCCTCCAAATATGACATACCCCGGTTCATATACAGCTTAATCTTTTTGTTGAACAGAACCTCCTGATATGCCAGGTCACGATAGGGGGAGCATATCTGAAGAATGATATCTTCCTCCTTGGCATCCTGCAGCATATTAAGCAGGTCGTCTATAATACGGGCATCACAATGCATGGTGCCCTTCATCGTCTGAATATCCCCCAGCGGGAACTCGTATGCATCAGGGATGGACCTCTGTTTATTGATCAGAAGAAGCTTCCAGTCCTCCTTTGAGAATTCTACTGCCTCTCCCGCTGCCGCATGCCCCTCACCGGTGCCGTTGGGCTGTGTTGCGGCCAGAATGTCAACGGCGCTGTATTTTGCTTCTATCTCCATGCCATGGGAAGTTTCCACTTCCCCCCCTTCCAGCTCTATATTCTCATCTTCCAACAATGCCAGTTCTTCCGGATCGATCTTCGTCTCCTCCGCCAGGACAAGGTTCTGTGCCTCCTCAGATACATTATCCAGGTTAATGTCATTCTCCCCGCCGGAAATAAACATGGGGAATGAAAAGCTGCTGTAGGCCACAAACAGCAGGCAAGTCATAATAAGCATGGAAAACCGCTTAATATTTCCTTTTACATAAGCAGCGCCCCGGAACGGCAGGCTGCCCACAAACGATACGGGTTTTATACAGATACGGTAAAAGCTGCCCTTATCCGCAATACTCGCCATTTTCTTATGGAATCGTTCTTCCGTCGTCATTTTCGTTTTCATTTGCATTCACACCTACAATTCAAAGTATGTATATCTATTACAAATACGTAACCATAATCTATTTTATCATATCATACTTTTTTCCTATATGCACTATTTTCTTTCAAATTTAATAAAATTGGCAAAATACGAAATCAGTTGCTATTTTAAAAATATGCCGCTATAATTTAGATATACACAATCAAGTCACAGAAAGGCACGGTTATTGATATGGCAGGATCAACATTCGGAACAATTTTCAGGATCACCACATGGGGGGAATCCCACGGGGCGGCGCTGGGCGTCGTTATCGACGGGTGCCCGGCGGGATTGCCCCTATGCGAGGAAGACATCCAGAAATACCTGGACAGGCGTAAACCCGGCGCCAGCAGCATTGCGACTCCCAGGAAGGAGGACGATAAAGTGGAGATCCTCTCCGGCGTGTTTGAAGGAAAGACCACCGGTACCCCCATCTCCCTTATGGTCCGCAATACCTCCCAGAATTCCGGCGATTACAGTGAGATTGCATCTTACTACCGCCCCGGCCACGCGGATTATACATATGACCAAAAATATGGTTTCCGGGACTACCGCGGAGGCGGGCGTTCCTCCGGCCGGGAGACTCTCGGGCGCGTAGCTGCCGGGGCCGTTGCCTGCAAGATTCTGGAACAGATGGGAATCACGGTCTGCGCTTATACCAAAACCATCGGCGCAATCCAGGCAGATATGAAACATTTTGACCGGGATGCCATCCTGCAGACCCCCACCGCCATGCCTGACCGCAAAGCGGACGATGATGCCATCTCCTATCTGGAAGGCGCCAAAAAGCAGTCCAACTCCGTGGGTGGGTGCATGGAATGCATTATAGAGGGTGTTCCCTCCGGGGTCGGGGACCCTGTCTTTGAAAAATTGGATGCCAACCTTGCAAAGGCAATCATGTCCATCGGCGCCGTGAAGGCAGTGGAAATAGGGGACGGCTATAAGGTCTCCTTCCGTTTCGGAACGGATAATAACGACTGTTTCCAGATGGAAAACGGCAAAGTAGTGAAAACCACCAACCATGCAGGGGGCATCCTGGGCGGCATCAGCGACGGCAGTCCCATCGTTATCCGCGCACATGTAAAGCCTACGCCTTCCATCTATACCACCCAGCAGACGGTCAATAAATCCGGTGAAAACATCAATATCAATATCAAAGGCCGGCATGACCCCGTTATCATCCCCAGGGCCGTGGTAGTTATGGAATGCATGGCAGCATTGACTATACTGGACGCCATGTTGGTCAATATGTCCGCAAAGTTAGAGCATGTGGTGGATTTCTACAAGAAATAACTCAAATGTGAAAGCAGCCGATCTTCCAAAGGAACCGGCTGCTTTTATAATGACATCAGAACCATTATATGACTTAAGGCGTATTTGAAACATCATTCCCACAGCCTGCACAACCCAGCATGCTGTATGGCTGTAAACCTGCATATCACTCCGGTCGCAGCTTATGGAATATAATGCAGTTAGGCACATCCACTTTGATTGCAGGGCCGTTCATGATCAAGGTCCCATTATCAGGATCCACTCTGAAAAAAGTCATATCATTGGTCTCATGGTTTAATGACACCAGATATTTATTGTTGGGGAACAGGCTGGCATCCTTGGGGTATTCCCCACTGATAGGCAGGCAGAACAGCCGGTTCAGGAAACCGGATTCCTTATCGACGCTGTAAAGCACTGCGGAATTATCCCCTGCGTTGGTGCTCAGCAGATAATTGTAATCTTCGGAAAATGTCAGCGCACTGGAGGCATTGATCTTTGCATTTTTAATATTGTCGATGGTCTGGATCTTATCGAAAACCGGAACATTATTCTTATCCTCATAAGAATACACATCAATGTAACATTTCCATTCATGTACAATATAAATATATCTGCCGTTTTCCGAGATTTTAATATGGCGCGGCGCAGACTCCAGTTCGCTCCTGATGATATCCACCAGCATCACCCTGCCCATCACGGGATCAAAGCGGTACACATTCACATGATCCATGCCCTGGTCCGCCACCAGCAGGTATTTGTTGTCATGGGTCATTCTTGCACAGGTAATGTGGGGACGGAAATTCCTCTCCGCCACGCTGCCCATTCCCTTATGAAAAATTTCATCCGTTATTCCACCAATCGTACCGTTCTCTTTCAGGCGCAGCACCGTAAGTTTACCGTCATGGTAACCGGCCACAAACAGGAAACGATCCTTGTAATCCGTGGACACATAACATCCCCTCATACCGTTGATAGGCGCAAAGTTCATCATTTCCAGACTGCCGTCCTCTAAGATGTTGTAGGACTCTATTCCGAAATCCGTAATGGAATAGAGATATTTTCCGTTGTGTGAAATAGTCACATAAGAAGAATTGGTGATCTCAACCTTGCCTTTCTCATGAAACCTTCCCTGCTCCATATCCACATCATATATTTTTATGCCATGCTTGTCCCCATGGGTATAAGTAGAGACATATGCCACGTATTTGTCCTGTGTCATGGAAAATACCTCCTAATCTTACTTTCTTCTAAATATAGCACAAATAAAAACAGCGGTCAACCTTCATAGGGACCGCTATCTCTTATAAATTTGTACTTTAACCCGTTATGCGGAAGGAGCAAAACCGTGCCTGATCACAACCGCGGCCCCTGCAAACAGGGAGCCGGCATTTTATCAGGAATCACAGCCACAGTCATCCCTGGACGAGGAACGGGATACTTCCGGGAAATCCTGCCAGCGGGGAGGGTTCATATTGGGAACATCACAGCTGTTATTTCTTTCCATGCGATCCTCCCTTGCGTCTCCACAATCCGGCTTATCCGGTTTGCAGTCACAGTCACAGTCGCGGTCACGCTCTTTCAAAGCCTCCCTGACTGCTCTCTCACTGCCACATTCATCCACTGCCCTCTCCACAGCGCGCCTGCACCTGTTCCTTTGTCCGCCCCTGTCACAGCAGCCATTGCTGCTGCATCCGCAGTTATTGTCACGTCCGCAGCCGTTACCGCAGCCAAAGTTGCACCCGCAGCCGCCAAAACAGGATAACAGAAGAATAATCCATAAACAATTCATAGTCTTCACCATTTGTTGTATTTACTGTATTCTATTCTGCCATCCGAAAACTGTGCCTGTTCACTTTTTTAAGAGCTTCCTGCGGATATAGCGGAAAGTCTTCTCCTCCCCGTCCCTTGCCAGCATCTGCAGTATATGCTCCAGGGACTTCGCAGTCCGGGGATGGATCGGTACCTTCCCCTTTCCCTTGAGATAATATTTCAGGGGGGAAGCGTCGGTATAAGAATCCCCCTCATATACCTTGCTGGCAGCTATCCTGTCCATCACCATCTCCGCAAGATATTGATCCGGCATAGGCACCGGTATCATGCTGCCTGGCGCTGCCTGCATACTGTAGTCGATCCAATACTCATAATGATGCTTGTTCCTGCCTTTGTGATGGAGCCATGCGCCGGAATAACCGATATCTTCACGCTCCGCGTTGTTGGGACTTCTGGTTCCCTGATAGTATTTCATGCCTACCATAAATTCCGTGGGACTGTATTTCGACAGGTCATGTAAAATGCCCTGCTTATAGAGCCCGATGCGGAAGCACCCCTGTGCCACCAAATACTTATGGTAGGTGATCGTCTTAAAATGGTTCCACGCTTTGCTCATTTTAAAAACCTTATCCGGCTTTCCGGCCCCTTCTTTTTGCCTTCTTTTCCGGTTCCGCCACACTACAGTATATTGCAGTGCTCCTGGGCGGAAGACGCCTTATATACTCTTCCTCCGCAGCCGTCTCCTCCCCTGTGGCGAAGACACGCTCCCATTTCATGCCCTTGGGAAGCTTGGGCAGCGCCAATTCATGGCCTTCCCAATGCATATTCAATGCCAGGTACAGGAAGTCATCCTCTTTTCCGTCAAGCTTGTGGGCATACTTGCCGCAGTACAGAAAACCGATATGCCGGTTATAGCTCTCCGTCTGGGCGCGCCATGCATTTTTCCCATGATAGGAAAGATCCGGATAGCCACAGGATAAATAGTCCATAAGCTTCACTTCCTGTTCACCCCGGAGGACGGGATGGCTTTTCCTGAATTCCACCATACCCTTCCAGAATCCGTATAAATCCTGGTATTTCTGCAAATCACGCCAATCCAGCCATGTAGTTGCATTGTCCTGGCAGTAAGGATTATTGTTGCCCCGCTGGGAATTGCCGAATTCATCCCCCATAAAAATCAGAGGCATGGAATGGGTGCACAGCAGTATCGTATAGGCATTCTTGATCTGCCTCTGGCGGAGTTCCCGTATCTTCAGCTTACGGCTGTTCCCTTCCTCACCGCAGTTCCAGCTGCAGTTATAGTTCGTCCCGTCCCGGTTTTCCTCACCGTTTGCCTCATTATGCTTATAGTCGTAGGAAACCATGTCCATCAAAGTAAAGCCGTAGTAATTGGTCAGGTAATGCACCCTCCCCAATTTCTGCGGAATCCTGCGCATCTGGTACATCAGGTCTTCCAACATATTCTCGTCGCCCTTTAAATACCGGCGCACCGTATAGAGATAATCGTCCTGATAACATGCCAGATTCGGGGAAAGCGGCGTCTCATCCCTTTCGTAGACAGCACTGGTATTAAAATGGTAGTACCAAAGCTTCGTATCTGCCAGCAGCGGGTCGGTAGCCGGCACCTCCACCTGCAGATCCGTCCCCATAAGGTGAAATCCGTCCACATGGTACTCCAGCACCCAGAAACGCAGGATTTCCGGTATGGAAGCGGCCCTCATTTCCCTGGGGAAGTAGAACTGCATCACCAACTCCATGCCGTTCTTATGGAGCGCCTTCACCATCTCCTTAAATTCGGCAACGGCATCTTCCCCTCCGGCATAATCCGCCTTGGGCGCATAATAATACCCTTTTTTATATCCCCAATAGTTCAGCTTCGGCTCCTTCTCCAGCAGCGGGAGGCCGTAATTTACCGCCGGGGCAGGCTCCGGCTCCAGCTCTAAGAATTCGTAGCCGGGCTGTAATTCTATGGTAGTGATCCCTGTATCCTTCAAATACGGGATTTTCTCTATGATTCCCTGATAGGTCCCCCTGGAGGTCACTTTAGAGGACGGGTGTGCAGTAAATCCCCTGACATGCATACAATACCCCACACTGTCCGAGTACCCAAGGCGGGGATGCTTGTCCCCATCCCAGTCGAAATCCCCCATCGGAATCAAAGCCTTTAAATCACTCTCGTTCCGTAATTTCCCATAGCCTTTCTTTCTTTCAAAGCTTCGGGCATAGGGATCGGGGACTTTCCTGTCCCCCTCGTAGAATTGATACGATATCTGGTCTGCCTGCAGGCCTTCTATATGCTTGCAGTAAACATTGCCGGTTTTTTCCCCGGCAGTAAAGGCCTCTCTGCCAAGCTGCCTCCCTGTCTTTCTGCTGTATAGTATCACACCGCAGGAAACTGCTTTTGTAGCATAGGCAAAGCGGATTCCATTTCCTTCCACATGGGCACCGAGAGGGTAAGGATTTTGCTGCATACTGGTTTTTGTCATAATGTCCCGCCTTTCTCTCCAGATATTTTTATTATAATGTATTGCAGGAAAAATCACAAGCGGTTATACTTAAAACTGTAGTGAAAACTGTAATGCATCATGGGAATTAGGTTGAAGAATCATGCCGGTGCACAGATTTTTCAATCGGCGGTTTGTGTCTGCGCGCTGCTTGCCACAAAATCGCTTATGCGCTAAAGGCAGCGCAGAAATGAGGATACAATGGCGAAACAAAATGAGTATGAAGATGAAGAAATGACGGTGGAACTGGAGCTGGAAAACGGTAAGACAGTAAACTGTGCGGTCATCACCATAATGACTGTGGAAAAGAAGGATTATATCGTACTTCTGCCGCTGAATGAAAAAGGGGAAAACGAGGACGGCGAGGTCTGGTTCTACGCCTACAGTGAAAACCCCGACGATCCCAACGAGGAGCCTGTGCTGGATTACATTGAGGATGACGACGAGTACGAAAAGGTGGCCGATGCCTTTGACGAGTATCTGGACAACTGTGAATTTGACGAAATTGTGGAGGACGAGTAGATTCGAACTCATGCTGTGTCATGACCTAAAGCAACGGGTTTAAAAACCTGGACGGGAGCCTGGAGCCTGTGTCTGTTTCCTTCAGATACAGCAGTTCCAGGCTCTTTGCCGCCCTGGTCATAGCCACATAGAAAATCCGCCTTTCTTCCTCACAAGTATCTCCGTCCGGCATCTTTCCATGGGGGAATACTTTCTCATTGCAGTCCGGTATCAGTACATGGTCAAATTCCAGGCCCTTGGAGCCGTGGACTGTCATCAGCCAGACAGCGTCACCGGGTTCCTTCGGCATGCCTGCCATCCTCTCCTGCTGTTTTTTCCCCTGTTCCAGCGACATATTATATTCTTCCTGTGCAGCCAGCCACTCTTTTGCACACCGGAATCTCCCTGCATCCGCTTTTACCCACTCCAGCATTTCCTGCCATTCCAGCCATTTGTCAGGATGTCCTTTGGACTGCTCCCTCAGGTATCTTTCATACCCTGCCGCTTTACAGATATACGCCACTGCTGCTTTTAAAGAAGCTTTTCCCATATATCGCAACTGCCTTTCCAGCAGGTCCAATGCCCCAAGCTGTTTTGGCGCGTTGGCATAGTAAGCTTTCACCTGCCCCAATGACTCCCCGTTTGCCAATGCTTCCCTGCTGATATACCGGGAAGGCCTGTTACAGATATACAGAAATCTTTCCCTGCTCCATTCGCCCTGTGCCAGCAACAGATAGGATAAAATATCCCGGACAATAAAGTGGTTATAAATACTTTGGGCCTTTTCCTTCATCACATAGGGAACGCCTGCCCTGCGAAGCCTTGCCGCAACTCCCTGCATCAAAGCGTTTGTGCGGAATAGGACGGCATGGCTGTGACGGTATGGTGATTCCTTCAGCCTCTGTATTAAATAAGCATACTGGCTTTCCCTGTCCGGGAAGGCTCGTACCGCCACAGGGAAACCATTGCCTTTCTCCATATCATTTCCTTGATCCGTACCGTCGAAAGATGCAGGATGCAGTTCTTTTGGGAAGCGGTTCCTGTTTTCTCCGATCACCTTTGAGGATGCTTCTACAATCTCTCTGCAGCTGCGGTAATTGATATTTAATAACAGTTGTTTTGCATTAAATTCTTCTTTAAACATTTTCAGGCATTCCGGCTGTGCCCCCCGGAATCCGTAGATCGCCTGATCGTCGTCCCCTACCGCAAAAAGATTACAGGGCGGCTTTGCCAGGAGCTTTACGGTCTCGTACTGCATGGGGTTGATGTCCTGAAATTCATCCATTAATATATGGTCAAAGCGGTTCTGCCAGTATTCCCTCCTGTGAGGCTGCCCGGAAAGCATTTTCCGGCATTCCCAGACCATATCGTCAAAATCCACTGCCCCAAGCTTCTCCCTTGCCGCCTCATATCGTTTTAAAATGGCAGGAAAAGCCGCCCTCCATTCCTTCGGCGCTTTCTCAGCCGCTTCTTCCATGGACAGGGTATTCTTATAAAAGCTTATTGCGCCGAGGATTGCCCCGGTATCTTCCTGCAAAAGCTCTTTAAAGGCTTCCTTGGAATAATCCTTCAGGATAGGCAATAGGATCTTTTTCTTCTGGGATTGGTTTAAGGGACTCTCCGGCCTGATACAGCCTGACTCTCTTAGCATATGATAGAAAACGGAATGAAAGGTTCCGAAATTGACGGGAAGGTCAGCGGGAGAAAGTTTACGGAAACGCTGCTGCATGGAAGCCGCTGCATCTTTAGTAAAAGTGACCACAAGGATTCGTTCCGGTGGAGTCCCACATTCCAACAGATAAAGGATACGTTGAGTGATGGTATAGGTCTTCCCGGAGCCAGGGCCCGCCAACAGCAGCAAGGGCCCCTCTCCGTGAGTCACAGCAAGTCGCTGTGGCTCATTCATTTTAGAAAGCTCCATCATTTTCCAGCTTCTCGATGCCTTTCCGGATTCTCTTTAAGCTCTCCTCCCTGCCCAGCACCTCCATGATCTCGGTAGCGCCGGCAGGAGTCATCTGCTTACCGGAAACGGCAGTACGGATGGGCCACATTACGTATCCGTTCTTGCAGCCCTTCTCCTCAATATATTTTAGCAGGCTCTGATACAACCCGTCATTGCTGTAATCCGTCTGCTCCTCTAAAATGGGCAGGACCTCCTTCAATACTTCCAGGGAGGATGTCCTGTCTGTCTTCATCTTCTTGTGGGTATACATGGCCACGTCATATTCCGGCAATTCTTCGAAAAAGTCCACATGTCCCATAATGTCAGGTAATACCTCAATTCGGGTCTTTACCATGCTGGCAATTTTCTTTAAGTCAAGGTCCTTCTTCAGAACCTGTTTTAAATAAGGCTCCGCCATCTCATAAAATTTATCAAAGTCCATGGCTTTCATGTACTCGCCGTTCATCCAGCGAAGCTTCACGGAGTCAAACACGGCGGGAGACCTGCTGATCCTGTGGTAATCAAACTCTTGTATGAGCTCGTCCAGGGAAAATATCTCTCGGTTATCCTCCGGGCTCCAACCCAGCAGCGCAATATAATTGACAATTGCTTCCGGCAAAAGGCCCTGTTCTACCATCTCCTCAAAGATGTAAGAGCCGTTCTCACTCCTTTTGGCCAACTTTTTATGGTTCTCATCAGTGATCAGCGGCAAATGTACATACACCGGACTCTGCCAGCCGAATGCGTCATACAGCCTCTGATACTTGGGCGATGACGACAGATATTCATTCCCTCTCACCACATGGGTGATATTCATAGTGTGGTCATCCACCACATTTGCAAAATTATAAGTAGGGAAGCCGTCCGATTTGATTAATATCATATCATCCAGCTCCACATTTTCCACGGTGATGTCTCCGTAAAGTTCATCATGGAATGTGGTTCTACCCTCATTGGGAATGTTCTGCCGGATCACAAAGGGCTTGCCCGCCTCCAGATTCGCTTCAATTTCCTCCCTGGAAAGGGACAGGCAGTGCTTGTCATACATGGAAATCTCTTTTCCCTCCACCACTTCTGTCTTGAGGGAGGCAAGGCGCTCCTTATCGCAGAAACAATAATATGCCTGGCCCTTCTCAATCAATTCCTTTGCGTATTTCATGTAGATGCCGGTCTTTGTCCGCTGGCTCTGGACATAAGGGCCGTAGCCGCCGTCTTTATCGGGTCCTTCGTCATGGCACAATCCCGTCTTCTCCAAAGTCCGGTAAATGATCTCCGTAGCACCCTCTACAAAACGCTCCCGATCGGTATCTTCAATACGGAGCATAAAATCTCCACCATCATGCTTTGCGATCAGAAATTCATACAATGCGGATCTCAGATTGCCCACATGCATTTTCCCGGTAGGACTGGGCGCGTATCTTGTCCTGATTTTCATTCTATACCTCCCTGCCCGCTTTTGCGGCATTAATTTAGTATTCCTATACTACTACCTTTTCGTAAAATGTGCAACCGTTTATTCTATACAGGCATGTAACGCTCTATTTTGAAAGAATTCCTTCAAAACATCGTAAATCCCTATGATATTTTCCCTTTTAGCGTATATTTTGCAGGGAAAAGCATCATAAATAGCTTATTAATTTGCCTCAGGCACTTTTTCCGCCGCTGCCGCCTTGAACGTAGCCACTTCCTTTGCCGCCTGGGGGATGGAAATGTTGGTGCCCGCCCCTGCGATGCAGCCTCCCGGGCAGGCCATCCCTTCAATCAGGCAACCGTTCTTTTTCCCTGCCTTTGCCAGCAAGAGCATCTTTTTACATTCTGCCAGGCTTTCCGCATGCTCAATCCTGACTTCCGTACCTGGATAGTAGGCGTTGATACAATCCTCGATAGCGCTTGCCACTCCCCCCGCTACTCCATATCCGCGCCCGGCTCCGGTAGCATCCCGCATCTCGTCCATCGCCTTGATCTCTTCCAGCAGAATCCCCTTGGCCTCGAACATTCCTGCCAGCTCCTCAAAGGTGATCACAAAATCCACATCGGAACGGATCGTCCTGCGGCTGGCCTCCAGCTTCTTTGATGCGCAAGGCCCGATAAATACCACCCCCGCATCGGGGTGTTCCTTTTTGATGATCCGCGCCGTAGCCACCATGGGAGTCAGCTCATTGCTGATCTTATCAATGGTTTCCGGAAATAAGTTTTTCGCCATAACGGACCAGGAGGGACAGCAGGAAGTCAATGCAAAAGCCTGATTGCCGGTGGCAACCTCCTTCACATAATGCTCCGCCTCGGCCATACAGCCAAGATCCGCTCCCAATGCCGTCTCATACACATCTGCAAAACCCAGCTCCTTCAGCGCCGTTTTAAAAATATCAGGTGTTACTCCTGCCCCGAACTGCCCCACAAACGCCGGCGCTACCTGGGCTATGATCTTCCGCCCGGACTGCAGGGCACGGATAAGCTGGAATATCTGGGATTTATCCGCAATTGCCCCAAAAGGGCAGCTGACCATACATTGGCCGCAGGAAACACACAAGTCATTGTCTATATATGCCCTGCCAAAACGGTCGGATTTGATTGCCCCAATGCCGCAGGCTGCCTTACAGGGGCGCTCCTTATGGCAAATGGCATCATAAGGGCATACATCTTTGCATTTGCCACATTTAATGCACTTTTCCTGATCGATCACGGACTTTCCGTCCACCATGGAAATCGCTCCCCTGGGGCAGACACTCTGGCAGGGATGTGCCACACACCCCATGCAGGAGCTGGTGATCTCATACTTGTTTTCCGGACAGGCGTTGCAGGCGGAAGGGATCACCTGCATCAAAGGCGGTTCATAATATTTCTCGCCAATGTTGCTTTCTTCCAGTCCCTGGGTAAGATGTCCCGGATGCTCCCTGTTCTCCGGCCTCAGGCTCATACCCATTGCAAGGCGGATACGTTCACGTACAATAGCCCTGTCACGGTACACACTCTCAAAAAACTGTGTCTCCTCATAGTCTACGATCTTATACGGAAGAGCCTCCATATCATCCTTTAAATTTGTGGAATGATATGCCAGATCCGCCACTTCCCTGAACACTCTCCTGCGCTTCTGCCTTACAGGAGTGTCAATTCCTCTCATGCTCATATCCCCCTCCTTATTTCTGCCCACTTCCCGGACTTCTTCCAATCCGGATAAGTCTAAGAGCTTCATGCCAAATAGTATCGATCAATAGTCCTGTTTCAAGAACCCATGCCCATTATATGCCTGCTCGCTTCCACAAAATTGAGTATAGCATACATATAGGAATCACACCATTATTTCTTTAAATTGTTTTCTGCATTATTTTCTGCCCTCTCCGATATGGAAATCAAACCTTTCATCATCTGTAAGTGTTTTCCTCCCCCTCCTTGTGCTATGATAATCCCAGAAACAAAATAGTAAGTTGAATTTGAGCCAGGGCCGGGGATCGCCTTGACCGCAGTCGGAAATTTGAAATTTCCGACGCGTGTCATCGCAGTAAACTGCTCTGGCATGGAGGTAATCAAATGGAACCCATTCTTGAAATCGAATCCCTGTAAAAATACTACGGAAAATGCGCCCCCCAGACAAAGGCATTGGACGGCATCACGTTCCAGGTGATGCCGGGAGAATTCCTGGGCATCATGGGCAGCAGCGGATCCGGCAAATCTACATTGCTAAACTGCATCGCCACCGTAATACACCCCGGCAGCGGCAGCATTACAATGAACGGCAGGCAGGTGCAGGCCCTCAAGGGAGCTGCCCTGGCAGACTACCGCGGCAAGGAGATCGGATATTTATTCCAGAATTTTGAACTGCTGGACAATCTGACCGGGTATGAAAATATCCTGCTCCCCCTCTCCCTCCACGGTGTCCCGGAAAAGGAAAGCAGGAAACGGCTGGAAAAGCTGGCAGCTTACCTGGAGATCAAAGACGTCCTGCAGAAGTTTCCCTCCCAAATGTCGGGCGGTCAGAAGCAGAGAGTTGCAGCCGCCAGGGCCCTTATCCTGAACCCGGGGATCATTCTTGCCGACGAACCCACCGGCGCCCTTGATTCCAGGAACGCAAAGGCTTTGATGGAAAAGCTGGCGGGCCTGAACCGGAATTCCAATACCACTATCCTGATGGTGACACATGACTGCAATGCGGCCAGCTACTGCAAACGGATCCTGTTTATCCAGGACGGCATGATTTTCCACGAACTCAGAAGAAGCATTCCTGAGGAATCCCAGCAGGAATTCTACGAGCGGATTCTGAAAGCTATGGCTCAGTTAGGAGGTGGCAGTGCAAATGTTCTTTAAGTTAATTTCCCGAAACAGCCGACGGAACCGGAAGGAAAACGGACTTTTGTTCAGCTCCCTGCTGGTATCCATTATAGCTTTTTACATTATTTTGGCACTGCCCCGCCAGGATGTCATGGTCTTTTTACAGGAAATGGAGAGCGTTGCCGTCAGCAAGCTTATGACCTTGATTCCTGTATTTTACGGAATGGCCCTGTTTATCCTGTTCTTCCTTATCTATTATGCCAGCAAGTTCCAGCTGGAACGGCGCAGGCATGAATTCGGCGTCTATCTGATGATGGGTATGCGCCGGGTCAAATTATTCGCCATGCTGCTGGCCGAGGATTTCCGAAACAGCATTCTTTCTCTGGCTGTGGGACTTCCCATCGCCGTCCTGCTCTCGGAACTGGTCAGCCTGGTCACCGCCCGGCTGGTGGGCATCGGCATCGTCGGGCATCAGGTGTCCTTTTCCCTGCATGCCGTTTGGTGGACGGCAATGGGATTTCTCCTGATCAAGCTGACAGCCTTCCTGCTCCTCAGCGGCAGGATCAGCAGGCAGGAAATCGGTTCTCTGCTTACGGAAACGCCGGATGGCGTAAAAAGGCAGCTTCCCCCACTCTGCTATGCCATTTCTTCCCTGATTGGCATCCTCTGCCTGGCAGCTGCCTATGCCATGGCCATCAAGGGTAGTGCCTGGCAGGGTATCCGCAATATGGGGCTGACGGTCCTCCTGGGGTTATTGGGAACCTTTTCCTTCTTCTGGGGACTCCGTTTCCTGATGGGCCTGGCGGTGCGCTCGGGAAGAAGCGACCGACGCCTGCATGTGTTCAATTTCCGCCAGATACAGGAGACCGTGATCCACCGTTCGGGCGCCCTTGCGGTCTGTTCTCTCCTGATCCTGTCCGCCCTGTGCTGCTTCGGCGCAGGCGTGGCCATCTCCCGCTTTTATGGGGAATCCGAGCAGCATGTTCTGGATTACACTTTTCAGACAACCGAGAATATGCACTCTGGGGCGGACATCCGGCAGACACTGGCCGAACACCATCTGGACACCCGGTTTTCCGATCTGTTTGAAATGAAAGTGGGGCATATTAACACTTCGGATGACACACGCAATGCTTTCCGAATGGAACCGGTCATGAATGCCTTACGCGACATGCCGTCTTCCGCAGACAGGGATGTGCTCCTGAACAATCTGCAGTTCACCACATATCCCTATCTGATCTCACTAAGCAGCTACAACCGGGTCCTTACTGCCGCCGATATGCCTGTTTTAGAGCTGGGTACAGATGAAGCCGCCGTATATATAGACAGCAGCTTTACCACAAACGGCCGGACCCGTATACTGAATGAAGTGTTCCGTTCCAGGCCGGAAACCGTACTGGACGGCAACCCTCTCTTTCTCACCGGGACCGTACAGACAACGAAATTGGTCACAGACCGCACCATCACATTGTCCTTCGCCCTCATCCTTCCGGATGATGTGTTTGAACGCTATACCCAGGGCAGCTACAGCGTCTACCTGAACGGTATTCTTGCCCAAGACATGGCCCGGGACACAAGCCTTATGTCCGCCATTTCGGAAATGAACAGCGCATTGGACGGAACAGGGCTGTCTTACGAAAGCTATCTGCAGAATATGGGGCGTCAGCTGTTCTACATGGTGGCTGCCAGCTATATTACCATTTACCTTGCCATCATTTTCCTGCTCATTGCCAACACGGTCATAGGCGTACAGTTCCTCATGGGACAGCAGAAATCCGGCCGGCGTTATCGGACGCTGATCCGCCTGGGCGCGCCTTACAGGACACTGTGCCGGTCCGCCAGGAAGCAAATCCGCTGGTATTTCGGTATTCCCACCGTGGTTGCCGTATTCAGCAGCCTGTTCGGGGTTCGGGCGCTGCTTACCGGTTTTTTGTCCTACAACGCGAAGGAAGACCTGCCCGAGATGATGCTTGTTTCTGCCGCTATGATTTTGGCGCTCTGTGTGATAGAATATATTTATGTTGCCGCAGTAAAGCATTCCAGTGACCGTTATCTGCTGTCTCTGATAGTGCCGGAGCGGGAAGAATAAATTCAGGAATCAATATCGGAACGGGAAGGGGATATTCTTTGAAAAAAATAGCTGTTGTAGAGGATGAAGCTTTCATGCGGGAGGAATTATCGGATATTCTGCGCAAGGCAGGTTACGAGGTCTGCGAAATCTGCGAATTCGGGGCGGCTGCTGACACGATTCTGCTCCTGTCTCCCGACCTGGTGCTCCTGGATTTAAACCTGCCGGGAGCCAGCGGATTCCAAATCTGCCGCGAGATCAAACAGAAAAGCCCCCTCCCGGTGCTGGTTCTTACCTCCAGGGATCAGATGCGGGACGAACTCCATGCGCTGGACCTGGGCGCCGATGAATTTCTGACGAAACCCTGCAGGAAGGAGCGTCTGCTGGCCCGGATCTCCAATGTCTTAAAACGGTACGAGGGCCGGCCCAATCTTCTGGAAGGGCCGGATTACCTCCTGGACCGGCTGACCTACACGCTTTATATACACAATGACTCCGTAATCCTGCCGAAAAACCAGGGAAAGCTCCTGGAGGCTTTCCTTCTTCACAGGGAAGAGACCGTTACAAAGGAAGAACTCTGCCTTGCCCTCTGGGATACCACAGAATATATTGACGAAAACGCGCTCCAGGTGAACCTCACGCGTTTGAAAAAGACCATGGCAGAGTTAAGGATGGGGCAGCGGATTGTGCCTGTCCGCGGGATCGGATACCGCCTTACGGCTGCCTGCTGATTATTTGTCACGGCTGAATTGTGTTTTGCAGACTCTGGATAAAAGATATACAGGGAGAAATAGAAATCATTATGAAACTTCTTTTACGGTATACCCCATGGCTTATGCTGCTGTTGGTGGTAAATGGATTTGCGGCACTGCTTTTATGGCTTGCCGATACACAGGCGTTTTACGCTATGGTGACCGCCATTTTGCTGTTCACTGCTCTCCTGTTCACTGCTCTGTGTTATGGACTGATCCGCCGGGAGCGGAAAAAGGAAGAAGCCTTTCTGGATTTTCTCGGCAATCCGGACGAATATCACGAAGAACTGCTTCTAAAAACCGTCTCCGCCGCCCAGAGGGAGCCTGTTGTCTCTCTGGGCAGGATTCTGCGGGCGAAGCAGGCTGCTTATACCGAAATCCAGGAACAGTGGAATGATTATGAAGAATATGTGGAATCCTGGGCCCATGAGACCAAAATCCCTCTTTCTTTATTGACACTGCTTCTGGACAACCGCCGGGAGGAACTGCCGGCTTCCACAGCGGTGAAGCTGGATCATATCAGAAACCATATGCAGGAATCCATTGACCAGATGCTGTATTATGCACGGCTGAAGAGCGCCACAAAGGACTACCTGTTTGAATACGTCAATATCCGTGAATGCATTGCAGAACTGTTGGAGGACTACAAACCGCTGCTGGAGGAAAAGGAATTCAGGATCCGGTGCAGCCTGTCCCTTGACACGGTCTATTCCGACCGGAGAGGACTGCGCTTCCTTCTGGGACAGCTTATCAGCAATTCCATAAAATATTGCGGCGAGAAACCCGAACTGTGTTTTCAATCCTTTCCAAAAGGCAACCGCCATATCCTGAGTGTGAAGGATAACGGAATCGGTGTACGTGCCTGTGACCTTCCCTATATATACGAAAAGGGATTTACCGGCGACTCAGGGGAAAGCAGGAAAAGGGCTACCGGGATGGGTTTGTATCTCGTAAAAGAAATGGCAAAGGATCTGAATCTATCCCTGCATGCCGATTCCCAGTGGAATAAAGGCTTCGAGATGCAGATATCTTTCCCGGTTGTGGAGGAGGAAAAAAACAGCCGCCTGACTGTATAGTTGCCCGGTAACTGCGTGTCTTCCGGCAGTATCGGTATTTTTATATGCCGGTTTTGCCTCCGTGCGGCGGCCCTGGCGGAAGCAGGCTGCCTCAGCATGGCAGCTTTATCCTTCACAGTTTCTCGCTGAATATACTCTTGTACCCTTCCCCAAAGATCTCCGTGGCGCTGGTAACGATCATGAAAGCCAGGGGATCTTCGTCTTTAATGATCTCTTCCGCCTTGGGTGAAAGCTGCTTTTTCATTACGCACATGATTACGTTTTTCCCTTTGCCGCTGTATGCGCCCTGGCCGGAAATATATGTCACTCCGATTTCCATCTCTTCCAGAATGCGCTTCGTGATGGCCTCGTGATGGTCGCTGATAATAAAAATCAGCTTGGCACCGTCACGTCCATAAAGCACCACATCCAGCAGGACGGAATTGATCACTACCACAATCCCCGCATACATGGCCACCTCAATGTCCTGAAATGCAAAAGCGGAAAGGATCACCACCGCGGCATCCGTGATCAGAAAAAGGGAGCCTGTCTTCATATGGGGAAATTTCAGCCGCAGCAGCTTAATAACGATATCCATACCGCCGGTCGTCGCCCCTGCTTTGAACACCAGGCCCAGCGCCACTGCCATCAACGCGCCTCCTGCAACGGATGAGAGGAACAAATCCTCTGTGACCGGCCCCACCCTGTTCAGCAGGTTGGTAAAGGTTGAGACTGCAAAAGTGGCATAAGCTGTGGACAGTATAAACCGGATACCAAACTTCCACATACCCAGGATCAAAATAGGTACATTGATCAGGAAGATCCATGTACCCGTAGACACATCCGTCACACGGTTCAATATTACCGCAATACCGGTAACTCCGCCCGGCGCCAGGGAATTAGGGTCTAAAAGCAGGCTTACGGCTATGGCATAAATGAAAGAAGCCGCCGTGATGACGAGATAGTCCCACAATATTCTCTTCCCTGTCTTTTTCTTTTCATACAGGATTTCCTCCTCCTGCTCTCTGCTCATTGCCATATCTTTCCATTCCTCCTGCCAAATCTCAAATCCGGATATATGCACGGTTCCTCTTCCCAATTCTTTTTATCTTTCCATCCATACTGAAAGTGTAAATCCGCATATATAATATATGCGGATTTACACAGCAAAACTCATGATATTAAATATTTGTCCTTACCTGCTTGGGCTGATATCCTTCTTTTTCCAGCGCATCCATAATCTGCTTTTTATGCTCCGTCCCATAGGCCTCCAAAGTGATCCGCAGCTCCACGGCAGCATTTCTGTTGATGGAGACGAACTGGTTATGCTCCAGCTTGATCACGTTTCCGTTCACGTTTGCGATGATGCCGGATACCCTGCACAGCTCCCCCGGCTTATCGGGAAGCAATACGGAAACGGTAAAGATCCTGTCCCTCATGATCAGTCCCTGCTGGACTACGGAGGACATGGTGATCACATCCATGTTTCCGCCGCTTAAGATGGAGACGATCTTTTTGTCCTTCACGTTCAGATGCTTCAAGGCTGCCACCGCAAGCAGGCCTGAATTTTCAACCACCATTTTGTGGTTTTCCACCATATCCAGGAAAGCCACCACAAGCTCCTCGTCCTCCACGGTAATAATGTCATCCAGGTTCTGCTGAATGTAGGGAAAGAGCCTGGTCCCCGGTGTCTTAACCGCAGTGCCGTCTGCAATGGTGCTTACCTTGGGCAGCGTAGTGACTTTTCCCTCTTTTATGGATGCCTGCATACAGCTTGCGCCTGCAGGCTCCACACCGATCACTTTGATCTTGGGATTCAGCAGCTTCGCCAGGGTGGATACACCGGTGGCCAGGCCCCCGCCCCCTACAGGAACCAGAATGTATTCCACAAGGGGAAGCTCCTTAACGATCTCCATTGCAATGGTTCCCTGTCCCGTGGCTACCGCCAGGTCGTCAAAAGGATGGATAAAGGTATAACCGTGCTCCTCCGCCAGCTCATATGCCTTTGCACATGCTTCGTCATAAACATCGCCGTGAAGGACCACCTCCGCCCCATAACCCTTGGTACGATTTACTTTGATCAAGGGAGTTGTGGTGGGCATCACGATCGTTGCCTTTGCGCCGTAGCGCTGAGCCGCATAAGCGACTCCCTGGGCATGGTTGCCTGCAGAAGCCGTGATCAATCCCTTCCCCCGCTCTTCCTCCGTCAGGGTACTCATCTTGTAATAGGCCCCCCTTAACTTGTAAGCCCCGGTAAACTGCATGTTTTCCGGTTTCAGGTAAACCCTGTTCCCTGTTTGGGCGCTGAGGAAATCACTGTAGACCAGCTTAGTCTCCAAAGTCACCTTTTTAACGACCTCTGATGCCTCTTCAAACTTCTCCAACGTCAGCATTTGCTCTTCCATAGCTTCATCCTTCTTTCCTTATAGCTTTATCCATTATTTCAACCTTTTCGTTGGCTCCCATCACTGCTTCCCGGGGTTCTTAGCCGGTTTTATACAGGATTCGAACTTACTGCCCTGCTGTGCCGCAGTTTTTCGGAAGCGCCATGGCTCATCCTGCCTCCAGGTTCTCCTCCCCGCCGGACGCATCCTTCCCTTCCTGCCTTACGTCAAACAATGCATTTACAAATTGATCCGAGTCAAACTTCTGCAGGTCCTCAATGGTCTCGCCCACACCTATAAATTTCACCGGGACTTTCAGCTCTGACTGGATTGCCACCGCGATACCACCCTTTGCAGTGCCGTCCATCTTGGTCAGCACGATACCTGTCAGCTGCGCCACCTCGCCGAATTCCCTGGCCTGTACCATGGCATTTTGCCCGGTGGTGCCGTCCAGGACAATCAGGTTCTCCCGATGGGCATTGGGATATTCCTTGTCTATAATACGGTTCATTTTTCGGAGCTCCTCCATCAAATTCTTTTTATTATGGAGCCTTCCCGCCGTATCGATCAAAAGGACATCCACTCCCCGCGCCTTTGCGGCGCTCACCGCGTCAAATACCACGCTGGCAGGGTCCGCCCCTTCTTTTCCTCCTATCATCGGCACTTCGGCACGTTTGGCCCACTCAGCCAGCTGGTCTCCCGCAGCTGCCCGGAAGGTATCCGCAGCCGCAATCAGCACCTTCCTGCCCTGCGCCTTCAACTTGCCGGCCAGCTTCCCGACGGTGGTTGTCTTACCCACCCCGTTGACGCCGATCACCATGATAATGGACTGTTCCTGTTCAAAGGAATACGCAGTCTCATCCACCCGCATCTGTTCCTTAATGCTCTCAATGAGAAGCTGTTTGCACTCCACAGGCTCTTTGATATGCTGCTCCCTTACCTGCTCCTTCAGCCTCTCTACAATGGCATTGGTGGCGTTGACGCCGATATCTCCCATGATCAGGACCTCTTCAAGCTCCTCGTAAAACTCCTCATCCAAAGCCGAAAAACCGCTGAACAGCGAGTCAATTCCCCTGACAATGTTATTCCTCGTCTTAGTAAGGCCAGCTTTTAATCTGGCGAAAAATCCTTTCTTTTCTTCGCTCATACTAATCTCCATTCCGCCGCCTTCGGCTGGCGGCACAGTGCATCCCCATGATTTTGGAATCTAATCCCATTTCTGCGCTGTTTTTGCACTGTAAAAAATTGTTTCATCAGCTTTTTCAAAAGGCCAAAAGCACTTACGGTCAGGAGGCACACAGACAGCCGGAACGCCATACTGCCTCAGTCCTCCAGCTCCTTATCGATCAGGTTAACGCTTACAAGAGTGGATACTCCCTTTTCCTGCATGGTGATGCCGTATAACCGGTCTACCTGCTCCATGGTCCCTCTTCTGTGGGTAATGACAATAAACTGCGTGTTCTTTGTCAGCTTATGTAAATATTTTGCGAAACGGCCCACATTGGAGTCATCCAGCGCCGCTTCGATCTCGTCCAGCAGACAGAATGGCGACGGTTTCAGGTTCTGTATGGCAAACAGCAAAGAAATCGCTGTCAGCGCTTTCTCCCCACCCGACAGCTGCATCATATTTTGCAGTTTCTTTCCCGGGGGTTGGGCGATAATGCGGATTCCTGCCTCCAGTATATCCTCGTCCTCCATCAGCTCCAGGGTTCCCTTTCCTCCGCCGAAGAGTTCTTTGAACACTTTGTCAAACTCTCTGGTGATTTCCGCAAACTTCTCCGTAAACTGCTTTCTCATAGCAGTGTCCAGTTCTTCAATGATGCCTTCCAGCGTCTTCTCCGCTTCCACCAGGTCGTCATGCTGTGTCTTCATAAAAGTGAATCGCTCCATGAGGTTCCTGAAATCTTCAATAGCGTTTACATTGACATCCCCCAGCCGTTTGATCTGCTCCTTCAAGGAAGCGATATCCCTCTTCATGGCGGACAGGTCCGTCAGGCTCTCATCCCGTATGGACGCCGCGTCGCTTAAAGTAATTTCATATTCATCCCACATATAATTGATATGGGATTCCAGGTTTTCCTCCAGCTTTTCCTTCTGGCTGCCCAGACGGTACACTTCCTTGTCCAATCCCGTCATGCGTTCCGACAATTCCTCCCGTCTCTGGAAAAAGCTCTTTTGCTTCGCGGAAAGCTCTTCTTTGTGGGTGACCTGCTCCTTCAGCCTCATTTCCGATTCGTTCTGCACATCATAGGAAGCGGAAATAGTCTTCTCGATCTCCAGGATGTTTTGTTTCTTCTGCTGAACATCCCTCTCGTTTTCCTCCAGGGCTTCCAGGATCTCTTCAAGCTCTGATCGGGATTTCTCAATCTCTCCGTTAATTCGGTCCACATTGGCCTGTTTGAATCCCTGGGTCTGCCGCATCTTTTCTACTTTCAGATCCCACTCTGAAACCTGCGCGGCAGCCTCCGTCTCCAAGACACGCTGCTCCTCCAGTTCTTTCTGGAATTGAAGGATCCTCTCCTGGGTATCCTTCTCCAACGCCTCGCTGTCAGACAGTTCCTTCTGTATGTTCTCCTTATCATTTCTGATTTCGAAGATCTTGCTTTCTATTTCCTTCTCTTCCAGCTTTAAGGAAGTAACGCCCTCCACTTCCTCTTCTATACGCTCCCGCGCCTGGCTGATATTAAGCCTGACGGTATTCTGCTCGATGGATTTCTTCTGGATGTCCGCCTTTACGGTTTCCACATCCATACGCAGCTTATTCCTACGGGACTTTATCTCATCGATCTCCCGGTTGGCCTTATCCACGGATGCCAACAGCTGTTTCACATGCTTCTCCAGCTCATCGATCTCCCGGCGTCTTCCCAACAGGTTGCTGTTGTTCTTAAAGGCCCCTCCGCTGATGGCCCCGCCAGGGACCAGAAGCTCTCCCTCCAGCGTGACCATACGGATATTATAGCCGAATTTCCGGGCAATCTTTACCGCATTGTCCACGTTATCCACCACCACAATACGGCCCAGCATGGCTTTTGCCACATTCCTGTATTTCTCATCGATCTGTACCAGCTCATCAGCCATGCCTATGATGCCGTTTTCGGACAGAGCCTCCTGGTTTTTAAATTCCTGGGGTTTCGTAATGCTGGTAAGGGGCAGGAAAGTAGCGCGTCCCAGTTTATTGTCTTTCAGATAGCGGATCATCTTCTTCGCCGTATCTTCATTGTCTGTAACAATATTCTGGATGTTGCCTCCCAAAGCCGTCTCAATGGCCGTCTCATACTTTTTCTCTACCTTGATGATATCCGCCACAACGCCAATTATGCCTTTATTCTTTTCTTTCTGTTCCATGACCTTCTTGACGCTGCCGCCGTAACCCTCATAGCGCTCGGTCAGATTGGAAAGGGCATCCAGCTTGGACTTCTCCATATGATATGCCGCCTGGCTGTCCCGCAGCTTTGCATCCGTTCTGGAAAGCAGCTCACGGATGTCTCCAAGCTCCAGCTCCATGGACGCTTCCCTCTCGTTCATTACCCGCAGTTCATCCGTAACGGCCGCAAATTCGTCCTCCAGCTTTTTCATGTTCTCTTCCCTTGCCGCCTCGTCGGATTTTGCCCGAAGCAGCCGGGAGTTCAGCTCTGCCCTGCGGATATTGATCTGTTCCATCATGGTGTCAAAACGGCCCATCTTGGACTTGATAGTGGCACGTTGGTTCAATTCACCGATAATGGTATTCTTACCGGCTTCAATCCGGTTGTTCAGTTCCGTAATCCTGCCCTGGATCTGGGACAGCTTCTCCTTTAGTTCATCCGCTGTCTCCATAATGGCGCGGACTTCTTCATCGGTCTCGCCCTTTTCCCGGAGAATGCTTTCCTTGTCTTTCTCCTTGGAGGCAATATCCTCCTGCAAAGTGTTGCGCCGGTTGGTGAGATGTGTCTCGTTTCCCTTTGCGGAATTGACCTGCTCCTTCAGGACGTTCATCTCCCCCTCCAGCTTGCCCCGCATCATCCCGGCATCGGTAAGGGTGCTCCTGGCCTGCTCGATGGCCCCGTCAAGGTTTTCGATCTCTTCCTGGATCCGCTGGTATTCTTCCTTGATCCCTTCATACTTTTCACTGGTCTCGGTAAGGTCAGCGCTGGCAATTTTATATTTTCCCTGAATGGCTTCCAACTGCTCTCTCAATCTGGCATTTTCCAGGAGGAATGCATTAATGTCCAGCTTCTTCAGTTCTTCCCTTTTATTCAGGTATATCCTTGCCTTCTCCGACTGCCTCTCCAGAGGCTCCACCTGTTTCTCCAGCTCCGACATGATATCGTTGACACGGATAAGGTTTTGTTTTTCATTTTCCAGCTTTGCCTGGGCCGCCGCTTTACGGCGCTTAAATTTTACGATCCCGGCCGCCTCATCAAAAAGCTCACGGCGTTCTTCCGGCTTACCGCTGAGGATCTTGTCAATCTGCCCCTGGCCGATAATGGAATAACCCTCCTTGCCGATACCGGTATCGTAAAACAGTTCATTCACATCCTTCAGCCTGCAAGGACTTCCGTTGATCAGATATTCACTTTCTCCGGAACGGTAAATCCGGCGAGCTACCGTAACCTCGTCAAAGTCGATAGCAAGCTGGTGATCCGCATTATCTAGAGTGATCGCAACATAGGCATAGCTCAATGGCTTCCTGTTCTCTGTTCCCGAGAAAATGACATCCTGCATGCTTGCTCCCCGCAGCTGCTTTACACGCTGTTCGCCAAGCACCCAGCGGACCGCATCGGCGACATTGCTTTTGCCGCTTCCGTTAGGCCCTACGATTCCGGTAATACCGTTGTGAAACTGGAACGTGATCTTGTTCGCAAATGACTTAAAGCCAAGCACTTCTATACTTTTTAAATACATATTCCTCTGTCCCTCAAAAACAACAGCGCCTTATAAGATGCCTGCTGCTCTGCTGCTTTCTTTGTTCTTCCTGATCCCTCTCCCAAAATCTCGTCTTCCATGCATACGCGCACATGGAATGTCTTATTATGCTCCGGCCCGCTCTCATCCAGCAGCTCATAGCAAAATTCTTTTTTCATCTTCCCCTGCATCAGTTCCTGAAGGATACTCTTGCTGTCATAGAACAGCTGCTTGTCCTCCAGGTCGGACATAACGTATTTTTGTATAAATGCCTTCGCCTGTTCCATGCCTCCGTCCAGGTAAACAGCCCCGATCACTGCCTCCATGACATCGGAGATTATGCTGTCACGCTCCCTGCCGCCGGCGCCTATCTCACCTCTCCCAAGCCGGATATACATTCCAAGCTTTAAATCCCTGGCACAGATGGCCAGTGACGGTTCGCATACCATGGCCGCCCTCATTTTCGTCAGCTCGCCTTCCGAAAGCCCGGGGTTATTCCTGAATATGATCTCGCTGGATACCAGCTCCAGCACGGCATCCCCTAAAAACTCCAGCCTCTCGTAACAGGCAATCTTGTTGATCTTACGTTCGTTTGTATAAGAGCTGTGGGTCAATGCCTGCCTCAGCAAATCCTTGTCCTGAAAACAATATCCGATGCATTCCTCCAGGCTCTCCACCGTATATTCTTCCTTCACCTTTTCTACCTCCATTCAAAGGAAAGGAGCAGTACGCACGGCGGACTTACGCATAGCGAACTGCTCTTACAGAAAGCAAATAATGACTATGTTGATATGTGCTCTGTCCGTATACTAACGTACTCAGTTCAAAGCGCCCTTGATCAACTCCACCGCTTCCTCAACGGTAGTAATCTTTTCAGCTTTCTCTGCAGGGATCTCGATGTCAAACTCCTCCTCGATACCCATGATGATCTGAAATACGTCCAGGGAATCCGCACCGAGGTCATCCATGAAAGTAGTATCCATAGTAATCTCCTCAGGGTCCATGTTCAGTACTTCCGCAATAACTTTTTTCAGCTTTTCAAATTCCATAACAGTTCCTTCTTTCTTTAAATTTCTTCCAAAACTATTTTTTCTTTGATTTTTTCATTTATATTCTGTTCCTTGAATGCAATGCATTGAAGGATAGAATTTCTGATTTCAATGGCCTTGCTGCTTCCGTGTGTCTTGACCACCAAGCCGTTCAGTCCCAGCAGTGGGGCACCTCCGTATTCTTCCGTGCTGAAGCCTTTTAAAGTTTTCTTCAGCGCAGGTTTCACAAGGAAACCGCCTATCTTGCTCTTCAGGGAACTCATCATGCCTTCCTTGATCTTCCCTACCAGGGCTGCGCTGACGCCTTCCAGCATCTTCAAGACCACATTTCCTACAAAAGCTTCACACACCAGCACATCCGCCGTGCCAAAAGCAATATCCCTGGCTTCCACATTCCCCACGAAATTGATTTCAGGGCAATTCTGCAGCAGCGGATAGGTCTCCTTAGTCAGGGCGTTTCCTTTTTCCTCTTCCACACCGATATTTACCAGGCCTACCCGCGGATTTTTGACCCCTATCACGCTCTCCATGTATACGCTTCCCATTTTGGCAAACTGTACCAGCTGCGACGGCCTGGCATCCACATTGGCTCCGCAGTCCAGCAGCAGGCTGACGCCTTTCATATTCGGGATAATGGGAGCCAGGGGCGGCCTCTCCACACCCTTGATACGCCCGACGATCACCTGGCCGCCTACCAGCACAGCACCCGTGCTTCCAGCGGAAACAAGCGCGTCACACTCTCCGTCCTTTACCAGGTTCATACACTTTACGATGGAGGAATCCTTTTTCTTCCGAATCGCCATGACCGGCGGCTCCGCGGTCTCAATCACTTCTTCCGCATGGACCACCTCCATTTGGGCGGCATCATACGTGTACTTCTTTAACTCTTCCCTGATAACGGGTTCACGCCCTACCAGGAACACTTTGATACGCTTGTCCTCATTAACGGCTTCCACTGCCCCTTTGACGATCTCAGAAGGAGCGTTGTCTCCACCCATAGCATCAACCGCTACATTTACCTTCTCAGCCATTAAATTTATCCTTTCCGCCAATACTACATTTACTATACTAGACCCCTTGGTAAAAATCAAGATATTTCTTTCAGATATATGGCGGCGGGATAGGGTCACGCCCTCCGATAACGGTTCAGGCAGGAGTAGATTTCCTGAGGCCTGGGCATGGCGTAACCGCCCGGGATGTAGCTGCCCTCCGCAAAGAACTCCAATCCCTTCTTTTCCAGCTGGCTGATGATATATTGGGCAACCTCCGGAAGGGTTCGCCTGCCGTCGATCAGTTTCTCCACTGCATATTTTAAGATCAGTCCCAGGGAAGCGTTCTGTTCACTGTCAATGATCTGTTCTATATAGCGCAGATCCACGGTCTGTTTGCCCAGGGTAAAGCCGTCACGCCCCATGACCTTTACCTTAAGGCGCTCATTCCCGTCCTGCCGCACTTCCCCGGTACGGTAATCCCGGCGCTTTGGCGCGCCCTCAGCATCCTTTGTCATGATGCGGCGGCTCTGGGGCATTTGAAACGCCGATACGGCCTCCGTATCATGGAGCGGAAAGCTTTTACACAGGGATTTTGCCTTTTCCGTAATGTCAAGGGGAATGTAATTATCCATCTGGATCACGGTGTCCGCGATATGGAAAAAGGCCCCGGAACTGCCTGCCACCAGGATAGTGGATATTCCCCCTTTTTCGTACAGGTCCCTGGCTCTGGAAAGGAACGGGGTTATGGGTTCTTTGTCAGGACTGACCACACTTTGCATGAACGCGTCACGCACCATGAAGTTGGTGGCAGATGTATCTTCATCCAACAGGAAGGTTCGGCTGCCCGCCTCCATGCCCTCCACAATGCCTGCAGCCTGGGAAGTGCTTCCGCTGGCATCCACAGTGGAAAAGCTGTGGGTATCTTTCTTATTGGGCAGGTCATTTATAAACAGGGAAATATCCACATCCTTAATAAACCGGCCGTCCTCGGAACGCAGCTTCAAAGCGCTTTCTTCCGTAACCACGTACTCCCTTCCGTCCCCGGCAATGTGGTCATATACCCCAAGCTCCAGGGCATTGAGCAGTGTGGACTTACCGTGGTAGCCTCCCCCTACGATCAGTGTGATGCCCTCCGGGATCCCCATTCCTGTAATGGTTCCCTTGTGTGGCAGCTCCATGCTTACCCGCAGGGAATCCGGCGATACAAATTTCACGGATCCTTTCATGGGGCGCGAAGAGATACCGCTCTCCCTGGGAAGCACTGCCTGGTCTGCCACAAAAGCCACCAGCTTCCTCTCCCCAAGCTGTCTGCGGATATACGCCTGATCTTCCGCCAGCTCAATGGCATCTTTAACGCCGCCCGGGTTCAGGTTCCGGTAGTAAAAGGATTTCTCCACACATACCGGAAGGTACTCAAACAGGATTTTTTCAAGTTCTCTGGCATTAATGGTCCTTCCGTTGGCAGGGAAACCTACGGAGAATCGCGCAGTGATCCCCATTCCGCTGACCTCACAGGCTGTACGGCTAAGAACCTCCTGCCCACAATGGGTCACGGAAATCAACCCGCTTTTGCCGGAACCTTTTGCCTTAAAAGTGAAGTGGTTCACCTGGGCGCCGAACTGCCGGGCAAGATAATCTGCCAGCGCATTCCTGGTGAGATGGTCTTTCAGGCAGAAATCGGGAAAGCCTGCCCCCTTCATGGGGACGAATACACTCACATGTGAGGGCGCCGCAAAAGGGTCTCCCTGGACATGGTCAATGTTAAGCTGATAGCCGTTAAACTGATAGCTTCCCCGCAGCCCTTTGTACGCGGGATAGCTTCTGTGGTCGATGCTTCTTAATTGATTCTGTAAATCTCTTGATGATTGCATATATACCTCCCTGTTGCCGCTTCGCGGTAACTCTTTTTTGTTTTCCTTTGCAGTTTTTAGCCCGTGCTTTGATATTGCTTTCTGGCAGATGTCGTCACAATTTGAGGGAGATTCGGGCCACCGCTTCTCCTATGTTTTATGGACGGTTGGGATTTCTGTCATTGGTTTCTCCGGTCTTTTTTCTTCAGCAGGGCAGAGGTATCCAACGCTTGGGGTTCCTGCTTTTTCTCCCCTTGGGAGAGTTTCTTCCGTTTTTTATTATTTTCTTTGCTATTTTCTTTGTTATTTTCTTTGTCGGGCACGTCCCGCCCGCTCTCTCTGCTGCCGGCCGCGTCCGCTTCGCCGGGTTCCGCCCCGCTGCCGGCCGTACCCATACTCCCGGGGGCCGCCAGGCTGTCAGAACAGGTATCCGCTTTGCCCCCCGCCTTTATTTGGGGGCCGCTCCCCTTCGTCCCGGAGCTTCCCTGTCTGAGACGTGACAGACGCCCTGCAGCCGAACGATACAGCTTCGTATTCTGTGGAAGGAAGTGGAACCTGCGGAATGCAATGTCCATGACAAACCATAGTACCGACAACAGGATCAGCCATTTCGTCAGATCATACCGCTCCCTTGCCCCGCTCTTTCTCTGCCGCCAAAAGTCCTCCTCCGGTGCAAGCTGCTTTCCGTACCGCTCAACAAAACCTGTAAATGCCGCTGTGCCAACATCAAATTTATATTCATCCGAATACTGCACCGCCATGGCGGTTGTAACGGAATTGGTGATATTCCCGCCATCCGTCCGGCGTACGCTTAATTGGTAGATCCCGGTGATGTCCGTATCCAGCTTCGCCTCATAGACCCCCGGTGCAGAGGCTTGCAGCGGCGCCGTTTGTGTATTTCCCTGAGGATCGGTGTACACTGCCTCCACCTTGGTCTGCTCACCGAAATCCAGCGCGTCATAGACGATACTGGTGTATCCCCCGGCGGTAGCCACATCCACCCTGTCCTGGCCGATGGTTGCATTTCCTACACTGTAGTCAATGACACGTTTCCAAAGCTGCACATAGTCGCTTTCTCCCGCATATCCTGCCGTCCACTGGTTTGTCACATCCGTATTCCAAGCCACGGTATGGCCCAGGCCATACTGCATCACGGTAAGCACCGGATCGTCCTTCTCGGAAGCGATCAGCACATGAGAGGCACTTTTGGGCGTGGCGCTGATATAACCGTAAATAACGGGCCATCCGTTCTCAAACAATCCCCTTGTGATCTCATTTCCGGTATTGACCGCCAGGCCGAAGGTTCCGTTCTGCAGATAAGTGTCTCCGCTTAAGAATACCTCCTGGGCAAATATCTTAGGGATATCGGCAGCCATATCGGAATAATAATAGCGCCCGCCACAATTGTCCGCAAGCCGCTCCAGAAGTTTTGCATCCGAACCTTCCCCCACCGCCACTGTAGACAGGGTCACGTTCCCGTCCGAATACGCCGTTATAATATCATTGTAATTGCTGCTCTCCCCCTGGCCGTCCGTCAAAAGGACTACATGACGGATGCTCACATCCTGACAGGACAACGCTCCGTTCAGCGCCGCCCACAAAGCAGGCTGTATTGAGGTTCCCCCGCCCTCCGCAATGGTCTCAATCTGTGCCTTGATGGTCTCCTTGTCGGACGCTTGGGTAGGCTCCACAACCCAGCTGTAGGTATCGTCAAAGGTAACCACTCCCACATAATCCTTGCTGCGCATTTGATCCACTGCCGTCTCCGCAGCAGTGATGGCCAGGTCAAGGCTGGTGGCGCCGGTTCCGGTGGCCGATCCCATGCTGCCGGAATGGTCAATGACCATAATCATTACCGTGGTGGGTACCTCGTCCACGCCCCGCAGCTCCATATCCACCGGCAGCACGGTATCCAGCGCCGTCTCACGGTACCCGCCCAGGGCATAGCTGTCCTCGCCACCCATGCAGATAAGTCCACAGCCGTAATCTTTTACATAGGTCTCTATATTTTCCAGAAATCCCTTGGGCAGATCCGACAGAAACACATTCTCCAGCAGAACGCTCTTATATTGCAACAGTTCCTCCAGGGAATCCGGTGCGTTGATGGCGGAAACTACGCTGTAATTGCTCCCTGCGCTGCGGAGCACGTTCTCAAACTGGCTGCTGTCCTCTCGCATTCCTGACACAAGCAGCACCTTGGGCACGGAATCCACCACCGAGTAAGCGTGATAGCTGTCGTTCTCCCCACAGGTATCCCCGGCAGCCACCACCCTGACCTCAAAGCTCTCCACATTCTCACCTGTCACCTGCTGCTGGAACCGGAACTGATTCCTGCCCCGGTTCAGATGAACGTCATAGCCTTCCCTCTGCATGGAACCCATCCAGATCTGAATCTGGGCATCGGTCTCATAATTGCTCTCCACCGTCACGGTCATGGAATAGGAATCTCCCTGGTAGAGGTAGCTGGGAAGCTCCACATTCTCCACATAAGCGTCCTGCCCCTGCCCGGTCTCATAAACCAGGGCCAAAAGCTCCACCTGCCTTGCCACCAGTGCAGAAGCCGTAGCTGAAAGGCTTCCCTTCGTCTCCCTGCCGTCGGTAAGGATCACCACCCTCCCGGCCCTGTCCACAGGAATCATGGCCAGCGCCCTGGACATGGCATCCTCGAAATTGGTGGCCTCCTTATCCGGCAATGACATGATATGTGAGAAATGGTCTTCCCTGGTCAGAAATTGCTCCACAAGAGAATTTTTCCCGAAAGTCACAATGCCATATTGGTTATCTCCGGGCATTCCCTGTATGGCTTCCTCCAAGTACTCCTCCATTGCCCCCAGGTTCTGGGCGTTGCTGTTGGATATGTCCACTAAGAAAACGGTGGTATTTAACCCTTTGCGTGTATTCACGGAAAATCCCAGCAAAGCCAGGACAAGCAGGATTACCCCCACCGCCCGCACTGCCAGATAAAATTTTCCCCTGTAACGCATCTGCCGCACATACAGGATCCATTCTGCCGCCATAAGAAACAGGGCCAGCGCCAGCACTGCATTTCGCAGCTGCTTTTTCACAAGCTGTCCCGCCAAGGCTGTCCCGCCGGCGGTCCCTTCCGCCGTGATCCGCCCGTCCGACTCTTTCCCTGTGGCAAAACGCACCACATAGCTCTCCGTAAGGTCACCGGCTTCCACCTGATACAAACCTGCCTTGGCAGTTTCCGCCGTCAACACCCCCACATCAAAATCCGCCTGGGGATGGAACAATACCGCCTCCCCTGCCTCATATACATTATCCGCCAAGAGGGAAGTCTCCCCCAAAAAACGGACTGCATTCGCTATAAATACCGGGAACTCCGCCTTTAGAGGGAAATCCGATTCCCGAATATCAAAACCGACGACAATTTCCTTTCTTCCATCGTGTTCGCCGTAATATCCGGCGCACTGCTCCCCCGCCCAGAGAAACCCTGTTCCCCAGGACGGTATCTCATACACCCTTGTTTCGTTGACACCGATCAGAAAAGACGGCAATCCGGCCGTAAGCTCACAGCTATCCACTGTGAGCATAACCCTCTCTACCGTGGCAGATGCATTCTCCTCCCCGTAAAACACCAGGCGGTCCCCGTCTTCCGCCGTGCCGTTTTCCGCTCCCGCATCATAAATACGAACGGCCTGGGATTCTTCCGAAAGCAAGCCGGGACTGCTTATCTTGGCCAAATCCATTCCCGCAGCCGCCTGATACGCTTTCTCGATGTAAGTGTTCCCGCTCCCCACAAGCACGGCTTCCATCCGCCTTACCTGCGCCGGAACAGCATATGCGATATTGTCTTCCGCAAGGGAATCGGCTCCGGCCCCTCCTTCAAACCGCACGGAACCTACCTCGCTGCGAAGCGGCTCCCCCTGCCACTCAAATGCATCAAAATAGCACAGGGCAGTCTCCCCCGGAGGAAGTTCCAGACGTTTGACCTGGAGCAGCTGATTTCCCTCGTAAAGACTGACCTCCATGGAAGCCTCCGCGTCACTGTAATTGGTGACACTGGAGGCACAGGTAATGACAGGGTTCCCGGCCTCTGCTCCGGAAGGCTCCGGCTCCGCTTCCCCCTGGGGTGTTCCTGCCATGTCCGCATCCCGCTCTACATAAGAAAGAAAATTATTGGACACATTACTCACGGCGTTCCCCATCACAAGCACCTGGGCATCAAAATATCCGGAAAAGCTCATTGCCTCCTCTGCGCCGCTGCCGTCAGTGAACAGGATCACTTCCGTCCCTGCGCCGCCTTCCCCTGATTCCTCCCCGGCGCCCCGAAGAGTCTCTACCACACTCTCGGCGTCCGGCAGGTTCCCTGCCCCGTCGCAGCACTCTACCTGGCCTAAAGCAGCATACAGGCTGCTCTTATCTTTCACGCCCACTGCCAGGAGGTCCGTCCCCGTACAGTCATTGGTGACAATGGAAAAGGCCGTCCCCTCGGAAGCGGCAATCAGGCTCCTTGCCTGTTCCAGCGCCTCCTCCATGCGGGTCCTGCCGTTTCCCGTGTCATGCTGCATACTGCCACTGGTATCCAGCACAAGGATCACATTCCCCCTGTCCCTGCCCTCTCTGCGTATATAGGGGGACATCAGCGCCAGCACCAACAGCAATAGAATCAGGATCTGGAGGTACATGAGAATATTATGGATAAACTTCTCCAAAAATGTCTTGGACTGCTGGTTGCGGAACAGCTTCTCCCACAACAGATTAGAAGAGATCCTGTAATCCTTTCCCTTCGGTTTTAATAAGTATAAAATAATCACCACCGGCACCGACAAAAGCAGCGCCAGGGGCCATAGACTCTCAAATATCATATATCACCCTTAAATCCTGGAACACAAGCTGGTTCCTGTCCCTTCCGGTATCACAGATCACATAAGCGCCCCTTCCTGCGGCACAGCCCTTTTTCATCCGTTCCGTGAGACGGTTCAGTTCCCTCTCATATAGGTCGATGGATTTGGCATCCACCGTCAGGCGGAGTGTGTTTTCCGTCTCAGAATCAATCAGGTTCAGTGCGCCCTCCAGTGTAATGCGCAGCTCCTCCGAGGCCAAAGTATGGAGGATCACCGGGCGCTGCTTACAATAATCCAGATATTGCAGCAGCTTCTCATAGGCTGCATTATTCTCATCCAGCATATCGGAGTGCAGGAAATCGCTGATCAGCACTGTTACCCCCGGCCCTCTTCGCTGTATTTTCTTCACTGCGGAAAGCATATCCGCCTCCCCGGAAAAAGTAAGCTTCTCCAACCAATGAAGCACCTTTGGGAAAGCATTTTTCCCGCCGCCGACGGAAAGTGCCCTGCCCATATCCTTCACATCATAGAGCAGCAGCCTGTCCATGTTGTTCAGCGCCAGGAAACCCACTGCCGCCGCCAGATCCCTTGCCAGCTCCGCCTTGCTCTTGGCGCCGTAATCCATGGACGCACTGGTATCAATAAGGACGGAGACCACAGCCTCCTTCTCCTCCATATACTCACGGATATATAATTTGTCCAGCCTGGCATATACGTTCCAGTCCATACGGCGCAGATCATCCCCCGGCATATATTCCCGAAAGTCCGAAAATTCCGCGGAGATTCCCTTTTGTACCGACTTGCGGTTGCCGGACATATTCAGGCTGCTCTTGTGGGACATCCTAAGCTGCAGCCGTGACAATGTGTCATAAAATTTTGAATCAAGCATACCTATTCATATCCTTTGGCCTAAAATTCCGCCTCTTTCCCGCCTTCTTTTCCATGGGGCATCCCACCGGAAAGGGACTTCTGGCAAATTGTGTTCCATCCTGCTACATTTGAAAGATATCTCATTGGGCCCGTGCTTCTGTAAGCTTATGAATAGCAGGGTTTCTCTGCTATGATCTGCCGCACCACATCATCCTCCGTGACACCCTCCGAAATGGCATCAAAGCTTAGCAATATGCGATGGCGGAGCACCGGATAGGCCACACTCTGCACATCCTCAAAAGAAACGTTCAGCCGCCCCTCCATAAATGCCCTTGCCCTGGACCCACGGATCAATGCCTGCGCCGCACGGGGACTTGCACCCTCCCTGATATACGGGTTCTCCTCGTGGGTAGCCATCACAAGGTCCAGGATATAGTTCATCACCGCATCCGCAACAGGAATCTGTGAAATTAATTTCCTCGCTTCCAGAAGTTCTTCCCTTTTCAATACATTCCGTATTTCCGGCGCTTCTTTCCCTTCAGTAAGTTCCACGATCCCCCGCAGTTCTTCCTTGCTGGGGAACTTCACTAATATTTTAAACAAAAACCGGTCCAGCTGCGCCTCCGGCAGCGGATAGGTCCCTTCCTGCTCTATGGGGTTCTGGGTGGCAAGCACCAGAAAAGGTTCCTCCAGGGTATGGCTCTCATTTCCCACCGTCACCGTGTGTTCCTGCATGGCTTCCAACAGGGCGGACTGGGTCTTGGGCGTGGCACGGTTGATCTCGTCCGCAAGCACCAGATTAGCAAAAACAGGCCCCTTCTCGAACCGGAAACTGCTCTTCCCCTCGTCCTTTACCATAATGTTAGTCCCAGTCACATCACTGGGCATCAGATCCGGAGTAAACTGGATCCGCTTAAAGGAAAGCAGGAACACCTTGCCGATGGTCCGCACCAGCATGGTCTTACCCAGTCCCGGCATCCCCTCAAGAAGCACATTCCCGCCGGAAAGCAGCGCCAACATGACCTGGCGGATAATCTCCCTCTGGCCAATGATCCCTTTTCCGATCTCCTGCTCGCATTCCATGATCTTCTGCTGATATAATTCGATTTCTGACATGGCGTCCTCCTTATTGCCCTTTCTCTTACTTTCCGGTCTCCTTACTACTTATTCAGGCTCTCAAAATAATCCCTTATGACCGGCTCCATGCCGCTGGGATACCTGCCGTTTGCGATTCCTTCATAGGCGCTGTCCGTATACTCCCCGATGACGGAATTATAGTCCACATGGTCACCCTCCCAGGCAAGGCCGTTCTGCTGGCGGAAATAGTCCGAATCCTGGTGGCCGTTTTTATTGCCGTTCAAAGCCGGGTCATTGGCAACCGCATTGGGGATGCTCACATAATCATGGGCCGTGTCACTGCTGCCGGTTCCCCGGCCGTTTCCGCCGTTGCCGCTGCCATTTCCCTGTCCTTGGCCGTTTCCAGTTCCGTTGCCCTGGCCATTCCCATTTCCCTGGCCGTTTCCAGTTCCGTTGCCCTGGCCATTCCCATTTCCCTGGCCGTTTCCGTTCCCATCGCCCTGGCCTTGGCCGTTTCCGTCATTCTGTCCGTTACCATTGGTACCGTTCTGTCCGTTGCCGTCTCCCTGCCCTCCGTTGCCGTCCCCGGATTCCTTTCCGTCGCCGTTCTCACCGCCGGAGCCTGGAGTCCCGCCGGATGCCAGCTGGGATCCGTTCTGGTTTGCCATGGCCCTGGCCAATGCTTCCGCACCGGCAACCCCGGCCGCATCCGGGTTGCTTAGCTGGCCGGCAAGGTTCTCCAGGCTCTTTGCCGCCTGCTCATATTTATAGTCCAGCCGTTCCGTGGCGGCGGCAAGGCTCTCCCATGAATTTGTCTTTGCCAGCTCCTCCCGGGATAGCTCCATGGCATCCATCATCTCCTGGAGCATTGCCTTTTGCTCTTCCGTCAGGCTGTCCATATCCACGCCCTCCAGGGCGTCCACAAGTTCCTCCAGTTCTTCCTGCTCTTCCTTCGCCTGCTCCTGGACCTGATGGCGAAGCTGCGCCTGGCTCCGCACAAGAGAGGGGATGAAACCTAAGCCGACGACCACTGCCAGGGACAGGAACAATGCCAGCACATGCCGCACATCCGGCCACAGAGATATTTTGATCCGTTCACGGATGCGGTCATAATGAACCTGTGCGTCCTGTCTCTGAAGCCGGGCAAATTCGTGGCTGCTGTCCATCTGCTCATAAGCTGTGATCATGCGCTCTTTTAACCCGAAAGAATCCAGCCTGCCTGCCGCCTGTTTCATATCCGCCCGTTTGTACAGGGCATAGCCAATCCCTGCCAAAAGTCCTGCCCCAAAGCAAAGTCCGGCAGCCAAATGCACATAGTAGAATTCCCACACCAGAGATGCCAGTTCGCAGAGCATCGCAAAAATCCCGCCCGCCGCGGCAAATAAAATGCCACAGTCAATGAGCTTTGCCATATTCATTTTACGTCTGCACGCTTTTATCCGGCATAACAGATATTCTTTGCTGTCCATAACTCACCATCCCTGTTCCATACACATCCTGCAGCTTTTTATGCCACCCAAAAAATCCTGTCATTTTCCCCACATACCAAATGTCATTCACACCCTTTAGCCTTGTATTCCTTTTTCAGCCAGTTTCTTCGCTTTCCTTTTGACAGGATTGATACGCTTTGCCGCAAGCCAGAGAAACAGGAATGAAACGGCAATAAACAGAACCGTAGAAACAATCATCCACCAATATCCCGTAGTCACAAGATTGATAGGTCCTGCAGTCTGCGTGATGCCCGTCATGCTTGTGATATCATTTACCAGGGATTGCCCTGCCATGACCCGGCAGAAAAACTCTACCAGATACATCACCGGATTCAGCAGCAGCAATAGGAAGAAGTTCTCGCGGTAGCTGTATATAATACCCCCTGATGTAACCGTCATGGGAGTCGTCGAAATATAAGAGGAATAAGCGCCCATGTATTCCACCAAAAGGATGGGCAGAACCGTCCCTACAAAAAATATGAGGTAGAAGCCGTAAGCCATAATGACCGCGCTGACGCTCCTCTTACAAAGCGAAGAACATAAGATCCCGATGCTTGCCGCAAAAAACGACAGGAGAAGTGCCACCGCCAGGAACCAGAACAGATAACTCCACGACATACCGCCAACCACAAAGGATAATGCCATAATGGGCATACTGGCAGTCACAAAAAGCATACTCTGCACAATTGCCGTCATCACCTTCCCCATAATAATTGTAAAAGGCGTCATGCTGGTAGTCATCATAATATCAAAGGTCTGCCGCTCTTTCTCCCCCGATATGGCAGAAGCGGTTCTGACAGGCACGATCAGCCCCAGGATCACCAGCTGGGTGACTGCAAGGACGGGATACAGCCATACCAGGTTGCTGTATAGATTGTTGGTGGAGTACTGGCTCTCCTCATGGATGATCAGCATGGCAAGGAAAAAGACAAGCGCCAGGATCAGCTCATAGGCAAACACCCCCCAGCAGATCTTCATACTGCGGGACTGCACTCTCACATCTTTCTTAATGATTGGATTCAGCCGCATTCTCCATTCCCCCTTTCTGTTCCTCATCATTGTCCGTGACCTGCATAAACAGCGTTTCCAGGCTGCCCTCCTGCTTGTGGAAGCCAGTCACAACAACATCATGGGCAATCATTTCCCCTATCATTTTAGCAATTTCCTGCTTGGTCAGCGTATGGGTTAGCTTTATCTCCCTCTCGCCCACAGATGTGACCTTTACTCCCGCATGCTCGTTTGCTATGCGTAACGCCGTTTCCTGCCCTTCCTCCAGTGTGATGATCAACTGGTTGCTCCCAAACACGCTGTCCATGACATCCTCAATCTGACCGGACGCCACCAGGTTTCCATGATCCATTATTCCGATGCTGTTACACATCTCCGAAAGTTCCGATAATATATGGGAACTGATTACAATTGTCTTACCCATGCTCTTTAAATTCAGCAGAAGCTCCTTCATCTCCACCCTGGCCCTGGGATCCAGGCCGGAATTGGGTTCGTCCAGAACCAGAAGGGCAGGATTATGGATCAATGCCCTTGCCACACACAGCCTCTGTTTCATACCACGGGAAAGGGTATCCACAAAGACCTCCTTTTTGTCCGAAAGGTTCACAAGCTCCAAAAGGTCATCGGAAATCCGCTGGATCTCCTTGGAACCCATTCGGTACATGGAACCATAAAAGTCCATATATTCGTTCACCTTCAGATTATCATACACGCCGAAAAAGTCCGGCACATAGCCGATCTGTTTCTTAATCTCCTTCTGGTGCGTCAGCACGTCCACGCCATTAATCGTGATATTTCCGGCAGAAGGCAGCATTAACCCGCAAACCATACGGATCGTGGTGGTCTTGCCTGCTCCGTTGGGCCCCACAAACCCAAACAGATCCCCCTGTGGAATATGGAGCGACAGATTTTTGACAGCCTGAAATTTACCGTAGTTTTTATATAAATGATCAATTTGAAGCATTCTGTCCACCCCCTGTGCTGGTCTGCCCATAAGAATAGAAGCAGCCGTAAGCTGTCTCCTTGCATTTATCTGCCACAGCCTTATCATAGTCCCTAACCACACCTGCAAGAACTGCCGTTCCCGGATTGGGTTTTCTTTCTTCCGCCACGCCGATGCCTATAAGCAGCGCCGCCATATCGGCCTGCTCATAATCCCTGTGGCTTCTATATACCCCCACCATATTATGCAAAAGGCTGTCGAAATACGGTTCGGAACCCTCATATATACATCTCCCGTCCATGGCCGCCTGCGTCAGGCTTACCGTCTCTCCTGCCTTCACATCGGAGATTACCATAATATAGGAATTGGCATATACTGCCAGATAAGCCATATCGTAAGCTGTACCATTGGTAACCGACCCGTCCATATTCCCCACCCCAAAGCCTGTAAAGTCTGTTCCGGAAATCGTCCCTTTGCTCTCCCCCTTTGCCCCCGCATAGAAGAACCCGTTCTCAAAGTTCCCCCTGGGTTTCATACCTACGGACATCCCCTTGCTGTCATTGCCCACAACATAGTGGTAATCCGTGATCGAGGCGTTCCCTCTGCTGTAATAAGAGTACCCCTGAAACCCCGGACCCGCCACATCATATCTGTCATTTAAATACACCTTCCATGGCTTTACGCCGGAATGGTATGCCAGGAAATAAGTGTCAGCCTGACTGCTTTCCGTCTGCTGTACCGTGACAGAGTAAACTTTTGCCTCGGTTATTCTTATACCCCGTCCAAAGAAGTAAACTCCTGCAATGAAGAGAATCCCAAGGGCAGGCGCCCCTACCCAGTACCATTCGCTCCTTTTACACTTGCGCAGGATCAGATACAGAATCGGCCCTACTACAATCACATAAATGAAAATCAACACCTTGAGCCAGGAAAAATCCACATCCGAATTACGACTGTCAATAAATGCCAGTGCCCGCTGCCCGACATACTCCAAATCCCTGTATTTGCCAAAATCCTGGTAGCTGTCGGATTGATACATCACTTCCTCAAAAATGCGTTGGACCATACTGAAGCTCATCTTCTGCAGCTCTTTCTCTGCCAGGGAGAAATAAAGTATGGACACAGCCCCGTCTCCCACTGGATAAATGATACTGGGATTGTCTACGCTTTCGGCAGCGCCGTACATATGCATTTTATTATAGTCCAAATCAGCTATTGCCATCTGAGTAAAGTCAATTCCGGCATCATAAGTATAATTGTAATAATATCCGTACTTGTCCTCATTTACCGTGGCAATGTTCTCTTCGCCCGGCTGGCTGATGCCTGTCACTCCTACATTGAGAAAGGCTTCGTCAAATCCTGTGAGAGTCTGCTCCGCATAAGTCCCCGTCCCGACAATCAGCCATCCACCGCCTGTCACCCAGTCCTGGATTGCCTGAATATTATCTTCGCTCAGGGAAGATACATTAAACTGATCGATGACCAGGAAGTATAACCCGTCCAGGTATCCCAAGAGATTATCATTGTTCAGCTCCACAAGTTCCATGGGATAATCGATCCCTCTGACATATAAAGGCTCCCCACCTGCATCCATGAAAGTAAGGCTGGAATAATCATCCGACAAGATTCCCGCCGTGATTCCCGACTGCAGGCCATTATACACATCCTTCAGAGAAATGGACTGAATAGTCTCTCCCCTCTCATCCAGAAAATTCAGCTGACATATCCCATACACCGTTTCCGCCGCGTTTTCAGGCACAGCAATCGTAAATTGTTTCTTTCCTTGTGCCGGCAGAGTAATTTCCGTATTGTAGGCACAATTGTCATAGTCTGAGCCAAAGATCACCTGTACCGTACCAGTAAAATCCTCTCCGCTGTTTTCCACCGTCACCTGCATGATATACCTGCTGTTTTCCTGTTTCAGCATTCCCACATTACCGGAAAGCGAACCTTCCGCAGTGTTGGCTGCGGCCAATGCCATGCAGCTATGCCCGCCCCACATCAGGCCAAACACAAATAGCAGCATGGCAGCCATGGCTAAAATCTGTTTCCTCATAACTTCTCCTTTCCCCAATCTATCGCTTTTTCTTGCGAACCGATAATTAATCTTAACATCTCTTTCCAGTAAAATCCCGCTATTTATTTAAAAAAATCTTTAAGATTTTATAAAGGTTTTTGACATGAAAAAAGGGCGTTCTGGGAACGCCCGATATTGCTGACAAATCTCCGATCAATCAACATTAATAACCTGCTTCTTGTTATAAGAACCGCAAGCCTTGCAAACTCTATGAGGCATCATCAGTGCGCCGCATTTGCTGCACTTTACCAGCGTAGGAGCACTCATCTTCCAGTTTGCTCTCCTCTTGTCTCTTCTACTTTTGGAAGATTTATTCTTGGGACAGATAGACATTGTTACACCTCCTTACTTGCGTTGAAGATATTTTGTATAGCAGCCATACGAGGATCCGGTACAAAGGTATCGCACCCACAATCCTTTATGTTCAGATTCTGCCCACACACAGGGCAAATGCCCTTACAGTCCTCTTTACACAGAATCTTTGCCGGCCAGTTACCTATAATCTCATTATACACAAAAGTCTCTACATTCAGTTGATACCCTTCCATAAAACTCAGGTCATCAACCGCTTCCTCTTCCGTGGTCACATCGGGCGAAACAACAATTCTGTCAAAACCCAAATCCAGTATAACAGGCACTTCCGCCAGACATCGGTCACACTCGGCCTTAAATTTCAGCCAAACGCTTCCTTCTACCCTGGCCTTGCCGTCTTCTATATTGGTGAAGGTAAACGACACCGGAGTCTTTTCCAGGATCTTATAACTTCCCATACGGCATTTAAAGCTTGTCATTTCAAGGACTGCTTCTTCCTGAACCTGCTTGCCCTCAGATGTTAATACATCAGATAAGTTCACTAACATAGCGGCTCCTATGCAATATATTGTGTGAACTCTTTTCACACACTGACTAATTATACATAGCATGGGTATATTTGTCAATAGCTTATTTCTATTTATCCATACCTTTATACATACAGCTACCGTTTCCAGACAAAGTCTCCCGCAGATTGGATATCACCCGCATCTTTAGTTCACTTTCTCAAGCCATGTCCTGTTTTCCATGCTTGTCCCCCACGCATCCAAAGCCAACTGATATGTATCGGAAACCTTCTCGTCAATCCTTTGGATATTCTTTTCAAGTTCTACTACATTCTTTTCGAGTTCTACTATATTCTTTTCGAGTTTCACTACATCCTGTTTGATTTCTGACAGCTCCTTTTTGGTTTCCAGTATGTCCTGTTTGATTTCTGACAGCTCCTTTTTGGTTTCCAGCATGTCCTGTTTGATTTCCGAAATATCTTTTTTGGTTTCCGACATGTCCTGTTTGATTTCTGACAGCTCCTGTTTGGTTTTCAGCATGTCCTGTTTGACTTCTGACAGCTCCTTTTTGGTCTCCAGCATGTCTTGTTTGATTTCCGAAATGTCTTTTTGGGTTTCCGACATGTCCTGTTTGATTTCTGACAGCTCCTTTTTGGTTTTCAGCATGTCCTGTTTGACTTCTGACAGCTCCTTTTTGGTCTCTGACATGTCCTGTTTGATTTCTGACAGCTCCTTTTTGGTCTCTGACATGTCCTGTTTAACTTCTGACAGCTCCTTTTTGGTCTCTGACATGTCCTGTTTGACTTCTGACAGCTCCTTTTTTATTCCTGATACATCAGATTCCAACCTGTCAAGCCTGACTTCCATATTGCCAAGCCTTTTGTCCATTCCGTCAAAGCGGACATGGATAACATCAAATTTCACATCCATTAATTCACTGATTGCCCGTAGGTCTTCCTTCGTTAATGCCATATTAATATATTCTCCTTTCGCAACGAACAAGAAAGAGACCCTGCAAATTTGCCTTGTCGTCCCATCCCCGTTTAAAATTTTTACACAAAGGGATAAGTGAGCGAACTGCCCAAAGCATAAAACAGATTTTTGATGTTCCTTTTCCCGATATGTTGTATTAACGTTAACATATCTTCATCTCCATGTCAACTGATTTCATAAAAATTATGTACGAAAAACCAAAATGTTATGTCTGTAAATTTGACTTTCCACAACAAGTCCTCCGCCCCCAATATGGCATGTACATGTCAAAAGGAGCTGCCATTCTTTCCTGAGAGCCTTGATTTTCTGAGAACCTTGATTTTCTGTTTGGCAAGATATTTTTATATCGGTTGTAAAAAACTTGTAATATGTAAATCCCGACTTTATAATAGTACAGACAACAATATAATCATTTATCAATGGTAATACTTTTCACAGAGGACAGAAAACAGTATATAAAGATGTTTCTTGAAATAATTATTTTGCAAAAGGAGCGTACCCATGGTCATTGATTTTCATACACACACTTTTCCCGACGAACTGGCTGAACGTGCAGTAGGGACACTGGCTGAAAGCGCCAGGATCCGCAATTACCTGGACGGGACCGCAGAAGACCTGCGCCGCTCTATGAAGGCCGCAGGCGTGGACTACTCGGTACTGTTGCCCGTAGTGACAAAACCGGAACAACAGGCGGCAATCAATCAGATCGCAATAGAACTTAACCATAATTCCAAAGAAACCGGCCTGTTATCCTTCGGCGGCATTCATCCCGACAACGCGGATTACCGCCGTATTTTGCATGGCCTTGCCGTAAACGGAGTAAAAGGCATCAAACTGCACCCTGTCTTCCAACAAACTTTTCTTGACGATATCCGGTATCTGCGCATTATTTCCTGCGCCTGTTCGCAGGGCCTGATTGTACTGATCCACGCGGGATATGATATCAGCCATCCCCACTGGGAATACTCTGCCGTTCCCCATATTGTATCCATGCTGGATACCGTCAGACCTGAAAAGCTCGTATTAGCCCACATGGGTGGCTGGAACAGCTGGCCGGAAGCAGAAAGCCAACTTGCAGGAAGAGATATCTGGCTGGACACCTCCTTCTCCCTTCTGCCGCTGCAGCATGATCCCGGAACCTTATGCACATCGGGCAGCTGCCCTGGCAAGAACAGAAACGCCCCCCTGAAGGCTTGCAGCCAGGCAGTCTCCAACCCCATAAACAAACCCGTCCTGAAATCCCATAAAACCATATGTGAAACAGGCAATGTGCCGGCAATCCCCATAGACATGGACAATCCTGGCACAAAGTACCGTCTTCCCCGGGAAGATTTCCTTCGGATGGTGAAAAAGCATGGGGCGGACAGGATTCTGTTCGGCAGCGACAGCCCCTGGGGCGGACAGGCAGAAACCATTGCCGCCCTGAAGGATACGGGCCTCACAGACAATGAATTACAAGCTGTTCTGGGAGAGAATGCCGCCAGGCTGCTTCAATTTCATTTTAATTAACATCCCCTTTCACGGCATTCCCCAATTTACCCTAGTACATCGTTGCATTAATTCTTGAGTAATCAGCACTCGCTGTTCACGCCATCGCCGCGTTGTCGTCAGTCAACGATGCCACCGCATCGCCTCCTTCCTCCGCCTTACGCTGACGCAAACATCAAGCACTGATTTACTTCAAGATTAACGCAATGCTGTACTAGTTTATTCTTCCAACAATATAGAATGGGACGTTTATGCACTTCTCCCCAGCTCAAATGCCCTGAAATTCAGCTCCCTGAACTTCTGCGGCACAATTGCCCCGATAGCCTCTTTCCAGTCCTTTTCTCCAATCTCAGGAAAATACCTGGAGAATCTTCCCAGCAGGGCAATATTTACCGCCTTAGCGGAACCTGCCTGGCGGGCGATCTCCAGAAAGTCTTCGGCATCCACTCTTGCTCCTGCCGTCTGCATTTTCTCCACAAGTTCCCCGGGATATACCGCTGCACCTGTGACTACCGGCATCGGCTCCATCTCCTGTGTGTTGGTAATGACCAAACCCTCCGGCTTTAAATATTCCAGCCAACGGGCGGCCTCCAGCTTTTCAAAGGAGATGATGATATCGGCTTCGCCCTTATCAATAACGGGAGAATACACCTTCTCCCCATAGCGCACATAGGTCACAACACTTCCGCCTCTCTGGCTCATGCCATGCACCTCGGATACTTTTACGTCATAACCCTGCCTGAGCAGGACATATCCTAACAGCTTGCTGGCCAGCAAAGTACCCTGCCCGCCTACGCCTACGATCATAATATTCTTCGTCATTCTATCAACCATACCTTCCCTGTCCGACAAACAGGGGCCTTTCCGGCGGTGCTTCCGCCATTAACCAAACGGCGCTGACATAATCCTGTAAACGATCAGCAGTTCGTTTCACACTTTCCCAGGGCGCCGAACTTACACATTTGCGTACAAACCTCACAGCCAATACATAATGTGGTATCAATCTGCACTTTATGGTCCCTCATCGAAATTGCCGGGCATCCAATCTTCATGCATGCCTTGCAACCCACGCATTTGTCCCTGTCCACCTTCAACGGCTCTCCATGCACCGTCCCCTTGATCATCACGCAGGGACGGCGGCTGATAAGAATGGAAGGCTCTTCCGCAGCCAGTTCTTCCTCCAGAGCCTTTTCCACCTGCTCCAGGTCATAGGGATCCACAACTCGCACCCTCTCAAACCCCAGGGCCCGGCACAAAGCCTCCAAGTCCACCTTCCCGGCCGGCTCTCCCCGGAGATTCTTTCCCGTAGTAGGATTTTGTTGGTGCCCTGTCATGCCCGTGATAGAATTATCCAGGACAATGACAGTGGAATTGCTCCTATTATATGCAATATCCGTAATGCCGGTCATCCCGGAATGGATAAAGGTGGAGTCGCCGATAACGCCCACGCTCCTTTTCTCCCCTTCCGTCCCCATGGCTTTATTAAATCCGTGCAGGCCGGAGCAGGAAGCTCCCATGCATACATTCAGATCCATTGCATTCAAAGGCGCAAGGGCCCCCAGCGTATAACAGCCAATATCGCCGTATACCATGCAGTCTTTTTTATGCAGCACATAGAAAATTCCCCTGTGGGGGCATCCTGCGCACATTACGGGGGGGCGCCCGGGTATAACGTCTTCAATATGCAATGTCTTCGGCGTTTCCATCCCCATACATTCTTTTACAAGATTTTGGGAAAATTCACCGCAGACAGGGAAAATATCTTTGCCGGAAACAGGAATTCCCAGCTGCTTACAATGTATTTCAATAAACGGGTCCAGCTCCTCCAGAACCACCACCCTGTCCACTTTGGACGCAAAATCCCTGATCAGCTTTTCCGGCATGGGATAAACCAGGCCCAGCTTGAGCACGCTGGCCTTTTCCCCAAACACTTCTTTCGCATACTGATAGGAAGTGGAGGAAGTGATAATGCCAAGGGAAGTATCCCCCATCTCCACTCTGTTCAGGTCACAGGCCTCCGCATAGGCAACCAGATCCTTTGTACGCTGCTCCACTCTCACATGGGCATTCCTGGAATTGACCGTCATCATGACCTTCGCAGGATCCTTGACATAGGGCACCTGCTCCGGCTCCTCTCTCCCTGACGTCTCCACAATGCTCTGGGAGTGAGACACACGGGTACACATTTTCAGCAATACGGGAGTGTTGAACTGCTCGGAAAGCTCAAAGGCCCTTTTGGTAAACAGCAACGACTCCTCCGAATCGGAGGGTTCCAGCATAGGCACCTTGGCGGCCTGTGCATAATGGCGGGAATCCTGCTCATTCTGGGAAGAATGCATCCCCGGGTCATCCGCCACACAGATTACCAGTCCGGCATTCACACCCTGATAGGATACGGTAAACAAAGGGTCCGCCGCCACATTCAAACCCACATGCTTCATGGCGCAGGCACTCCGCACGCCTCCCAGGCTGGCCCCATGGGCCACCTCCAATGCCACTTTCTCATTGGGTGCCCATTCGCAGTAAATTTCATCATACCGGGCCGCTTCCTCGGTAATCTCCGTGCTGGGCGTCCCAGGGTAACTGGACACCACCTTGCAGCCTGCCTCGTACATTCCTCTGGCAACCGCCTTGTTGCCAAGCATCAGTTCTTTCATCTCGCTCCTCCAATTGTAAATAAAACAGTCTCCCGGAAGCTGCTTTATGCCTGCTTCTACGGCTGATTGTTTGACGCCGCGCATAAGGCCGGCCTTCAAATATCACCCCGCCGCATAAATCTGTGTGCCTCCGGCAAAGTCCTGTTTTCAGGCCATATTCTCCTTCTCCACCAGGCAGTCCGCCCCATACATTTTACGCAGCCTGGGTTTCTCGATCTTGCCGGTGGCATTCCTGGGTATCTCGCTGAAAACAATCTCCTTAGGGCGCTTATACCTGGGCAATTCCATACAGAATTCCTCAATCTCCTCCCGGGAACAGCTCATACCGTCCTTTATCTCAATGATGGCGGCTGTCTTCTCCCCCAGCCGTCTGTCGGGCATCCCTATCACAGCCACATCCTTAACCTTGCCAAATCTGCGCAGAAAATCTTCTATTTGAACCGGATAAATGTTCTCCCCGCCGCTGACAATCACATCCTTCTTCCGATCCACCAAAAAGTAGAAACCGTCCTCGTCCTGCCGTGCCATATCCCCGGTATAAAGCCATCCGTCTTTTATGGTTTCCGCAGTGGCTTCCTCGTTACGGTAATAGCAGGTCATAACACCGGGCCCCTTCACACAGAGTTCTCCCACTTCTCCCTGTGCCACTTCCTGCCCTGCCTCATCCACGACCTTGCATTCCCACCGGTATCCGGGGACACCTATAGCGCCCACCTTGTGGACATTCTCCACACCCAGATGCACACAGCCCGGGCCCGTGGATTCGGAAAGACCGTAATTTGTGTCATAATCATGGCTTGGGAAATATTCTTTCCACCGCCTAATCAGAGAAGGCGGAACCGGCTGCGCACCGATATGCATCAGGCGCCACTGCCCCAGTTCATAATCCTCCCGCTTCAATTCCCCCCTGTCCAGGGCATCCAAAATATCCTGTGCCCATGGCACTAACAGCCAGACAACCGTGCAATGCTCTTTCGACACGGCAGACAGGATCGTCTCCGGCTTTGTCCCTTTCAGCAATACTGCCCTGCTTCCTGCCACCAGGCTGCCCATCCAATGGAATTTTGCGCCTGTGTGGTAAAGGGGCGGGATACAGAGAAAGGTATCCTCCCTGCCTGTGGCATGGTGCTTCTGCTCCATCTCCGCCGCCTGGGTCAGGCTTTGGTGCCTATGTAGGATCGCCTTCGGGAATCCGGTGGTTCCCGAAGAAAAATAGATCGCCCCGAAATCCTCCTCCGCAATTTCCACATTGGGGGAATGGCTGGAGCAGTCCGCTACCAGCTCATGGTAGCTCTCTGCAAAACTGGGGCAGTTATCCCCTACATAAATCAGCAGTCGGCCTTTGCTGAGACGTTCCGCATTGACCTCCAGCCTGCCGATAAAAGCAGGGCCGAACACGAGCATATCCACCTCCGCCAGTTCCGCACAATATAAGATTTCCTCTGCATCATACCGGAAATTGAAAGGAACGGCAATGGCGCCGCTCTTTAACACGCCAAAATAAATGGGCAGCCATTCCAGACAATTGTACATCAGTATGGCTACCTTGTCCCCTTTCTTAATCCCCCGCCCTATCAGCATATTAGCAAATCGGTTGGCTTTTTCGTCAAAGACGCTCCATGTAATCTCCCTGCGGTAAGCTTCGAACCGGTCAGGCTGGATCAACCCATACTCCTTCCATGTGGTTCTGCGGGTATCCTTCTCATCCGGGTTCAGCTCCACCAGTGCGACTTCATCCGGATAAAGCCGTGCGTTTCTCTCCAGAAAATATGTAACAGGCATTTCCTTTTCCTCTCTTGCTATATCTTAAAGTATTTTTATCAGGGTATAATACCGCGCTCAGCCTGCTGTTCCAGCCTACTGTCGTCATTCACCGGCAGGCCGTTTATCCACATAGTAGGCCTGACCATCCCTCGCTTCTGCTGGATCACATGCCCCAGTTCATGCCGCAGATGCTTTTCCTGGCCCGGGGCAATATATACATGGTTCCCCCGGGTGTACGCTAATGCCTGCAGCCTGTCCGGCTTCTGGGAATTGTAATGGATCCTCACGTCATCAAAAGACAATCCACTGGCTTCTTCCAATTGCTTTTTTAGCAGCGAGGGAATCCCCGTCCTGTTTACCGGAGAATCCCCCTGCCTGTTTGCCTTTTTTTCCTTCCATTTTTCCTTCAAAGGCGCACGTTTTGATGCATACATATTATATTTCTCCATTCCGAAACCCGGCATTGTCCACTGAAACCTGGCATTGCGAAGTATAACAAACCGCAATCCGGCGCGTTTTACGCATTCAGTTTCTCCATTTTCCCCTTTAAGTCAGCGGAAATCTCGCTTACCATATCTGCGGATGCCGCTATCTCTTCGGTGGCAGCGGCAAGGTTCGTAACGCGCAGATTCACCGTGTCAATGATATCAATCAGTTTCCTGGCTGCTGCAAGGAGCTGCGTGATAGCCTCCTGGATCTGCTCTTTGTTGGAATCGCTGTCACTTGCAGCATCCTTGGATAAATCTGCCAGTTTCTTTATGTTCTCTGCAATGATGGCAAAGCCTCTCCCAGACTCTCCCGCCCTTGCCGCCTCAATGCTGGCATTGAGCGCCAGCAGATTCGTCTCTTCCGCTACATTTGTGATCTCGTTGTTATTCTCTTCCAGCTTTACCAGCAGTCCCTGGATACTTCCCAGGGAAGCCTGAAGCTGGTCGCAGAAGGAAATCACATCCGCCATAGACGTGGATATTCCCGTGCTTTCCTCTGCATTACTGTTATTACCCTGGGACATTTCGTTGATGGAACGGTCCAGGCTCGCAAAGTCGTCGCTTACCTCCTCGATCAGTTTCGAAATCAGCTCATTTTTTGCCATGATCTCGGCATTCTTGGCCTCCATCTCCTCCGCCAGCTCCTTTGAGAGCATATTTTCCTTCTCCACCCTGGCCTTTACATACTGGACACAGTTATCTTTATGGTTACAGCTGTTGTAAATAGCTTTTGCCATTTCTTTGCAGGTATTATAACCGCAGGCAGAACAGTTGACCGTTTTCTGCGCATCCGTCTGCTTATCCAGCCGCTCATAAATGGCATCCAATTCGGCAGCGCTGGGGTCCCTGATTTCCAACCCCTTGGACTGGTCCGTATAATGCCGTATAAAATCATGAATGTCCAAATCTTTAAATTGCTTATTGAGCCTGTCCAGCCTCTGCTTCGGTGTCAAATTCCTGCTGAACGCATGGTTCCTGCCGCCTTTTTTGCTGGCTCCCTTGATCCTCTGCAATTCATAAAGGGTATCATCCGTCTCTACCTTTGATTCTTCTACGCCGGTGCCGTAAATACACCCCTTGGCACAATTGAGGGCATCTACCATAAACGGAAGCTCTTTTCCGTTGAGCACTCTTCCCTTATAATCCTCCAGGAAATCATAGGCATGCCTCTCGCCCTCAATCTGCCGGATGAATACTTCCTCGCCGCAGAACCAGTATACATTTTCTTTCAACCCGCCCGGCATGGGATAAATGGAACCTAACCCATACTCAATCTCATCCTTTACGGCGGGGCCGGAAATACCGTGTTCCCGCACATATTCCATCAAATGGCTGAAAGTGACATTGTAGGACACATAGCCGCCGCAGTTCGGATCGTCTATCTCACTTTTCTTGGCGATACAGGGACTGATAAACGCCAGCTTGTCCTGCAGCTTCATGTACTTTTTAACATATATGGCCCCGCACATCAAAGGCGAATGCACAGGCATCAGCCGGGGAATCAGCTCCGGGATATACCTCTCCACATATCTCACCACCGCAGGGCATGGCTGGGAGATCCCGCCTGTAAACTTATGCTCCGTAATGTACTTGATATACCCCCATGTGGTAATATCCGCCCCAAAACTGACACTGATGATCCGATTGACACCCAGCTGCTTTAACCCACCCAGCACACTGCCGTATTCCCTGGGATAATTTGCCAGAAACGCAGGGGCCAATAAGAGCGATATCCTCTCTCCGTTTTTCAGGTCTTCAAAGAAACGCTCCGTGTCGTCACGGAAGCTCCTTGCCTTATGGGCGCATGCGTCAAAACAGGCGCCGCAGCTGATACACTGGTCTCCATCCACAATAATTTTATTCTCATCATTTTCCGATACCGCATGGTTCGCGGTAAGGACAGGGCATACCGAAATACATTTATTACAGCCGACACAGTTATCATTGGTATAAACTAATGCATCCGTCTTCTGATTTTCCATATGTACCTCCATAAAAATTTACCGCTTTTCCTTATTTTATCATAAACGGAACAGAAAATAAATGCACATTTATATCAAAATCCCTTTCCCCGGGACTATAGCCGACTAAATCAAAGACCCCGCTGCAAGCAACGGGATATCAAACTTGCAGCGCTGCAGAGCAGCGGGGTATTTGACCCTCGCGGCAGTCGCCAAATGTCTGCAAGCAGCCACTTGTCTCGTTGCTCGCGGGAATAAAAATCTCCCGAATGGCCAGTCAATCTGTCCATCCGGGAGGTCTTGCCGTTTTACTTTTCGTCTCTTCGAAGTACAAGGTGCTGGGGCAGGCCGTTCACCATAAACGGCTGATAATCTCCTTGGATCAGCGGTTCAATATAATTAATGAACTCTTGCGTCACATAGTTGCCTTCCTTATTCACCCACTCACGGGGCACCAGCTTCTCATTATTGGCAATACGGTGCACATCATAAATCCCCGCGGCGCTCATATAAGGGTCGTCGGAAACCCTGTCGATGACTACCATCTTGCCATTATCTCCCTCATCCGCAGCTTTCACAGCAGCACCGCCTACCATGAACGCCTCGTTGATGTCCACCCTGGACGCCATATGGGATGCGCTTCTCTGCATGGTGGAAAACTCAATGCTGCGGGTCTTGCATCCGATCTCTGCGCTTAGGAAATTTGCAAGGTAAGATGCCGTTCCCTGAAGCTGCTTATGTCCGAATGCATCCACATAATCCGCACCGCCGGACAGCTCACAGACATATCTCCCGTCTGCCAGTTTGATGCCCTCTGAAACCGCAATCACAATAGACTCTTTCTTTTTCAGCAGCTCCTGGGTCTTTTGCAGGAACTTGTCGATATCAAAGGGAATTTCCGGCAGATAAATAAGGTCGGGACCTTCACACTCCTCTGTTTTTGCAAGGGCGGTAGCTCCTGTGAGCCATCCGGCGTTGCGCCCCATAACCTCTATAATGGTGATCATGTCTTTGTGATATGTTAAACCCAGCGCGTCGCGGATCACTTCTTTTGTGGATGCCGCAATGTATTTTGCTGCGCTTCCGAAACCGGGCGTGTGGTCTGTCAGGGCCAGATCGTTATCTATTGTCTTGGGCACGCCCAGGAATTTCTGGGGATGGCCCTTGATAATGGCATAATCAGACAGCTTCTTGATGGTATCCATGGAATCATTTCCGCCGATGTAAATGAAAGCTTCAATCTCCAGCTTGTCCAGGATCTCAAAGATCCTCTCATATATTTCTAAATTCTCATGAATCTCCGGCAGCTTATAACGGCAGGATCCCAAAAAAGCTGAAGGTGTCCTCTTCAGCAATTCGATATCCATATCGGAATGGATCTGAGTAGCCAGGTCCACGTACTGCTCGTCTAAAAGTCCCTGTATCCCGTGCAGCATTCCGTATACCTTATGGAACCCTCTCTCGATAGCAGTCTTATAGACGCCTGCCAAACTGGAGTTGATAACAGCGGTAGGGCCACCCGACTGCCCAACGATTATGTTACGTTTCTTTTCCAACTTAAAATGCCTCCTTTGACTATTTATGGCTTCCCCCAGAGCATGTTTGAAAAAATCATTCCTGCCGCCTGCACACCCCACTATGTGCGAGATCAGAAAACATTTTTCAAACACGCCCTGGATTCCGGGAGCCTGTATTGCACTGATTTTCGCCGTCTTTACGTCATTTATTCATGCTGATGCCGCAAATGACCGGCTCTGCATTTTACTATACCAAATTTTTAACGGCTTGAACAGTACTTTTCTCACGAAAACTCCCCGGATTTCACACTTGTGCCACCATAGGAGGTTTTTATGCTGTTTCAGAATGTTTTTGCCTGGCCGCCCAACACCCAAATATTCTTGATCTGCCCTTTCAAGTCGGCAAAACTCCAAGTCTGCCTGCTTCGTGCCACACAATTGGGGTCATTCACAAAAAAACCCGTCTTGTCATAGCCATAGATTACAATAAAATGCCCGGCAGCCGTAAAATCCCCCGGCCCCATGGAGCAAATGATCACGCTGCCGCTGTCCAGCGCTGCCTTCATGGTTTTCTCTTCCGCCTTTGGCTGTGACACGGCAATCCCGTACTTATCCGGCACATCCTGCAGCAGCGCCCAGGCCGTTCCGGTGCCAGAGATATAATATCCGTTTTCCATGCTGTATTCAGCCATCTTATCAGGAGTCAGCTCCTCGTTCCCTGTCAGATAATACAGCGCCATTGACAGGCAGGTGGGGCCACATCCGGCAAGTCCGATATTGCTGCCGTCACCGTAATCCCCATAACCCCATCTGGGGTCCCACTGCAAAAAGAGGGGATATTCCTGTTCCGCCTCCTGCCGGGTCAAGGCACCGGAGACTGTGCCCGCATTTTTCTCATATCCCATAACAAAATCCGTCATCTCCGGGTTATTTGCCAAAGCCTCCAACAATTTGTCGGGATACCTGTAACTATTATCCAATATCTCCGCTACCCGGCTGTCCTCCTCCGCCAGCTGGTACAAACGCTCAAGTACCTGCTCCGGGGTTCGTTCACGGGGCCTGTCCACATAATCCAACCCACATAAGCTGACATAGTCCTGGCCTGTTGTATGGGTTCCTGAATCCGGCTGCCCTCCTGCCACCATGGAGCCATCCCTTGCCCCGGCCTGGCCATCGGAGGATGTAAATATCCCATCCGTGCTGTCAGCCTGCCTCTCTGCGGACAGGGATCCTTCCATGCGCCTGAAAACCTCATTCATATGTTCAATGCGCAAATGCATGACCGCCATAAATACAAGGTTAAACATTAGCAGGATACACACCAAAAAGGTCAGTACCCCTATCCGTTTCTTCAATGATTTTTGTTGCTGCTGCATCTGCTGTTGCTGCCTTACCAAATATTCTCTTTCACCCTGTGCCCTGCTGCGTGCATGCTGCGCCCGGCCGGCCTGTTTATAACGCGCATCCCTGCTCTGTACCATATTCCCCTGAATATACTGTACCTTACCGTTTTGCCCCCTGCCGCCGTACCCCCCGCTTCCCTGTGCCCCGGCATTATGTGTCCGGTTATTCGGTATATATTGTACCCTGTCCTGCCGATCCCGGCCCTGCTCCGTATACTGTGCCCTGCCCTGCCGATCCCGGCCCTGCTCCGCATATTGTGCCCTGTCCTCACCCATATCCTGTTTCGTTCCCTTCCTGTAGTACATATTACGGCATACCCGCCAAAATCTCCCCTTCCCATGCATCCGGAAGCCGGGAATGATTGTGTTATTATTTTCTATCGGGTTTGTATCACAGTTGTTAACTTTACATTAAGCTTTTCCTTAAATTTTATAACTTTTGGAAACAGGTGGCCCGGCTTATGCGGTGGGCCATTTACCTCCCGTAACTCCAGATATTTTCCACTGCCTCTTTCGGAATCACGAACTCCACGCATCCCATATACATTGGCGCAACATCCCCTTCGTTGAAGCAGACAACAAGATTTCCTTCCTGGTTCAAGTAAAAGGACGTGTCCTCTGTGATCGCCTCGAAATTCCATTCCGGTATATCCGTATAATCTACCCAGTACATTTTTGACTCATCCTCCGACATCTGGGCCCTCATCTGGTCCTTGATGTTGTCGCTGACGGGAGTAATAAAATCCGCACCCTCCTGAAAAAGGTCTGAAAGCGCAAGCTGCTTTCCTGTGTTCAAATCCACAGTGTAGAAATAATCCCACTCGGCTCCGCTGCCGGCTCCCTGGTAACAGATCAGCTTCAGGGTAAAGTAATCCTCCGTGCTGCTGATGGTTTCCGAATCTACAACCATATCCTGGTAGCCTTCCTTATATTGCAGCCCTTCCTCGAACTCGGCGATCAGCTGATCGGATATCTGCCGCATTTGGGCATTGATCTCTTCCGCCGTTTTCTTCATGTTATCCTGAACCTCAGGGGCGACCCCGTCATCCCCTTTTTCCGGCAGTTCCACCACCAGCTCAGGGACTTTGATCCGGGCATTATGCCGGTCATCTTCATAGCTGTAATCCCGGTAAGTCACCACCTCAACCAGCCTTCCCAGGATCGGGATCCGGCTCATGGCATGGGCCGCCCCTGCGGAAGTATTGGGAAGGAGGATAAACAATGCCACAAAGGCTGCTGCCGCTGTGGACCAGCGGATAACCGCACCCTTCCTTCGGGCAGCTTTTCCCTCCCGCCTGCCCTTTGCTATCTGTTCCTTCAATTTCATTACCTGTTGGTCGGACATACGGATAGTATGATATTCTTTTTTTAAATCCTGCAATTCTCCCGCATATTTCTTCATACCTAATTTCTCCTTTTCCAGTTTTGCAATATTGGCAGTCACATATTCCTCCAGCTCAAACAATTTCTTCCCTCTCACTCAGCTTCACCCTCAATTTCTTTAGACTGCGGTAGAGCCGGCTTTTCACCGTACTCAGGTTCTCACCCAGGATCTCCGCAATTTCCTCCAGTTTCAAGTCCTCAAAATATCGCAGCTCCACCACCATCTTGTCTTCCATATCCAACGAGTCAAGTGCCGCCCGCAGGTCAAAATCCTGGTAAACATCCGTGCCTGCCGGCTCTGCCCCGTTCTCTTCTGCCATAGCTTCCATGGAAACGGTCTTACTCTGGCGGAAAAAACCGAATATCTCGTTCAGCATGATCCGATAGACCCATGTTGCCGCGTAATCCATGTTTTTGAGCCTGCTGCTGCCGCGTATTGCCTTATACGCACCGTTCTGGACAATGTCCCCCGCGTCATCGGCGTTATGCACATAGCTGAATGCAAGCCGGTAATATCTGTCATAATTCTCCAGCAGAAGCTGCTCTACCTTCTCTTCCTTTGCTCTTTTCCCGGTAAAGATCTTCATTTTATTTGCGCCCTCCTTTTTTGTATAACTATTTGACTCGGCAGGGAATAAAAAAGTTTCATCCGGTTTCCATTTGTAAAAACTTTTTTTCATAAACAAACAGAGCTGCCATATCCATGGCAACTCTGTCTGCTCATCTTTCTTTCATATATGTGTCCCTCATTTAATCGTACCGGCATATCCGCCGGTTTCAGGCTGCGATACGCAAACAGCCGGTTAAACCAGGCGGACGGTCTCCCGCGCGATGGCAAGCTCTTCGTTGGTAGGGATCACCATGACGGTAGTCCTGCTGTCTGCAGTAGAGATTGCAATGTCTTCGCCGCGCTTATTGTTGGCCTCCTGGTCAACCTTTACGCCCAGATAACCCAGATACTCGCATACCATACTGCGGACTAATGCCGCATTCTCCCCTATGCCCGCAGTAAAACAGATCACGTCCACGCCGTTCATAGCCGCCACATATGCGCCAATATACTTTGCCACACGGTAGCAGTAAGTCTTCATGGTGCGGACTGCGTTTGCATCTTCTTTATGGAACCCTTCCTCCAGGTCACGGAAATCCGAGGATAGGTTGTCGGAAAGTCCCAGCACACCGGACTTCTTGTTCAGCACACTCATCACCTCGTCAATTCCCTTGTTCTCCTTATGTGCCAGGAACTCTATGATGGCAGGGTCAATGTCGCCGGAACGGGTACCCATGATCAACCCTTCCAGGGGTGTCAACCCCATGGACGTATCCACACATTTACCGTTCTTCACTGCAGAAACGGACGCCCCGTTGCCCAAATGGCATACAATGATTTTCAGGTCACCATACTCTTTGCCCAGAACCTCCGCAGCTCTCTTGGACACATAAGAATGGCTGGTACCGTGGAAGCCGTACCTTCTGATCTTATACTTCTGGTAATACTCAAAGGGAAGGCCATACATATATGCTTCCTCAGGCATGGTCTGGTGGAAAGCTGTGTCAAACACACCGACCATGGGCGTGTTGGGCATCAACTTCTTGCAGGCATTGATGCCGATCAGATTGGCCGGATTATGAAGGGGCGCCAGGTCATTACATTCTTCAATGGCTGCCATCACTTCATCATTGATCACTACGGATTCCGCAAACTTCTCTCCGCCATGGACCACACGGTGGCCTACCGCACCGATCTCGTCCAAACTCTTTACCACGCCTGTCCCGGGATTGGTCAATGCTTCCAGGACAAGGCGTATCGCCTCGGTATGGTCAGGCATAGGAGTCACGGTGTTCTCCTTCTCGCCTCCTTCGGGCGCGTATGTAATCATGCTTCCTTCAATGCCGATCCTTTCGCAGAGGCCCTTTGCAAGGCACTGCTCGGACTCGGAGTCGATAAGCTGGAATTTCAGGGAAGAAGAACCACAGTTAATTACCAATACTTTCATGTCTCTATATTGTCCTTTCTACTTTTTCAATGCTTTGTTCACCAAGCTGCCATTCAAACGGCTTCCCATTCCGGGCAGGGCATCCGTTCAAATGGCAATGCCCCTTATACCAACTGCGCCTGTACGGCAGTGAGGGCCACCACGCCTACAATGTCCTGCCAGGAACATCCGCGGGACAGGTCGTTCACGGGTTTTGCGATACCCTGGAGCATGGGGCCGTAAGCTTCCGCACCGCCCAATCTCTGCACCAGCTTGTAGCCGATGTTTCCTGCATCCAGATTAGGGAAAATCAAAATGTTGGCTCTGCCGCCCACAGGGCTTCCGGGGGATTTGGTCTTAGCCACGCCGGGAACCAGCGCCGCATCCAGCTGCAGCTCGCCGTCCAATGTCAGATGGGGGTACTGTTCCTGTGCGATCCTGGTAGCTTCCACTACCTTATCTACCAAAGCATGCTTTGCGCTTCCTTTGGTGGAATGGCTCAACATTGCGATAACAGGCTTCGGTCCCACCAACGCCTTAAAGCTTCTGGATGAGGAATCTGCGATAGCCGCAAGCTCTTCCGCGGTAGGGTCCTGGTTCAGGCCGCAGTCGGCGAACAGGAAAGCGCCGTTCTCACCCTGGTCCTTGAACTGGGTATCCATTACGAAGAATGCAGAAACCAGCTTGACCCCGGGAGCCGTCTTTAAGATCTGCAGCGCAGGCCTCAACGTATCGGCAGTGGAATGGCAGGCTCCTGCAACCATGCCGTCCGCTTCGTTTGCCTTTACCATAACAATGCCAAAGGTCAACGGGTCGCTCAAAAGAATCTCACGGGCCTGCTCCTGCGTCATGCCCTTCGCTTTTCTGGTCTCGTACAGCAGGTTCACATAGCTGTCCAGCTTATCCGTTTTCTTGGGATTTACCACCTTTACATTGGTCAGGTCTACTTCCAGCCAGCCGGCACCATCCATAATCTTTTCTTCGTCACCGATCATGATAATGTCAGCAATGCCCTCTTCCACGATTTTTGCTGCCGCCAACAAAGTTCTCTTGTCGTTGGACTCAGGTAAAACGATGGTCTTTTTGTCAAGCCTTGCTCTCTCCTTGATCAGATCAATGTATGACATATCCTTTCTCCTTTCCGGCGGGTTTACCGCTTGTCCCTCTTTTTTCGCCATTGCCGGCCCCACTCGCAGCAGTTACGCGATTTGCCTGCAGCGCACACAAAGGCTTCCCCTGGCAGCGATGCGGCGGCAATCACTTTTTTCACTAAGATTTGTTAGTTTTGCACTTAACAAACTGAGATATTTATATTATACTAGATACAAAGACAATGCACAAGGCTCAATATTCGTTAAATTGTATATTTTCAAGTACATATCCCCTGTGCTTTCTTGTCATTTTTTTCGTTACTTTAGCATATGTAAACGCTTACATATATGTTATTTTTTTCACATTGTCATTTGATATTACTTATCGTATTTTCGTAAATATTGCTGCCATATGCGGAGAAATGAGGTTTTCATGAAAGTAAACGGAATTATTGCAGAGTACAATCCCTTTCACAACGGGCATAAGTATCAGATGGACATTTCCCGCCAAATGACCGGTGCTGACTACACCATCGTGATCATGAGCGGCGATTTCGTACAGCGCGGCGCCCCTGCGCTGCTGGACAAGCACCACCGCGCCGAGATGGCCCTCAGATGCGGCGCCGACCTGGTTCTCGGACTGCCGGCCATTTATTCGGCTTCCAGCGCAGAATATTTTTCCATGGGAGCCGTATCCACCCTGGATAAGCTGGGCGTGGTGACCCACCTGTGCTTCGGCAGTGAATGCGGCAATGTGGAAGTAATGACAAAGGTGGCCGAAGTCCTTACGGATGAACCGGAAGACTTTTCCGCCACTCTGCAGAAATATATGAAGCAGGGCGTATCTTACCCTAACGCGCGCAACTGGGCAATGTTCCACCATTATCCTTTTCTGGAAGCCTATAAGGATGTGTTTTCCACTCCCAACAATATCCTTGGGATCGAATATATCAAAGCGCTGCTGCGGAGGAACAGCAGGATGGTTCCCGTCACTGTCCGCCGCACAGGCGCCGGCTACCATGACCGTATGACCGACATGGAATATTGTTCTGCCCTTGCCCTCCGCCAAGCGTTATATGCCGGACAGACCGCCGATTTTATGAAATCCCAGATGCCTGCCGAGTCATGGGATATCTTGCAGAAATGCCTTGAGGATTCCTATGTCATCTGCAGCAATGATTTTTCGGATCTGTTATACTATAAGCTGGTGTTGGAGCGTGAAAACGGATATCAAAAATACCTGGATGTATCTTCCGACCTGTCGGACCGCATACGGAACCAATTGGACAGCTATCGGGATTTTGACCATTTCTGCGACCTGCTGAAGACCAAAAACATGACTTATACGCGCATCAGCCGCTGTCTGCTCCATATCCTGCTCAATATCACCCAGGAGGACGTGGACTTCTGCAAGAAGTTAGATTACGCATCCTATGCCCGGGTATTAGGCATACGGAAAAGTGCCCACGAGCTTCTGGGCGCCATTAAAGAGCAGTCGTCCATCCCCCTGCTGACAAAGCTTGCGGATGCGGAGAAATACCTTGATGCAGATGCCCTGCATATGCTGGCGCAGGATATTCTGGTGTCACACATTTACCGGAGCGTGACTCCCCACTTCAACACAAGGTCAGCGGTCAGCGAGTATTCCATTCCGGTGGTGACAATTTAGGTTCAAAATATCAAATATCCCGGCTGCTTAGCCGGGACACTGCAAAAAATATTTGCCGGACAGGTCTCCCCTGAAGGGGATGTCTGTCCGGCTGTCTTTTCTTTACCTATTGTGTGTCTGAAAATTTAAAAACCATAATTAATTCCGCTGATTGCCAAGCTTCCGTCCCTGACCCCGAATGTGATGCTGGGGCCGCCGTCGCTGCCGCATAGCGTAAAGCCTGCCATGCTTGGACTAAGGCTGTTTTCGTCAGCTTCCGCCATGGATGTCACCATTTCCTCCGAAAAGAGCTCTCCCACATCCAAAGCGGTAAAATCTTCCCTGGTCTCTGCAACGATTCCCCCGGATAACCCGACATAGACCGGAAATCCCGTCAGATCCGCCAGTTTTTCTACATCCTTCCCTGCAACGGCTTCTTTGATCATCTTCCCGAACTCTGCAGCTTCTTGTTCACTGACATGGAAATTGTCCTCATAATCATCACGCAGCTGCGGTATTTCATCCGGCTCCTTTTCCTGCTGCCCGCTTGCATCCTGCTCCGGCAATGCTGTGCTTTCCTCGCTTCCGGCCTCCTGTGCCGAACTGCTTTCCTGGCTTACTTCCTGCCCTGTTCCCTGGCTGGCTTCCGGTTGGCCCGTATCTCTGCCGCATCCCGCAAATGTCGACAGGATGGCCGCCGCCAGAAAAATAACGATACTCTTTTTCATGAAAATCTCCCTCCGCTTTCTTTCTCAATATAAAGTTTGTCCCTGCTTCAAAACACATTCTGTCACTGCACCGGAATTTCAAATTCGGGCATGCCTGCAGTCCCCGGGGCAATCTCGTACTTCTCCAAGACGACAACCGGATTTCCCCCAGGATTCATATAGAAATTAGGGTTCTCCCCGATGCCTTCCCATTCCTCGACCCAATATTCCACCCCGTCTTCCGTCTCCCTCTTTTCAATCTGTCGGAGTATGCTCTGTGTTGCAGTCTGTGCATAGTCTTCCCCAAGGACATCCTGAAGCGTGATCCATTTGCCCGCCTCAAGATCAAAATTATAATATTTTGCCTGGTTATAAGCGCTGGTCCAATTCTCGCTCCCCATGACCACAAGAGAGAGATACCGGTCTGTCTGGGATTTCACTTCATACCAAACTTTTATGGAAATATTATGTGCCGCCCACTCCTCTTCCGTGCCCCCCGTGTCCAGGAAGGCCTGCCTGTATTCCTTGGCCCTTTCCACCGCCGCATCTGCATATTGCTCACAGAATACATAGATTTCTTCATTTACGGCATCTTCCATACCGCTCAAGTTCTGAGCAATCATTTCTATGCTGGGGATGTCTACGGAAATCTTCAAGTCCTCGGATTCCGTCTCATAAGACCGGAATGTAAGGACTCTGGCCATTGTGCCCAGCACTGGGATATCCTGAAGCTCCCTGGCAAACACTTCGCTGGTATTCACCCCCGCCGTAAACAAAACTACTGCCGCCGCTGCCGCTGCTGCCGCCATTTTTCCTCTTTTCATAATACGCCTCCTCCTTTCCCACGCCGCTTTCTCCCTGCGTTTTATTCCCGCCTTTTCTATTTCCGCCAGAACCCGTTCCGATAGTTCTTTTGGAATCGGGATATCGTCATACTGCCTCTTTGCCTCTTCCATACGCTTCATGCTCCCCTCTCCTTCCCAATGGCAACCCTGAGTGTTTTCAGTCCACGGTACAATTTTGCCTTCACTGTGTTCAAGTTGATTTCCAAAACCCTTGAAATCTCCTCCAGCGTCAGTTCCTCAAAGAATCTCAGCTTAATAATGGTCTGGACATCTTTTTCCATTTGCCCTATCTGGATATGCAGGTCATCATGAATCTCATACCCTTCCTCCTCATAAGGAATTTCCCAATAACTGTCGTCTTCTGACAAGACCATTCGCTTTTTTGCTTTTAGGAGCGCAAAGCATTCGTTTACCAAAATTTTATAAAACCATGTTTTCACCGCCTTCTCGTCCCTCAGGCTGTCATAGTTCTCCAATGCCCTGCAGACCGCGTTTTGGACTACATCCAGTGCGTCCTCCTGATTCTTGACATAGCTGTAGGCCAGGCGGTAAAACTTATTCTGTTCTTGGACAATATAAGCGACCAGCATGTCATATAGCGTTTGTTTCAAATCTGCCGTCTCCTTTCTTTGTGTTTCCCTTTATCTTATAGATAAATGAAAAGATAAAAAAGTTGCAGAAAATTAAAATATTGTGGAAAGATACGCAAAAAGAGGCTTTCCCGGTATGGGAACAGCCTCCTGATATTGGCATTCTGTTATTCTGCCTTTATTCAATCCTCTTTGAAATCATACAGTTTTTCCGTTTCTGCCGTTCTGTATTCATGCTTTTCATAATAACCTATGAGCCTGCCGTCCTCATCCCTGAGCGCCACCATATAGACATCCTTGTTTTCCTTTTCGTTGCGGGAAGTGTATATCATATTGTGGTCGCCGCTCTGCCGGAACCAGTCAATCACCTGTTGGATCCTCTCACGGGAAGCTGCATTATGGCAGGCAAGCAGAGTCCTCCCCACCAGTTCTTCCCCTCCCCATTTCACATATCTGGCACAGGCTGCCGGATTCATATATATAATATCATGGTCAAGGTTGCAGATCACCACCGCACAGCGGTCCATGTCCACAATGCTTTTAAAATACCGGAATAAGTCCATCTTATTACCCCCACCTTTCCTGCATGAAACCCTTTCCCCGGGGAAACAGGCTGCTTTTATCTGCGTTTACCGGTTCCCTTAATTTTTGAAACTATGAATGGGCGCAGGGATCCTTCCGCCACGGTTTACGAAGGCATCACAGGAAAAGCGGTTTACCGGCATGATGGGCGCATATCCCAGCAAACCGCCGAATTCCACTGTCTCCCCCACACCCTTTCCGATCACAGGAATCACCCGGACAGCCGTAGTCTTCTGATTTACCATGCCGATTGCCATCTCATCCGCAATAATGCCGGAGATGGTGGTGGCTTTGGTATCCCCCGGTATGGCAATCATGTCCAGTCCTACGGAGCAGACACAGGTCATGGCCTCCAGCTTCTCCAGCGTAAGCGCCCCCGCCCGCACCGCGTCGATCATCCCCTGGTCCTCGCTGACCGGGATAAAGGCTCCGCTTAAGCCGCCCACGTAGGAAGAGGCCATGACCCCGCCCTTCTTTACCTGGTCATTTAATAAGGCAAGGGCCGCCGTGGTACCCGGCGCTCCCGCATACTCCAACCCCATCTCACAGAGGATGTCCGCCACACTGTCACCGATGGCAGGCGTAGGCGCAAGGGATAAGTCCACAATGCCAAAAGGTACTTTCAACATCTTGGAGGCCTCCTTTGCCACAAGCTGCCCTACCCTGGTGACCTTAAATGCCGTCCTCTTAATGGTCTCGCAAAGCACTTCAAAATTCTCCCCACGGACCTTTTCCAGCGCGGTCTTCACCACGCCGGGGCCGCTGACCCCTACGTTGATGACCTTGTCCGCCTCGGTGACGCCGTGGAAGGCCCCCGCCATAAAAGGGTTGTCGTCCGGCGCATTGCAGAACACCACCAGTTTGGCGCAACCCAGGGAATCCGCCTCTTTGGTGTATTCCGCAGTAGACTGAATGATCTCACCCATAAGCTTCACCGCATCCATATTGATGCCCGTCTTGGTGGAACCCAAGTTCACGGAGCTGCACACCCTCTCCGTTGCGGACAATGCCAGAGGAATGGAACGGATCAGCAGCTCATCGGCAGGCGTCATCCCCTTGCTGACCAAAGCGGAATAACCGCCGATAAAATTAACCCCCACTTCCAGAGCCACCTGATCCAGCGTCTTCGCAACGGATGCAAAATCTTCCACGGACTTACACGCGGCGCCTCCCACCAAGGCAATGGGAGTCACGGAAATTCGCTTGTTCACAATGGGGATGCCGAACTCCCTGGAAATCTCTTCCCCGGTTTTCACCAAATCCTTTGCCGCCCCATATATTTTCTCATATATCTTCCGGTTTAACTTTTCCAAATCAGAATCAATGCAATCCAGAAGGCTGATCCCCAACGTGATGGTCCTCACATCCAGGTTCTCCTTCTCGATCATCTTATTTGTTTCCGTCACTTCATATAAATTGATCATTTCCATACCTCCTGCCTGCATTAGCAGGCATCCGACATCCTATGCCACGGCGTACCAAAATCCAAATAGCCTCAGATACGGTGCATCTTGTCAAATATCTCTTCCTTCTGGCACTTGATCACCACCCCGATCTCCTCGCCCAGCGCAGCCATTTCATCGGCCATATCGCCAAAGGGTTTTCCGCAACCCTTGGTGTCCACTATCATCATCATGTTAAAATATCCCTGCACAATGGTCTGGGAAATATCCAGAATATTGATTCCGTTCTCCGCCAGATAAGTACATACCCTGGCAATGATGCCTACGGTATCTTTTCCAACTACTGTAATGATCGTTCTTTTCATCCGCTTCTCCTGTCCTGCGCCTTTTCCGCGCACTATTATGTTCAAATCTGCCTCCGCAGGGCCGGCTATTTAGCATATGCCCTGCCGCCTCTTTTGCATCCTCACACCAGGACCACCGGGGAAACCTCGCTGCGCTTTGCAACACGGATATCAAAATCCCCTGATTTGTAAGGGTTCTCATCTAAATTGATCTCCATGCGGACAGACTCGTAGGCAAGCTCCGGTAAGTTATTCTCCTTGCTCAGGTGCCCCAGCAATATGGTTTTTAACTTGTCATGGAGAATCCGGCAGAGCAGCCTGCCGGAGTTCTCATTGGACAAATGCCCCCTCTCCCCCAATATCCTTTGCTTCAGATAGTAAGGATAGGGGCCTACCTGTAACATATTCACATCATGGTTTGCCTCAATCAATATCGCATCCATCCCTTTAAGGCACTCCACCGTATAATCGTTGAATACCCCCAGGTCCGTACAGACCCCCACACGCTTATTCCCGTAAGAGATCCTGTATCCCACCGGCTGCGCCGCATCATGGGATATATGCATAGGGTTGATGGCCAGGTCCTTCAATATAAACTTCTCGTCCTCCTTTACGGGATGGAACAAAGACTCCTCCACATTTCCCAGGCTCCCGCCCTCCAGCATCGCCTTGATCGTCCCTTCCGTGGCATAGACCGGGATCCCGTACTTCCTTGTGATCACACCCAGGCCGCTGATATGGTCGGCATGTTCATGGGTGATCAGGATCCCGTCCAGATCCTTCGGTGAAAGCTCCAATTCTTTCAAACCCTGCTCCACTCTTTTCCCACTGATACCTGTATCTACAAGCAAATGGGTGGCATCGGAACCGACATAGACACAATTCCCGCTGCTCCCACTGGCTATGCTGCATAATCTCATTTTAATCTCCATTCCGGAGCGTGTAAAAATCAGCACATCAGTGTGATTTTTCACACTAACCTCCATGTCAGAGCAGTTTACTGCGATGACACGCGATGAGAAATTCGCGCAGGCGATTTCTCATCTGCGATCAAGGCATATTTGTGGCTCTGACTCAAATTGCCGATTGAAAAATAGAGTCATCAGACTTATTTTTCAATCTATCTCCCGTCTGCCCGCTTTGGCAGGAGAAGCCTCCCTCTGCGGATCTTAGATTTTTTCCCAATAAATATCAATAATATCACCGTTCTTCAAGGGTTCCATATACTCTGCCCTCCTGCCGTTGATATTCGTTACAATGGCACGCCCCGCAGAAGCATTCAGGTCAAAATCAATAAAGGAGAACACATCCACGAAAACATAACTCTCCTTCCCTGTCATTACCACAGGCCGCTTATTCACATATACGGTCATAATCCCGGTCCCGCCTGCCGTATTCTCTTCCTGTACCACCTTCAATGTTTCCCCGGAAGCATATGCCGCCTGTGCCGGGCCTGCGCCGGACACATCCTGCATCCCTGCATTGCCCTTCCCGGCCGTTGAACCTGCGTTGGAAAATCCGGCTGTTCCCTGCCAGCCTGCAGCGCCCTGGGCCCCTGGGGCATACGCCTGCTGCCCTGTACCCGATGTGTTTGCCCAACCTTGCCCTGCACCGTCTGCCGTTTTGGGAAGCTCCTCCCTCACAGGGTCGGGAATGCCGCTGATATTATTGATGGCATTGATAAAGTTCCTCTCCGCCTCTGCAGCCGCTGCGGCTGCTGCCGCTTCCCTGGCCGCACGGCGCTTTTCCAGCTCTTCCTCTGTCTCTTCCTCAAGGTCCGCATAGGTAAGAACCGCATTCACATCCCACTCCAGTGTAAAGTTCTCATAAACCATCGTGTCCGGATTTGCAGGGACATCATTGACCAAAATCTTCCCACCTAAAGGAACGTCCATAAATCCGGCAATCTCCTTCACTGTATAGCAATTTTGCACCTGGATATCGTCATTCTCCCTGATGCGGTAATATTCGTTCTCCGTATTGCCGTTGACGGACGCAGTCTTGGGCAGGCTGATCTTTGTGCCGTTGACCTTGACATGGAGCTGTTCGGATAATTCCGGCAGTTTACCCAGTTCCATGGCCGCAGGGTCACCTGCCGTAGAAGGCGTCACCTCCACCCTGTCACCGTTATGTACTTGGGTATAAATATCCGCGGTGTCCCCGTTCAGCCGGATAACGGCAGCTTCCCCCTGCTCTCCCCGGATGATCCTGTTCCTGCCGTTTACGGTAAAGTTCAGGGGCCTTCCCCTCTTGGGGAAAAGGTCTTCGTTGGAAAACAGCGCCTGTACAGCGGCATCCGCAACTGTCAGCCTGCCATTGTCATATAACTTCACATGATTGTCATTAAACTGTACAAAGATAAAATTGTTGCTCTGTTCATAGTAACAGAGGCAGATACCGATGGGTGTCACCATCATGGCATCCCTGCGGGGATTGTCAATCTCAAACAGAATATTCTGCATGACCTCCTGGCCGCGGATAGCCACACGTTCCTTGACGATTTCAAGCTCTTTGGCAAGCTGTTCCGTATAGCCGGGGATCATACCGCCTCCCCCCACTACAAACACGGCGCTGACCGACTTGTCACCGTTCAATTCCCGGATGCATTCCGCCACCATCCGGGTCATCTTCACCACATGTTCCTCCAATATCTTGGCTACTTCCTTGGCTGTGATGGTCTGTGTCAGTCCCATGATGTCCTGGTACTCCACCGACTCTTGACTACCTGCCTGCCGTTTGATCCTCTCCGCCGTCTCAAAATCCACGAGGCAATGCTGTACCAGTACCTCTGTCAGGCTGTCCCCTGCCACAGGGATCATACCATAAGCGGTGATGGTGCCGTCCTTTGTAATGGAAATATCGCTGGTACCCGCGCCCACGTCCACCAGTGCCATGTTCAGCATACGGAATTTCTCGGGGATGGCCACCTGGATCGCCGCAATGGGTTCCAAGGTCAGATTCGCCACATGCAGCCCGGCGTGCCCCACCGCTTTATACAATCCGTCCACCACGTCATCCGGCAAAAAGGTAGCGATCATATCCACCGCCATATTTCTGACCTTATGGCCCTCCAGGTTACCGATCTGGTAACCGTTCATGTAATAGCGCATGGGGGTGTAACCCACACAGTAAAATTTCATATCCGTGTCGTCGTTTTTCAGGAATTCCTCATATGCCTTCTCCACACCCATGGTAGAGAGCGAATAGATATCCTCCGCCGTGACTTCATGGTCTTCCTCAAAGTCCTCTTCCACATGGGTAGTGACGGTACGCAGTACACGGCCTGCGGCGGCGATACACACCTCGGTCAGCTTCCGGTTCAGGTCGCTTTCCAGCTTTTCTTTGACCTGGGTGATGGTCTGCCCAACCTTTGCGATATCATGGATCTGGCCGTCCAGCATGGATCTGGTCTCATGCTCCCTGGCACATTGTGCCAACACATGAAACCTGCCGCCGCTCAGATATCCTACCGTCCCCACAATACTCCGGGTACCGATGTCAAGCCCAAATACCAACTGTCCCTGCCCTTCGATTACTCCTGCCATGTGAAAGCCTCCAGTTTCTTGTCTATTTGTCTGCGTGTCTCCTCGAAAGAACCGCTGTTATCAATCACAAAATCGCTGTTTTTTCGGAATGCGTCTTCCGAAAGCTGCTGCCCCATGATCTGCCTGATCTTCTCCTCATCGTAGCCTCTGGCATCGGAGAGCCTGGCATATCTCACCGGCTCCTCCGCATGGATATACCACATCTCATCCACCAGCTGCCCGTAACCGCACTCGATCAAAAGAGCTGCCTCCACAAAAAACAGCTCCACATCTCCCCTGCCTTTTGCCTCCTCATATTTCCCGAGCAAATAGCGTTTCACCGCAGGATGGATGATAGCGTTGACCTTCTGCAAAAGTTCCGGGTCACCAAATATCCGTCCCGCCATGGCAGGCTTATCTATCTGGCCGTCAGCGGTTAAGATATCCCTTCCCATCAGCTCCACCAGCGCCCGATAGCAGTCAGTGCCGGGGAGTTTGACCAGATGGGCCGCCTCGTCCGCCAGATATACCTCACATCTATAGTGCCTTTTTATATATTGAAGGATTTTTGATTTTCCCGCACCCACTCCTCCTGTGATGCCTATAAATCTCATGGAATCCCTTGCCTTTCCCTGATGGCCCTATCCCCTAAGGGGAAGGTTCCCTGCATATCGCTTATTTTGCTTCATACCAGTTTGTTCCCGTATGCAGGTCGATCTCCAGGGTCACTGCCAGCTCCGCCGCCGACTTCATATTTTCAGTGAGGATCTGACGTACCTGCGCCTCCTCCTCAAGGTAAGTCTCTATGACGAGCTCATCATGGACCTGCAGGATCAGCTTTGACTTAAGTCCCCCGTCTTTCAACGCCTTCCACACACGGATCATGGCTATCTTGATAATATCCGCCGCCGTCCCCTGTATGGGCGAATTCATGGCCACGCGCTCCCCAAAGGAACGCTGCATAAAATTGGAAGAGGACAATTCGGGAATGGGCCGGCGCCGGCCGAACATGGTGGTGATGTATCCCTTCTCTTTCGCCTCCTTCACCAATCCGTCCAGAAAGTCCTTTACCTTGGGATAGGTGGCAAAATACTGCTGGATATATTCCGCCGCTTCTTTCTTGCTGATGCTCAGGTCCTGGCTCAACCCAAAAGAGCTGATGCCGTATACGATGCCGAAATTTACCGCCTTGGCGTTCCGCCGCTGTAAATCCGTCACTTCGTCAAAGGGCGTATGGAATACTTTCGCCGCGGTGATACGGTGAATATCCTGTTCCATGCGGTAGGCCTCGATCAGCTGTTCATCCCCCGACATATGGGCCAGCACACGAAGTTCGATCTGGGAATAATCCGCATCCATGAACTCGCATCCCTGCCTGGGCACAAATACCTTACGGATCCTCCTGCCAAGCTCCATCCGCATGGGGATATTCTGCAGATTAGGCTCTGTGGAACTGATCCGCCCTGTAGCCGTGATGGTCTGGTTGAAATTCGTATGAATGCGCCGGTCCTCTCCGATATATACAGCCAAGCCGTCCGCATAAGTGGATTTCAGCTTCGTCAATCCCCTGTACTCCAGGATGTCCTTTACAATCGGATAATCCTCCGAAAGCTTCTCCAGCACATCTGCCGCCGTGGAGTAACCGGTCTTAGTCTTCTTCCCACCGGGCATATGCATGGTCTCAAACAGCACCTCGCCCAGCTGCTTCGGGGAATTAATATTAAATTCCACCCCTGCCTGTGTATGGATGGACTGCTCCAGTTCCTCTATCCTGGCAATCAGTGCATCGCCGTAAGCCTTCAGCTCCTCCCGGCGAACCTCCACCCCTTCTTTTTCCATATCGTACAATACCAGGGACAGGGGCATCTCCATATCCTGCATCAGCCTGTCCATACCGGTATCCTTCAGCTTCTCTTTTAAGACAGGGCAGGCCCTGGCCGCCACGTATGCCACATAGCAAAAATAGTCCGCCGCTTTCCGGGGCATTTCCTTCAGCGCTTCCTTCAAAGGCATCTTGCCGAAAACTTCCGCCCTGCCGGGTATCATCAATCCCAGATGCTCCGATGCGATGGCTTCCGGGTCATAATCACTCTTTAAGGGATTCAGCAAATATGCGGCGATTAAAATATCAAAATATCGGTCTGTGGTGTCCTGCTCCAGATAACCGTACTGCTTTTTCATATCAAAGCCGGACAGAAAAACTCTCCTGGAAAGCTCACGGACAGCCTCCCGGACAGCGGCCAGGTCACTGTCCGTTCCGCTACCGGGCGTTTCAAACAGCGAAAGCTGCTGATTCTCCGCTACCGCCACCGGATAAAAGAGAGAGACAGTGCTTTCCCCGTTTTCTTCACAGACGGAAACAGCCACACCCAGCAGCTGCCCCTTCTCCTGTACCGGATAAAACCCCACCGTACTCCCGTCCCTGATCTGTCCCAGGCGCTGCAGGAACTCATCCAACCCCTCCACTCTGTGGAAGGACTTCAGCAAGTCCTCATCGGAAGCCGCCGCATCCTTCTCAAAGCGGTTCAGCATATTTTTAAATTCCAGCTGCTTAAACAGATTATAAGCTTCCTGGGTATAAAATCCCTCCGCCCTGGCCGCCTCATAATCCAGCTCCACCCCGCAGTCAATCTTGATAGTGGCAAGGACTTTGCTCAAGTCGGCCAGATCCCTGTTTGCCATCAGTGATTCCCGGATACTCTTTTTGGAGATTTCCTCCACATGGGCATAAATATTTTCCAGGGAACCGTATGCCGCCATCAGCTCCGCCGCCGTCTTCTGCCCTACCTTGGGTACCCCGGGGATATTGTCCGCAGTATCCCCCATCAGCGCTTTCAGGTCAATGAACTGCCGGGGCGTCACCTGATAAGCCGCCTCCACGTCCTGAGGGTAATAATCTTCGATTTCCGTCCTTCCCATTTTGGTCTTCGGGATCCGTATTTTAATATGCATGTCTGCGATCTGCAGCAGGTCGCGGTCACCGGATACCAGGGACACCTCCATGCCTGCCTCCTGTGCTTTCTTGGCCAGAGTACCCAGAATATCATCCGCCTCCAACCCTGCCTGCTCCATGGTGACGATCCCCATGGCTTTCAGCACATCCTTCATCACGGGAACCTGCTCCCGCAGTTCCTCCGGCATGGGTTTCCTGGTCCCCTTATAAGCTTCGTACATCTGATGGCGGAAAGTAGGCGCATGGACGTCAAAGGCTACCGCCAGATAGTCCGGTTTTTCCTCCTCCAAAATCTTGAATAGAATATTCAAAAAACCGTAAACAGCATTGGTGTGCAGCCCCTGGCTGTTGCTTAATTCGGGAACCCCGTAAAACGCCCTGTTCAAAATACTGTGGCCATCTATTAAAACTAATTTTTTCCTTTCACTCATTCAACGGACCTCACATTAATTATTGGGAAAACGCCTGTTCTCAACTCAGGATCCATATTACCAACCCCAAGACCACACTGACCGCCGCCACTTCCAACGCCAGTCCGAAATGCAGAAAGACATCATGGAAGCGTATCTTCCGCCTGGCATCGGCTTCATGTTGGTCCAATTCTTTCTGCAGGTCAAACGCACCTCCAACCTCCAGGCGCTGGATCCCCTCCGTGGTCAGGTACTGGATGGTCAGCTCTTCTTTACATTCCCCACAGTGTTCCGCGTGGCGGCAGAACTGTTTCAGTTCCGCATAGGGCAGCTTCTGCCCAATATACGCGGGAATCCTCTTTTCAAACTCTTTACAGTCCATACACAATCTTCATTTCTGCACTGCCCTTCCGATGGAAACGGCTCCCTGCCGGACAGCGCGCAGGCATGGGCGCCGGGAAAATCCCCTTTATAAAATCATATCTGATCCAACGCCTGGGAAATATCAGCGATCAGATCCTCCTTGTCCTCAATGCCGCAGCTGATGCGGATCAGTTCCGCAGGCACACCCGCTTCTTTCAGCTGCTCGTCGTTCAACTGGCGATGGGTGGAGGATGCCGGATTTAAGCAGCAGGTACGGGCATCCGCCACATGCGTCGCAATGGCCGCCATCTTCAGGCTCTTCATAAAGACGCTGGCGGCCTCCCTGCCACCCTTTAACCCGAAGGAAACCACACCGCAGCTGCCATCAGGAAGGTACTTTTGTGCCAGAGGATAATACTTGTCCCCGGGCAGGCTGCAATAGTTGACGTAGGCAACTTTGGGGTGGCCTGACAGATATTCCGCCACCGCCTGGCCGTTCTCACAATGTCTCTTTATACGCACATGCAGGCTCTCCAACCCCAGGTTTAGCAGGAAAGAATTCTGAGGGCCGGGGATGGCCCCCAGGTCACGCATCAGCTGCACCGTACACTTGGTGATGAAAGCGCCCTCTTTGCCGAACTTTTCCGCGTATGTCACCCCGTGATAGCTGTCGTCAGGAAGACACAGGCCGGGAAATTTGTCCTTGTGGGACATCCAGTCGAAACGCCCGCTGTCCACAATGGCGCCCCCCACGGCAGCGCCGTGCCCGTCCATATATTTTGACGTAGAATGGGTCACAATATCCGCCCCCCACTCAAAAGGCCTGCAATTAACAGGTGTGGCAAAGGTATTGTCCACGATCAGGGGCACTCCGTGGGCGTGTGCACATTTTGCAAACTTCTCGATATCCAGTACAGTCAGCGCAGGATTGGCAATGGTCTCCCCAAATACCAGCTTCGTATTATCACGGAATGCAGCATTGATCTCCTCCTCAGAGGCATCCGGACTGACAAAGGTGGCCTCCACCCCCATTTTTTTCATGGTAACGGAAATCAGGTTAAACGTGCCCCCATAGATCGTGCTGGATGCCACAATATGGTCGCCGCAGCCGCATATATTGAATATAGCCATAAAATTAGCCGCCTGGCCGCTGCTGGTCAGCATGGCCGCCGTGCCGCCTTCCAGCTGCGCGATCTTCGCCGCCACATAGTCATGGGTGGGGTTCTGCAGCCTGCTGTAAAAGTAGCCGGTAGCCTCCAGGTCAAAAAGCTTTCCCATATCTTCGCTGGTATCATATTTGAAAGTAGTGCTCTGAATGATCGGAATCTGCCTGGGTTCCCCGTTTCCCGGCGTATAGCCGCCCTGTACGCATATACTATTTACTTTCATATCCTCATTTATCCTTTCCGTCCCTATCATATTCACATACAAACTCACTTTCCAGTATACACATTCATCCCGGGAAATTCAACTGTTTCTCTTTCTTCCCGCAAAAAAAGTGTATCCTCGGCATGTTTGAAAACTGCGCTGTTAAGTAAGAACTGGACACTTTTCCATTTTTATAGTATAATTTTTTCGTCAAAAAGCCGGGAATTTATATTTCTTAACAGTTCCTAATGGCAATATCATAAGAAAAGGGAAGGTAAAAATGGAATGAAACAAAAGAGTAGTATGATTTATGTTGTAGTCTGTATCTTAGTGGGTGTAATACTTGTAGCCGTCGCTACCGTGATCAATAAAGATACCGCGCCAAGGCTGGCCCTGAACGGTACGGAGCTGGACCTGGACCATTTAAAAGTCTCCGACCTGAACGCAGCAGGTTTCCACCTGTCCAATGACGACGGCAGCATGCCCGGCACCTCCTTTAAAGAAATGCTTTCCTATTATCTGGGCGATGACCGCAATCTTTCCATGGGCGGCGTATCCGTTTTAAACCGCCGCAACAGCCAAACGCCCTATGCAGACTGTAATGTGTTTGAGATCACGGCAAAAGCCATGGATAAGGATGGCAACCTCACGGGACTCCAGGTTACCTATGAAGGGGTTGACATTTTCGGCATGACCAAAGAAGAGCTGATTTCAATTTTAGGGGAACCGGAAGATCAGACCGTCAACAATGAGCTGATCTACCGCAGTCCGAAAAAGCGATATAAGATCACTCTCACCATTGACAATGACACTAATACATGCTACCGGATCAGGATAGACCGGAAGGAAGCGAATCTGGTCAGATAACAATGTCATGGCATGCCGGAAGGGCATATCTGCATGGCAGGGATAAATCATTTCAAGGGGAAGCCTGTGTATGCCAGGCTTCCCCTTTCCGCTTTTCCGGAGGGCCAAAAACGGTCAGTCCCCGTCCCGGACTACGATCTCCCTGTAAAATTCGGCATAATCCGTCCTTCTCTCTTTGGTAAACTGTATTGCCGCCCTGGGGTGCTGGCTCAGGAGGCCTGTCATCAGGTACTGCAGGTCATACCCCCATACTACACCGTCCTCTCTCAGCTTATTCATATGGGAATCGATGAACTGGATCGCCGGATATACATTATACTTGGGATTCCGCAGGAAACCAAGCAGCAGCTCCATAGCGCAGTTCCCGGCGCCGCGCCCCATGGAAGAATAGGTGGCATCCAGCCAGTCCACACCGTCCCCCACCGCTTCTATGGTATTCGCAAATGCAAGCTGCTGGTTATTGTGGGCATGGATCCCCACCTGCTTATTATATTTGGCAGCAATATCCACATAGAGGTCCGCCAGGCGCGCCACCTGCTCCGGGTACATTGCGCCGTAACTGTCCACGATATACAATACATCCGCAGGCGTCTGTGCCAGGATCTCCAGCGCCGCTTTCAAATCCCCTTCCCGGGCGTTGGAGATGGCCATAATATTACAGCTCACCTCATAACCCTTCCTTGCAGCATCTTCAATCATATCCACCGCCGTAGGGATGGCATTCAAATAAGTGGCCACCCGGATCAGGTCGATAGGGCTGTCGGCGCGGTCAATGATATCCTTCTTGTAATCACACCGCCCCACATCCGCCATAACCGCAATCTTCAAGTCCGTGGCATTTTCCCCTACGATGGCCCTGATATCGTCGTCGTTGCAGAACTTCCATTTCCCGAACTTGTTCACATCAAACATTTCCTTGGAGGACTTATAACCAAATTCCATATAGTCCACACCCGCGCGCAGATTTGCCAAATACAGCGCCTTGGCAAATTCATCCTCAAAATAGAAATCATTGACCAGGCCTCCGTCACGCAGCGTGGCATCCACCACCCTGATATCGGGCCGATAAGCAATTAAATTTGATATTTCTTTCATAATCACACCCTCGCCTTTCCCCCATGGGCCCTTCCCCTACGGGAACATGCCCAAGTATATGTCATCTACAACACTGCCCTTGATTTTAACAGTTTAAAGTGTAAAAGTCAATAGGTGATCTTTTTGCACGCCAAAGGGGGCAAATGGGAGCCGGCATGGAAAACAAGGGAAACAGGTTCTGGGAAAGCTCATCTGCCATGAGTTAATCTATTGGTATCCATTTTTTTTGCCAAGCCAAGAATACCTGCCCAGGACAATAAATATATCATCATCTTAATTGATACAGATTGGTGTAATATTTCCACTCCCCGGCTCCTCAAGACATCCATTGCCAAATGCGGGACAGATGACGACAACGGGTATATCCAAAGAGATTTTCTTCCTACAAATGAAAAAAAGCTTATAAAAATCTTGAATTTTGTCTTACATATGCAGAAAGCTGCTTTCATCAGTAAAATGCCGCCCGCTGCCGCGCTACCGAATCCCAGCATAATATTAGAGCACTCATTGTTCACCAACTCCCATGTTTCCCCTGTAGAACCATACATTGCCAGAAAGCACAGCGCCCAAACAAACGCAAAATACAGAATCCGCATTTTTACATTGCTGTTTTTCCTCATATACCACCCTATGCAGAAAAATGCCAAAGCTGTACATGAAGAGGACAATTTAAGTGGCAAAACCATGTTCACTTCCGACATTGCCGCACCAAGCAGCACTATACATGAGACCGCAGCCAGAATCTTCTTTCTGTCATTCAGGCGAGATATCAGAAATGCAATCAATTCTGTCCAAAACAATGCGAGAAAAAACCATTCAATGTCTCCTCCCGCCCCGTCTACAAAGATTTGTTTCATTCCAGTCCGCAAGCTGTCAGCCTTTTCCGGCAGTAAAACAACCCGCATCAATACACATGCTAATGAAAAAGCGATGTACGGGATTAAAAGTTTCCTGACACGTTGCTTTATGAAGTCATATAAACCATACTTTTCCGGTTTAAAGCAATATCCCGATGCCATAAAGAAAAAGGGAATGTGAAACGAGTATATAACTTCCCTGAGCACTGCCGGAATATAATTGGGCATGTGGCCGATGATCATCAGCCAAATCGTAATTCCTTTTGCAACATCAAGCCATTCCAAACGCTGCCTGTATGATGTTTTTTGAACATCCGTTCCCACCTGTCAAGACCCCCTGCCAGTTTTACACATTGTAAAATCTCATCTATTAGAATTTATTAATGGACTTTAAAAACAAAGGACTCATACTTTTTATATATATTTTTGATTCTCTGAAGCAACATGGGGGTTATATGGTGTATGTACCGCTGTATTGTTTGCTGGTAAATGATACTTACTACCAATGAAACAAGAAAGAAAGCGGCGGCAAACAACAAAACGATACATAAAATATAGTCATGTCCGAAAACCTCGTAGATACGTTGGCACAAGTATGGCCTTAAATAAGTCCTGACAAGCACATTCTCATGGATGATGTAAATCAGCAGCGACAATGACGATATGTAATTAATAAGCCTGTTTTGAAAATGCAGGTTCCTGCCAAGATTAAACAACGCAAACGCTGCCAACAGCAAAAAAGGACTGCAATTTTTCATCCAAAATAAAAGCTTTCCGTCTAAAAATCTGATATATGCCCCCCCCCAGTATATTTGTGAAAAGAACCATGAGAAAATTCCCTGTCAACCCCAAAAGCAAAAATACAATATTTATCTTTATGCTGTCACAAAGGCCCGGCAGATATTTTTTCGCATAAGCCATAATAAAATAGACCGCCACCCACAAGATCAAAGCAGAACTGTAAAATGAGTCATGGACATAATTGCAGCCACAGTACAGCACTCCCAACAAGGTGGCTGCCCTTAGCAGTTGCGCCTGATTTAAAGAGGCAATGCAATGGTTTAGCATCGGATGCAAAGCATAAAAAAGCAAATAACACCCCACATACCAGTTTGCCCCACAAAGAAATGGGAAAAGTGACTTGACCACAAGCTTATAATGGATATCACCGCCTTTCACCAGGACGGTCACCACAAGCATCATTATCGAGATGCTCCACATATTCAGCATCATAACCAACATTTTTCCGCGGTTTGCCTCTCTGCTATCCAGTAGGAACCAGGCAGAGCAAATAAAAAAGATGCTGTTTCCAAACGCTCCGGAATATCGCAGAATAACAACTGCAAATGTCTGTAAATCTGTTGTTACATGTTTAAGGTCTATCAAATAGTCTACAGCAGATATGTATTCGTTTCTGCTTTCCCAAGTCTGAATGACATGGGCCACCACAATCAAAAATATTGCAATCACTTTTACTAATTCAATTCCAGAATTCCTCTCTGCTTTTTTTTCCATACTAATCCCCCGCGCCGCCTTTGGGCGGCTCAAATATATACGGAAAACGCTAAAGCCTGCGAAACTTATATCAAAAATTGTCCTTTATTTACTGCTTTTTCCCAATATGTCTTCCAGGCTTTTCCTTGGGAACACTTCCAGCTTTCCTCCCCTGGTAGCGTTATATATTTTTATGCCATGTTCCCCTGCATACCTCTTAGCCGTTTCATACATTGTTATGTTCCTGTCATAAGCCGTTTCTATGTCATGGTAATTCTGGGTTTTAGAATACTCCGCAAAATGGTTTTTCCCGCCTTTCGTGTAATTGCAGTCCGTGCCAAGCAGGTATATTTCCGTAAATCCCATATATACGGCTAACTGAATCGCTGAAAATGTAACCGAATACCCATCATAGACTGTCGCACAGCAGTCTTCGCTGAAATTGGCAAACCATTTATTGACCCTATATCCGTTCCGGTTATAGATACCGTTCAGGGAAAACTCATGGAAATTATCCGGAACCTGTATCTTATCGGAAATAACATCCGCCACAAACACATTATCCGCCCCTTTATAATAGGTCTCTATCTCATCTGACAGTTTTACATAAACCGATTTGTCCTGTATACAATAATAAGTAGGCCTCCAGTTCGTATCGGGAAAAAACTTGGTAATGGAGTTCATGGAAATGGAATATTCATTCCGCAGCATCTCAACATCGGCCAGCTTTAAGCTTGGCCCTGTGGCAATAATGAAACACCGTTTCCCTTTGTGCCTCCCTTTAAACCCCAGCAAGTCTTTATAACGGCTCTCTGCCGGGTTCTTCATCCTTTTCTTCATTGAAAGATTATAAGCTGCATTCTTTACCGCAAAATAAGGCATACTTATGTAATATACCGCTGTTCTCAGCGGTTTGTTATAGTATCTGATTTCATTCAGTATATTTCGGATTTGTACCTGCATGCCCCTTCTTTCTCCTATGTTCTTCCGCTACGGATCTTGTATAAAAATGTTCCAGAAATTTCACGGCTTCCTTGATGTCGTATCCTGACGATGCTCTCCTGTTCTCACGGCAGGAGACCTCCCTGTTGACTGGCAGACCTTCAATTTTTCTGATTTTGTCCACCCATAATGAAATATTCTCCTCACCGATTGGCAGAAAATCTATCTGTTCGCTGATCCGTACCTCCCTTGGCACGGCATCCGAAATGATGCAGGGTATTCCGCTGATTTGTGCTTCTACCGCCGCTATCCCCAATCCCTCGTAACATGACGGAAACAGAAATACATCCATAGCTGAAAGAAGGCCGGATACATCATCCGACTCACCGTAAACAGTAATTTTATTTTTGTAAGATGAGCTGTTGACATACTCTATGAGTCCATCCCTTCCGGCTCCGTCTCCAACTATCAATAATCTGGCCCGGGGATTTTCACATAAATATTTCTCAAAACACTTCAATGCATACCAATAGTTTTTCTGATCATTTAGACGTCCCACAAAACCTAATACAAATGCATCCTCCATATCCAGCTCTTTTCGGTACGATTTGCGCTTTGACGGGTTAAACGCAAAACGCCCTACCTCAAATGCATTGGGCAGCACAACAAATTTATTTTTGCCAAATATCCATTCTCCCGCCTGTATGCTGCAAGCCAATGCCCTGTTATAAGCTTTTTTAAAAATCGGGGAAAGTATTCTATGGATCCAAATATGCTGGCACCTTGTAGTATGACAATGCATAACCCGTGTACATATATGGTTTCTCCATGCGAACATCAATTCCGTCACTTTGGTGGCACTATTACCGTGCACATGGCAAATATCATATTTTCCTTCCCGCAGTTTGCGGTTTAACACCTTACAAAATTTTATGTATGACTTTTTTCTTTCGGGCAGTTCAACGATTTGTATCCCATACTCGGCACATTTTCTTTTATTTGCTTCAGCAACAGGTGCTCCTGCCATAATGGTCACTTTAAATTTTTCTAAGTTCAAATGGGTACAGTAATTTATGATTACCGTGCTGATCCCATCCATTTTCATGCTATCCGCAATCATAACTACACGCAGCTTATCCATATACCCTCCCTCTGCAAGAAGCATCCGTAATCACCAATAACCATTCATATGTACATACGTACTCCTTTTTTCCTGAAGGCTTCTTTAAACAAAAAAAACATGTGGAGCAGTCCGTAAGCGTGCATTTTTATTAAACTTATGATAATATACTTTTCTCTGTACTTCTTTCTGTCAATCTGCCCTAAGGCATTCCTAAATACCTCATCCGAAGCTATCGCCTTCAGCCTGGCATATTTCTCCCTTACACTGATTGCCGAATAATGCCTGTATTCGTTCAAAAAGGCTGTTATTGACAGAGATACGAAATAACTGTCAATCTGCCTTTCAAGATTTCCTTCCCAAAGGGGGATACATTTATCCAACATATACGCATGCCACTTTTTACAGGTTTCGAAAAAATTATTTTTATAAGAACGTGACACTGACCCTTCCCTGGCATACACGTGATATGAGTCAAAATCTTCGCATACATACACACGGTTACTGGAAAAAAGCACCGGGAAAGATATTGCCGCATCCTCCGCCATAATAAACGCCCCCTCACTGTGCAATATATACGGCATCAAGCATTCCCTGCGAAATAATTTGTTTGTCATTGCGCAATTTATACTATGGGTAAAAAAACCGCCGTCTGAGAGTGCGTCCGGAAATATCTCCTTTTCCATCCGCTCCCTGTCATATAACCCTGCGGGGACTTTCACCAGCCTTCTTTTCAACATATCATTTTCCGTTTCAGATATAGCCGTGCTCAGGAGTACCATATCCGCATCATGCTTCCGCCCCTCGTCATACATTCTCCGATACATCTCCGGCGATATCCAGTCATCGCTGTCAACAAATCCAAGATATTTCCCTTTGGATAATCTTGCCCCTTCCATACGTGCTATGCTGGCGCCTTTATTTTCCTGGTGGATTACCGAAAACCGAGGATCCCTGTCCGCATATAAATCGCAGATGTCACCTGACCTGTCTGTTGAACCGTCGTCAACCAATATTGCTTCCCAGTTTTGGAATACCTGGCCCCGGATGCTTTCGAGACAGCGTTCCAAATATTTTTCACAATTATAGATTGGTACAATAATTGAAATTTCAACCATATGTCTCTTATTTCCTCCTTTTACGAACTTCCTGCAGCATATCGTACAAGTATTTAAAAGAATCGTTTTTCGTCAATATTGACCCACCCACATAAAATACTGCTCCCGACACAATTTGCACAAGCATGGTAACTATCAGCGGAAATGGAAGCAGCATACCGATTCCCCAAACAAAGGCTCCCATTGCCAATGCAAGCAAGATACTTGAGATAACATCCTTTAACTGTTCCCCCAATTTATAATCCAGCAGCTTCCAATTTGGCACGGAACTGATCACTAACCCTGTCAATTCCGTTATAAGCATGGCAACGGCTATGGCTCTGACGCCAAACCACATGGCTGAGACAAGCAACACTATTCCAATCAGTTTCTTCACTACTTCCAGCTTCAGCACAATAGCACTGTAACCCATTGCTTTAATAGCATTTCGGTTGAAAATCCCAATTGGCTGTAACATCAGCATTACACATAAAAGCTTCATAAAAAACACACAGGGAAGCCATTCCTCCGATAAAAGCAGGCTCACGACAGACGAAGCCATAAAACATAGTCCCATCATTAAAGGCGCCATAATAAAGATACTGGTTTTAAAAGATCTCCTCAGTATATTTTTAAGCTGTCCCCTGTCCTGCTGTTGCATAGCCATAACCGGTAACAGCACGCTGTCAATGGACGCATTAATATTGTAAGCAATAAAATTAGGGAACTGTTTTCCCCGGTTAAAGTACGCCAGTTCCGCAGGCGAATACATTTTCCCTATCACAAGCTGCTGCAGCTCACCATATAAGGTATCCACCAAAGATGCCGCCAAAAGCTTCCAGCCATACGAAAGTAACCGTTTAAGCCTGGAAAACGAAAACATCCATTTGGGATGCCATTTCACAGTAATCCATAGGATTACCGTATCCACGAAAAGATTTATAAGTTTCTGCGCCACTAACGCCCAAACACCTGCGCCCTTAAGCGCCAGCCCTATGCCGGCCACAGCAGAACATACCGTTCCTCCCAGAGTTGCAAAAAAGAAACTTTTAAACTGCAGTGTTTTTGACACATAGGCCTGCTGAACATTTTTCAATCCGGAAATTACTACGGTAAAGCATAATACCCTGATCACCGGGACAAGTGAATTGTCACCATAAAAGCGTGCAATCAACGGCGCCACAGCACACAATATCCCATACAGCACAGTGCACCATAACATGTTAAAATAAAATACCGAAGAAAAGTCCAAATCATCCGCATCTTTTTTCTGGATCAGGGCATTTCCCAGTCCACTGTCCACAAACACCTGTAAAACCTGTGAAAAGACCAGTACCAACGATATGGTTCCAAAAGCTTCCGGCGCGATGATCCTCGCCAAGACAATCTGTACTGCAAAGCTTACCAGCTGGGCCCCACATCGCTCTGAGTACCGCCATATCAAATTAGTAAAAACTTTGCGCTTTATAATTCCATCGCTCATCGGCCACCACCTCCCCGGTCTTACGGGCAATGCTTTCTTTTCCGGATACCGCAAAATGGGCTGCAACGGCATACATCCAGAACCAATATGTACAAAGATCCACATCAGGACACGCAATTACCTGGCAAGCCACTGCAGAAAGCAGTCCGAACCTGGCTCCGTCATACAATACGGAACAAAAAGTTCTTTGCTTTTTCATTAGAACCGCAGCAAAGATTTTAATATTGACAATCAAATATAATGCCAACCCGCTCATTCCCAGCTGCCCCAAAAGTGTATTAACAATACTGCTCCCACGAACCGATTTATACCCGGTCCCATACCATGGCGAAGCTTGAAAGGCCCTCATTGCCCGGTTATTCATTGCCAGCCTCGTTCTGTAGGAACCTGTATCAGCCTTGGAGAAAATGACGGAATCCAATAATTCATAAAAGCCAAAATACAAAAACAAGAACCCCATTACACCACAGGCGATGATTGCTATTTTCCACTGAAAATCAATATTACGCGAAACGGCCACAAATACGATTCCCACCACCAGAAACGCGCCAAACGCAGCAGAGCTTTTCGACAGAAGCAATTCAATAAACAACCCACACATCAAAATAATATTTTCTTTCCACTTTGTGCTTATGGAGAAAAAATAATAAAAGGCCCCCACCACAAATCCGGCAAAATATGACGGTTCCATAAATGTCGAGTATAATCTCTTTATCTGTGAATTAAATGCTACTGAGCTGCCGTTGTCGTTATAGACAAGTACCTTAAGGATATCCCTAAGGTTCAGAATCTTCATAGCAGTCAGCCATTGAAGCGCGCCGATTGTCAGTATAATGATTGTGATCCCCCTGATCATGCTGTAAATGTCAGCTTCTCCCATTCCCTTTAGCGTTCTCTCCATACAGATAAAACACACCACATAAACAATAAGCTGTATCACAGCCAATGTCCTTTCTTCCAGGACGTCATTTTTTACTGATGAATAAAGTACCACTCCCAGCAGCAGCAGCAAAAAAATGTCAACATAATTCTTTTTCCGGTCTTTGGCGATACGGATAATCGTTCCATGGCTCAAAACCGAACGGGCGATAAACATAATAGATGTCAAAATCTGCGGCCCAACGCCCCTGTCATTAAAATATAATACGTTAGCGCTCTGGAAACACATGAACAGCAGCGTAATGAAAGCCATATATTTCATGTCTTTCCTGAGGAAACAGCATATAACTATCACTAACCACAAGTAACCAAATAATGTCATTTATACAATCTCCATCTTCTGCGGGAAGCCTGATCCAAATACTATAGCAATACTAATTCACAGGATGCCTCATCCTGCGTAGCTTCATTGCCATAGGTATCAGCGCAGGGCAAATGGACATTACCACTGCCCTTAACCTGTTTTTCCGGGATACAGGCGCCTTAAAACAGCAAAAAGCGTACTTTTTCATTACCTCCCTGCATCCGCGATACATTTTCGGATATTGCTTTGCAGCATTGGATAAAACCAATAAGTCGTAAACATCCGTATTGGTTCTCCACCACGCAAAATTCCAGGCCTGCTCCAGTCTGCCGCTATGTATTACAAAATCTTTTTTGATCCGATGGATAGCCGATAATCCGGCTTTCCACTTTTCTGCTTGAAACTTTATTGTCACACTGCCCGCATTATCCCTTCGGTAAAAATATATCTGTCTGTGTCCTATGGCAACATTTTCCGCCCTCTGGAATGCTGCCGCATTAAAATTAAACCCTTCCCCGATAGGCAGGCCCTCAATAAATCGAAGCTGAAATTCCAACAAAAAGCTTCGTTTAAACAATTTATTATATACGCCGATAGGTATATTATAGCATAGGATTGCTTCCGTAGCTTCTTCACCCGTGTACACGGCTTCTCTCATATTTTCCTGCCTCACAGGATTAAATGTTGTAAACATCTCTGTCGATATGGCAATCATCGCACTATGGTCCACTGCCAAATGCAGCAGGTATTCCACATAGTCCTGCATCACATAATCATCACCGTCCACAAAACAGACATACTCTCCATCCGCAACATCCATTCCACAATTACGCGCCGCACTAACACCTGCATTCTGATTATGTATCACCTTTATACGGCTGTCCTTTTCCGCACATGCATCGCAGATTTGCCCTGAATGATCCGATGACCCATCGTCTACCAAAATAATTTGCAGTTTTTTATATGACTGTCCCATAATGCTCTCTATGCACGTCAACAGATAGGGTTCTACATTATAAACCGGTACAATGACTGATACAAGAGGCTGCTCAATACACATAAGCATACCTCCCTATACATCCCGGTAAGTTGTCCCAGTGTCCGGAAAAATTACCCCCCCCCCACTGTAAACTTGGAATTTACGGATCCTAAAACAATTGATAATGCATGCAGCCATATAAGGATGGATTTTAAACAGTATCCCTCTCATCCTTTGCTGCAGTGACACAGGAGCTTTCAGCGCACAAAACGCATCCTTTTTGCAGACATTTTTCAGGATGTTATATTCCTTCCCATATGCTTTTGTCACTCCACAGCCCACCATCATATTCAGACAGTCGCAATGGGTATGCCAATTGCTGAAATTCCATGCCTCCTTTATCCCCGGCGCAAGTCCGTCCAATAAGCCTTTTATATATTGCTGCGCATTTATGCTGCTGTATATGGAAGGCAGCCTGAATTTTGACGCGCCGCTTTCCGTATTTCCCACGCGGTAATGATACACTCTCCGCTTCCCTACAGCCACCCGCTCTGCATGAAGGAAACACTCTATGGAAAACGCAAAACCTTCTCCATTGTAAAAATCCGTCTGGAAACGGATTTGATTTCCGTCAATCAAGTCCCTGCGGATCATTTTATTAAATGGCCCTATTATAATTTTATGGTACAGCATGTCCTCCGCCGCCTGAATACCGGAAACCAATCCTGTTTCATCCTTTTTCTTCTCTTCATGTATCTCGTCAAAAAATTTATCTGCCCACGGTGTATAGGCAATCTGGGCCCCGTAATCACAGATCAGACTGTAAAAGTAGCTCACATAATCCGCTGATATGCAGTCATCCTGATCCACGAAACAGATATATTCTCCCCGGGCACATTCCAGTCCACGGTTCCTTGCAGCACTCACTCCGGAGTTTTCCTGATGGATGACCCTGACTCTTCCATCCTTCCCTGCCGCTTCATCCGCCATCCTGCCGGAGCCGTCCTCCGACCCGTCATCAACAAGTATCACTTCCAGCCTGCCATAATCCTGGGACAGGCAGGACGCCAAACATTTCTGCAGATAGCGTTCGCCGTTATATATAGCTACAATGATAGAGACCAACGGCTTGTTGCTCTTCGACATTAGTGTTTCCCTCCTGTTATATTATGGAGATACACCTGGCTCTTCCTCTGCTCTCTCTGCAGTATTTCTTCCGTCTCCCCATATTTGATTTCCGTCTCCAATATATCCCCTGCTTTATGGATATCCCAAACCTGACGGCATTCCAGTCCCAGCCTTTCCAACAGATCCGTCAATTTTTCTTCATTCCCATAGGAATCCCCAATGCTCCTGCGTGTGATTGTCACGAATCTCCTTCTGGCAATAATAGAAAAAATCGTCCCATGGAAAGTGTCGGTTATGACCTCTTCCGCATGCCGGAAATACAATAAAACTTCGAAGGGCGAACAGTCTATAAATCGGTCCGCACATCTGTGGACACCGCCAATTGCATAAACTTTCCATCCCTTCGCCCTGGCATATTGCCGTATCCATTCAGCCTCTTCCGGTGAAACCCTTCCGGAATAAGCGTATAAGATCAAATATTTCTCCTTTTGCACCAGATCCGGAATCCGTTTGCACTTTCCCATGAAATCATATATGAGCACAGGATCCAGATGGTATTCCGGCTCTCTCCCGGATAATTCCCGGACAATCTCCCCGGAATTCCTGTCACGAACCGAGATCGCGTCAAACCCCTGCAGGGCTTCCGCAACCTCCTTCACTTTCCCATATTTCTCCAGCTTTTCCAGCGTTGTATTGCCAAAAGAAGCCGCATAGGAAACCAGCTTTTCTGCCCTATGTCCTGCTCCGAATAATTCAGGCGAAAACCCCACCATCTGATTTTGTTGTATACAATTAAATACCTCGTCGCTGCCGATCAACAGCACATCCAGTTTGGGCAGATAGTTAGGTTCTCTGTCCAATCCCAATTCCCCGTGATATCTGGCGGCAAAATTCTTTTTATACAGGACAAATTGAAGCCGTTGCCTTACGGTTGCGTCATACCCCATAACTTCCCGCAGTTTACTCAATTTTCTGCCCACAGGCGTCAACGGTTTCGTTCCGGCCGACATGACAGGCCTGCCCACATGGTAATCCACAAATTCCGCTTCCTGCCCCATCCCTTCCAATAAAGCATTCAAACCATATGCCTGCAGGAAAGAACCGTAATTTGCTATACGCTGCATGGACATAATACCTACTTTTGCCATACACGACCTCCCTGGAACATTTCTTCTACCAATATCCCAAACATCCGGTTAAATTCCCGGTTATGGCTGCCTTGTCCCAAATGTCTGGCGGCCGCAAGTTCATCATAATGCCCCACTGCTTCCCCCAGCTCTTCTATTTCGTATACAGGGATGATCGTTCCCATTCGTTCCGCCACCTCTCTGACAAACTCCGTTTGGTGGTCGTTGACATGCTCCCCGTACCGGCTCTGCCTGGGCACCACGATAGGCGTTTTCCCGGCTTGCAGGGCCTGGATAAAGCTGGCCGGCCCCCCATGGGTAATGATGATCCTTGCCTGGGCAATGCGCTTTTCCATTTCGTGGTAGGGTATGATCCTGCCCCACTCACAGTATTGGGGTTGATAGGCGCTGTAACCTGTCTGCATAAAAACTTCTTCCTGCAGTCCGTCCCGCTTCAGGTGATCCATATATTTAATTAGTCTGTCAAATGGCTGTTCATGGGTTCCCACCGTAACAAAAATCATGTCTATGCCCGTCCTTCCGCATACTGCTTACCCCGTCCCTGAAGTATGTTTAAAAATTGTTTCGCACATCTGTCAGAAAGCAATTTTCAAACATGCTCCAGCGTCAAAAAATACTACCCAAGTTCACTGCCTTCGGATATACCGCCTTCTGCTCATCCCACTGTACGATAAATCTGTCAGCCACCGGATACACTATCTTTCCTGTCATAGTAGGTTTGTCTATCCGGTCAAAAACTTCTATGTATACGCACTTTGCGCCCCAAAGTTTTCCCAAATAAAAAAATGGTACTGCAACTGCCGCCCCCGAAGAAATAATCAGGTCAGGACGCTCCCTCCGCAGCACTTTCCATGCCAGAACAGAATTGCGGATCAAATTTTTCAAGTTCCTGTTTGTGGGAAAATAGCACGGATAGACCTTCTCCCCTTTCAACAGGCTTCTGGCATCCTCCTTGTCGAAAGTAACCCAGAAGCGTTCCTGCCCGCTCCAAAACGGCCGAAGCATATACAAATGGCTCAAGTGCCCTCCTGACGATCCTACCAGGCATATCTTTATATTTTTTTTGGGATTCTTTTTCATCAGCTTAATATCCTCTTTGCCCTGCTTCTTCCATTGTTGGCAGGCCCTAGTTTTCGCAGGCAATGTTCCAAGTGCTATGCTGAAAACCAGCCTTAGCTGAGTTTGGCATATCTGCCATTGCCCGTTTCAGTGCTTTTTAAAAAATTGAAAACTACCGCCAGAACCACTCGGTGAGAGTTACACAGATCAGCAGACTGCAATATACCTTATTTTCATAAGGGTTTATGTCACAGCCGCGACTATGTCTGCAATTATAGTACCTTTTATAATATCAGTCAAGTATAATATTAGCAATCCCAATCAGGTATATATTGGGACATATTGGGCATCACCGGCTTGCAGGTTCTTTACCACAACAGAAAATCCCTGCACAACTCCAAACAGGAGCCATGCAGGGATTCTTTCATCCGCAAACATTTCCGTCAGCTGAGCAATATGTATAATAAGTGCAGAAGAATACTCAATACAAGGCCAATTGCGGAAGTGACAATCCCCGCAGCAGACAATCCCCTGTGCTGGTCAGTCCTTATGATACTTACGATTCCCATAACAAGCCCGATCACACACAAAATAATGGGCACACAGATAACCCAGCAAAAAACGATTCCCAGAATACCTAAGACCAGGGAAATGGCTACCAGGCTGTCTTTACTATGCGCAAGTTCATTGACTACCACGGGTTTCTGAGATGCATTCTGCTGCCCCCAGTCCTGCTGTACGTTTTCGGAATTACCGTTTCCACTCTGATTACCGTTATAATCCATACCGTATCCCTCTTACTCCCGCCTGTATTATACCATCAGAGAATTCAAAAGCAGTGCGATGCCAAACCCGAAAGCAACCTGGCATATAATAGCGATTACAAATGTAACCACCACAGGCCCTACCTTTTTCTTTTTGAGATAAATACTAAAATACAACGTGGCAAGCAGCACACCGATAGCCATTCCCACAAAACTATTCAATAAGAATCCAAGAATCACACTGACAGCGCTGAATATCGTAACTATTATGGGAATACTTCCGACAGGCTCATAGTCCTTGCCGCTTCCCAGGAACTTACCGTTTACCGCCAGGTCTACCTTAGTCCCAATCACCACAAGGCGGCAGGTAGTATCCCCGATGTTAACCGCGTAATCGATAAGCTGCATAAACCAGCTTGCGCTTTTCAGCTTATACTTTTCCCCGTCAACAATAAGCCACTTGTTTGACTTGTACTCGAAATGATGGTCCACACCGCCGACATTGACTGTCCATTGATACTTCTGTGCCATTTAAAAGCTACCTCCTCAGTAAAGAAATAATTAAAAAAATTCAATATAAATTATAAAGGAAAAAAGGAGCATAAATACCCTAATGATAGGTATCCAAATTCTTTCTATGGCACATCCACCCCTGCCATTCCGCAGCATACGGCCCTGCTGAGCCGGCACCGGTATACATCCGGAGAACCCTGCCGGCATAACAACTATTGACCATTGTGCCATAAGTGTGTAAAATAGGGAAAGATAGATTCGATACAAGAGTGTGTTTGAGAATAATTCTTGTCAGATGTGCAGTCCAATTTGTAGGAGAAACACGCTCGGAAACAAAGCGGTGAAAACAATGTATTTAATGTTAAAAGATACCAAGGTACTATATTTTGACTTTGAGGACTTTGTGGTAGAAGTAATAGAAAAAGACCTGCTTCCCTTCTGCCTGCGGTCCGACATCAGGAGTTCGGCGGCCTTAAAAGATATCCTGCATAATGTGCAGGCAGTAAAAAACTATCTAAGCAGCCGTGTGCTGTCCCTGTCCAGGGATAATGCAAAGCAAATCTACGCGGCGTTTCAAATCCCGCAAATAGATTCCATTGATAACAGGGTAAATATCTGTGCAAAATGTAAAGGGGTATCCATCCAGGACAGCTATTGGGTCAGGGAGGATTCTGAAAATACTTGCTGGGACAATGTAAACATCAGAAAAAATAAGCTGCGCGACATCCTCAACGTTTCGTTAAGCGGTTTCAGTCCCACCATTACCACCAGCTGCATCTGCCCGGAGTTGACCACAAAGGGACTGTTCCGGAAAGGCTGGATCCACTTGGGCAACGATCTCTACATATTAAAATCGGACAGGACCAATGATTTCGTCAATACGAAAATGGAAATCCTGGCCTCGGAAATACTGAATTGTTTTGAGAATATCATTGAGTGCGTAGACTACGTAGGCGATATCAAAAAAACCATGGATGGGACGGAATTCATTTCCATCTGCAAAAACTTTGTAGATGAAAACTACTCTTTTGTTGAAGCCTGGGAAGTCATGGAATATATGCGCCGATGCCACATGGATTTCAAATCCTACTGCCTCCAGCTATGGGGAAACCAATTCGCCTGCATCCCCCTGCTGGATTACATTATTATCAATACGGACAGACACACGCAAAATTACGGCTTCTTTATGGATAACACCACAGGGAAATTAGTGAAAATGGCTCCCCTTTTCGATTATAACTGCGCCCTCGTGGCAGACTATTTCCAGCGCGACGCCAGGGACACCCTGAGCCAGATGTTCAACACCTCCGAAACGCTGCGGGAATTAGCCCATGAATTTGAACCAAATACGGCGATCCGCTTCCGGGAGGACAAATTCCTCAAACTACGAAACGCCAACAAAGAATACGAATATATATTTGACAGAGTCTATGCCAGAATACAGGAGTTACACCTTATATAATATATCCTGTCACAGCGCAGTCACCCACTCTGCAAAATGACGGGGACCGTTTTCTCCCCCGTATCCCATGGAAACACTTGTACAATGATTCCCAAGTCCCTGTGAGCAGGCACTGCCTGCTGTACTTGAAATCCATAAAATTGACAGGCAAACGCCCTTTAGAAAAGTTCAGGATTCATAAAAGGAGCCACAAGGCAGACTGTCTCTCCATTTTCATCCAATCCCCAATACCCGCTGTACATTCCGTCTCCCATGCCGCTTGTAAAGAAAACAATCCTCTGCCCGGTCTCCGGCAGCCGCCACTCAATGAAATTGCCGTCCGGAGTCTGAACCTCCGGGTTCGCTTCGTAGCTTTTCCGGAATAGAGGCGCAAAATAATCCAAATATTTATTTTTCCCCGGGTTTTCCTTCTGCCAGTTTTCCAGGAAATTCCGGTAATCGCTTGATGTCCGGGAATCCGCAAAACTGGCAAGTCCTGCATCCACCCCGAAAAAGGTCCAGACTCCCGGCTTTCCCAAGTCTTCTATTTTCTTTCCTTTGGGCATGGCAAGTTCATAGCGGACAGGCGGCCTGTCACAGACCATAAGCCTTGCGGCAGCGATACGCAGGCCAGCAATACGGGAACGGAACACTGACAGCTCCACAGGATAGCTTCCCGGGGGGATCCTCCGATCCAGAACCGTCTCATATTTGCTGCCCAGATATGCCATAGGATCTGCGAGAACCACTTCCCCTGTAGGGAAATCCGTTGTCCCTGCAGAAATAACTTCCGTCTCACCGCTTCCGGTGAAAAGCATCTGAAAAAATTCCAGAGGATATGTTTCCTGATTCAGGAATTTCAGGTTCTTCTCAAACGCAATCTGCGCCGGATGCTTGACCGGCTCCCTGATCTCCTTCCCGGTTCTTGTGTCAACAAAATATTTCCCCCTTTTATCGGAACAAAACTCCAGGTCACTGCCCATGGGCATATAGAAAATGTTCACAACAGTGGGTTCGATATTTGCCAATGTATTGAAATCAACGACAGCCATATTATTCGCATCATTTACATATTCCTGGGAATCCGTATCCCCGAAAGCCACCCAGCCATTACCAGGACTGCCCTCCTGCCGGAACATCCATTTCAGCTTTGATGCGCCGCTTAAAATAGACTTGGTAACGATGGTGCCACCTGCTCCCCTGATATATTCTTTCCTCTCAAGCTGCTTTTCCACCGGCTGGCTCCCTCTTTCCCGGCTCTCCTCCGTCCGGCCTCCTGCTGCCGGACTGCCCGTCTCCCAGCGATCCTGCCCCGGCTGTGCTGCCTCCCGGCCCTGCGCAGCATTCTCATCCTCCGGTTTCTGCAATTTCTTTTTTCCGAATAATCCCATAAAACACCTCATTTCTACGCCGCCCAAGAGGGGGTGCATACACCCCCTCCATGCATAGGCAGCTTTTGGGCAAGCTCATAGGTTCAGCCCACATAAAATCAGAAGCCGGCACCACGGCTGCTTTGCTTTCCTTCCCTTACGGCCTCTGCCCCATTCCGCCTTCCAATGTCAGTGTCTCGCCGGACATATACTTGAAATCAGGGGATGCCAGCTGTACGCACACCCTGCCGATCTCCAGCTCGGAGTCACCGTAATGGCCCATGGGCGGCATCTTCACATTCTGTTTAAACGCTTCGGGGTAAGCCTCCTCAAACTGCTCCAGCTGTGCTGTCCAGGCCAGAGGACAAACGATATTTACATTGATCCCGTCAGGCCCCCACTCGGTAGCCGCCACGCGGGTGAGGCCCCGGATACCCTCTTTTGCCGCCGCATAAGCGCACTGCCCGAAATTACCAAACAATCCTGCGCCGGAAGCAAAATTGATCACGGAACCCTTGCTTTCCTTCAAATAGGGATAACAAGCCTTCATATAGCAGAAGGCTGCATACAGGCCGGAATACATTGCCAGGTCGAACTGCTCCATGGTGTGGTCTGCCAAGGTAACTCCGGAAGCGGATGCCTGGGCATTGTTGATCAGCACCTGGATCCCGCCGAACTCCTCCACCGTCCGCTTTACCACGCTCTCCGCTACGGCAATGTTATCCGCACCGGCATTGATGTCCGCTTGCAGGGTAAGAACCTTTATTCCGTACTTCGCCTCCAGCTCTTCCTTTGCATCCGTCAGCTTCTTTACATTGCGCCCGGTAATAACCAGGTTGGCGCCCTCCTTTGCATAGGCAGTGGCAATCCCGTAACCGATGGAACCGCAGCGTCCGTCCTTTAATACAGCCCGGCCTGCCCCTGTGATAATTGCTGTCTTTCCTGTCAAAAATCCCATAAATGCCTCCATTCTTACTTATATAAGTATCATTTTGTCCTACAGTTACTAACATTATAAAAATAAAACCGCCAAAATACAAGGGAAAATCCTGCCCTGAATGGCAAACCTGCCAAAATCCTTACCAACTGGCCCACTTCCCTCTAAACTATTCTTCCCTTGTTCCTCCCCAGAAAAATAGCGCAATTGTGCCAGGCCCCGTGTGGCTTCCTATGGTGGCCCCGATGGGGAAAATCTTCACCCTTCCGTTTAACTTTGTAAATTTTTCTTCCACCAGGGCCGCCACTGCCCTGGCGTCCTCCATACATTCGGAATGGCTTATATAACACTTTCCGGAATAGTCCAACCCGCCCTGCGCATTTGACTCCATTTTCTCCACGATCCGGCTGATGACCTTCCTTTTGGTGCGAATCTTTTCCCTGGGAATAAGCCTGCCCTCATTGTCCATATTCAGCAGCGGGCAGATACTCATGACCGATCCGATGAATCCAGCCGTCTTGGAAATCCTGCCTCCCTTTATGTAGAAGGTCAGGTCAGTGGAGAAAAACCAATGGTGCAGGTTAAGCTTATTTTCCTCAACCCAGCGATACAGCTCGTCAATGGCCGTTCCCGAATCCCGCTTATCCGCCAACGTGTCCATGATCAGTCCATATCCGCTGGATGCACCGAGGGAATCCACAATATAGATTTTCCTTTCCGGATAGCGTTCCGACAATTCGTCTCTTGCGACACATGCCGAATTGTATGTGCCGGAGATACCGGATGACAGCGTCACATGCAGGATATCCTTTCCCTCTTTTAAATTTTTTTCAAATAGGGCCTCATACTCCCCCACGCCGATCTGTGAGGTTTTCGCATCTTCCCCCGCAGTCATTCTGCGGTAAAGCTCTTCCGGCGGAAGGGATTCCCCGAAATCGTCAAGATATTCTTTCCCTCCCAGGGTACAATGAAAACAGACAAACTGAATGTCCCTGTCCGCAAAATGTTCTTTGGACAAATCCGCTGTCGAACAACAGCTTAATACATACTCTGCCATACCGTGTCCTTTCTTTTCTATTGGCGCCCCGCCCCTTTTCAAACAGGCTTGCCAAATCATTTTATAGCTCCTGGATATATCATAATCCCATGCGCTTTGGCGCATATGGACTCAGAAATCAGATTATGGATATATTATACCATATCCCCACCATATTTCACCCAAAATATTTTAAGGAGAAGCTAAGCTGAAAATGCTTTACATGCAGCTGAATGTGTGTTAAAAGTATAGAAGACGGTTCAAGTATAAAGCTTGCAGATTACTGTTGGGGCGTGGATTATTTGTATTTGCTGAAACGGCTTTTTTCAACAGCGTATAAAGTGATTTCGGTAGATGTTTCAAAAGAACTGTAATGAAAGGATAATAAAATCATGAAAAAAATAGTGATTTTAACCGGAGCCACAGGTGGACTTGGAAGAGAATTTTTGAAGCAGATATTGAAAGAAGAAGTTGACGAGGTATGGTCAATTGCCAGAAACAGTCAAAAACTATTAGAGCTTCAAAAAGAATACGGCCACAAGGTAATTCCCGTTTCGGCTGATTTGTCTGACATAAAAGGAATCCAACAGATAAAGGAGCTGCTCCAAGAGAAGAAGCCTCTGGTGGCCTATTTGATCAATAATGCAGGTTCAGCCAAAATGGGAAAATACAGTGATTTCTCTATAGAAGAAATTGACAGGACGGTCAATTTGAATTGTAAGGCTCCCGTCATGCTTACCCAGCTTTGCATTCCATACATGGGAAAAGGAAGCAAAATACTAAATATTTCATCTGCTTCCGCTTTTCAACCCAATCCTTATATCAATTTGTATGCTGCATCCAAAGCTTTTGGGAAAAATTATTCCAGGGCGCTTAACGTAGAATTAGAAGGAACCGGTATTACAAGTATGGCAGTTTGTCCGGGATGGGTAGATACGGAACTTTTACCGAAAGAGATAAACGGAAAGAAAGTACGGTATCCGGGATTGGTCACTGCCGAAAGAGTCGTCCGGCAGGCCATCAGAGACGCGAAAAAAGGAAAAGATATGTCCGTTTGCTCTTTGTATGTAAAGTGCCAGCATTTAAATGTAAAATTATTGCCCCAACGCTTGGTTATGAAAATATGGATGGCAGGAATCGGCAAATATTTAGGGGATAATTGATGAAAGCCCTTTTTCAATCAATCCTTCATTACTGCAAAATATTTTGCATCCACTTTTTTAGTCAGCCACACGCCATTCTCAGATAGATAAAACTTATGGCCGCTATTATACATATCTCTGCTGTATACCTTCAATATCACTGGCTCTCCATGGCGTTTTCCAACTTTTAAAGCCGTTTCAACATCTTTTGATAAATGCACATACAAGCGGCTCATTGGTTTCAAACCCTCTGCCTCAATGCTTTTCAAAAATCTGGTAGCCGTTCCGTGATATAGAAATTCTGGGGGATCCTGTTCTTTTAATTCCACATCAACAGGAATGCTATGTCCTTGGTTTGCTCTTATCGTAAGCGTCAAATCGCTCGCCCTCAGTTAAAATGAAGCGTCGCTTAGTTGCGAC